>NZ_AZDB01000005.1 GCF_001434585.1 Companilactobacillus crustorum JCM 15951
GCCATCAACTTGATTTGACGAACAGCCCATTGTTTTTGCTTTTTAATATACTTTAATTTACTTTTTTACGTCCCTCAGGAGTGAATTTGTTATTTTGATGTCTCCGATACAAATAATAAATTCCACCAACAATCGCAAGAATTACGATTAGTGGAAGTATTATATGAATGAAGATTGAGAATAATAGAAGGGCGATAAAGAAGCCCAAAACATATTTCCAAATATTGTTCATTTAGTTCTCCTTTTCTATGTGTGACTTAAATTCTATTCATAATCACGATAAAGTCAAGAGAAAGACACTTTGGTTGACTTTACTTGGCGAAGCTAATACTATAATCACAGTCGCTACCTCTCAGAGACACGGAACAATAAAGGAGGCGTGAATAATATGAAATATAGAATTCTTTTAGATCTTAACGATCAATTATTCACAGCAGTTGATGTTAATGATAGCAATAACTTTGGTAACGGTACAACCATCGAAAAAGCTATCAGCAACTTAAAGAACAACAATAAAGCTGCTTAATGTAAAGATATAATTTGCTTCAATGACAATTCAGTCATTGGAGCTTTTTTATATCTACTCAGGATTATCTACAGCAAAGTCCCCGAAGCTAGCATTAACGGCTTTAGCTAAATCGTGTGGTTCAACTAAAATTGATTGTCCAATTTTACCAGCAGAAACAATGATTTTTTCTGATTCGTCAGCTTCCTTGGCAAAATAAATCGGATAGTTATGAAGTGAATGAATTCCAACAGGACTGTTAGCTCCATGTTCGAAACCACTGGTTTTGACTAGATCCTTCAATGGAACCATACCGACTTTTTTGTTTCCAGAAAGCTTAGCCAACATTTTGTAGCTTAAATGTTTGTCTAAAGGTAGCATTCCCACCAATGGACCAGTTTTATTACCAGTTAAAACTAGTGTTTTATAAATCTTATAGCCGTTGCGAGTGCTCTTATCGGTTACTAATTCTTGCGTATCGCCATCAGTTTCAGTTTCGAAAGTCATAGGCTCATATGCAACTTTTTCTTTATCTAGTATTTTTTCAACTAGGGTCTTTTGAATCTTTTTCTTTTTTTTACTCATATATGTCACCAATCCCCAAAACTTTAAATCTTACTTAGTATATAATAACAAAGCTAATATTTTTTAAAAGCAAAGACTATGCGCAATAATTTATTTTTATTTTATAGGGTTATTATTCGGTAGTTGTTATATAATATTTAGCGATACAACAGGATAAGGAGCGATTACTATGAGTTTTTTCAAAAAATATCAAGAAGATCCTGCCAAGAATGATTTTAGTAAAATTTCTCAAGAAATTAAGAATAGTCCCGAAAAATTATCTGAGGCTCAAAAATTATTTAAGGACAATGAATCCCTAAGAAAAAAAGTGGTCGATAAAAAAGAACAACCTGAAAATAAATAGGTTGTTCTTTTTTTTATATTCGATATAAATTTAAACTAATGCTTTACAAATAAATTCATATGGTATAGTGTAAAAAAAAGGAATGAGAAATGAGGTGTATTGTTATGACAACAAAAACAAGTAAATATCGTATATTGGAAACTAACGTATTATTAGAGAGATTCGTAACATATAATGAGGTTTTTACGGAATATCTCAAAACGATTAAGTTAATTGAGCGAGGGGAAGCTCTTAGATATGAAACTTATTCACGTTGGATTGACAATTATTTGACAAATATCAAGAGCTTTATCAAACTTTGTAATTCGTATCTTTCCAAATATAATTTGGAGAATAGTACAATTGCTGAAAAATTAAATAACTATTTCATGGATTTGATTGATATGGTTAATTACATGGACGTAGATCATAATCTAGTTGATCATTCAAGTATTGAAAAAGCTCAATCAAAGATTAGAGCTCGCCAAGAGGAATTTTTACAAGCATTGAATATTTTAGTTAAATAAGACGGTAACGTCTTTTTTTTATGTGGTTTTTTTAGTAATCTTATTATAAATGGAGGAACGTTTAATGATTTGGAAAAAAATAACGGTCGCAATCCCAAATGATTTCGATCCTGAGATCATCTCTGATGCTTTTATGCGTGTAGGTGCTAATGGTACAGAAATGGTTGATGATGAAGATAACAGCGTCAAAACAAAGATTAATTCCTATTTTGATGAAAATAACTATAATGAAAAAATATTAACTGATTTAAAAACACAATTGAATAAGTTGCCCGAGTTTGGCTTTGATATGACAGGTGTTGAAGTTTCAGTCAGTGCATTAGATGACAGCAGTTGGGAAAATGAATGGAAACAATATTATCATCCAGTAAAAATCAGTCGCTATTTA
This sequence comes from Companilactobacillus crustorum JCM 15951, assembly GCF_001434585.1. GTDB lineage: Bacteria > Bacillota > Bacilli > Lactobacillales > Lactobacillaceae > Companilactobacillus > Companilactobacillus crustorum. The sequence continues at coordinate 2,328 of NZ_AZDB01000005.1, forward strand.
ACTGTCGTTCCCAATTGGGTCGATTATCAACCTAAGTATTCTGATGAGCATATCATTGTGATGGATCCAGGTAAATCTTTTGGCACTGGAACGCATCCAACGACATATTCATGTATGCAAGCTTTAGAATTAATTCTTGGCGATGCAAAATCATTATATGATGTAGGTACTGGTTCAGGAATTCTTTCAATTCAAGCTCGTCAATTGGGTGTGAAGGATATTCAAGCGTTTGATCTTGATCCTGAAGCAGTCAGAGCAGCTAAGGAAAATATTCAATTGAATCCAGGTTGTGAGGATATTGAAGTATTTGAAAATTCATTATTAGATGGAGTAGATGGTAAAGTTGACGTAATCGTTGCTAATATTTTGGCTGACGTGATTTTACAATTCATTCCTGATATTGATGCTCATTTAAATAAAGATGGTTTTGTTGTATTATCTGGTATTATTAATGAAAAAGAAGCACTGATTACGCAAAAAATGGCCGAGATTGGTTTTGTCGTTTTGGAAGCTTTCCACTTAAAAGGCTGGTCAACGTTAATTTGTAGAAGAAAAGAAGAATTTGAGGCAGAAGATGGAGCAATACTTCGTTAATAAAGTAATTGAAAAGAATAATTTTATAATTGATGATCCTGAAACTTATCGTCATGTTGCAAAAGTTTTGCGTCATAAAAAAGGTGATGTAATTTATTTAGTCGATGAAACTGAGACCCTTTTTGAAGCTACAATTGAAAAAATTGATGCAGATGAAAGGCAAATTTCAACCAATGTAAGCAAATCAACTTTTCCAAGCACTGAATTACCAGTTGCAGTGACGATTGCTTGCTCATTGTCTAAAAAAGATAAAATTGAATGGATTACCCAGAAATCAACAGAGTTGGGTGCTAAAACAATTATCTTTTTCGATTCAAAATATTCGATTATGAATTGGAAATCTAATGTAATTGAAAAGAAAGTTGCTCGTTTGCAGGAAATTGCCAAAAATGCAGCACAACAATCAAAAAGACGAATCATTCCTAAAGTTGTCTATGTCAATAAATTAAAAGATTTGGTCAATTATAAAGCCGAAACTAACTTGATAGCGTATGAAGAATCAGCTAAACAAGGCGAAATCAGTCTTTTAGCTCAAACATTGAATCAAGAACCTAAATCATTGCTCTGCGCTTTTGGACCAGAAGGTGGATTTTCACCCGATGAAGTAGATTATTTGAATCAAGCTGACTTTTTGTCAGTCGGTTTAGGACCAAGGATCATGCGGGCAGAAACAGCTCCCATGTACTTCCTATCAGTGATATCATATAAGTACGAACTAACTGTAAAATGAGGAATAGATCGTGAAAAATATTTGGAATAAAATTGAAAAATCAAAGACGACTTACATTGCCTTAATCTCCATAGTTTTGGTATTTATCATGCCAATCTTGTTTAATCTCTTTCATTTGGGACGAACAAATCGTATTATCTGGCTATTTTTTATTATTAATGTTTTCTTTGCCGGGTTTATCGGTTGGTTTTCAAGAAAATACAGTTTATCATTTTATAATTTAGTTATTTTTCCTGTAATATTTGTCATAAGCGTCTTCGTCAAATATGGTCGCTATGGGTACTTCCTAGCAGGGATTTACTTAGTTTTAAGTATTCTAATTTATTTCTTATTTGAAAAGGAAAAGTAATTGTAATTTGATGATAAAGCCATCATAATAATATGTAATTAAATAAAAAGCACTCGTTGAGTGCTTTTTATTGTAACGGGGTGAATATTTCTATGAAAAAAAATAAAGATTATACGCCAGAAGAAGTTTTAGATATCTGTCGAGGCTACATGAATGAGGAACACGTTGAGTTTGTCAATAAATCCTATAATTTTGCAGCTTATGTTCATAAAGAACAAAAACGTGCTACTGGTGAACCATATATTATTCATCCAACACAAGTAGCACAGATTCTCGCTTCGTTACGTATGGATCCCTACACAGTAGCAGCTGGCTATCTACATGATGTAGTAGAAGATACCAATGTTACTTTAGGGGATGTTAGAGAATTATTTGGAGATCAAGTAGCTACCATTGTTGATGGCGTTACTAAGATTAGTAAGTATAAATATCATTCTCATCAGGAGCTTTTAGCTGAAAATCACCGTAAAATGTTGTTGGCAACTGCTAAAGATTTGCGTGTCATTATGGTTAAATTGGCAGATCGTTTGCATAATATGAGAACTTTGAAAGCTTTACGCCCAGATAAACAAAGACGCATTGCTAATGAAACTTTAGAGATCTATGCTCCTTTGGCTGACCGTTTAGGTATTAGTAAGATCAAGTGGGAGCTTGAGGATCTATCATTGCATTACATTAATCCTCAACAATATTATCGAATTGTTCATTTGATGAATAGCAAGCGTGATCAGCGTGAAGCCTATATTGCTGAAGCAATTGACTATATTAAGACGAGTGTTGATGCATTGGGTATTAAATATGATATCTATGGTCGTCCTAAGCATATTTATTCTATCTATAAGAAAATGCGAGACAAACATAAGCAATTTTCAGAATTGTATGATTTGCTTGCTATTAGAATTGTTGTTAACTCCGTAAAGGATTGTTACGCCGTTTTGGGATCAATTCACTCCAAGTGGAAACCTATTCCGGGACGTTTTAAGGATTACATTGCTGTTCCTAAAGCTAATGGCTATCAATCACTTCATACGACAATTATAGGACCGGGTGGACAGCCTCTTGAAGTTCAGATTAGAACTTTTGAAATGCATCAAGTTGCTGAATATGGTGTTGCTGCTCACTGGGCTTATAAGGAAGGTAATTTTGAAGGAGTTCATTTAGACGATGATGAACAAAAAATTGATATTTTCCGAGAGATATTAGAATTGCAGGAAAATTCTGACAATGCTTCTGATTTTATGAAGTCGGTTAAAGGTGAGATTTTTAACGATCGAGTCTATGTCTTTACTCCTGAAGGTGAGGTTATTGAATTGCCTAAGGGTGCTGTCACTCTAGATTTTGCTTATCAAGTTCATACTGAGGTTGGTAACCATTCTATTGGTGCCAAGATAAATGGCAAAATGGTACCTTTGAATTATCAATTGAAGAATGGCGATATTGTAGAAATGTTGACCAACTCCAATTCCAAACCAAGTCGTGATTGGGTCAATGTTGTATATACGGCTAGAGCTCGTAATAAAATTAAGCGTTATTTTAGAACTAAGGATCGTGAAGAAAATATTGTTCTCGGCCGAGAGTCTATTGAAAATGAGTTGAAGAATCGCTCGCTTTCTAGCAAGAAATATTTGGATAAGAAGCATCTAGAGTTGGCAATGAAGATATTCAACTACACTGATCCGGATGAATTATTTAATGCAGTTGGTTATGGAGAGCTTTCGCCAATTAACGTGGTTCACAAATTAGTTAGTGAAGATCCTGATCGGAAGAAAGAAGCCGAGAAAAAAGAGCTCGAAGATCAAGTTATTTCTAATACAGATGAACAGCCAGCTCAGCCTCAATCTGAAAATGCCAAGCTCAAGAAGGAACGGAATAACGCTAATTCTAGTATTTCTGTTCAAGGAATCGATAATTTATTGATTCGTTTAGCTAAGTGTTGCAGTCCAATTCCTGGGGATGAGATTGTCGGCTATATTACTAAGGGACGTGGCTTAACGATTCATCGAGCTGATTGTCCTAATGTCCAAAGTGAAGAGGCTAAGAAACGTTTTATCGATGTCAGTTGGGATAATGTAACCAAAGAGAAACGTTACACGGCTGAATTGGATGTTTATGCTTTCAATCGTAATGGTTTAATCAATGAGGTTTTACAAGTTATCAATTCTAATACTAATACTTTGAATAATGTGATTGGTCGTCTGGATAAAGAGAAAATGGCGATTATTCATGTAAGTATTGGCGTGAATAACAAGGAACATTTGGACAGTATTATTTCAAAATTGAAGAATATCCCAAATATCTATGAAATTAAAAGGACGGTAGCATAGATGAAAGTTGTAATACAACGAGTATCTAATGCGAAGGTTGCTGTAGACGAAAAAATCCTTGGTCAAATTGATCAGGGATTTTGTTTATTGGTGGCCTTTGCAGATGAAGATACTGAAGAAACACTGGAATATATGGCTCGTAAAATTATCAATATGCGCATATTTTCTGATTCTGATGATAAAATGAATTTATCAATTAAGGATGTCAATGGTCAGATTTTATCAATTTCGCAATTTACATTGTATGCTGATACTAAACATGGCAATCGACCAAGTTTTACAGGAGCAGGTAATTACGAGGCTTCCAGCAAAAAATATGATCACTTCAATGATTTGTTACGGGGATATGGTTTGAACGTTGAGACTGGCGAATTTGGGGCTGATATGCAAGTATCTTTAACTAATGATGGACCAGTAACTATTTTAATGGAGAGATAAAATAAATATGAAAAGTATTGTTTGGGATTTTGATGATACTATTGCCAATAGTTATCCTGGGATTGTCTCCGCTACCCAAAAGTCATTACGGGAAAACTTTGACATTAGTCTATCGAAAGATACAATTTTTAAAGAAGCTAAGAAAACATCAGTTAGAAAATTTGTCACTGAATTACTAAAAGATCAAGATGATGTTAAGCAGGCAGTGAAGATTTTTTATACTACTTATTTCAGATATGAAAAAGAGTATCATGACAAAATAACTTTGATACCACATATAAAAAATGTGCTAGATTATTATGATAAGAATCATAGTATGCAGTTCATAGTGACGCATCGTGATCAGTCAATTTATAATTTGACAAAGTCATTAGGAATTGAACACTATTTTAAAGAAATCATTAGTGTTGCGGACGGATTTAAGAGAAAACCCAATCCTGAAATGCTTAATTATTTGATGGATAAATACGATCTTAAAAAAGAAGATCTATGGGTTATTGGCGATCGTCAAATTGATGTTGAGTTTGGTAAAAGCGTTGGGGCACATACAATTCTTTTGAATGATCAAAAGGTTGATTTTGCACGTGATTATCAAGTTAGCGATTTGTTAGAGATTGAAAAAATAATTTAAACAAAAAAGTTGATGATAGTATGATAAAAGTCATCAACTTTTTTAATTGATTGTCATGTCCTAGATTTTAGGATATTCTAGAAGAATCTTATTTAACGGAGAAGAGCATGGAAAATAAACTCGAAAAATTAACCTATGATCAAGTAGTTGCTATACACTTAGCAATTGAAGATAGCGAAGAAATAACCTTTAGTGAAAAAAGATTACAAAGCAATATAGAATTTCTTAATCAATTTGATCAAGTAAATATCTATTTAACACATTTATTCTGTACAATAATTTGTGATGATATCTTTGCTAAATATAACACCGAAACTGCTATTGCGGCGATGGATTTCTTTTTGCGTCGTAATGGTTATTGTTTGGATTTAGCCAATCAAGAAGAGCATGATACAATTATGGGATTAGTTCAGACAATTAAAGAGACTCGTGAATTGAAGAAGACTGAAATAAATTACATACAATCGCGTTTAGCCGATTGCATTCATCCATATGATGGAGCGGTCGAGGATTAAGTATCTATTTATAATTGAGTCGATAAATTCCACAATAAGGAATTTGAGTTTTCATATTAATATTCATCATTCGTCGAATGACTTGTCCGTGAGTAACACAGCCAATTGTGTCATAGCGGTCCTTGTATTTGTCTAAGACAGATTCAACGCGATGGATAACCTCATCGGCAGTTTCATAGTTAAGATCAGAATTATGAGTATTATGTAGATAATCTTCATAAGCAGCCTTAACCATAGGATAACCAGTCAATTTACGACCTGTTTTGTCAGGACGCCACTCATGTAAAAGCAGTTCTACTGTTACTGGTATTTGGGGATGATAACGAACAATTTCTAGAGCTGTTTCCATAGTTCTAGTGTAGGGAGAAACAAGGAGTAATTGCATATTATTAAATAAGGGATTTTTGGCTGCTTTATCAGCAATATCAATTCCTCTTGGCGTTAGACGAGTTAAGTCACGACCATAACCAACATAGCCGGCTTGATCAACTTGGGTAAAGTCTGGTTCTGAATGGCGAATTAGATAAACTTTCATATCAATTACCTCCATAAAATTAAATTAACTATACCAAAAAAAGCCTTTAATTAATTAATCTGTAACGATTAATAATTAAAAGCTTTATTTATTTGAAGTATTGTTTAAGACCGTTAGTAATATCTTTAGCAACTTGTTCTTTATAAGTATCGGAATTGATGTACTTGTAATCGGTCTTAGAATTGATATAGCCTAACTCGACTAGAACGGAAGGCTGACTGTTGTAGTGTAAGACGTAGAGATCTTTTTGTTCGGTTCCACGATTGCCAACGGACAAACTCTTCAGCTGACTATTAAGATCATCGGCAAGTTGCCCATCTTTGTTTTTATTGTAATAGTAAGTTGTTACACCAGAACCGGCATTAGCTTGAGCACTAGAATCAAAATGAAGACTGATAAAGGCGTCGGCTTGGATCTTACTTGATAATCTGGCACGATCGCCAAGTGATTTACTGTCATCGCCAGAACGTGTTAAGACTACTCGAGCTCCAGTTTGTTCAAGATCCTTCTTGATAGCTTTGGCGTAGGCAAGGGTAAAGTTCTTTTCATAGGTATTCTTTTTAGATTCAGCACCAGAGTCATCGCCACCATGTCCAGGGTCAATAACAATCGTAGCCTCTGAAATGTTAGTAGCTGCCGATTTAACAGCACTTTTGGTCCCGGAAATGGTTACGACCCAACTGGCAATATAACCAACCGAACCGTCAGAGTCCCGGACTTTATACCATTTTCCGTCTTTGCTCAAATAGTCAAATTGTTTACCAACCTTGGCGGTTTTGACTATTCGGCTGTCTTGATCAGGATCGATCCGTAACTTGGCGCTTGGCTGAGTTACAGTAACTTTCTTTATATCATCATCAGATGAAGTATTTGAAGTGCTGGTAGATCCAGAGGTCTCTTGAGTACCTTGAATGAAATTAGATTTAACCCAACCAGCAGTACCATTATAAAGAATCTGAGTCCAACCCTGATCCTGATACATGATAGTAACCTTTTGGGATTGCTCAATTGTACCAAGAACATTGCTGCTAGAATCAGCACTCTTGAAGACAGTTGTATTTGGTACTTTAACAATGCCTACTTTATTAGCAGTTGAACTGACATCGGTATTGTCAATCAACCAACTGGCAATCCAGCCAATTTTGTCTCCGGATAATCTTACTTGATACCATTTGTTTTTTTCAGCCAAGATGGCTAACTTGTCACCTTTTTTGACTTGACCCATATTAGCGTAAGCCAGGCCAGGTCCAACACGGACATTGACAGAATCAGATTGGACGATTACTGCATTTGCACTAGCTAAAGCAACCGTTGACCAACTTGATAGGCCAAGTAATAACAAAATGGCAAAAAGAATCCGGTTTTTAATAAAAAATTTAATGATGTTTTTCATTTAACTGATTCCTCATTTGTCTAATTACTGACATTCTATATGTATATATTACTTAATAAAGCGTAAACATGAAAGAATAGAATGCTATTTTCCTGAGAAAACTTGACTTTTTTGTTTATTTTGGATAGTTTATAAATATATTACAAATCAAATGAGGTTGTTTTACAGAGAATCTGGCTGCTGAGAACAGATAACAACAATTTGTGTGACGTTTCTTTTCGTTCGGCAGGCGTTAACTGCAGCAAAAAAACTAGGTGGTACCGTGCGGAATGCACCCTTGTCTTATTTAGACAAGGGTGTTTTTTATTTAAGGAGGATTTTATGCGTTATCAAAAACCAAAAGGGACAATGGATATTTTGCCCGGAGAATCAAAAAAGTGGCAATATGTTGAATCCATAGCCAAAGATACTTTTAATAAGTACCGTTTTTCTGAAATAAGAACACCAATCTTTGAATCATACGAGGTCTTTGAAAGATCTTCAGGTGATACATCTGATATTGTTTCAAAGGAAATGTATGATTTTCATGACAAAGGTGATCGTCATCTTGCATTAAGACCAGAAGGAACAGCTGGTGTTGTTCGAGCTTATGTTGAGAATAAACTTTATGGACCTGAGCATATCAAGCCATATAAGGTTTGGTACAAGGGACCAATGTTTAGATATGAACGTCCTCAATCAGGTCGTCAACGTCAATTCCATCAAATCGGAGTTGAAGCTTTTGGCTCTGATTCACCAGAATTAGATGCTGAAATTATTTCTGTTGGTTTGGAATTTTTGAATCGTTTGGGGATTAAGAACCTTAAGGTGGCTTTGAATACTTTAGGTGATCCAGAATCACGTGCTGCTTATCATAAAGCCTTGGTTGATTACTTTACACCGTTCAAAGATCAATTGAGCGATGATTCTAAAGTTCGTTTGGAAAAGAATCCTTTAAGAATTCTTGATAGTAAAGATAATGACGATAAAAAAATCGTTGCTAATGCACCTTCTATTTTGGATTATTTGAATGATTACTCCAGAGAACGTTTTGAATACTTAAAGCAATTGTTGGATGATCTTGATATCAATTATGAAGTTGATTCAACAATGGTTCGAGGTCTTGATTACTATAATCATACGATTTTTGAATTTATGGTAACTGATCCAGCTTTTGACAATAAAGAAATTACTGTCTTAGCCGGTGGTAGATACAATGGCTTAGTTGAAGAACTAGGTGGTCCAGAAACACCAGGTATTGGTTTTGGACTTGGTGTTGAGCGTTTGATGCTGCTATTAAAAGATGAAGATCTTCCAAATCAAGATGATCTTGATATTTATCTGGTAACAATTGGCGACAAGGCTGAACGTGCTTCAGTTAAAATTCTTTCTAGCTTGCGTAGAGCTGGTTTCACTGCAGATAAAGATTATCTACAAAGAAAAATTAAAGCTCAATTCAAGACAGCTAATAATTTAAATGCTAAATACACGGTAACTATTGGTGATACAGAGTTGGAAAATGATACAGCTAATGTAAAGAATATGGCAACTGGGGAACAAGTTAGCGTATCATTGGAAAACTTAGCCGAAGAATTGAAAAAAATCGAGGGGTAAACATGGAAGAAAGAACAGATTATTGTGGCAATATTACTGAAAAGTATGTTGGTAAAAAAGTTTCTTTAGATGGATGGGTTCAACGCCGTCGAGACTTAGGTGGATTAGTTTTCGTCGATCTAAGAGATTATAAAGGAATTATTCAATTAGTATTTAATACTGATCATCAAGATGTTTTAGATATCGCTGAAACATTGAGATCAGAATATGTTATCAATGTTATTGGTACAGTTAGATTACGTGGCGAAGGTGCTACAAATGATGAAATGACAACTGGTAAAGTAGAAGTTGTCGTTGAAAAAGTTGAAATTCTCAATAAATCATTGACACCACCATTTAAAATTAAAGATGATATTGATTCATCTGAAGAAACTAAATTAAAGTATCGCTATCTTGATTTACGTCGTCCTGAGATGCAAAAGGCCATCAGAACACGTGCTCAAATTAAACATTCAGTTAATGAATATTTGTATGAGAACGGCTTTATTGATATTGAAACACCAAACTTAACACCATCTACACCAGAAGGTGCTCGTGATTATCTTGTTCCTTCACGTGTTTATCCTGGTCGTTTCTTTGCTCTTCCACAATCACCACAATTGTTTAAGCAATTATTGATGGTTGGTGGATTTGATCGTTATTTCCAATTGGCACATTGTTTCCGTGATGAAGATCTTCGTGGAGATCGTCAACCAGAATTTACTCAAATTGATATTGAAACTTCATTCATGAACAAGAAAGAAATTCAAACTGTTACTGAAGGACTTATTGCCCGTGTTATGAAAGATGAAAAGGGAATCGAAGTTAAAACACCATTCCCAAGAATTGACTGGGATGAATCAATGGCTCGTTATGGTTCTGATAAACCAGATGTTCGTTTTGGCATGGAACTTCAAGACTTATCTGAAATCTTCAAAGATTCAGAATTCAAAGTTTTCAAGGGTGCTATTGATGATGGCGGTCAAGTTAAAGCTATCGTTGTTAAGGGCGGAGCCGATAAGTATTCACGTAAGAATATTGAGGCTTATCAAGAATACATCAAACGTTTCGGTGCTAAGGGTCTTGCTTGGACTAAGTTCAATGACAATGAATTAGCCGGTGGCGTTGCTAAATTTATCAAGTCACAAGAAGCTGCTTTGGTTGAAAAACTTGGTCTTGAAAATGATGACTTGTTGCTTTTTGTTGCTTCTAATAAGAAGATTGTAGCTGACTCATTGGGTTATTTGAGAAAAGCTATCGCTAAGGAACAACACTTGTATGATCCAAATGAATTTGCTTTCATCTGGGTTGTTAACTGGCCATTGTTCGAGTATGACGAAGGAATCCAACGCTGGACTGCTGCCCATCATCCATTCACAATGCCAAATGAAGAAGATGTTCATTATCTAAATGATGGTGAAGATCCTCATAAAGCCTACGCCCAAAGTTACGATATCGTTCTAAACGGTTACGAACTCGGTGGTGGTTCAATCCGTATTCATGATTACAAGATTCAAGAGAAGATGCTCAAGGCTTTGAACTTTACTAAAGAAAAAGCTTATGAACAATTTGGTTTCCTATTGGATGCTTTGCAATACGGTTGTCCTCCACATGGTGGTTTGGCAATTGGCTTGGATAGATTTGCTATGTTGCTTTCAGGCAAAGATAATATCCGTGACGTGATTGCATTCCCTAAGAATTCAAATGCTACGGAACCAATGACACATGCTCCACTTGAAGTTTCTGAACAACAATTGGACGATCTTGGAATTGAAGTAAGCAAAAAAGATTAATTTTATATAAGAAGGTCGATAACATGGACAAAGTGTCTTGTCTAAGTTATCGACTTTTTTGTATTTTAAATTAAAAAAAGATTAGAAAATAATTTAAATTGTGCAAAACTTAACATTCTAATTAATTGAGGCTCTAAGTTTGTGAGCAGAGTGGTAGAATTAATATTCAGAAAGTTTATACTAAAACATATAAATCGAGAAGGAGTGATTTTATGTCAAACGAGTATAAGAAGGATTTGGATGATTTGTCAGAAACACAATACGAAGTGACTCAACATGCTGCCACAGAGCGTCCTTTTAGTGGAAAGTACGATAATTTCTACAAAAAGGGTATTTATGTTGATATCGCAAGCGGTGAACCATTATTTTCTTCAGCTAAGAAATACGATGCCGGTTGTGGCTGGCCTTCATTTAGTGAACCAATTGCTAAACTGAAAGAAAAGCGTGATACACGTTTGTTGCAAGAACGAACTGAAGTTAGAAGTGGCGCAGCCGATTCGCACTTAGGACATGTCTTTACTGATGGTCCAGAAGAATTGGGCGGTTTAAGATATTGCATTAATTCTGCTGCACTTAAGTTCATTCCATATGAGGAAATGGATGAGAAGGGCTATTCGGATTACAAAAAATTTGTTGAAGATGGGGATGCTGAATAGATGAAAAAAGAAACTGCAATTTTTGCTGGTGGCTGTTTTTGGTGCATGGTTAAACCTTTTGACGAGCAACCTGGTATTATTTCAGTAGTATCAGGCTATTGTGGTGGGCATGTTGCTAATCCTACTTATGAGCAGGTCTGTACAGAGACAACAGGTCATGCTGAATCTGTTGAAATAACTTATGATGCCGACATTATTTCTTATAAAGATTTAGTAGAGATTTATTGGCAGATTGCTGACCCAACAGATGCTATGGGTCAATTTCAGGATCGTGGCGACAGCTATCGTCCTATTATTTTCTATACAAATGAGGAGCAAAAAGAAATCGCTGAAGCTTCTAAGAAAGCCTTGGCCGAATCTGGAATATTCGATCAACCAATCGTAACAAAGATTCAGCCTGCAACAACTTTTTATCCAGCTGAAGACTACCACCAAGATTTCTATAAAAAGAATCCTCTGCGCTTTGAAATGGAAGAAAGTGGCGGACGAGCCGAATTTATTAAAAAACATCGTAAATAACCTGAAAAAATTTCTAATTGTGATAATATTGTTTAGGTAACTTAAGACAATTAGGAGAAATTTTAATATGGGTGAATTAGATAAGCTGATCGAACGGCATCAGAACTTATCCAAAATTTCAATAGCGTTTCTATATTCAATTGCTGTGTCAATTGCGGTTAATATGTTCTGGACGCCAGGGGGCATTTATGGTTCCGGTGTAACTGGTGCAGCGCAATTGATTTCAACAATTTCACATCGTTGGATGCCATTTAATATTTCAACTGCCATTATGTACTTTGCATTAAACGCTCCGTTGTTTGTACTTTCGTGGCGAAAAATCGATCATAGATTCACCATTTTTACCGTTATTGCAGTTGCTTTAGCCAGTATGATGATGCATTTATTACCTCCAGTAAAAATTACTGCTGATCCGTTAGTTTGTGCCATTTTTGGTGCGGTAGCGAATGGTTTTGGTACCGGAATGGCGTTGAGAAATGGTATTTCCACTGGTGGTATTGATATTTTAGGGATTATCTTGCGGAAAAAGACTGGTAAAAGTGTCGGAACAATTAATATTATCTTTAATATTTTTATTGTTTCCTGTGCTGGTTTGTTATTCGGTTGGGTTCATGCTTTGTATAGTGCGGTCAGTATCTTTATCAATGGTCAGGTTATTGATATGATTTATAACAAGGATCAAAAGCTACAAGTTATGATCGTAACATCGAAGCCTAAGAATGTTATTACGCAGATTCAAAACGAAATGAGACGTGGAATTACTATTGTTCATGATGCCGAAGGAGCTTATAAACATGAAGAGAAGACAATTCTCTTTACTGTTATCTCTCGTTCTGAATTGAATGATTTGGAAACGGCGATGGCTTTGTCTGATCCACATGCTTTCGTGAGTGTTACGGATACGGTCAAAGTTATGGGACGATTTTATCAGGCTCATATTTATTAAAATTATCAGGCGAAACCACTTGGTTTCGCTTTTTTTATACATTAAATTTCTATGCTATAATTTTCAAAGCAGTTAATAGATACGGAGGGATTAAGATGATAATCGGTTCACATGTGGCTATGAAAGCACCAAATATGTTAGCTGGTTCGGCCAAGGAAGCACACAGCTATAATGCTAATGCGATGATGATTTTTACAGGCGCACCACAGAATACACGTCGTAAAGATGTTTCAGAAATGAATATTGAAGAGGGTCATAGACTATTAAAGCTATATGGCATTGACCATATAATTGGTCATGCCCCTTATATCGTTAATCTCGGCAATACCGTTAAGCCAGATAAGTTGCCTTTTGGTATTTCTTTCATGCACGATGAAATCAAACGTTCAGATGCTTTAGGTATTGAAGCACTAAGTTTTCATCCAGGAGCTCATTTGCGTCAAGGCTCAGAAGTTGCACTTAAACAAATCGGTCAAGCCCTAAATGAAGCAATTGATCCTGATCAAAAAGTATCTATCGCGATTGAAACTATGGCAGGCAAGGGAACTGAAGTTGGAATTACTTTTGAACAAATTGCTGAAATCTTTGATAACTGTCAACAAAATGATAAATTATCAGTTACGATGGATACGTGTCACATGAGCGACGCTGGCTATGATGTTAAAAATGATTTTGATGGTGTTTTGAATCAATTTGATCATATAGTCGGTTTAGATAAATTATCAGTGATTCATTTGAATGATTCTAAAAATGAGATGGGATCACATAAAGATCGTCATGAAAATATTGGCTTTGGCACAATTGGCTTTGAAGCTTTGAATTATGTAGCCAACCATCCACAGCTTGAAAATGTTCCTAAAATTATGGAGACGCCTTACGTTAAGAAAGATGAAAATGATAAAAAAGGTGTGGCACCTTACAAATTAGAAATTGAGATGTTACGTAGTCAAAAATTCGATCCAGAAATGAAAGAAAAATTGATTAAATAAAAAAATATAGGATCTAATGATTTTTATGTCATTAGGTCCTATATTTTTAATTAACCGCGTTGATAGCCGTTGAAATTAAGCTTTTCCATAATAATAGCGGCCGTTTCTTCAATTGAACGATCAGCAACATTGATAACTGGACAACCTAATTCACTGTATATTTGGTTAGAGTAATCAAGTTCCTTTTTAATTTCATCCTCATCAGAGTACGTTGTATTGGGATCAAGTCCGTAAGCAATCATTCTCTGACGACGAATTTTTAGTAAAACATTCATATCATTAGTAAGTCCAATGATTTTTTTCTTGTCAACGTCCCATAATTGCTCTGGGAGATTAGTTGTTGGACCTAATGGTAAATTAGCCACCTTGATATTTTTATTTGCTAGATAGAGCGACAGAGGTGTTTTTGAAGTTCTAGAAATACCGAGTAAGACCAAATCGGCTTCTAAGAGACCTTTAGGATTTTGACCATCGTCATTAGTGATGGTAAACTCCATAGCAGAAATCATATCGAAGTAATTTTTATCCAATTCATGAAGCAAGCCTTTTTTGCGTAAGGGAGTTTGATTAGTCATTTGTGAAAAAGTCCCAATGATGGGATTGAGAATATCATAATAGGTAATCCCGTTGTTTTGACAAAATTCATTGATGACCTGACATATTTCTTTTGAGACAATTGTGTGTAAAATGACTGCATTTTTGCTTTTTGCGAGTTCAAGAACACTTTTTAGCTGATTATCGTTTTTTATAAAAGGGTATTTTGTATAAGTGGTATTCATTTCTGGAAATTGTATGAATGCTGCTCTAGCAACTCTCAGAGCAGTTTCTCCAACACCATCTGATAGGACAAAGACGTTTAAATCTTGTTTCATATTAAATTCCTCCAAAAAAATGTAAAAAAATATTTGAACATTAGCTTCTTTTTGTTATAATAACATATGAACTGCAAGAGCAATAGACAGTTACGTTAGAAATCGGAAGGAGGGATTATCATATGGCAAAAACCGTCGTTCGTGAAAACGAGTCGCTTGATGATGCTCTTCGTCGATTCAAACGTTCCGTTTCAAAGAGTGGTACTCTTCAAGAATATAGAAAACGTGAGTTTTACGAAAAGCCAAGTGTCAAGAGAAAGTTGAAGTCTGAGGCTGCTCGTAAGCGCAATAAGAAACGTCGTTAATAGATAGTTTCTAAAGGTTAAAACATTTATGTTTTAACCTTTTTTTTGTCAAAAAAATCCCTCACTGTGCTATCATTCGTAGTAACAGGAGGTTTATTGTTTATTGACAGAAAAAGTTGAACCAATTAAGAAAAGCATTCAAATCAAAAATCCTCAAAATGCTGTTAGCCTTTTTGGTGTTAATGACAGTAATTTACAATTAATTGAAGAAGGACTTGATGTCCAAATTCATGCATTTGGTGATCGCTTAGATGTGACTGGGGTTGAAGATAACGTCAACCAAGCCATGACATTATTGAAAAAATTAATGGAATTAATTCAAACGGGAATCAGTTTAGGAGCCGCCGATATTGTCAGTGGCCTGAAAATGGTTGAAAAGGGTACCTTAGATTACTTTGGTGATTTATACAAAGATGAATTGATCAAAGATTTTAGTGGTAAACCTGTTCGGGTTAGAAACTTTGGACAAAGACAGTATATTAATGCTATCAACCACAATGATATTACTTTTGGAATCGGACCAGCTGGTACAGGTAAAACCTATTTAGCAGTAGTCATGGCTGTAGCAGCCTTAAAGCAAGGCAAGGTTCAAAGAATCGTTTTGACACGTCCTGCTGTTGAAGCGGGTGAAAGCTTAGGCTTCTTACCTGGCGATTTAAAGGAAAAGGTTGATCCATATATGCGTCCTATCTATGACGCTTTATACGCTATAATGGGTTCAGATCACACTAGTCGTTTATTGGAACGTGGCGTGATTGAAGTAGCTCCTTTAGCGTATATGAGAGGTAGAACGCTTGATGAAGCTTTTGTCATTCTTGATGAGGCACAAAATACAACTAGAGAACAAATGAAGATGTTTTTAACTCGTTTAGGCTTTGGTTCTAAAATGATTGTTAATGGTGATATTTCTCAAATTGATTTACCAGGGCATACTAGAAGTGGTTTGGTTCAGGCACAGTCAATTTTGACTAATTTGCCACATGTAGAATTTGTTAACTTTAGTTCAGCTGATGTCGTTAGACATCCAGTTGTTGCTGAAATTATCGATGCATATGAGGATTCAGATAAAAAAGAAAAATAATTACTGGGGATTATTATGGACTTAGAAATTTATAATGATGATAATTTAATTGATGACAAAAGGGAAAATTGGGTAAAAGATATTGTTCAATTTACTTTTAATAAGTTAGATTTGAAAGACAATACACAACTATCAATTCATTTTGTTACCAAAGATAAGATTCATGAGATTAATAAAGAGTATCGAGATACTGATCGAGCTACTGACGTAATCAGTTTTGCAATCAATGATGGTGAAGATTCATTGGATTACTTGGAAGCACAAATTCCTGATTTGCCAGTCGATCTCGGCGACTTATTTATCAGTGTTGAAATAGTTGATGAACATGCTAAGGATTACGAACATTCATTTGATCGTGAATTGGGTTATACAATTGTTCACGGTATTTTGCATTTAAATGGTTATGATCATATTAAGCCAGAAGATGAGAAAGTTATGATTGGTCTACAAGAGAAGATTCTCAGTGCTTATGGACTTGAAAAATAAAAGGATCCTCAATGACATTTTTAATGTCGTTGAGGATTTTTTTGTATCACTATGACCTATCTCTTTTTTTGTGAAGATGATAAGCTTAAAAAATTAAGAAGGGAAGAATGAAATGGATAAAGTGAAAAAGCTGCCAAAAGATATTGAAGTGATTTGGCGCTTGAATGCGTTGTTAGATTGTACAATTTTGTTGGCAATAACTTTGATAATATTTATTGGTAAAACATTTGTTTCAAAAGGAATGCAACCTTTTTTACTAATTGTAGGTTTGGTATTTCTGGGATTGACTATTTTGATTCCACTAATCGAAGTAATGTTAGTCAATTATCATTGGAACTATTGGACTTATTACATTGATGCTCAGCAAGTTGAACTACGTCATGGCTTCTTTTTTAGAAAGCAAATTATTATTCCGATTGCCCGAATTCAAAATGTTACCTTGAAACAAGGCCCTATATTAAGATTGAAAAATCTACAAAAGATTGTAATTGAAACGGCAGCTGGGGGTAATGATATTTCTGGAATCAAAAACGATGAGGCCGATAATCTTAAGGAACTTATTATGAAATTAGCACGGGAGGCCCAAAATGACCTCTAAACCAAAGCGATTGCATCCAATATCGTTGTTAATTTTTACTTATGAATCAATAAAGCAAATTATTTTCCCATTGATTATTTTTATATTAGGATTTAGCCGAATTTCTTCAATTGCTTGGTTGATAGTAATTGTTGTTGCATTAGTAATAATTAATTTAATTTGGGATATTATGGATTATTTTATGTTCACATATCAAATTTTAGAAAGTGAAGTCGTCATTAGGTCAGGAGTATTGGTTAAGAAAGTTAATCATGTCCCATTTGACCGAATCCAAAATATCACAACGAATCAGTGGTTCTTTTTAAAGCCTTTTGGTCTAGAAGAATTAGAAATTGAGACCGCGGGACAATCAAACAAAGCTGAAGTTGAGCTAAAAGCTGTTCCTGATACTCTAAAAAAAGAAATTGATTTGTTGAGATATAAAAAAGGTACAACGATAAATAACGCTCAGACTGAAGAAAATGTTTATACAATATCTTGGCCTGATCTTTGGAAATTTTCTCTTACGTCACCGGCATATTTTAGTGCATTATTAGCAGTTTTGGCATTATACGGAAAAGTAAAAGATGCTATCAAGCAGAATGTTTATCAGAATATAGCTGATAGAATGACACATCTAGGATTCTTAATACTGATAATTGTGAGTTTAATAGTGTTATTTGTCTTTTATCTAGGATCAGTCGCAATTCTAATTTTAAAATATTATCATTTTCAGCTACTTGAAAATGATGGTCGATTACAAATAACACGCGGTTTATTTCAAATTAGAAAAACTGTTATTTCGATAAAAAGAATTCAAACTGTTATCGTAAAACAACCACTGTTAAGAACCTTTTTAGGGATTAGTACGATACAGTTGGTGATAATTTCCAATTCTAAGGAGGGCGAAACTGAAAAAGATATTGTTATTATGCCAGTAATAGCTACTAAAAAAGTTGGAGAATTTTTGCAACAATTTTTACCACAAATACCAGTTAAAGAGATAGAACCTAAATTAAATAAGTGGACATACTATTATGAACTGCGTAATGCTACCCTTTGGGCAATACCGACTTTAGGTTGCTTGATATGGATTGGTTATTCCAATTTTTGGTTCATTATTATGATAATTATTTTAGGATTATTTTTGTTGTTTGTTCCAGCATTTTTATCGGCGAAACGTTCCAAAGTTCAGTATGTTAATAAAGAATTTTTAATGCTTCAGAATAATAAATTTATGATCAAACAAGTAATTTATATACCTAAATCTAGAATTCAATATATTGAGAAGCGTTCTAGTATTTGGTTAGAGCAAAAAAGTATTGCTAGTCTATTAATTTATATTCGTTCTGGAAATAGTAAACGAACCTTTAATGTTAATTATCAAGCTGAGGAAGATATTTCTGAAATTATAACCTGGTACAGCGAAAAGTAAGTATTTTGACCCTTTGTATCTAAATTAGAAATATATCTGGTTTTTTCTTTGTCTTTTGCTTTGATGATTAAGGAATCTCTTGTATTATAGATATTGATTAAGAAACAAAAAAGGAGACTAAACCTAGTGGAATTAAATGAGAAGCAATTGTTTGAAATAGCAGATGAGGCTATGAAAAATGCCTATGCTCCTTACTCAAACTATTGAGTTGGTGCTGCCATTGTTTGTGATAACGATAAAACGTATTCAGGTGTTAATATTGAAAATGCCTCATATGGTTTAACTAATTGTGCCGAAAGAACAGCTATTTTTAAAGCTGTTTCAGAAGGTGTCAAGCACGTTTCAAAGATTATTGTTACCAATGGTACAGATGAATTATCTAAGCCCTGTGGGGCTTGTCGTCAGGTAATGAGTGAGTTTATGGGACCAGATGATATTGTGTATTTAGCTAATCAACACAATGATTTCAAAGAATTTACTTTTAAAGAAATTTTGCCACTAGCATTTAGTGATAAGGACATGGATTAATTATGGATAATAAAGACTTTCGCTCAGGATTCGTAGCAATTATTGGACGTCCTAATGTTGGTAAATCAACATTTATGAATCGAATCGTTAAAGAACAAATTGCTATCACATCACCAAAAGCACAAACAACACGTAACAAAATTCAAGGTATTTATACTGATGACAATCGTCAGATTATTTTCTTGGATACACCAGGTATTCACAAACCTCATAATGATTTGGATCAATACATGGATAAGGCAGCTATTTCAGCTTTAAAAGAAGTTGATGCCGTTCTCTTTATGACTGAGGCTGGCGAGCAAGCTGGACCTGGAGACAAATTTATCATTGAAGAATTAAAGAAAGTAAAAGCTCCAGTTTTCTTAGTTCTAAATAAAATTGATTTGATCAATCCTGATGAAATGGCACCTCAGATTGATGAATATAAAGATTTAATGGACTTTGCGGAGATTATTCCTATTTCAGCAACAAATGGTAACAATATTGATGATCTGTTTGACACTTTGACTAAGCATTTACCAGTGGGTCCACAATATTATGATGCAGATCAAATTACAGATCATCCAGAGTACTTTATCGTTGGAGAATTGATTCGTGAGAAGATCTTGGAAGATACTCGTGATGAAATTCCTCATTCAGTTGCTGTAGTTGTTGAATCGATGAAAGAACGTAGTGCGGCTGGTAAATTACAGGTAGAAGCTTATATCTACGTTGAACGTGACAGTCAAAAACCAATTGTCATTGGTCGAGGTGGTTCAATGTTGAAGAATATCGGTATTGGTTCACGAATCAAGATTGAACATTTACTTGGCGAAAAGATCAATTTGAAGCTTTGGGTTCGTGTAAAGAAAAATTGGCGTGATGATCCAGCCTTTTTGGCTAGTGCTGGCTACTCAGTAAAGGATCTAAATAATTAATGGTTCAAGCACCAACTAATTTTTTTGGAATTGTCGTTAGACGTCAGCGTTATAAAGAACAGGATGCTTTGGTAACCATCTTGACCCGAGAATATGGTTTCAAAACCTTTTTAGTTCGGGGAACTCAGACAGCTAAATCAAAGATATCAGGCTCGGTTATTACTTTTTCTTATGGTGAATATGCCGGTGTAGTCAAAAACGACGGTCTATCATATTTAAATTCTGCTAGTAATATCAAACAATTTAATGAAATTGTGCAGGATATTGAATTGAACGCTTATGCAACATTTTTATTTGATTTGTATCATGAAGCTTTTGTTGATGATCCAGTACCAGATCAATGGTATCGAAAGTTGTTCAAGGCTTTGTTATATATTGAAAATGGCTACGATGCACAGATAATAGTTAATATTATGCAGATGCAATTGTTGAATGCTTTTGGGGTTGCTCCTAATATGGATGCTTGCGTAGTGGGTGGCGAGACTGAAGGAGTTTTTGACTTTTCAGTTTTATTAGGAGGGTTACTCTGTTCAAAGCATTTTGATAACGATATTCATCGGCTTCACATTCCAAAAAAGATTATTTATTTTCTTAGATTATTTAGTAAAATTGATTTGGACCAAGTTGGAAAAATTGAAGTTAAAGAGAGCAATAAGGATTTAATACAACATGCTATTGATGCTATTTATTTAGGAACCGTTGGTTATTATCCTAAAAGCAAAACTTTCATTGATAAGATGAAACGCTGGCGTCTTTAGTTGATTGACATTCGGTATAAAAATGGTTATATTGATAAATGTTGAAACAGCGACGAAGGACAGTGAAAGCTTCGATTAGATTTATGGCGTACAATTTATTTGAATATAAAAGAGCAGGACTTTGTCCTGAATTAGGGTGGAACCGCGAATACTCGTCCCTTGCAGAAAGTGCCTAAGTGTACACTGCAAGGGATTTTTTTGTGTTCGACCCGAAGGGAGAAAAAATGGTTAAGAAGTTAAATATCCAAAATATGATTCTTACACTTCAAAAGTTTTGGGGTGATAAAGGTTGTATGTTAATGCAAGCCTATGATACAGAGAAGGGTGCCGGAACAATGAGTCCTTATACGTTCTTGCGGGCGATTGGACCAGAGCCTTGGAATGCGGCATACGTTGAACCTTCAAGACGTCCAGCCGATGGTCGTTATGGAGAAAATCCTAATCGTTTGTATCAACATCATCAATTTCAAGTAGTTATGAAGCCAGCTCCAGAAAATATTCAAGAATATTATTTGGATTCATTGCGTGCTTTAGGTATTGAACCATTAGAACATGATATTCGTTTCGTTGAAGATAATTGGGAGAATCCTTCAATGGGTTGTGCCGGTGTTGGTTGGGAAGTTTGGCTAGATGGTATGGAAGTATCACAATTTACTTACTTCCAACAAGTCGGTGGACTTCAATGTCATCCAACAACTAGTGAAATTACTTATGGTGTGGAACGTTTAGCATCATATATTCAAGATGTAAACTCAGTTTATGATCTTGAATGGGGTGATGGCGTTCTTTATGGCGATATTTTCAAAGAACCAGAATATGAACATTCAAAATATTCATTCGAAGAAAGCAATCAAGATATGTTGTTTAAGTTTTTTGATGAGTATGAAGCTGAAGCTAATCGTTTGATGGACTTAGGACTAGTACATCCAGCCTATGATTATATTTTGAAATGTTCACATACATTTAACTTGCTTGATGCTCGTGGTGCCGTATCAGTTACTGAGCGTGCTGCATTCTTATCACGAATCAGAAAGATGGCTCATAAAGTTGCTAAAGCCTTCGTTGAAGAAAGAAAGAAACGTGGTTTCCCACTTTTAGCAAATAGCCAAGCAAAGGAGAAAGAAAATGACTAAAAATTATTTATTAGAAATTGGTTTGGAAGAAATGCCAGCCCATGTTGTAACGAAGAGTGTCAATCAATTCGCTCAAAAAGCTGAAAAGTTCCTTAAAGAAAATCGTATTTCTTTTGATTCAGTTGAAAAGTTTTCAACTCCTAGACGTTTAACTATTTTCGTTAAAGGTATTGCAGAAAAGCAAACTGATATTGATGTTAAGGCCAAAGGTCCATCTAAGAAAATTGCTCAAGATGCTGATGGCAATTGGACTAAAGCTGCTCAAGGTTTTGCCCGTGGACAAGGGATGACTCCCGATGATATCTTCTTTGAAGAATTAAAAGGTGTTGAATATGCTTATATTCAAAAACATGAAGATGGTCAAAAAGTTGAAGATGTTTTGAGCCATATGGATGAAGTTATTAAGTCAATCACATTCCCTACAAGAATGCGTTGGGGTTCATATGATTTTGAATATATCAGACCAATTCACTGGTTAGTTTCATTACTAGATAATGAAGAAGTGCCAGTGAAAATTCTTGATATTACTTCTGGCCGTATGACACGTGGTCATCGTTTCTTAGGTGAAGATATTGAGATTGATGATGCTAAAAATTATGTTGAAAAATTAAAGTCACAATTTGTGATTGTTGATGCTAAAGCACGTAAACAAATTATTGCTGACCAAATTGATAAGATTGCTCAAGATAATAATTGGGATATTGACGTTGATCCAGACTTACTAGAGGAAGTTAATAACTTGGTTGAATATCCAACAACATTTTATGGCTCATTTGATAAAAAGTACTTGGAAATTCCTGATGAAGTCTTGATTACTTCTATGAAAGATAATCAAAGATATTTCTATGTTCGTGATCAAGCTGGAAAACTTGCTCCATACTTTATTGGTGTAAGAAATGGTAATTCTGAGCATATTGAAAATGTAATCCGTGGTAATGAAAAAGTTCTTGTTGCTCGTTTGGAAGATGCTGATTTCTTCTTTAAGGAAGATCAAAAGAAGACAATTGCTGATTATGTTGAAAAACTAAAATCAGTTAACTTCCACGTTAAGATTGGTACTATGTATGAAAAAATGGCTCGAGTTCATCAAATTGCAGAACATTTAGCTGAATTGTTCCAATTAGATGCTACTGAGACCAAAGACTTACTTCGTGCCAGCGATATTTATAAGTTTGATCTAGTAACCAATATGGTAGATGAATTTTCTGAATTGCAAGGTGTTATGGGCGAGAAGTATGCTGAGATCATGGGTGAAACAGAAGCAGTTGCACATGCTATCCGTGAACATTACATGCCTATCTCCGCGGAAGGCGAATTGCCAGCAAGTAAAGTTGGAGCAGCTTTGGCCATTGCTGATAAATTGGATTCATTGATTACATTCTATGCAGTCGATTTGATTCCTAGTGGTTCAAATGATCCATATGCACTACGTCGTCAGGCATATGGTATTGTAAGAATTCTTGATCAATATCAATGGTCATTGAACTTGAATGATCTTCAAGACTATTTGAAGGCTAATTTAAAAGTTCCTGCTAAACTAGATTTAGCTAAGAATGAAAAAGCTGTAAATGATTTTATGATTGACCGTGTACGTCAATTGTTGAAACAAAAGAGTATTAGAAATGATATTATCGATGCTGTAGCTGCTGGATCAAATGTAGATCCAATTGCAATGATCGATGTTGCTGAAGTTCTTCAAAAGCATATTCAAGATGATGATTTCAAAGTTGTCATGGAAGCTCTTGGTCGTATTGCTAACTTATCTAAGAAAGCTAAATTCGGTTATTCAGATGATTTGACAGTTGATGAAACATTATTTGAAAACCCTTCAGAATCACAGTTGAAGAGCCAAGTTGAACAAATTAGTGATGCTAATGCTGAAGATCTCTTCAAACAATTATCTGCATTACGTCCTGTAATTGACTCATATTTCGATGAAAATATGATCATGGCTAAGGATGAAAAAGTTAAGAATAATCGTTTGACACAATTAGTTATTGCTAATAATTTGATTGCTAATTTGGGTGATCTTTCAAAAATTGTTACTAAATAAGCATCGTATTTAGGTTTTCAAAAAAGTACCTAATGGCTGGGAAAGTCATTAGGTACTTTTTGAATTATTAGGCTTTTTATTAATTGGAGATAATTATAGTTAAATAACGTGACTTTTATATAGGACCGTGTATAATAAGATATTGACAAGTGACCAGTGGTCCCAGTTTGCACTTTTTGTGGGAGCACTTTTTTATTTTAGGTCGCTGGTGGATTGATTCAGCATGTTTGTTTTCCAGAAATAGATGTGTTATATTTCTGTATCTATAAACATATGAGGAGGTGACAGCTATGGCAACGAGAATTCCTCAGGAATTCATAGATGAAGTTACCTCGAAGACCAATATTGTTGATGTAATTAGCAAGTATGTACAGCTAAAGAAGTCCGGTAAAAATCTGTTTGGACTTTGCCCGTTTCATGAAGAGCGAACCCCTTCGTTTTCTGTTGCAGAGGACAAGCAGATTTTTCACTGTTTTAGTTGTGGTCGTGGTGGAAATGTTTTTAAGTTTATTATGGAAATGGAAAGTAAGACTTTTCCAGAAGCTGTAATTGAAGTAGCTCAAATGGGCAACATTCCCGTTCCTGATCAATATGAAGCTAAAAACACACAATATCAAAATTCCGACAGTCAAACATTGTTAAAAATGTATTCAGATGCGGCTAAGCTTTACAGTCATATTTTGATGAAGACTGAGAATGGTACTCCAGCGTTAAAGTATCTCAAGAATCGTGATCTTTCAGATGACTTGATTCAAACTTTTGACATTGGTTATGCTCCAAACAATAACAATCTATTGTTACAGTTCTTCAAGGATCGAAATATCAGCGATGATATTTTAAGAAAGTCAGGATTGTTTGCTGAAAATCAAGAGGGTGAATTATTTGATCGTTTTCGTGATCGAGTGATGATTCCTATTACTGATGAATCAGGAAATATCATTGCTTTTTCTGGTCGAATTTTAGATAAAAATGCTTCAACAGCTAAATATTTAAATAGTCCAGAGACGGAGATTTTCAACAAAGGTAAAACTTTATTTAACCTTAATAATGCTAAAAAAGAAATTCGCGAAAAGGGCAATGTGATTCTTTTTGAAGGATTTATGGATGTTATTAGTGCCTATAAGGCCGGTGTTACTAATGGTGTAGCCTCCATGGGAACAAGTTTAACCGACCAGCAGCTATATGTTTTAAGTCGTTTAACTAATCAAATCAATGTCTGTTACGATGGCGATGATCCTGGTGTCGAAGCCACTTATCGAGCATTGACACAGTTAACTGATGAACGGTTTAGTTATGGGGTAATTAGTATTCCCGACAAAAAGGATCCTGATGAATACGTCAGAACTGAAGGGGCACAAAAGTTTCAAAGTTTGGCCAATAATGGCGTTCAAACGCCAATCTCCTTTATTCTGAATTATTTTAAACGTAACTACAACTTAAATAACGAGCATGATCAGTTAGAATTTTTGAATCAGTCATTACATGAAATAGTTAAGCTACAATCGCCAGTTGAAATTGATATGTACGTTGGCAAGGTTGCTGAAGAAATGAATGTTTCGAAAGAAGCAATCAACAAAGAATTAGACGCTTTACGACGTCAAATCGAAATTCAAAAACCAGCCAACAATTATAAAGATGTTCAACAAAAGGCTTTAGAAAAAGTTACTTCAAGTGTTAGGCCCAAATCTAATCGATTAGAGAAATCAGAGCGTTATTTATTATATTGGGCCATTAATTTTCCTGAAGTTAGAATAAACTTAAAAGGCGATGGTTTTAAATTTATTCATCAAGATTATCAACGGATTTTTGAAGCTCTGTTATCTTATATAGAAGAGGAAAAAATTGACGATGAAGTTAATATATCCGATTTTATGAATGTTTTGGAAGATAATGATAAAAATCTTTTGGCAGAATTAGAAATGATGAATATGCCTGAGGATTATAACGATCAAGAAATTGATGATTATATTACCAATATTAAGAATTCTAGTTTGGAATCTCAGCTTAATGAGATTAATGAACAATTAAAGAAAGCGGCGATGGTAGGTGACAATAAATTGCAGCTAGAGTTAACTAAGCAATTGATTGATGTTCGAAGAATCCTTAGCAATTAAGCATACTGGAGGAATAAATATATATGGCAACTACTAAAAAACCAGCAGTATCAAAAGAATTAAAAACTGCTACAAAGAAACTTATCAAAGATCTTAAAAAGACTGGTAAGATTACTGAAGATGATCTTCAAGAAAAGATTATCAAGCCTTATAAACTTAAAGGCGATGCTTTGACTAACTTTGTTAGTGAACTTGAAGATGTCGGTATCGGTGTTGTGGACGATAAGGGCAATCCAAGTAAATTAGCACTTCTTAAAGAAAAGAAAGAAGCAAAGAAGACTAAGAAGAACGATACAACTCCTCCAACTGATATCAAAGTTAATGATCCAGTTAGAATGTATCTGAAGGAAATTGGTCGTGTTCCTTTGCTTAATGCCCAACAAGAAGTTGATCTTGCTTTGAAGATTGAACAAGGTGATGAAGAAGCTAAGCAAAAATTAGCTGAAGCTAACTTGCGTTTGGTTGTTTCTATTGCTAAGAGATATGTTGGTCGTGGAATGCAATTCTTGGATCTTATTCAAGAAGGTAATATGGGACTAATGAAGGCGGTTGAAAAGTTTGATTATCGTCTAGGATTTAAGTTCTCTACTTATGCAACCTGGTGGATCAGACAGGCCATTACGCGTGCTATTGCCGATCAAGCCAGAACTATTCGTATCCCAGTACATATGGTTGAAACAATCAATAAGTTGATCAGAATTCAACGTCAATTGCTTCAAGATTTAGGTCGTGAACCACTTCCTGAAGAAATTGGTGCTGAAATGGATATGCCTACTGGCAAAGTTCGTGATATTTTGAAGATTGCTCAAGAGCCAGTTTCATTGGAAACACCTATTGGTGAAGAGGATGACTCGCATCTTGGTGATTTCATCGAAGATTCAGATGCTACAAGTCCTGAAGATCACGCTTCATATGAACTATTGAAGGAACAATTGGAAAATGTTTTGGACACTTTGACAGATCGAGAAGAAAACGTGCTTCGTCTTCGTTTCGGTTTGGATGATGGACGTACTAGAACACTTGAAGAAGTTGGTAAAGTCTTTGGCGTTACTCGTGAGAGAATCCGTCAGATTGAAGCCAAGGCTTTGAGAAAGCTACGTCACCCTTCAAGATCTAAACAATTAAAAGATTTTCTTGAATAGATGAAAATAAGGATTGCCATTTGGTGGTCCTTTTTATTTTGTTCTTGAATTTAAATATCATGCTAGATAAATTTTATGGAAACAAGACATTTTTATAAATATGTTTCTGAAAATTAAGGTTTTTAGTTTATATTTTTCTGTTTTTTGATTTACAATTAATATATCTATTTTTTTGGAGGATGTTATGTTAGATAAAAAGATTTACGACGAAATATTTTCACGTTCATTTACTATTCCGATCAAGGTTATCTTTTGGGATGGAAAAGAAAAGACTTATGGACCAGAAGGAAAGTCTGATATAACTATTAAGTTTAATGACAAAGTTCCTATTTCTGACGTTGTAAAACATGCTACGCTTACTTTAGGTGAAGCATATATGGATAAAAAAATTGAAATTGAAGGTTCAATTCAAAAATTAATTACTTCTGCTTATACACAATCAGACAGTTTCATGTCTAGTTTAAAATTAAAAAAATATATTCCTAAGTTCAATCATTCTGAAGAAGGAAATAAAAAGGAAATTCAAGAGCATTACGATATTGGTAATGATTTTTACAAGCTATGGCTTGATAAGACTATGACTTACTCATGTGCTTATTTCAGAACTCCAGAAGATACTTTGGAGCAAGCTCAAATGAATAAGGTTCATCATATTCTTAATAAATTAAATACTAAACCTGGCGAAACAATTCTTGATATTGGCTGTGGCTGGGGAACAATGATGTTCACTGCAGCTAAGGAGTATGGTCTTAAAGCTAAAGGTGTTACTCTTAGTCAAGAACAATATGACTATGTAAACCAAAAGATTCAAGATGAGAATTTAGGCGACCAAATGGAAGTTATGTTGGAAGATTATCGTGAAGTTAGCGAAAAATTCGATCATGTTGTTTCCGTTGGTATGTTCGAACACGTTGGTAAAGATAATTTACCAGGATATTTCAAGACTGTAAAAGATGTCTTGAAACCAGATGGCAATGCTTTGATTCATGGTATTACAGGACAACATTATGGTGTTGGTGTTGATGCTTGGCTAGTTAAATATATCTTCCCAGGTGGCTATATTCCTGATGTTAAGGAAAATGTTGGACATATTTTGGATGCTGGATTACAAATTGACGATCTTGAACCATTGCGTCGTCATTATCAAAAGACTGTTGAAATTTGGGATCGTAATTTTAACAAAGTTGAAGATAAGGTTAACGAAATGTATGGCGAAAGATTTGTTCGAATGTGGGATTTGTATCTTCAAGCCTGTGCTGCTTCATTTGAAAGTGGCAATATCGATGTTATCCAATTCTTATTGACTAATGGAGCTAGTGGTACAGCAATGCCAATGACACGTGAATACATGACAGACTTAGATAAAAAGACTGCAGAATAGAGGATAAAGTGACTTTACTTTCAAAGAGATTACAAGCTGTTTACCAAATGGTTGATACGAATACCAGAGTGGCTGATATTGGATCAGATCATGCCTATTTGCCAGTTGAATTAATTGAACAAGGTATAGCGTCTTATGCGATAGCTGGAGAAGTCGCACCAGGTCCTATGTCACGTTCTAAAAAAGACGTAGATAAATTTGGCCTTAGTGGCAAAATTGATGTCCGTTTGGGCGATGGCTTAGCCGTTATTAAAGAAAATGACCACATTCAAACAGTCGTAATAGCTGGAATGGGTGGTATTTTAATTCAAGATATTCTCACTCGTGCAACTGTGGAACAATTGTCGCATGTTCAGACACTAATCTTACAGCCTAATATTGGTGAACCCTTGGTGCGTCATTGGTTAGTTGAAAATAATTTTAAGATTGTTGACGAAGATATTGTGGCAGAAGATAATCATGTTTATGAAATTATTAAGGCTCAAAAGACTGATGCAGCAATTTCTTTAAGTGAACCAGAATTTTTAATGGGACCAATTTTAATACAGAAAAAAACACCAACTTTTGTCGCTAAATGGCAACATAAATTACAGGGCTACCATAAAGCTGTGACTAATATGAAACGTGCTAAACAAATTGATCAGGCAAAAATTGATGTAATGAACCAATATATTAAATATATTGAGGAGATACTCTAATGGTTAAAGTTCAAGATATTATTAATAGAATTGAAGAATTTGCTCCATTATCAATTAAGATGGATGGCGATCCAACAGGTTTTCAATTGGGAGATCGTCAACAGACTGTACAACGGGTTATGACAACTTTGGATGTACGTCCTAATGTTGTGGCTGAAGCAATCGATAAAAAAGTCGATTTGATCGTAGCGCATCATCCAGTGATGTTTCGTGCAGCTCATAATTTAGATTTATCTTCACCGCAAAATAAAATGTATCGTGATCTTTTGTCGCATAATATTTCGGTATATGCTAGTCATACTAATTTAGATAAAGCACATAATGGAATGAACGATTGGTTAATGGAAGAGCTTGGCTTGCAGAATGCTCGCTTCTTGGACGAAGACGACGATTATTCGATTGGTCGGATGGGCGAACTAGAAAAACCAATGGAATTGGTCGATTTTGCTAAGATGGTTCGAGATGCTTATCATGTTAAAAATTTACGCTTTGTTAAGTCCGATTTAGGACAAAAAGTTAAAAAGGTTGCCATTATTGGTGGCGATGCTGGTAAGTTTTATCCCGAAGTCTTAAAAGCTGGCGCTGATACCTTTATTACTGGGGATGTTTATTATCATACGGCTCATGATATGATGGCTAATGGTTTAAATGTAGTTGATCCAGGGCATCATATTGAAGCTGTTTTTATAGAAAGAATGGCAAGTATCTTAAATGATTGGAAAAAATCTAATAAACTGGAATTAGATATAGTACAATCAGAGGTAGATACAGAACCATATAACTTTTTATAGGGAGCGGATAAAAATGGCATTAAAATATGAAAAATTAATTCCTCGTTTTTTAGGGTATGTAAAACAAAATACTCGTTCAGATGAATATTCATACACAATTCCTTCAACTGAAAGACAAACAGTCTTTTTGAAGAAATTAGCTGATGAATTGAATGAAATTGGTTTGAAAGATGTTAAAATCCGAAAAGTTGATTCATATTTGACTGCAGAATTGCCCTCAAATCTTGATCATGATGTTCCAGTGTTAGGCTTGATTTCACATATTGATACGGCAGATTTTAATTCAGAAAATATTCAGCCTCAAATCGTAGAAAATTATGATGGCAAAAGTATTATTAAATTAGATGCTGCTGGTAAGTATGTTTTGGATCCAGTTGTTTTCCCATCACTAAAGAATTATGAAGGTCAAACATTAATTACAACGAATGGTGAGACACTTTTAGGTTCAGATGATAAATCTGGTGTATCCGAAATTATTACGACTATGGAATATTTGATCAGTCATCCAGAGATCAAGCACGGCAAGATTAAAATTGGTTTAGGACCTGATGAAGAAATTGGTACAGGTGCTAAGAATTTTGATGTTAAAGATTTTGGTTCTGATTTTGCTTATACCGTTGATGGTGGTCCAGTTGGACAGTTGGAGTATGAGACATTCAGTGCTGCTGGTTTAAAAGTTCATATTACAGGTAAAGATGTCCATCCTTCAGGTGCTAAGGGAATTATGGTCAACTCAATGTTGATTGCTAGTGAGTTTCAAAGCATGTTACCAGCTGACGAAGTACCTGAAAAAACTGAAGGACGAGAAGGATTCTTCTTGTTATGTGATGAGCAGGGAACAATCGATCATACTGATATGTCATATATTATCCGTGATTTCGAACGTGATGGTTTGGAAGCTCGTAAAAATAAAGTTACTGAAATCGTTAAGAAATTAAATGACAAGTATGGTGCAGATACAGTTAAGATTGATATGGGTGATCAGTATTACAACATGTATGAGATTATGAAGGATCATATGGAAGTAGTTCATATTGCTGAGAAAGCTATGAAAAACCTTGGTATTGAGCCTGATGAAGCTCCTGTTCGTGGTGGTACAGATGGTTCAACCATTTCATTTATGGGCTTGCCTACACCAAACTTATTTGCTGGTGGCGAGAATATGCATGGACGCTTTGAATATGTTTCTGAACAGGCCATGGAAAAAGCTGTTGATGTAATTCTTGAAATCATTAAATTAAATAGCGAAAATAAATAGGTTATTATTGAATAGTAAAAAAACAGTGTCGTGACCAGAAATGGCTGCCGCACTGTTTTTTTTGTGAAAAAAATTAAGTTATTCTATGTAATACATTTTAAACGATTCTTATTAAATTAATTGCTTTACGAAAACATAAATATCAAAACTAAAACTTCGACCAATTAACCCGAAGTTTTTTATAATTGAGAAATAATTTCACTAGCAATAGTTGCTGCTGATTTAGCAGAGTTATCATACTTAATTGTTGAAAGTAACTGATATTTTAAAAGATTCGCAATTGAGTTTTGAAACTCGTCGTCGTTTTTATTTTCATTAGTGAAATTCTGTAGGGAAGGAATGATAGATACCGGGGTTACTTTAACATCTTTTAAATCTAATCCTGCAAGAATTTCGTCAATGATCTTTTGTTGATCTAATTTCCAATAGAATATAATATTTTTTAATTCTGAATTCTTGATGAAGGAGTTTAGTAAGAATATAATATTATCCATTACCATTTTTTGACTATTATTATTGGTAAAGGGCAGGTTTGTTTGCCCACACCAGTCTCCATCGAGAATAACGGCGTTGTTTAATTGTTGCATTAATAATTTAGAAACAGTTACTTTATCGGATCTTTCAGTTCCACCAATCAAAATTAGGTTTTTCATTATTACCTCCAAAATATCATATGCATTTATTATAGTACGAAACGAAGGTCACTTTTTAATTGATTGTTTAATTCAGGGAAGAATGGTTTAATCTATGAATTAAATAACTTTTCAATATTCTTATTATTTTAAATAAATCTTCTTTTAAATTGATGATTTTATATTTTCTTACAATCTATGTACCATTTTGATTAGAAAATGATCATAATAGTCCATTGTATGTTTAATATTATAAGGAGTGTTTTTTTGGCAAATACAACAAAGAAAAAAAAGATCAATATCGGATATATTAGAGTATCTACTGCCGAAGATCGTCAAAAGCTGGGATATGAGGCGCAAAAAAGAATTCTGAATGATTATGCAATAGATTATTTATATGGGGAAAAGATTAGTGGTCGAAAGGATGATCGTCCAGAGTTCAATAAGGCGATTAAAAGAGCAAAATCATTAGCTAAAAAGGGATATACAGTAACATTTATTGTCGTTAAATTAGATCGTATTTCTAGAAAAATGTCTTCATTATTATTAATTTTAGAAGATTTAAAAAAATATAATATCTCTTTTAAATCAGTTAATGAAAATATTGCAACTGATACCGCTACAGGAATACTAATGATGCAATTATTAGCTATGTTCAGTGAATTTGAAGTTAACACTTTGCGTACTAGAACTCGAGAAGCTTTAAAACAAGCAAAAATTGATGGCAAAGTTTTGGGACGTCCTAAAATAAATGAAAATATTAGAGATAAAATAGCTCTTATGTACCGTAATCCTGATTTATCAGTGCATGATGTTGCAATTAAGTGTAATGTCTCGGAGAGAACAGTGTACCGCATTGCTAAAGAAGGCAATTTAACGCGACAATATTCAAAAGGTACTTCATTTTTGAATTAAACTGATGTTATACTATTTATATAAAAATAATGATAATTCATGCCAATAACGAACGTTTTTGGCGGTTAATATTAATAAGGAAATAATACATATAAAGTGTTGATATAATAGTTTTTTTCTATTATGTCGGCACTTTTTTTTGTTATGTCTTATTCGTTCGTTATTGTCATAGATATTGTTATGTAATCTAGAGGGATTTTTTAGAAAGTATTTATAGGGAAGACCGAAAAAATGACAAATTTGAAACAAACAAAACCACTTTTATTTGCAGAAATAAAGAAGGTCAACACTCAAAAGGCATTATTAGAAATTAATGAAGTGTTAATGCCCAAACAGCAAGAATGGTTTTCTAAGGCATATTCAGATTATTTAGCTTTAATTGCTGATTCGAAATCGCAAATGAATCTTTTTGAATCCCAAGAGCCCTTTGATACTGAGGTTTTAAGTAAATTGATAATCTTTGCTGATTCTATTGAAATACAGGGAAATCGGTACATCGATTTTTTGTTGAATTTAGCTTTATACAAGCGTGTATTTGAGCAAAATTTAATCCCTGAAACGGAACTGATCGGTTATTCTGAAGAGATCGAGGCTTATTATTTGAAGGCTGAGAATATTGAATTTTCTCGGAAGATGAAAAGCTTTTTGGCAGAGGCAAAGCAATTGAAAATCAAGGGCTTTTATTAATTTGAAACTTTAGATGTCTTTTGAAGGTTTGTTGAGAGAATTTTAAGAAAAAATTCTAAAAATAGTGATGGAATTAATCATGCAGCATCAATTATAGAAGGTG
Source organism: Companilactobacillus crustorum JCM 15951 (assembly GCF_001434585.1). GTDB lineage: Bacteria > Bacillota > Bacilli > Lactobacillales > Lactobacillaceae > Companilactobacillus > Companilactobacillus crustorum. Next base: position 36,178 of record NZ_AZDB01000005.1, read on the forward strand.
AAAAATTATATAGTAGGTATTTTGAGGTTTATGACAAAGATTTGGCTACGGTTTATCGAAATTAAGCACCTGGAAGATAATTTATTGATATAATAGGACTATCTTAATTATTGAGGAGAGTTAATTATGCCATTAGTACATATCGATTTAATTGCTGGACGTTCAGAAGAACAACTAAGAGGAATGGTTAAGGATGTAACGGAAGCCATTGTAAAGAACACTGGAGCACCTTCAGAACATGTTCATGTTGTTTTGAATGAAATGGAAAAAGAACATTATGCCGTTGGTGGTGTTTTAAAGAGCGACGAAAAATAAAAAAAGATACCTCAAAATAGAGGTATTTTTTTATGCATTAAAAACCATTGCACACAACTTGTATTAATTTTTGTTATGTAACCTTAATTAAATAAAAATATATGTTTTACGAAAACATAAAAATAAAAAAAACAAAACCATTGACCAAGAAACTCATTTCGTCCACACTAGATGATAGTTTATTTATAATTATCGAAGGTGAATTATGTTAGAATCAGTTTTTCCAAATAAGGCACTTACTAAAGAACAAGAACAAATATTTAACAAAATTCTATTTTTCAATAAACAGGGATTAGATGCTTCTAATAAGAATATTTTTCAGTTAAATGGGGATGCTGGCACGGGTAAAAGTGTTATCCTAACCAAATTGTTTTTAAAATTGGAACAAGCCGCTAAATCTAATCATACTGACAATTATTTTTTAGTTAATCATCCTGAATTACTAAAGGTTTATCAGGAAAATGCGGGTCAATTTTCTGAACTAAGAAAAAATCGTTTTTTACGTCCAACTAGTTTTATTAATCGTATGCATAAGCAACATAGAAATGCCGATACTGTGGTAATTGATGAGGCACATTTACTTTTAAGCGAGAGCGATAATTACAATAACTTTATACAGAATAATCAATTAGAAGAAATCGTAAAACTTAGCAAAGTGGTTATTTTAGTATTTGATGAACGTCAGGTGTTGAAGCTTAAAAGCTATTGGTCACAAAAACTTTTAGATACAATTGTTAGAAAATCAGATGCTAATTACCAACGAGCAACTTTGCATACGCAGATGCGAATGCAAGCACCAAAGCAAGTTCTTAAGTGGGATGATGATCTGACGGATCAATTAAAACTCGATAATTTATCAAGGGCTACTACTAATTTTTTATCGTTTCAGTCTGACTATGATTTTAGAATTTATTCGGATGCCGAAAAAATGTATCAAGATTTAAAATCCAAAAATGACCAAATAGGCGAGTCTAGAATAGTGGCTACAGCAGATTATCCGTCTACTTTAGATGGACAAAAACATTATGTTACTGAGGGGAAGTTTCATTTGCCTTGGGATCAATATAACTATTCTCAGACGACATGGGCTCAAAAACCTGAAACAATTAATGAAATTGGTTCAATTTATACGGTCCAAGGTTTTGATTTAAATTACGTAGCAGTAATAATTGGTCCTTCTATTTCATATAATGGTTCAGGAAAAATAAAGATAGATATTTCAAAATATGAAGATCGTGAAGCTTTTAAGAATCGACACGAAAAAGACATTCTAAACTTAAATGAGTCTAAACAAAAAATTATTTTGAATTCAATCAATGTTCTACTTAAAAGGGGAATTAAAGGGTGCTTTGTTTATTTTCATGATGAGAGAATATTTAATTATTTAAATAAAACTATCCAATGACAAAAAACGTACAAAATAGACCCTGATGACTATAAAAAGTTGTCAGAGTCTATTTTTTATTAAAAAAACGATAACCTACGAGGGTTATCGTCAATGGGGTAAACTACAAATACTGCTTTATTGATGCAATTTGATATATTCTTGAACTGTCTTAATTTCATCTGCTGTAGGTTCGTAATCACCTGATTTAAGATTGTGAACACGTTCAACTGAGAGATGACTCTCGAAAGCAAACTGTGTATCTGTCATATCTTTATTTTTTTCATACTGAATTATCATTTCAGCAATATTTGGTTTATCCATGAAAATACCTCCAATAAATTATCTAAAACACTAATTTTAAAAGACTGTCCATTTATTTAATGGCCAGTAACGCCACTTAACTTCACCGATAACGCTCTTCTTGTTAATAAAGCCAATAATACGGCTATCCTTTGAAACTGTTCGATGGTCTCCCATTACGAAGTATGTTTCAGCAGGGACCTTATTGGTCTTCTTAATTTTGTTTAGGTAAGAACTGCTATAACGTTGTTGCCATTCAGGCGAGTTCTTAGCTAGTGAACTTAAAGTAAAGTTATAAGTATAACTGTATGGTTTACCTGCATACAAGCTAGTATCAGGCTCCTTAACTTTGTTGCCAGCTTTAAGGAAGTCCTCTTTTAACATTTTACCATTAACATAGATTTTGTTATTCTTAGAAACAACTGTATCACCGGGTAATCCGATAATTCTCTTAATATAAAATGATCCTGGTTCATCAGGAGCTTTCAAAACGATTACATCGCCACGTGTAAGATTTGAATGTCTCGTAGCAATTACTTTATCTCCGTTTTCAAAGGTCGGCTGCATTGAAGGTCCAGAAACTTTGTCATTTGAGAGAATAAACTTAAACCCTAAGAAAAATACCGCATAGATGGCAATTGTCAGTGCAATAGTTTGCAACCAAAATTTCCAACCGCTTTCTTCTTCCTTTTGAGGCCGTTGTCTTCTATTATTTTCTGCCATAATTCACCTCGTACATGTACTAACTAGGATATTACACTTTTTCGTAATTATTGGAAATAATTGTGGTATTTTCATCATAAAAATTTAATTTAATATTAATAAAGGACAAACGTTACTGGCATTAAGTACTATGGCTTTATGTTTAACCAGATCTCTAGTAATATAATTGACGAATTGAATTTAATTTTATCGGTAAATTATGTCTGGGGGCAAAGAATGAATTATATAGATGGATTACGTCAAGATACGAGTGTTTTACCTAATGGAATGGTTTTTAATGCACGTATCAAATTTATGGAAAATATTGTTAAGGCACTAAATAACAATCAATTGCCAAAGTATCATTTTCCCCAATTGCAATTAAGTGAAAAAGAAATAACAACTTATATGGAGCACAATATCAACCTAGATGAAATTGAATTTCAAACTATGTCTGCTCGATTAGAAAAGTTTGATCATGATTTGGGAGAATTTCGAAGTTATTTACAGACACGATTTGGCTATTGGGCAACTATTACTGAAGACTTTGTAGAAGCGATAAAAAACAATTTCCCTAACCAAACTTTTTTAGAGTTAATGGCAGGAAATGGCTATCTTTCCAAAGGATTGCGTGATTTTGACATTAAAACCTACTGTACGGACGACTTGAGTTGGTCTAAGTACAATCAGACTGGAAAGATAAAAATTACTGATGTCGAATCTTTAGAGGCTATTTCGGCTTTAGAAAAGTATGGTTCACAAGTCGATAATGTTATTTTAGCTTGGGGTCCAGATAGGGAAGATATTGATTATCGCGTTTTACAAAAAATACGCCAATTAGATGTCAATTTCCTAGTGATTGGTGAAAAATATGGTGCAACGAATAGTCGTGAGTTTTGGGATAGTGCAAAATTGCAAGAGGATTCTAGAATTCAACGAATTAATCAATCTTATTCAAATTATGATTTAGTTAAAGATCAACTCTATTTAGTTAAGTAAAAGGACAAGGCTGAAACAAATAAAAATGTTTCAGCCTTGTCTTAGTCTTTAGTGTAAAATGATATATCAGTAAGACAAATTTAATAGGTGATTTCTTTATGAAAAAAATTATTTCGAGTATTGTTATCTTTTTGATAGTCCTCTTGACTGGGGTAGCAATCTCTAAAAGCGATTCGATTAAATATAATAATACTATGAACCGTTTAGGTATGAGTGAAGAAGCAGTTGTATTGCATACTCATTCTAAAAAGAATTTAGTTACGGCTGTTCAGGAATTAAATGCCAAAAAGAAAGTTGCTGGATATCAGTTGATATTCTTTGAAAAGAGCAATAGTGATATTGGCTATATCTATAGTCATGGAAAAACAAATAAACTCCCTATTACTTCAGGACGTTACTTCTCGAAGGATGACTTTATTTCGCAAATTCCTTTTGCGGTTCAGGGCAAAACTTCAAATATTGAAGCTTATAAACCCCAAAGTCAATCTTATATCAAAGTAGACAATCGTTATATCTCAGTGATTGGAAATGTTGGCTTTGATGGGGCAGATATTTTAAATTCGCAGACTTTAGTCTCATTGTCGCCTAATCAGCCTAAATCCAGGTATCACTTGAATCAAGTAACAACGGTGCTAGATGGTCATGCAGTTACTAATAAAGAGAGCTTAAGCAAGATCAAACACGTATTGCATGCTAGTTCAATGCACAAGTATGTCCCTCAAACAGATGATTTTACTAATGTTGAGACAACCAATAACGGTGAAATGTATCTTGTTGGAATTGTTCTGTTATTCTTCTTAATTATGGCCGTTGATTTTTATATTTTAATACCATTGAAATATGATTTATCACGTTCGCATTTGACTGGAGATTTAAAAAATAATTATCGTAATGGCTTAATGCTTCGCTATTTGATTTATACGTTAGTGCCATTCGCTATTGGTTTTGCCGCAGTCAATTGGAGAATTGTCATTATTAGTCATAGTACTTTTAATCTTTTTATGACAATTTCAGTTGTCATGACGATCCTTATTGGATTATCGCAAATATTCTTTGTTAAACGGAGTGAGTAATTTAATGAAAGTCGATTTAAGTCAAGACTTTAAAACAAAATATCGTAATTTAATGGGAGACCGAGCAGATAAATTATTTGCTGCTATTCAAGAGGATAGTCAGGAAGCTTTTCGTTTGAATCCCCTAAAGGCTAATTTTCAAAATGTTTCTTATTCTTTGGAACGACCAATCGAGTACAGTCCTATTGGCTATTATGGCGAGATTAATGGTAATTCAATAGATCACTTGTCGGGTTACGTTTATAGTCAAGAACCTAGTGCAATGTATGTCACAGAAATTTTAGATCCGCAAGAAAACGATAAAATCCTTGATTTGTGTGCTGCTCCTGGTAGTAAAACAACGTATATTGCTTCAAAAATGGCTTCACAGGGACTTTTGGTCAGTAATGAGATAAATGCTAAGCGTGCAAAGGTATTGTCTTCTAACATTGAAAGAATGGGTATCACTAATACAATAGTTACGAATAATTCACCTAAAGACTTCGAAAAGAAGTTGGGGCAGTACTTTGATAAAATTTTAGTCGATGCACCATGTTCTGGGGAAGGAATGTTTCGAAAAGATCCTGATTCAGTTCAATATTGGTCCTTAGATTACGTTGAGCAATGTGCCAATCGTCAGCGTCATATCCTGGATTCAGCGTATAAATTGTTGAATAATGGTGGAACGTTTGTCTATTCAACTTGCACCTTTTCACCAGAGGAAAATGAACAGAATATCGACTGGTTTTTAGATAAATATCCTGATATGCATTTGGTACTTGTTAAAAAATACGCTGGTATGGAAGATGGCCGTCCAGAATGGGGTAATAATAATTCTGAATTAACCAAAGCTTTGAGAATGTTTCCAGATCAGTTCAATGGCGAAGGTCATTTCATGTGCAAAATGGTAAAAGATGGTGAACCAGCTGCAATTAAGGAACGTCAAATTAATAATGGTATCAAAAAAGACGACACAAAATTTGTTCAAAAGTTTGCTAAAGCTAATCTGAAAACCTTATCTGAAAATAATTGGCTAAAAATCAATGACTTTTTATATCAAGCTGCTAGTTTAGATAGTCGCTTTAAGGGCTTGCATATTTTAAGAAATGGTCTCAAATTAGGCGAATTCAAAAAAAATAGGTTTGAACCCGATATCGCTTGGATATTGGCTATCAAACCTGATGAATTAAATACTGTTTTTGAACTAGATCAAACTCAATTTGAAAAATACTTACATGGTGAGTCTGTTATTTTAACGTCTAAACCGGACTTCGACAATAAATGGATAGGACTAGCATATCAAGACAAACTTTTCAGTTGGGGTCGTTATAGCAATCAGCAAATAAAAAACGTCTATCCCAAGGGATTAAGACGTTAGAGTTTTAAATTACGCTGTTTAATATAGTTTACCAAGCTTTCATCTAAAACGATGGGAGCTTTTTTGATGTCATTAATATTTTTAGCTCCAATAGCAGCCATAATTAGTTGCAATTGTTGAATAAATTTCTCGAAGAAAGTTTCGGTTTCACTCAAGGAGCTTTTTTGCAGATGATGAAGAACTAAGCCGGACATTCCGACAGAGCTTGCTCCTAAACGAAGGGCCTTGATCACATCCATTGGGGTTCTGATGCCACCAGAAGCCAAAATGGTCATTTTGTTTTGATAAGGGCGAGATTCTAGAAGCGATTCTACAGTCGAAAGTGACAACTGATCTAAATAAGATAAGTCTAAATCATGATTGCGAGCACTTTCAATTTGCGCAAAATTAGTTCCTCCAAAACCAGAAATATCAACATAACGTACTCCCGCTTGATATAATTGACGCAAATTGATCTGAGAAATACCGAAACCAACTTCTTTAACAATAACTGGAACTGAAACATTTTTGACGATATCTTTTATATTGTCCAACCACATAAATTCTTGATCGCCTTCAGGCATGGCCAATTCTTGAAGAGCATTTAGATGGATCTGCAAAGCATTAGCTTTTATAAGATTTACTGCTTGTTGAGATTGTTGAGCGTTAGCCTTGGCAGAAACATTTGCAATAACGAATCCCTTTGGATTATTGCTTCGTAAAGTAGTGAAGGAAGCCTTCGTTTCTTCTGGCAAACGGAAATAAACACCCATTGAACCACTAGAAACGGGAATATTTAGTTTCTGAGCCAATTGAGCCAATTCGGTGTTAAAACGATCGGACTGTCTAGAGCCACCAGTAATGGCATTAAAATAGATTGGCAAAGCAACTTTAGTTCCTAAAAAATCAGTAGTTAAATCAATGTCATTTAATCTTAATTCTGGTAGGGCATCATGAAGTAAACGAATTTTGTCAAAATTTGCAAATGATTCGTCAGTAAAAAACTTTTCTGCTAAAAAAAGATGTTCAACTTTGCGTTGAATTTGTGGATCTTGTTTAGGCATGGGCGATTGTTTCTCCAATTTTCAAAGTTAAAGGGGTAATCCCGACTTGTTGCCATTCTTTCTTTAATTCTGCAATATTAAGATTTTTATCGCTTAAAACAATACCGCAGTCGCCGCCACCAGCACCAGAAGTTTTGGCAGAGCCACCTAGTTTTTCAGCGATATCGCAAAGCTTAGTTAATAATTCTGTTTCAATATGAACATCGCTAAATTCAGCTAGATCTGAAAGTAGTTCTCGATATTCACTAAAGACTTTTTTTATAAGGACTGAATTATTATCTTTAAAACCAGTAATTAAATGTTCAACATTTTTACGACTGGCACGTAAGAAATTCTGATACTTTTCGACCTTTTGAGCCTTTGTCAAAGCAATTCGATCAACTAAAATTGATGTCGAGGCAGGAGAGCCTGTCCAACCAACCGTTAATTCTAAGTCTTTTGGCAACTGTAAACTTTGAATCTTTAATTCTGGCCAATTGAGTGCCAAAATTTCAGTGATACTATGATTTCTGATCATGTTAAAGATCCAGTTACGGTCAGGAGAATAGTAGGCGACAATACCACCAAACGCACTGGCAGCAATATCTCCTAAACTACCATTCCCTTGAACGGATAAATGAGAAATGGCTGATATTTTATAAATATCCATGGCAGATAAACCTAAGTGATAGAAATCGCCTAAAGTTTTAACAACAGCAACGGTTACGGCTGCTGAAGATCCTAAACCATATTTCTTGCCATCTTTTGAATCTAACTCACTAGTAACTAATAAATCGTAGTAATTTAATTTAACGTCTCGTTCTAGAGCGTACTTTTCTACGAATTGAATGGCTGCAAGAATATATTGTAATTGACTTTCAGAATCATCAAAGACTAATTCTGTTCCTTGACGATTCCAATGGATCAATTCCTTATTGAGATTTTTCGACTGAATTGTTCCACCATTTTGCGTCTTATTAATTGTGACCGTTACATATTTATTAACGGAAGTAAGAACAGCGGGAAAGCCAGTTTCAACAACAGCATATTCTCCAGCTAAATATAATTTTCCAGGTGCTTTTCCTGTAGACAAAATATCATACCTTTCAATTTATAATCAGATGTATTGGATGCCAGAGCCGATATTGGCAACGACGGTTGTTACATTTGATAATTGTTGTTTAATGCATGTTTGAACCTTTGGCAGTGATTCTTTCGTACATATTATTTTAACATTAGGACCGGCATCAATTGTAGCATACGCTAGAATACCCTTTTGACGCATTTCTTTGATCAATTGGATAATTTGAATTGTTTCTGGTTCAAAATATGTAAACGAAGGATCAGCCGAAAGAGTCAAAGCATGCATCGACATTGCGTTGTGTTCGGAAATTTCACCAATTTTTTGAACATCTTTTTGAGCAATTGCTTGCTTAATTTCTTCTATCTCTGAAGCTACTAGTGTAACCCAATTAGAATAAAAAGGGGAGCTTTTTACGCTATTTTCCATTCCAGTGGTGGAAGAAATCTTTTTAGTGCTTTTGTTTATTACGACCGACAATAACGATAAATCAATTTCTGGGTGTTCGTCAATGGGCACAGCAAAAGAGGATTCGTTATCAGTTCCAGCCTCCCATTCTACAAAGCCACCGTAGATGGAACGACTAGCTGATCCCGAACCGTTTCGAGCCAAAATTGATAATTCACGTCGGGTTAAATTTAATTGCTTAGTTTCATTGATAGCTGCAGCTAAAGCAGCAAAACCAGATGCTGAAGAAGCAAAACCGGCTGAAGTAGGAACGTGGTTGATGCTATTAATTTGAAAATGATCTTTAAATGAATAAAATTTTCGAACTGTATCTAGATAATTCAAAATTCGCTTATTCTGAGAATCATTAAGCAACTGCTCATTTAGATATACAACATCATGATCTTCATTAATAATAGTAGCTGTAGTATCCGTATAAAAACGATCCAGGGTCAATGACAAACTATTTGTATAAGGCAATTTAAGTTGTTTGTTTTTTTTACCCCAATATTTAATTAAAGCAATATTAGTATAAGCCCGTGCTGTTCTAGTCAAAATCTGAATCCTCCGAATAGATTGATAGTGGTTGAATCCATGTCTGTTGTGCTCCTGCTTTGGTTAAAGCCTTTTGAATCATTTGCGCATTTTTTAAATTACGAGCCAAACAGATAATACAGCCGCCACGACCTCCGCCAGTAATTTTACTGCCAAGAGAGCCAGCATGATTAGCGGCGTCTATTAGTTTATCAGTCTTAGGAATTGCAAGGTTTAATTTGGTCAAAACCTCATTAGCTAAAGTAAACACTAGCCCTAATTGTTTTAGATTTCCCTGAACTAAATAGTTGCTAGCTTTTGAAGCGTAATCGCCTAATTGTTTTAAGTAAGCACCAGTTTTAGCTTGGTCGCTTTCATACATTTTTCTAACATCAGCGACGGTTTCTTTTGTTTTACCTTTGACACCAGAATCGGCGATAACAATGAAGCCGTCTGAATTGAAAGTAAAGTGACTGGGAGCTTCATTGCTACCGAATTGAATAGGGTATTCTGAACTGACAGTTAAAGCGTCTAAGCCACTTGCTTTGCCATGAGTAATTGTTTCTGATTTATTAACGTAATTGATCAATGTCTGATGATCTAATTCGTGTTTAAAAAAATCAAAGAAGGCTCGAGTTATGGCAGCGGCAATGGCAGCTGATGAGCCCATGCCTCGTTCAATTGGCAGACCACTATCGATACTGATAGTATATTTCACATTTTGTAGATTCAATTCTTTATCTAATAGATCAATTAAATATTTCACGCCAGATAAAGCATCTGGGATTTGATCGATTTTTCCAGCATAGTACTTGGAAATTAAAGAATTTTCATGACTCTGTTTCATTTTGACAATCACGGGCGTACTAAGTAGGGGGATAGCAAAAGCTGGGTAGCCATAAACTACTGCATGTTCTCCCATAATAATAGTTTTTCCATGACTTTTTCCGATTCCTTTAAGCACAATGCTCACCTCAATTTCTCTAAGTCTTTATTTTATACATCTATTGAGATGATTTCCACTTTACGACAACTAACTATGATAAAATTTTTGCGGGTGAATAAAAATGACATTAAATTTTGTATTAGGAAAGAACCAATTTGATCATCATAAAAAGATGATGGAACTATTCCATGAGGACTTAAAGAAAGACCCCCAAGGACAATTTTTCTTTCTAGTACCAAACCATATTAAATTTGAATCAGAAGTAAATATTCTTAAATCATTTGAAAAAGATAATGACTCCTTGATCGCCACGAATAATGTACAAACTTTTTCCTTTTCACGATTAGCATGGTACTTTTTGCGTGACAGTAGCGATTATAATTTAGAAACCTTAACACAAACTAAATCAGCCATGTTATTGAAAGAAATTATTCAAAAAAACCAGTCTCATTTGAAGATCTTTTCAGGAATGATCAATAAACCTGGCTTCTTAGATCAAATGATTTCTCAGTTTGATGAATTTTTAAACGGTCAAGTCCAGCCTGATGATATTGAAGCAGTATTGAATACCAATGGCCAAGATGTTTTTGCCGATAAAATCAAAGAACTTAATTTAATTTATAGTGCCTATTTGGAACAAATTCAAAATTATAATACTAATGATTTTCAATTGAATTCTTTGGCAGATTTTCTCAATAAAAAAATCAAAACTAATCAATATCATTTTTATATTGAAGGTTTTTCATCATTTACGGCTACGGAATTAAATTTAGTTAAAGCAATGATCATGAATTGTTTTGATTTAAATGTTTCTTTAGTTCTGGAACAACCAGCTTTGAAGGCTAACGATGATACAGAATTCTTTTATCGTTCAACAGCTACTTATCAGCAACTGCATGATTTTGCTAAGAGTCAAAAAATTATTACTCGTAACTATTTTGCACAGGATTTACGAGTCAGTGAAGATTTAGTTAAATTAGAAGATTATTGGATTCAATCGAGTGGGGTTGAACCAATCACAAAAAGCATTCTAGATAATAATCGTACGATTCAAATTTGGAAATGTACGGATAAGCAAACTGAAGTATCGGCGGTTAGTTCCTACATTCGTCAGATGGTGGCGCGTCAAGGCTATCGTTATAAAGATTTTTTGATTCTGGCACGTAATCTTTCAGAATACAGTTCGTTTATCGAATCATTTATGGAAAATAATGAAGTTCCATACTTTATAGATTTGCAAAAGAAGATGGCCAATCATCCCTTCAAGCGTTTATTGGATTTATTATTTGATGTATATAACAAGGGAATGCAAGAGGATGATGTCATCAGTTTGCTACGGACTGAACTATTGATTCCTGATGATTTCAAAGATGATCTAGCTAGTTTTCGAGAGGCAGTTGATTTAACTGAAAATTATGTTTTGGCTAATGGGATTGGCAAGAAAAGTTGGCTGGGTAAAAAATTTCAGCCAACGGTTAAATTGGACGATAAAGTAGATCAGATCAAGATTCATGAATATCAGCAAATTAATATTATTAAGTCCTATGTAAAGAATTTATATGGACAGTTGGATAAATTTTTAAATGGCAGCCATAATTCTCTGGATAGTGCCAGTTTCTTATATGACTTTTTAACAAGAAATCATGTTTTTGAAATTCTTTTAACTTGGCAAAAACAAGCTACAGAACAAAAGAATTTAACTTTAGCTAACCAGCCGGAACAGATTGTCAGTTTGTTCAATCAAATTTTGGATGAATATATTACCGTTTTTGGAGAAAAAGAATTTGATGCGGCAGATTTTATTAGTATCCTAGATGCTGCTTTTGAAAATGCTACTTATTCTCAAATTCCTTCAACACTTGATGCAGTAAGTATTTCTGAAATTGGGATGATTCAGCCGAATAATCGAAAGATTACTCTTATTTTAGGGGCTACTACAGCAAATATGCCTGGAACGACTGTTTCTAATAATTTAGTTACTGATGATGAACGAGGTTTTTTAAATGAAAATTTAACTGATGGCAAATATTTAAAAGAGTCAGATGAAGTAGTTAATAATTCTGAGCCATTTTTGCATGATATTACTTTTACTTCTAGTACTGAACGATTAATTTTTACCTATCCTAATTTATCTGAAGATAATAAACCTCAAGATTTATCTAATTATGTTAAAAGAATCCAGGAACATTTTGGTTTAACGATTGAAGACAAACTTTTAAATCCCAATAGTGACGATCCAGACACTAATCACGTATTAAATTATATCGGCTCGAAAGCTTCAACTTTAAATTATTTGATCAGAGCATCTAGAGCGGCTTTAGATAAAAATGTTGGTCTTTCCAGTGCTTGGCAATATGTTCGTCAGCAATTAATAAATAAGCGACCAGAGAAAACTGATTTTGCTTTAAGTTCATTAGTTTATCAAAATAAGCCAATAGATTTGAAGCCAGAAACAGTTGATGCGTTGTATGGCAAAAATATTAATGTTTCAATTTCACAACTAGAAACCTTTTATATGAATGAATACGAGTATTTTCTAAAATACGGCTTACGCTTATATCCACGCCAATTGTTTGAAATAACGCCTGCACAGACCGGTTCGATTTTTCATGCGGTTTTAGATGGATTAGTGAAATACCTTAATAAGACAGGAAAAGAATTGACCAATTTTGAAGATACTGAAATCTCCCAGTTAATAGCTGATCTGTTTGAGGAACAAGCTAGTCTACCAGAAAATAAAATTTTTAAATCATCTGCAAGAATGCTTTATATTTCGGATAAGTTGAAGAGTACTTTAGTTCAATTAGTTAAAAATATGAAAATTCAATATAAACGTAATCGTTTTGTTCCTAAGCGTTCGGAAGTCACTTTTGGCAGAATCAATAATCAGCAAGATTTACCAGGATTATCATATCCGATTCCAGGGGATCATTTGATTAATGTTCGTGGGAAAATCGATCGAATTGATGAAATGAATTTAAGCGACGAAGATCTGGCATACCTAGCAATTATTGATTATAAATCTAGTGAACGGAGATTTAATTTTTCGCAATTCTTAGATGGAATTACTATGCAAATGCCGACTTATATCCAAAGTTTGAGTGATAATTTGGAAATGTTTAAACCAGCCGATAAAGAAGTAAAAATTGGTGGAGCTTTGTATGAACATATTGTTAATCCTTTTATTCGTTTAACAAAAAAGAATACGCCGGTAGAGCAGCAGATTCTTAGCAAATTTAAATTACAAGGGATTTTACTGGATGATGAGGATTTGCTGAATAATTTTGATACGGAAGCTAGAACAACTAAGCAAACGCGTGCTTCACGTTCGCCGGTGGTAAGTTTTGGTAAAAATGATGTGATTTCTGATGAGGATTTGTTTAAAATCCTGAATTATAATCGACATTTGATCACTCAAGCTGGTGAAAAAATTTATTCCGGAAAGTTAGCTTTAAATCCATATCTTTATCAAAAGATTACCGGATTGCAATATAGCGATTATCGTCCAATTTTTGAATTTGATGCTATGCTTCCAGAAAATGAATACCACGACATAATTAACTACAACAAAGAAGATGTCTTAGAAAAGATTGGTGAAATATTAGAGGAGGAAAATAATGACTAAGTGGACTGAAGATCAGGAAAAAGCCATCAACCATCGAGGACATGATATTTTAGTTTCTGCTGCTGCAGGTTCAGGTAAAACTACAATCTTAATTGAAAGAATTTTGCAGGAGTTAAAAAGCGATGAAGATATTGATAACTTATTAGTAGCCACCTTTACCGATGCAGCTGCTCAGGAAATGAAAGATCGCCTTTTGCTAGCTTTAAAAGAGGCAGTTAATACTGCTACTGTTCCTGAACAGAAGAAAAAATTGCAAAAACAGATTTTCAGAGTTCCCATGGCTAATATCAGTACTTTACATGCCTTTTGCCTAAGCGTTATTAAAAAATTCTATTATGTTATTGATTTAGATCCTAATTTTCGCTTGCTGAGCGATGATACAGAAAAGTCAATTATCCAAGAACAGGCTTATGATAACGTTCGTGACGGTTATTACAGTAAAGATGATCCCGATTTTATTAGACTGACCGATAACTTTACTAATGATCGATCTGATGATGGTCTTAAAGATATTATCTTTAAACTCTACGACTTCGCTATTACAAACGGCGATACTAAATTGTGGCTAGATAATTTGATTAAAGCTTATCAATTCACAGGCACTTTTTCAGACTCACAATTTTATCAAACAGAATTTTTGCCTCAAATTAAACGTCGTTTAGAGGAAATGACGGAAAATGTTCAGCAAGGAATGGATATAGCTTTGCAAGATGAATTAGCTAGTTCATATCTTGATGTGTTTAAAGAAATTTCTGAAAAATTGGCGAAAATGAATGACTCTTTAATTGGTCAAAATTATGATGATATCAGAAATCATTTGATGAATTTTAAGCTAGAAGCTAAAAAAGTCACTCTAAAAAAGGCTGATAAAGAAGGAAAAGATACTTCTTTCTTAGACGATGCCAGTGAAATACGTAAGACTTTCAAAGCACAGTTGGATAGCTTAATAGAAGATTATTTATTAAAACCTGAAACTGAAGTTGACGCCTCGCTGAAGGAAGCTCAAAAACTAATTGCTAAGCTAGTTGAGGTTGAATATAAGTTTATTGATAAATTTCAAAGTTTGAAAACTAATAGTCATGTGCTCGATTTCAATGATTTGGAACATCGAGCGGTAGATATCCTTGAAGGCGAAGTCGATGGTCGAAAAATTGCTCAAGAATATTATCAACATAAGTTTCATGAGTTAATGATTGACGAGTATCAAGATGTCAATGCTATGCAGGACAAAATCATTGACCTTTTATCGTGTGAAACGAATCATCGCTTCATGGTGGGAGATATTAAGCAGTCAATCTATGGCTTTAGGCAGGCTGCTCCACGGTTATTTACCGAAAAATACGAAGCTTTTCAAAAAGATGATAATCCTAATGAGCTGATTCAATTATCAAAAAATTTCCGTTCATCAAAAGATGTTGATGATTTTGTTAATCAGATTTTTACCAGAATTTTTGATAAACGGATCGGCGATATTGATTATGATGATAATTCTAAATTGATTACGGGAACTGATTTTCCTGATACCGTTGATACAACGAATGAATTTGATGTTTATATCGGCGACGATGAAGAAGAAATTTCTAAACGTCAAACATTGATTGGTGCAGCAGCGGAAAAAATTCAATCTTTGATGGACAATAATTTTCAAATTTATGACAGTAAGATCAAAACAAACGATAAGTCCAAAAAAATACGTCCGTTAAAATATTCGGATATTGCAATTTTGGCAAGAACGCGTGATAACAATACTGATATAATCTCTTATTTTTCTAAGGTCAATATTCCGGTTATGGTTACTGACGCTCAAAATTATTTTCAAACAACCGAATTGCAGATTATGATGTCGATGCTTAATATCGTCGATAATCCTTATCAAGATATTCCATTAGTTGCGGTTTTGAGGTCACCGATCGTGGGGATGAATGAGGAAGAATTAGCTGAGATTCGTTTGGTTGATAAGCGTAATACTTATTACACGGCATTAAATGAATATCTCAATTCTGAAAGTGCCAATGAACATATCAAAAATAAGCTCAAGTCATTTCTTTTACAGTTAGAAAGTTATCGAGATTTTGCTAATAAAAATAGCTTGGCTCGTTTAATTTGGAAAATTTATCAAGAAACTGGCATTTTGGAATATGTTTCAGGGATGCCTGGAGGAAAACAGCGAGCCGCTAATCTACATGCTCTTTATCAACGTGCCAGTGCTTATGAAGAGAATAATTACAAAGGCTTGCATCAATTTATTAGCTTTATTCAGCGAATGCAAGATCTTGACAAAGATCTTTCGCAACCTAATAGTATTGAAGCTAATGATGATACAGTCAAAGTTATGACAGTCCATGGTTCTAAGGGATTGGAATTTCCAATTGTAATTTATTTAGATATGGCAAAAGAATTTAATCTGATGGATGTTAATGCCAATACAGTTTTCGATGCTCAAAAGGGTATCGGGATTACGCTAGCTGACACTGACTCACGAGTAAAATATCGGACCATTCAACGAGGAATCATTAGTTATCAGAAGAAAATATCGACTGTTTCCGAAGAGATGCGTTTGTTGTATGTAGCTTTAACTAGAGCTCGTCAGAAACTTATTATGCTAGGTTTTACTAAAAAAGAAGCTGACATTTATAAAGCTTGGGGCAACATTGAAATGCATCATGGTTTAATCAACGAGTCATCGCGGATGAAAGCTAATAGTTTTCAAAATTTAGTAGGAATTAGTACTTTAGCTGAAACTGATCAACCTGAGGCTTTTAATGATGACTGTCAGTTGAAATTCCAAATGATTCCAGCAACAACGGATAATATAAATCAAACGCAAACTGAACAAAAGAGTTTAGAAGATGTGGAACCTAGCGATCTCTTCAAAAAATCAGTCAATGATATTTTGGATTTGAAGTATAAATATCAAGATTCAGTTGAAACTACGGCTTACCAATCTGTTTCGGAAATCAAAGGGTTATTTGCAGACCCAGACGATGAAAATATGGCAGAAGATTTAATTTCTGACAAGGCTCGCTATAATCTTGGTTCCTTTGCTAAGCCACAATTTTTAACCAAAACTAAAAAAATCACCAATGCTGAAATAGGTAGTGCCACTCATTTAGTTTTACAAAAGATTAAGATTGATCAGACTCCAAAGTTATCAGATTTTCAAGATCTCATTACACAAATGGTTAATGAGAAACTTTTAACGTCGGAATTAGCCGAAAAAATTGATTGTCAAAGTTTGGTTAATTTTTATCAGAGCAGTCTGGGTCAAATGATTGTCAATAATCATGAACAGGTAAGTCGGGAATTTCCTTGTTCTATCTTAATGCCAGCTCAAAAGTTATTTAAAACTTCCGCAAAAGACTATTCCACTACCGATAAAATATTAGTTCATGGTATTATTGATGGTGTGATTGAATTAGAACACGGAATAATTATTTTTGATTACAAAACTGATCATGCAACAAGTCAAAATTTAACTGAATTGATTGCAAAATATTCCGGACAAGTTAATTTATATGCAGAAGCTATTTCTGTAATTAAAAACAAACCCGTCGTGGGTAAATATCTTTATTTCTTGAAGATTAACCAAGCAGTTGATTTACAGGAAAATTAAAAGGTGAGAGGTGAATGATTTGAAAAACACTTACGCTGTTGTTGATTTGGAGACGACCAATTCTAATTGGCATGACAACGGGCGTATAATTCAATTCGGCTGTGCCCTTATCGAAAATGGTGAAATTACACATATCTATGATCAAAAGATCAATCCTAAAGTGCCGATTCCTGCAAGAATCACTGCATTAACTGGTCTAAGTGATGAAGATGTTAAAGATTCGCCTACATTTGAAGAAGTTGCACCTGATATCTTTAAACTTTTAAAAAATCGAGTTTTTATTGCACATAATGTGAATTTTGATTTGACCTTTTTAAATCGTGAACTTAAACGTATCGGAATGAATCAACTCAATGTCAAAGCTATCGATACTGTTGAATTATCGCAGATACTTTTTCCAACCATTAGTAGTTATAAATTACAAGATCTAACCCGTTATTTAAGCATTGAACACAAGAATCCGCATAGTGCTAACAGTGACGCACATGTTACTGCCGAGCTATTCTTGATTATTCTCAAACGAGTACAGCAGTTGCCATTGGAAACTTTACGTTCTTTAGCAAAGTTTGGTAAGAATACTCTTAGAGAAACTGATTTGGTTTTTAAAACAATTCTCGATGAACGTGAAACTAAGGCTCGTACGGAAGTTTTACCAGCTTATTTATATGAGCGAAATGGTTTGATTTTACGCAAGAAAGATTATCACGTCAGTGAGCAAATTGACCATTCGACTAAATATCCTTTAACGCGCGAAGCTAAAAAAGAACTGTTAGACGGCATCTTGGACTATCGCGTTAATCAATCTAATTTAATGGATAATATCTATAAAACTAGTCAGCATCGCGATAAAATCAAGAAATGGAATCTAATTGAAGCACCAACTGGAGCAGGTAAAACTTTGGGTTACCTATTGCCATTGTCCTATTTAGTTAATAGCGATCAGAAGTTAGTGATTGCGACAACGACGAAAGTTCTGCAACAACAAATTGTTGAACAGTCAATTCCACTTTTGAATCAGGTAACTAATAATAATTATCATGCTGAAATTGTTAAAAGCAGCTATAACTTTATTGATTTAGATCGTTTCTATGAAGCTTTGGATAATTATCGTCTGCACAGTCATACTGCTATTCTAAAAATGAAGATTTTGGTTTGGCTAACTATGACGACAACTGGAGATTTAAGTGAATTGCATTTAACGAACTACAATAGTCCGCTCTTTAGTATTATCAGACATCGTGGTGAATCTAAGGAAAATACTATTTTTAGCAGTGATGATTTTTGGTTATATCAACAAAACCGTTACTTAGAATCAAAAATTTTGGTAACCAATCAATCATTCTTATCAAGACATTTAGATAGTCCCTTCTGGGGTGGAAATTCATACTTGATCATTGATGAGGCCAATCATTTTGCAGGTAGTTTAAGGGATGCTAGTTCGCCAACAATTGACTTTTTACAGTTGAATGAATATGTCAAAAAAATCAGTGACATCCTTTATCAAAATCGTGTAACCTTGCGTTATGCGTTTACTGAAGTGACCACGCAACTGTGGAATTATCAAGATCTCCAGACTATGGAAACTCACTTCCAGGCCGTGGACGAGTTAATGGAACGTTTGGAATATAATATATTTGGTAATTATGTCCGTAATAAGGTTCGATTCAAAGATCGAGAAAATTTTGTTTCTATTTTAGACAGCAGCAATAAATTTGGTAAAGATAATGAAGCGTTAACAGAACTACTATCTGATTTAATTGTGGAGTTGTCATTGATATCTAATCGAGTTGAAACATTATTTGATCAATATAATTTTCAAAAGAATTTCATTTCTGTAGAATTATCGAAAGTTATTTCTAATTTGACGATTGAAAATTCTAAGTTAGAAACGGTTTTAAAAAACTTAGATGAATTATTGCAGGCATTGCAAACTTCTGATAAAAAATTTGGTATACAGCTTGAGATGCGTGATTATTACGATCCAAAAACATTGAAGATAAGTTGGCGTCAATATGATATCCAAAATCTAATTGAAGCCACGACTGAACGTTTTAGTCAGATATTTGCAATTGGAGCTGCGATTACTATTCAAAAGGATTTTTCACATTTTATTTTGGATACGCAGTTGAGTGAAAAGCAGATCAACCAGATGGTGATTTTGCCTGATGCCAATAGTATCTCGAAAAACAGTAAAATTTATTTGCCATCGAACCTGCCTGATATTCAAACGCTGAATAGTGAAGAGTATTTTGATATGGTAACTAAATATATCGTCGATATTTTAGATCATTTGGATCATCAGACAATGATTCTATTCAATTCCTTGAATACGTTAAGTAAAGTTTACGAGCGTTTAATGAATACAGATGTTAAGGAAAAATGGGAGATTCTTGCTCAAGGAGTAACTGGTTCAAATGAAAAGATCAAGAAACGCTTTGCAATTGGTCGGCGATCAGTTCTCCTAGGGGCCAATTCTTTTTGGGAGGGTGTTGATTTTCCCAAGAAGGTCTTGGAAATTCTGATTGTAACAAGAATTCCGTTCGAATCTCCAGAACAGCCTGATGTCAAAATTAAACAAGATATTTTGAAGCAACAAGATATGAATGTCTTTAAAGTTGATTCTTTGCCCAATGCTATTTTGCAATTGCGTCAAGGTTTAGGTCGACTGATCAGAACTCCTAATGATCGCGGAGTGATTTTATTATTGGATAATCGTATACTTACTAAGAGCTACGGTAAAACTATTTTGGAATCGTTGCCTAAGGGGTTACCGGTGATCAATGAAGACATGGATTTAATTAAAAAAGATATAAATGAGTTTTTGAATTGAGCAAATTATTGCTATACTATTTTTGTTAGTTAAAAAAAGGACATATTATGAATAGAAGTACAAAAATTTTATTGACCATTTCTCTAATCGCGTTAGCAATAGTTTCGGCGTTAACTTATTTGAATCTCTCTTTTGCACCATATTCAAGTGCCAAGTCGCAAGCTAATGATATTGCTAAGGATAAGGCTGGAATCGTTCAGCCAGATTATTTCGGCAATTACACACGTCAAAAGCAATATTATTCAGTGGGTGGCTTAACTAAAGGGCAAAAGTATCGTTATATTATTATTAATGCTAAAAGTGGTAAAACTGAGGTAATTAATAAAAACAACGCCCCAGTTCGTCAAACAGTTATCGATAATGTTGCTCAAAAGTACAATGCAAAAAAAATCTTGCATATCAATTTAGGTCTCTACAAGAACAAACCTACTTGGGAAGTTGCTTTTCAAAAGAAAAATGGCAGTATCGGTTATAATTTAATTGATTTTCGAACTGGCAAGAGCATTCAAATCATCAATAATATTTAAAAATTTTAAAAAAAGTCGAGACAATTAGTTTCTCGGGCTTTTTTTATTTATTGGAGCAAGTAATATGAACAATGAATTATTTAATACCTTTGTCGATAGTGGTAGTACTAGCATAAACAACCTAATTTTAAAGAACTATCATAAGTTAGGAATGACTGAAAAAGATTTGATTGTCTATTTGGCTTTGTCAATGTATGCTCAAAAGGGCAATACATTTCCAATGGCAAAAGATTTGGCTAATGATACAGGTATGGACGAAGCAAGTATTTATACAATTATTCAAGGCTTAATCAAATTGGGGATTATTGAGTTAAAAACGGTAATGGATCACCATCAACAGCGTGATATTTATTCGCTAACACCAATTTTTCATCGTATTAAAAATCTATTGACTCAAGAAAAACAGGCTAATACTAAGAATAAATTGATGTCTGATACAGAAGAGCTATTTAAAAAAATTGAAGTAGAATTCGGACGTCCATTGTCGCCAATTGAGCAAGAACAGATTCATCAATGGATCGAAGATGACCATTACAGTATTGAGTTAATAGATTTATCATTACGAGAGGCTGTATTGAATCAGGTTTATTCGTTAAAATACATGGATCGAATTTTAATT
Source organism: Companilactobacillus crustorum JCM 15951 (assembly GCF_001434585.1). Taxonomy (GTDB): domain Bacteria; phylum Bacillota; class Bacilli; order Lactobacillales; family Lactobacillaceae; genus Companilactobacillus; species Companilactobacillus crustorum. Next base: position 57,555 of record NZ_AZDB01000005.1, read on the forward strand.
AGTTGGGAAAAGAGTAATATTAAGTCAGCGGAGCAACTCCAAGAACGTCGAAAGAAGTTGGGATATTAATGTTAAAGGATGAACAAATAGTTTGGGCCATTCATCAAATGGAAGATGACATGGGTCCCGTAGGGCCATCACTAGATTCAAGAACGCCATTTCAATATCTGATATCGGTTATTTTGAGCGCTCAGGCCACGGATGTGTCAGTTAATAAAGTTACACCTGTTTTATTTGCTAAGTATCCAGAGCCTAAAGATTTAATGAATGCGGATATTCAAGATGTGGAACAGATTATTAAAAGTGTAGGGTTATTTCACAATAAGGCTAAAAATATCATTAAAACAGCTCGTGTAGTTCATGAAGAATTAAATGACGTTGTACCTGAAACTCGTAAGGGAATTATGGCCTTGCCAGGTGCTGGACGAAAGACAGCCAATGTTGTATTGAGTGATGTCTTTGGAAAAAATACCTTTGCAGTTGATACTCATGTCTCGGCAATTTCTAAACGACTTCATTTTGTCGATTCTAAGGCCAACCCGCTTCAAGTTGAGAAAAAAATTGTCAGTGTACTTGATCCAAAAGAACTACATCAAGCTCATCATACTATGATCGAATATGGTCGTAAGTATTCTATGAAGTTAGATCCGGCTAAAGAAACAAATGCTTTAATTATTGAATGCGACCGATTAAATGCGGCTAATGATGATAAATAAAGGGGCAACAGTGAGTTATTTTTATGGTTCTTACTCGAGTTTGGGTATAGCATGAGTATTTTTAAATTCCCGTCCTCCGCAAAAATTGGGAATGCTGTTGGAACGCTATGGGCCGGTTTGAAACTAATTATTTTACACTTCGTGCAAAATAATTGATTTCCAAACTCGGCCTCATTGTAACCGGCAAAGCCGCTAACAATGATCTCATAGCTGAACGCATTCCCAATTTTTGCTCCGGACTGACTCCTACTTTATTCATTAATTATTATAAATTTTAAATAACAAATAAAAACGGCCATTATTAAGGAATCCAAGCATAATTGTATGTTTGGAATACCTAATTGTGGCCGTTTTTTTATTTACTATTTAATATTTTGCTCAATAATATTATAACCAAGGTCTTGATCGGTAGTAAAAAATCTGTGGGCCCTCAGTGGTGATATTGTACTTAGCTTGCGTAGCAAGGTTAGTACAAGACCGAGCTTAGAGATCCATAATTACGCACGGAGTGGGGGATTATTAGCTCTAAGTCGCGTCCACCACGTTCCAGTGGCCCATAGATTTTTTGCGGACGATGGCATACTTCAATCACATCAGTTAGTATACTCACCCTATAATCAAACTTGAGAAAGAACCATTTTTATTCTCGGTATATAAAAAAAGTTCCAAGCAAAGAGTTTAATCTTTACTTGGAACTAATTGTAGATTGATTTATCTAAAGTTATTAATTAGCACTTTCGGTGGAAGAAGAACCATTGGTTGTAGCACCACCGCCGGTTGAACCTTCAGAATTGCCAGTACCAGAGCTTGTTCCACTGTCAGAACCACTGCCACTGTTATCGGAAGTACCGCCATTAGAATTACCAGTATTTCCAGTATTAGTGCTGCCACCGTTATTGGTATTCGACGACGAATTACCAGTATTGCCTGTAGATCCACTATTGTTATTATTGGCAGTATTACTTGAACTATTGGAATTGCTATTAGTGTTTTGACTTGAATTGCTTCCTGTACCTGTTTCAGTATTGCCAGATGAGCTTGTACTATTGTTTTCGTCATCTGATTCTGAAGAGCTGCTAGAAGAATGTCGGTTCGTAGTTACTTGATTACTGCTTGAACCAGAAGCACTGCTTGAACTGTAATCAGAGCTCTTGTAAGGATTTGATGGGGCATACCCCTTAACAAATAATTCTCTGGTGTATGATGACGAACTAGCACTTGGTGAAGCTACTACTGGAGTTGTGGAACTAGAGTTACTAATCATCATAGCTACAACTGAACTAGGTTTCTTCCAGTTAGGATTACTATTGTTTTGACTAGCGAGATAACTCATTTCAGCCTTGTAGATCTTTCCGGCTACACTTTGATAGGTAGAAGAGACACCACTCTGATTTGTATCATAACCAGTCCAAACACTAATTGAATAGTTTTTTGTATAACCGTTATACCATGAATCTTTAGCCGTACCACTTAAAGCGGGATTACTTGCAATAGCCTCGCTGGCATAATTAGTAGTACCGGTCTTACCAGCCTGATGCAAGCCTGAAATATTAGCGTAAGTAGCGTAGCTTTGCGGAACACCTTTAAGTACATCAGTGATCATGTATGCAGTTGATTCTTTCATCACACGCTTGCCAGATTTATCATAGTTATGGGTGATACCATCAGCCGTTTCGATTTTAGAAACATAGTAAGGCTTGTAATAAGTTCCACCGTTTGAAAAGGCAGCGTATGCTGAAGCACCCTGCAATGAGGAAACTCCGCTACCAATACCAGCTTGTAAACCTTCATCTTCTTTAACATCGATACCTAGTTTTTTAGCAAAGCCTCGAGCTTTATCAAAACCAGTTGCCTGAAGCGCTTTGACGGCTGGAATATTACGTGAGTTTACAAGAGCTTTACGCAAACTCATTTGTCCCTCATATTGTTCGTCCCAATCTTTCAAGGCAATGTTAGTACCAGGATATGTGTAAGCCGAATCATCTAATTGATGATAGGTTGACCAATTTAGGTATTCAATAGCAGGTCCGTAATCAAGAATTGGTTTCATCGTGGAACCATTGCTACGTGAGGTTTGGACAGCTCGGTTTAAGCCAAACTGAACGTAGCCTAGGTTTCTACCGCCAATCATTGCAACAACTTTACCATTATTAGGATTAACGATCGTAGCTCCAACTTGCATTTTAGAATCTGGGAACTGTACATAATTAGAGGTATTGACGATGTTATATAGACGTTTTTGAGCATCATAATCCATATTGACTGTAATCTTTAGGTTGTCACGGTAAGGATCAAAGCCCCGTTTTTTAACTTCAGTAATAGCTTCCTTAATGTAAGGATCAGCAATAATACGTTTTGTATTACTGCTATTAGTTACTTTCTTATAAGGCTGCAAGCCAGTACTGATTGGCGTATTCATTGCTTCAGTAGCCTGAGCTTTAGTGATCTTATTATTGTCATACATCGCTTGAATAACTAAATCACGACGTTGTTTAGATTCGGTAGGGTGGGTATAAGGATCATAATTGCTAGGTGCATTAGGCAGACCGGCTAGCATTGCCATTTCGGGTAATGTTAATTGTTTTAAGGTCTTGCCATAATAATATTTGGCACCAGTTTCCATACCATAAATCCCATTATTTAAATAAACTTTATTGATATAAAATTCAAGAATCTGTTGTTTAGAAAACTTTTGGCTAACCCTCATTGCTAGCCAAGCTTCTTGCATTTTTCGTTTAAAAGTTTGATCTTTGGTCTCCGTAGAGAAAACTGTTAACTTAACTAATTGTTGGGTTAAGGTACTGCCACCTTGGAGAGTTCCGCGAGTAACATTATTAACCGCTGATTTAGCAATTCTTACAGGATCGATTCCTAAGGGTTCATTATAGAAATTTTTATCCTCAATTGAAACCACAGCATCTTCCATTTCCTGTGGTACTTTATCAATCGTAACGTAATTTCGTTTGTTATCCCCAAGTGAAGCAATTTGCTTTCCAGATGAGTCAACAATCGTTGATGAACCTCCGCTTTGTAAGTTCTCCTGGCTAATAGCCGGGGCACTAAAAGCGTAATATACGAAGATGAATAAAAATATTCCTATTAGGACGGCAAGAATTGCCATAAACCATTTAAAGATATTCTTAAAGGTAAGTATATTGGTATCTTTATTATTCATTTTTTCTCCTTCCCGCTTTCTATTAATTGTTGAACTGCATTAATATAAGGTAAGGTAGGGTCGTAATTAGCCTTAATTTCAATCGAACAAGTGATAATGTCATTTAGCTGAATCGACTTTGCTCCCTTTTCTTGTGCATCCCAATGCTTAAATAGATCGTCAGCAGGCATTATAAAATAGCGTTTTAAAGTTACGTATTTTATAATAACAAAACAGATGCCACCTTGCTTTTGACACATTCTCAGATGGTCAATCTGATGTTGATGAAAGTTCTTTAAGGGAAAGGTGTTTTTATTCTTTGTTTCCTTAGCTTCGAAATCAACATAATAACCATTATAAACGCCATTGTAATCTGTAGTTGAAGCTTGCCTAAAATAGGCTTCTTTAATCACAGCTCGACTTCTTTTAGGATAATCGACCTTTACAATTTGGATTGGCGTTGGTTTTTTGTAAATAACAGCAATTTCGTGACTACGATAATACTTATTGCTTTCATTTATTTCTTCCTCCAAAGTCATACCACGATCACCAAAAATAAGTTTCTTTTTAGCGCTTGAAGTAGAGAGTGAAGGCTTTGATGGACTATTGAAAATTCGGCCATCAGGGTAGTTTATTTTCAAAATATCAACTCCTACTGTGCAAATTATACCATGATGGGAAAGATATTAATTATTGAGGGGGTTCTTTATGATTAAAAATTTATGGGTCACAGGGTACCGCTCATATGAGCTAGGTATTTTTAAAGATAATGACCCAAAAGCTAAAGTAATTCAAGATTTTTTTACTCAAAGTATTACTAATTATGCTGAAGATGGTACTGAATGGATCATTACAGGAGCTCAAATGGGTACCGAACAAATTATTGGTAAAGCAGTACAAGAAGTTCAGAAAAAAGACTATAATATTAAACATGCAGTGATGTTGCCGTTTGCTGAGTTTGGTAATAAGTGGAATGAAAATAATCAAGCATTATTAAATGTTTTTTTAAGAAACGCTGACTATGTCAACAAAATTTCTAATTTGAGTTATCATAGTCCTAGGCAACTGCGAGTCTGGCAGGATTTCATGCTTGCACATACCGATGGGGCATTAGTTTTTTACGATCCTGAAAGCGGCGGCAAGCCTAAATATGATTATGAAGCTATCAAAAAGTATCAAGATAGTGGCAATGACTATCAGTTAGAGTTAATTGATTTTGATTCTATGCAGGATTTTGCTAATATGTTATATGATAGTTAAAGTTATAAGATAAATCGACAATAATTAACACTGGGGTGTTTAACATGAACGGAATGAATCAACAACAAAGTAATGGGAACGGTAATAACGATCTTTCTTTAAATTACCAACCTAATGATATCCTACAAAAGGAATTTAAAACTAAGATGCGTGGGTATGATCCTACAGAAGTTGATCAATTCTTAGATGGTATAATTAAGGATTACGAAACATTTAATAATGAAATCGGACAATTAAAGTCCGAAAATGAGCGTTTAATGCAAGCTCGTAACGCTGGTGCTGGCAATACTAGTCAAAATTTTCAACAACCAAGACAACAAAGTAATCGAATGAGACCTCAAGCAAAGACTTCAACAAGCGCTACAGCTGAGACTTCAACAAATTACGATATTTTAAGACGTATTTCTAATCTTGAAAAACGTGTCTTTGGTCATGACTTTGCAAATGGTTTACCTGAAAATAACGATTCTAAGCAATTTGCTTCAGCAGTTGTTCCTAATAATATGAGTAATAATCATGGCGGTGTTGAAAGCGGCCATACAGAAATCAATCCAGGTATGAATCAACAAAGACCAATGAATAATAATGGTTTTAACAATACTAATAACAATTTCCAACAAAATCGTCCTATGAATAATGGTGCTAACCAAAATCAAAATAATTTTAATGGAAATTTAAATAATAGTAACAATTATAATCAATTTTAGTGTATACTATTCAAGTCGGTAAATTACGAGTAATCGCGGTCTAGTTATCTAGGCTGAGGAAGGTCCACGCCCGCGCGAGCTGAGACGCTTGCAGTGTTTGTGCTTGGCCCAATAAGCCAAGGTACCATTTTATGGTAACGGCAGCGAAAATGCTAAGGTCCTATGACTATGTGTGAATAGCTTGAAAGTGCCACAGAGACGTATTATTGTGAGAAATTGCAATGGTGGAACGAGGTAAACCCCGCAAGCGGGCAACCCAAACTTTGGTAGGGGCGCTTCATAACGAGAAATGAATCTACTGTGAAGGCTTAATTGTAGATAGATGATTACTAACTGTGTTGAGATTGCCAGCTCAACACATGAACAGAACGTGGCCTATAGGAGTTTATCGAGGCAGAGGGACGACTTGTTCGTCCTTTTTTTATACAAAAAATTATAACTAAGAGGGGCAATATGAAATTAATTGCGACTATGTCAAGCGGCTTTGAATCTGTAACCGCAAAAGAACTACAAAATTTGGGATACGATACAAAGACCGAGAACGGTAAAGTCTATTTTGATGGTGAATATGAAGATATTGCTAAAGCCAATCTGTGGTTACGCAGTGCTGATCGTATAAAAATATTGATTGGTACATTTAAAGCAACCACTTTTGAGGAACTATTCGATAAAGTTTATGCTATCGATTGGGATAATTGGCTTCCATTGAACGCAGCTTTTCCAATTAAAGCTCGAACAGTTAAATCACAGCTTCATTCAGAACGTGATATTCAAGCAATCACCAAAAAAGCCATTGTTAATAAAATGGCTGATGTCTTTATGCGTCGTGGACGTTTACCTGAGACTGGAGCAAAATTTCAAATTGAAACTAGAATCCATAAGGATGTTGTAGAAGTTACGCTTGATACAACCGGAGAATCGCTTTATAAACGTGGATACCGTGTTGAACACGGTGCTGCTCCTTTGAAGGAAAATTTTGCTGCAGCAATGATTTTGTTGACTGTTTGGCATCCAGAGGAAGATCCTTTTATGGATCCTACGACAGGTTCAGGAACTATTGCTATTGAAGCAGCTCGCTTGGCAAAAAATATTGCTCCTGGTATCAAACGTCACTTCTTATTTGAAAATTTTGATTGGTTCGATGATAAGATCTTAGCTAATTTAAAAGAAGAGGCAGAGGCCGGCGTTAAGGATATCGATCTAGATATTTTTGCCAGCGATATTGATGGTTCTATGATCGATGTTGCAAAGCTAAATGCTCATGATGCTGGTGTTTTGCATGATATTCGTTTTAAGCAAGTTGCCGTTAAGGATCTCAAAATTGAAGGTCAATATGGAACTATCATAACTAATCCACCATACGGTCAACGAATGAGCGATATGGAAAATGTCCGTAAACTATATAAAGAAATGGGGGAAGTCTTTGCGACCGCTCCCACATGGAATAAATATATTTTAACTAGTGATACAGAGTTTGAAAAGTACTATGGTCAACTAGCAACTAAAAAACGTAAACTTTACAATGGTTCTTTAAGAACCGATCTTTATCAATATTGGGCTAAACACTAAAGGCTATGCCGGCGGTGCAAGTCCCATAGAATACCTAAAATAATAACAGCTGTGATGATTAATGAAAAAACCCAAGACCATTGTTGGTCAGCCACGGGGAGTTTCATATTCATCCCGTAAAATCCAGATACGATCGTGGGAATACTGAGAACAATAGTGTATATTGTCAGTACTTTCATGGTCGTATTTGTTCTGTTATTAAGAATATTATTGTAAGTATTGGAAATTCTGTCGATGATATCAGAACTCAAATCAGCTTGATTTTTAATTTGTTCAATTTCAATCAAAGAATCATGCAAGTGTTCGCGTGTTATTTTGGTAATATGCAAACTTTGATTGCCTGAAGCAACTAGTTCTAATTGTTTAACAACGGTAAAGTCGCCGTTAATGGCAGTATTCAAATAAGTTGTTAAATCTTCTAAATCGGCCAAGTCCAAGATTAAGCTTTCGGAAGAATGATGTTTTCTAATCAACTTTTGAATTTTGTTACGTTTAGAGTCTATTTCACTGACTTTATTGCTATAATCACTAGAGATTCGATCGAAGGCGTAAAAAATATACTCCCAAGCTTCATTTTTAGCCTCGTTGCTTAAATGGTTTTTAGCAGATAGAATATAATCTTTTACATAATTAGTGGCGTCATTTGTAAAGAGAAATAATTGTTTATCTTTAATAGCAAACGAAATAGGCAAGCCTCGTTGAGAAAGGTCATTTACCTGATCGTTTTCATTTTGGATGTTATAGACAATGAGATGAGTATTATTAATATCATCGTACTCAAAACGAGCCCGCTCATTTTCATCGTCAGCATAATCGAGAATTTCGTTAGTTAATTCGTATTTTTCAATTAAATCTTTTCTATCTGTATCGTTTAAATCTCTTGTTGAGTGAACGTCGATTAAACGGATATCGTGGTTTAATATTATTTCATTAATCATCTTTTATCTCCTCATTAAAGATAATGATACCAAAAATAAAAAATGGGTCGAGGATTTATTTTCCTCGGCCTATTTTTTGCGGAAATTAATTTTATGGAGTGAAAAGTTTACCTAAATCTTCTTTTGGAATACCTTTAAAGTAATCATCTAAATTAAATTGATTTAAGACTTTTAATATTTCGTCACGATCAAATTTAACATTTAATAATTTCTGTTTAATATCATTAACATCTTTCATACCAAAGAAATCACCGTATATTTCAACGTTTTCGACTTTGCCATTTTCAATGTTGTAACGAATATCGACTGTTCCCATATCAAAGTGTTTTCTTTGTTTTGCTGTGAAAGCAGGGGACTTGCCATAGACCCAATCCCAATTATAATAATATTGTTCTTTGATTTTATCGATTTCTTTTTGATCTGCGGCACTAACGATATATTCACGATCTTTAATTTCATCTAAAGTTTGGGCATGGAATAATTCCAATAATAATTTGTCTCGGAATTGTTCAGTTGTTAAATCTTGATATTCAGGGGCCAAGTATGGACGTAGATTCGTCACGCGACTTCTGATAGATTTGATACCCTTAGAAGCAATTTTATCTTTTTGAACGTGTAAAGCTTTGGTTAAAACATCTAGGTCAACATCTAATGACAAGGTTCCATGAGAGAATGTTTTGCCATTGCGTGAATACATAGCATTTCCGGAGAACTTCTTCCCATCAACTAGTAAATCATTACGTCCAGAGACTTCAGCTGTTGTAGCACCCATCTGATGCAGGGCATTAATGATAGGTTGCGTAAAGGATTTGAAATCGCCGAAGTTCTTATCATCTGAATCGACAACAAAACTAAAACATAAATTACCAAGATCTTGGTAAACGGCACCACCACCAGAAACTCGACGTGTGACTGTTATGTTGTGATCCTTGATATAGTCACTGTTGATCTCTTCAATTGTGTTTTGATTGCGACCAACGATGATACATGGTTTTTCAATATAAAAAAGTACCAATGGTTCATCAAATTTTACATTATTCATTAAATATTGTTCAGTAGCCAAATTGTCACGAATATCGCGATCTTTCATTACAACGTAATACATAAGGAAAGCCCCCTTGTTAGATTGAAAACGTGTTTATCGTAGCATATTTTAAACAATTCAGAAACTATTTATCATCATGTCGACATGTCGACGAATATTTAGCATTTTTTGATGTACTAAGGAATGTGCTTCACGATTATCCTTGTCAGCAATATGTTTAGCAAAGTAACTAGGAAAAGATGTTAGTTCTGTTAAAATATCATCTAATATCGGCTGGTAGTGCTTAGAGTATTGTTTGTCGATACTGTCGATGACAATTTGGCTATCAGAGTGGATTAAAATTATTTCATTATTCCAGTTTTCCTCTATAATTTTCTTTAAAGCTAATTTTAATGCAAGAAATTCTAGATAGTGGTTATCAGGATTATTATGGACAAGAGCTTCTTTATAAATATTGTCATTAATCCTTATTACATAAGCCACGACACCAAGATTTAAATTAGTATTTAACCCGGCATCGGTGTACAATTTAATCATATTATTTAGAACCTTTCAGGAGATATTATGTCAAAGAAACATTTCGTTCAACCAACTGGCGCATGGGGAATCATTATGTGGTCAATTGCTTTTAGCCTTATTTGTTTAGGCATTATTTTACAGCTGGAAATCATGGCGTTCAGTTTTATTCCGTTTTTGATTTGGATCATTGATGCAGTCTACGTCTTTTATATTATAACCAATTCTTGGGTTAGGATTACAGATGACCAGGTTATCATCAAGGAACCATACTATAAAACACGGACTTTTAAGCATTCCGAAGTGAATATAAAGGCAAATAATAAGTGGACGATGGAATTCGATTTTAATAATCGTGATTTCTTCCCATTTAAAGTCACTTCTACAAAGGGAATTTTAAATATAATAAAAAAAGAAGCAGGTGAAAGCAATGTCATTTCCAAGTGATATCGAAATTGCTCAAATAAATGAGCATGACAATATGAAAAATATTAACGAAATTGCTAATAAGATTGGTTTAACACCAGATGATATTGAACCATATGGACATTACAAAGCTAAATTTTCTGGTCGTAGTATTAATAAAACGATGGAAGAAAAGGATGATGGCAAGTTAATTCTTGTTACATCGATCAATCCAACTCCCGCAGGAGAAGGTAAGTCGACTGTTGCCATTGGACTAGCTGATTCTTTACAGTCATTAGGTAAGAAAACAGTTTTGGCCTTACGTGAGCCATCATTAGGTCCTGTTATGGGGATGAAAGGTGGTGCTACTGGCGGTGGATTTGCTCAAGTAGTGCCAATGGAAGATATTAATCTTCATTTCACGGGTGATATGCACGCTTTAACTAGTGCTGTAAATACTTTGGCAGCTTTAATTGACAACCACGTCCATCAAGGCAACGCTTTAAACATCGATCCTCGTCGTATCATGTGGAAGAGAGCTTTAGATATCAATGATCGAGCTTTAAGAAATATTGTTATTGGTTTAGGCGGTCCATTTAATTCTGTACCACGTGAAGATCATTTTGAAATCACAGTTGCCAGTGAACTAATGGCAGTTTTATGTTTAGCTCAAGATATTGACGATTTAAAAGAACGAATTTCAAATATTCTTATTGCCTATACCTATGATAAGAAACCTATTTTTGTACGTGATCTTCGAGTCGAAGGTGCTATTACAGTTCTTTTAAAGGATGCTTTGAAACCTAACCTTGTTCAAACTTTAGAGAATACGCCAGCAATTATTCATGGTGGTCCTTTTGCTAATATTGCTCACGGATGCAACAGCATTTTGGCTACTAAATTAGCAATGAAGCTAGGCGATTATGCTGTAACTGAAGCCGGTTTTGGTGCTGATTTAGGTGGAGAAAAATTCTTAGATATTGTGACTCCTAGATTGAATCACGCTCCTAATGCTATCGTAATTGTAGCTACAGTTCGTGCATTGAAATATAATGGTGGTCAAACTCTAGCCGATATTCAAAATGAAGATTTGAATGCTTTGAATTTAGGTTTTAAGAATTTGAAACGTCATATTCATAATATGCGTTACTATCATATTCCTGTAGTTGTTGCCATTAATAAATTTGCAACGGATACTGACAATGAAATAAAACTTTTAACAAGTCTTTGCGATGAAGTAGGCGTTGATGTCCAATTAGCTGAAATTCATCATAATGGTAGCAAAGGTGGTCAAGCTTTGGCTAAAGCTGTTATCAAGGCAACTGAAAAAGATGCTAACTACACACGTCTTTATGAAGATGAAGAGACAACTGAAGCTAAGATTGCTACTATTGCCTCCGAAATTTATGGTGCTAATAATGTTGAGTACAGCAGCAAGGCTCGTAAGCAATTGCAAGTTTTGAAAGACAATGCTTGGGATGATTTGCCAATTTGTATTGCTAAAACACAATATTCATTAAGTGACGATCCTAAACAATTAGGTTCACCACGTGACTTTACATTGCATGTAACTGACATCGTACCAAAATTAGGTGCTGGCTTTGTGGTTGTTTTAACTGGTAATGTAATGACAATGCCTGGTTTACCTAAGAAACCTGCTGCTTTAGGCATGGACGTGGATAATGACGGAACTATTGGAGGACTATTCTAGTGCAGTTGGTTTATTGGCTGCTATTTGCAGTTTTAGTTATTGGCGATCAAAGTCTAAAGTATTACGTTCTTAATAATATTGCTCCAATGAGCGTTCACGACTTTATTCCAGGAATTCTTTCAATAACTCATATTACTAATACGGGTGCCGCCTGGAGTATGTTAGAAGGAAAGATGCTTTTCTTCTATTTAGTAACAATTATTGCTGTAGTCGTGTTAATATATTTATTTATGAAAGCTGACAAAAAAGACTATTTTTATCGTTTCTCGCTGATTTTCTTATTAGCCGGAACGGTGGGTAATGCAATTGATCGTTTTACGAGACATTTCGTTGTGGACATGTTTAACTTAGACTTTATCAACTTTCCAATCTTTAATCTGGCTGATACTTATATCACAATTGGAGTGATATTAATTATCGGAACTATGATTATTCAATTAGCAGGTGAGAAAAATAATTAGTAAGTCTTTTAACTTAGAATACAATGAATCTAAAAGGGTTCGTTTAGATGCCTTTTTAAATGAACAACTTTCCGATCTGACAAGATCGCAACTACAAAAGATGATCAAAGAGCAAAATGTTTTGGTCAATGATTCTTCAGTTAGCAAAAGTGGCTATAAGTTGGCTAAGGGTGATAAAATTTTAGTCAATGTTCCTGAAGAAGAACCGATTGAGGCTGTTCCAGAAAACATTCCTATTGAAGTAGTTTATGAAGATGAGGATGTTTTGGTCGTTAATAAGCCGCAAGGTATGGTAGTTCATCCGGCAGCAGGACATCCAGACAAGACGCTTGTCAACGCCATTTTGTACCATTGTCAGATTAATGATGATGATGTGATTCGTCCAGGAATCGTTCATCGAATTGATAAGGACACTTCAGGGTTGTTGATGATTGCGAAGAATAATTTAGCTAAGCAATCTTTGATGAAACAATTGAAGGAAAAGAGCAATTTGCGCGAATATTTAGCAATTGTTCATGGAAATTTCAAAGAAAAAACCGGTACGATTACCGCACCGCTTGGACGTTCTAAAAATGATCGCAAAAAGCAAGCTGTCGTTGAAGATGGTCGTCATGCGGTAACACATTTTACCGTCTTGGAACAGTTTGAAAATTATTCACTTCTAAAATTAAAATTAGAAACTGGCCGAACTCATCAGATTAGAGTTCATATGCAATATATTGGACATCCCGTTGCGGGTGATCCACTCTACGGACCTAAGAATACTTTATCTGGCAATGGTCAATTTCTGCACGCAGAAACTTTAGGCTTTGTTCATCCACGGACTGATAAGTGGATGGAGTTCTCAATTGAACCGCCTAAAATATTTTTGGATACTTTGGCACAATTACGACGTTGACAGCCGTATGTTGATGCTATAATCTAAAAATAGAATTGTGTGCAATTATAAAAAAAATTAAGCACTCACTTTGTGAGTGCTTTTTTGAAAGTAGGGAAAATTATGGCTAAAGAAATTATTGACGGTCAAACAATGACGCGTGCCTTGACCCGTATCACTTATGAAATTATTGAAAGAAATAAAGGAATTGAAGACCTTGTTTTAATTGGTATCAAAACACGTGGCGTTTTCGTGGCTCATCGAATTGAATCTAGATTAAAACAATTGGAAAATATCAATATTCCCGTTGCTGAATTGGATATTACTCCATATCGCGACGATCAAACTCATGAGGAAAAGGATATTTCTAAGGTAAAAACTAATCCTTTAGACATTGATATAAACGATAAGCACGTTATTTTGACTGATGATGTTTTATATACTGGTCGTACTATTCGTGCAGCTATGGATGCTTTGATGAGCGCCGGACGTCCTAAAAAGATCTCTTTGGCAGTTTTAGTTGACCGCGGACATCGCGAGTTGCCTATTAGAGCTGATTTTGTTGGCAAGAATATTCCAACCTCTCAAAAAGAAAAGATTAAGGTATCCATGAAAGAGATCGATGGGGAAGATAAAATCGAAATCGAATAAGTATTATTTGAGGAGTTGCTATAATGAAACGTTATTTAATTTTAGAGGACGGAACTGTTTTTCCTGGTGAAGGTTTCGGATCTTCTATCATTACCACTGGACAGTTGGTAATATCAAATAATCGTACGGGAATTGAACAATCAGTTACAGATCCTAATACTGAGGGACAAATACTAGCCTTTACAATTCCTTCCGTTGGTAGCTCAGGAATCAATCGTGATTTTTATGAATCAATTAATTCTCAGTGCAAGGGAGTAGTTATTGGTTCATCTAGTTTATCAACTGTCGATAATTCAGTCTCATTTGAAGATTGGATTGCCGGATTAAAAATACCGGGAATTAAAAATGTCGACGTCAGGGCTTTATCGAAGCATATTGCCGAACACGGTGAAATGAAAGCTAGTATCATGGATACTCATGATGAGCATGCCATGGATCAAATCAAAGCGTTGGTTTTGCCACCTGACTTAGTCAAACGTGTCTCAACAAAGCAGTCTTATCCTAATCCTAATATGGGATTAAAAATTGTTATTGTTGATTTAGGTTTAAAGTATTCAACCTTAAGACAATTGTCATATCGTAATTGTAATTCAGTGATTGTTAATTATAATTCAACTGCCGATGAAATTGAGAATCTCCATCCTGATGGAATTATTTACTCGAATGGACCTGGAGATCCCAAAGATTTACCGAATACAATCAAGACTATTCAAATTCTTCAAAAAAAGTATCCTTTGTTGGGGATTGGTTTAGGCAATTTACTGATTGCTTTAGCTAATGATTGTCAAATTGAACGGTTAGCTCAACCGCATCATGAGTCTTCTTTGGCTGTAAAGGAAGTAGCCAGTGGCAAAATTGATTTTGTCAATCATAATCATTCTTATACATTGGATCAGAAGTACATTGGTTCTTCTGATTTTATCGTGACCAACGTCTGTGTAGCAGATGGCTCTATCGAGGGTATTCGACATGAATATCTACCGATTATGTGTGTATTATTTGAACCAGAGGCTGCTCCTGGACCTACTGATGGCTATTATGTCTTTGATGAATTTATTGATTTGATCGATTCAGTTAAGCAGCAAGAGGGGGCTAGAAGTCAATGGAATTAGAAGATGTACATACAATTTTAATTATTGGCCCTACAAGTAGCGATAAAAATGTTGATCTCTCTACAGTACTTTATGATACCGTTAGTATTTTGCATCAACTAGGATACAAGGTATCAATTATTGTAGAGGATCCTACTTCTTTACTCTCATCAGGTTCCTTTTATGATAAGACAATCGTAGAAAAAGTTAGTGGTGACAATGTTCTGAAATACGTTCAAAAACATCATCCCGATGCTATTTTGCCAACAGTTGGCGATCGAAATGCTTTGGGAATTATCTCCAGTTTAAATGGTAAAATTGGTGTTACCAAAGTGTTAGGACCTAATTTTGCAGCCTCATTAGCTACTTTTAAGCGTGAAATGTTTATAAAACGTTTAACAAAAGCTAATTTACCGGTTATTAAATTTATTTCATCTGATGATGAAAAAGAAATTTATAGTTTTATTCGTTCAATTGGCTTTCCAATTGTTGCTCGTAGAAGATATTCTAATCGTCATTCTAGTGGTTGGACTAATATTAATAACTTATTTGAATTAGATAATTTTATGGCTATGGAGGATATTTCAGATACAAAAATCGAAATTGAACGTAGCATTCGAGGTTTCAGTGAATATTCATTTACTATCTTGCGCGATCGTTTTGATAATTCTTCACTAGTAGGAACGATTGAAGATATTGAACCTATTGGTATTCATCATTTAGATTCAAATTTAATTTCACCAGCTATTTCGCTAAATGATTCGAAGCTTCAGCGTTTAAGAAACTTTTCTATCAAGTTAGCCCGAGCCTTTAATATTATTGGTATTTGTACAGTTCACTTTGCCTATAATCATGTTACAAATGAGTCCTATATAACTGAGTTTATTCCTCGATTAAGTGAGGAGACAAAGTTCTTAGAGTATGCCACAAGCTATCCAGTCGCCACAGCTGTAGCTGAGCTTTGTTTGGGCTATCGTCTTGATAAGTTGCAGCTTGATGCCGGAAGTCCCTTTAATGGAGCTACTGAGCCATTTGTGGACCATATTACCTCGCGTTTCCCTCAATGGAAGACACCGGGACAAAAATATTTGGGACCAAGTAAAACTTCGGATTCTAGTATTATAGTTAATGGCTTTAGTTTGGAAGAGGTTCTAAACAAGGGCGCTTTGAACGATAAGTTTAATAATAATTTTGATCGTTATAATGAATTGCGTAAATTAGATGATGATGAATTATTTGAAAAAATTATTCACCCTACTAATTGGATGCTCGATGTTTTGTTAGAGGCACTGCGTCGGAAATTTGAAAAACCAGTTCTATCAGAAATTACTGGAATTAATCTTCCGTATTTAACCGCTCTACAAAATATTATTGATAATAGTTTGATTATTCGTGAAGGCGAAGTTGATGGGAAAAATGTTGAACGAATGGTAGAAATGGGCGTTAAAGGTGTTGGACACAGCAAGTTGTTGCTAGACAGCTCCGATATCGTCACAAAAACCGTCGTGAAAAATAAGCAGTCAGTTTCTGTAGCCAACAATGAATTCATGAATCACAATTATTTCGTCACAAGTGGGATTAGTAATGAGCTGAAACTAAGCGACTGTAAGAAAATTATTGTCAGAACACCAATTATTACTTCTAAAACAGACGTGATGATTCGTCAATTCGTACTATTTCAGTTATCCAAATCCATTGACCAAAATGGGTTAGAGCCTATCATCATTGGACGTGAGCCATGGAATGCACCACTTGTCATGCGTCGCAAAGTAATTGAGATCGATGACCCACATATGGAAATAAAAGGTTTGGGTTTAATTGATAATGACAGCATCCTGAATATTATTGATCTTTCTAAAAATTTAGTAGATACCGATGATAAACGAGTCTTTCAATTTAGTTCCCAGAAGGTTAAAGATATAGAGCTAGAAGGAAACACTTTAGTTCGTGTAATGGTAGTTAGTGATGGCAAAAATTACTTAGCTCCAGCTGTTATTTATCGAGCTAAAAGGGATGACCATCTTTATGAAATTAGTTCCATTAATAATTTTATGACCCCAGAAGATCGAGCGGATATTGCTGAATTGATCAATCAGGAACTGGAAGAAAACGATCATGTTGATATTTATAGTTTTGAAATAATTAAAAATCATGATCATTGGCTGGTAACTAAGAAGTACCGGGGGATGACTAGTGATATTATCAGACATGAATTAGCTAGTTCAGTTCATGTCATTGATACTTTAGTCAAACTATTACTAGGTAATAAAATTGATGATAATTTATCATTAGAAAAAATCTTTGATAACTTTGATGAAAAATATCTATTAACAATTGATAGCAAACGTTATAAATTGCTTGATAAAGATGAAATTCAAGCTAAATTAAATGAACTACGTAAAAGTGAAAAATAAAAAAGCCCAGATAACTTAATATAAATAGTCATTTGGGCTTTATTTTGTCTAAAAAATTCAAATACTTTTTAGTCTTCTTTTAAATCTGCGACTAACTTACGATCGGGGTCGACTAAAATAGTCTTTTGTCCTTCAAAAATAACAAAACCAGGTTTAGCACCATTGGGTTTGCGAATATGTTTTACTTGAACATAGTCAACAGGGACCTTGCTAGAATCACGTGCTTTAGAATAATAAGCTGCAATAGTAGCTGCTTGAGTGATTGAATCTTCGTCAGGATCACTCGTTTTGAGAATAACATGAGAACCTGGTATGTCTTTAACGTGGAACCAATAATGATTCTTTTGAGCTATTTTCATAGTCAATTGATCATTTTCTAAGTTGTTCTTTCCTACGGTAATTTCGACGCCATTAGTAGTTTGGAAGTTTTCACCGATCTTTTTCTTCCGCTTCTTACGAGCATTCTTCCGCTTTTTCTTAATGTACCCTGAATCAATCAGTTCATCGACAATTCCATCAACATCTTCGATATCGACATATTCAAGGGAGGCTAGGACTGATTCCAAATAATTTACTTCGTTAGTCGTGATTTCTAGCTGTTCTTTGATATGAGGAATTGAATTCTGCAGTTTCCGGTAACGTTTATAATAACTTTGCGCATTAAGCGATGGGGAATACTCTGGATTAAGTTTGATGGTAACTTCTTCATTATTATAATAATTAGTCAGGGTAATTGAACTAGAACCATGTTTAATTTGAGACATGTAAGTCGTTAACAATTCACCGTATAAATTATATTTGTTCATAACGTCAGTTTGTTGCAACTGCTTGTTTAATTTTTTGATTTTAGATTTATCTTTTTTCAAGATAATATCTAAACGATGCGTAATACTCTTCGTTTGTTGTTCGATACGATCCAAACGAGCTTTATCAAGGTAATAATTATCAAGTAACTCGCCTAAAGAACTATAAGTATTGACTTCATCAGTCGTATTAGCAAATTCTATTGGGAAGAAGCCTAGTTTATGTTTGTTTTTAGAGTTAGCCGTGTTGGGATGAATATTATCTTGGTACATTGAAATAAAATCATCTAGTGAATGACCTTGGCCAATAAATTGTTCCATTTCGGCCGAAGTATCTAGGCCAATACCTTCATATTTTTGACGAATATCACTAGCAGTTAGGTTTTTAAGATTTTCATCTTTTGTTGAAAATGGATTGATTTTATTTTGAGCAGGAGGTAATTTATAATCATCTCCAGGTAAGAGACCACGAAAAGTATTATTTTCTGGTGAAACTCGTTTAATTAGATCAACGATCTTACCAGTTTCCTTACTTATTAAGAAGATATTGCTGTGACGAGCCATTATTTCAGTTATTAATGTGTAATCGTGGATATCGCCTAATTCATTCTTAGCTGATAAATCGATCATGACAATTCGATCATTATTGAGTTGTCGAAAATCTTGAACAATTGCACTAGTAATATACTTTCTTAAAGACATCACAAAGGTTGATGGCTTGGCTGGATTAGCAAAAGGTTGGTCAGTTATCTGAACACGAGCATATGAGGGATGTGCTGATAATAACAATTGTCGATTCTTACGGTTGCTTCTAATTGTAAGAATTAATTCGTTGGCAAATGGCTGTTGAATTTTGCTGATTCGACCGCCACGCAAATTCTGATTTAGTTCGTTTACCATTGCGTGGGTAAACATTCCGTCAAAAGACATTTTTTACTTCCTTTCTAATAAATACATGATAATTTCTGAAACTTTTATTCTGTAACAAATATAAAATGAATGAATATGATATAATCAAATGGTTATACAATCATTATACGTAACCAAACAAGGAATTGATAAATTTATGAAAATATCCATTGTAACAGATAGTACATCTTATTTGCCACAAGAAATCGTCGATAAATATAATATAACAGTTGTGCCAATAGAAGTAGTATTTAATACCAAAACATACCGTGAAGACATTGATATTACTACATCCGAATTCTATGATTTATTACAAAAATCACCAGAATTACCTTCAACGGCTCAACCTTCGATTGGCGAAATGATGAACGTATACGATAAACTGGCTAAAGAAGGCTATGATACCGTAATATCGATTCATTTAGCAAGCACAATCTCTGGATTTGTTAATAATCTCAAATCCGCTGTTCAAACAATCGACAATATTAATGTAGTTGTTTATGACTCACAGATTACTGTTCGTTTAATGGGGTATTTAGCCCAAGAAGCCGCTAAAATGGCTCAAGAGGATAAACCCTTAGACGAAATTATCGAACGATTAGATATTTTAAGAGCATCAATCGGCGAATCATTTGTTGTAGATGATTTAAAAAATCTTGTAAAAGGTGGAAGACTTTCTAATACTTCAGCAGTAATAGGTACCGTCTTAAATATTAAACCTTTGCTAGAATTTGACAATGATAGTCATAAAATTGTTGCCTATGACAAAGTTCGCTCTATGAAGAAGGCCAAGCTAAAGGCTGAGGAAAAATTAGCAACCGCAATGGAACAAGTGGATTATCCACTCAGATTATTAGTTCTGGACGCTGATGATCCTCAATCGGGCGATCGTTGGGCCGAAGAACTGCATGAGAAATATCCTGATAATACACTGGAACGTTCATACTTTGGACCTGTCATTGGAGCTCATCTAGGTAAAGGCGCTTTAGCCATTGCTTGGATTAGAGATTTTGACAAATCCTAACTACAAAAGCCTTAGGCTTTTTTATTTTACCAAAATAATATAAAATAATTATTAGAATTAATAGTTTATTAATACGCCTATTGAGTTAGAATGAATATAACCATTATTTTCACGATGAAAGGGGGAAGTATCATGTTTTCTAAAACTAAGAGAGCAGCTATTTTAGTAGCCGCTAGTGCACTTCTTGCAACAAGTCTAGGGGAGAATATTGTATATGCAGATACCACAAGCAGCGATGTTTCAACAACGGCTTCAGCAACAGGTACTAGCAATACTAATGTAGCCACTGCCACAAATGATAATAGTGACTCAAGCAACCAAGTTGTAAGTGCTAATTCCGCATCTACAACTACCAAATCGAACGATAGTAGCACTTCCAATACTGCTACCACACAATCATCTTTTAGTAGCATCGATGTTGCAGCTGTGAAAGCAGCTATGTTGTCAGAATTGAATCGTTTGCGTTCCCAAAATGGTTTATCAGCTTTGACTTCAGTAAACACTTTGAATGCCTATGCACAAACTAGAACTGATAGTTTTATCAATACTGGTGTTGACAATCATGTGGGCTGGAATTCTGCTAACATGTATCCATATAACTTAGATGCAGAAGAAAATATTGCCCAAATGCCTTATTCAATGTTAGGTACGACTGATCCTACAACAATCGCTCAAAAAATCACTCATGAATTTTACAGTGAAATGTATGATCCTGAACCTAACTACGGTCATAGAAAAAATATGTTGAACCCTTATATTAACTATGTAGGTATTGGTGTAAGTGTTTCTTCAACTGGAATGGTTTATTTCTCACAAGAAATGGGTAATGATCAAGCATCACATAGCAGATATGATGCTAGTGATATTTATGCCTATTATTTAACTAATGAAAATGATTATGCCAATGTTTCAAAATATGACATAGCTGATGCCGATAAAACTGGTGCTGATTATCAAGAACGTGATAATTATAAGACAGCTGACGTCAGAGGTGGCGTTACTACTAAGAATAAGGTAACCTCCGTTTACGATCGTTATGGAAACAAACGGACGGACTATGAGTTGTCTCCTAATTCATCATGGGTTTCCGATGTCATTGCAATAATTGATGGCAATTTTTATTATCATGTAAGTACTGATGGCTTCGTAGCAGCCGATGATGCATTGCCTTGGGCAACATTCTTAGCAGGGTCAACAGTTAAAGCAACCGCTAATGCGGCTGTCTATGATGATTCTGGTACCTTTACTGGTCAAACTGTTCCTAGTGGATCACAATGGATCGTTGACAGAAGAGCTGTTAATCCACAAACTAACTTAAAGATGTATCGTATCGGAACTAATGCTTGGATTCAACAAAATCAATTAACACAAAAATAAATGGATAAAGATCTAATGACTAATAAAAAGGTCATTGGGTCTTTATTTTATTTATGCAAGAAACTTATTTTACTGAAAGATTTGAAACAACATCCTCAAAATATGTTTGAACATATTTAAAAAATGCTATGCTAATTAAGCATTTAATTATTAATAAATATTAAATTAATTGTAACTGTAGAAAGACTAATCCTCTGAATCCCTTGACATTGTTAGCTCTTTTTCTGATTTAAGCATAGATGCTGCTATTGAAGCTTAAATTTTGCTATTTTTTATCTTCAAAAATCAGCAAATATTTTTGGGCTTTTAAGGGTTATCATTTGAATGGTGTAAGCGTTTGTTATACCATGGACTCATAAAAAAATAGGATGGTGAGTAGATTTGGGAGACAGAAAAGTAGAACCAGAACGTAAAGCTGATAATGCAGGATGGATTGATCGTGGACCAAGAAATTATCAACGTGATTTACAAAATCCAGATTTATTAGTCTCACCAATTACCGATCACGGTACAGTGTCAAATTTACGTTTTAGCTTTTCGGATGCACATATGAGAATTGAAGAGGGCGGATGGACCCGTGAAGTAACTAATCGTGAATTGCCAGCCTCACATGATATGGCCGGAGTCGATATGTGTTTGAAACCAGGAGCTTATCGTGAACTTCATTGGCATAAAGAAGCAGAATGGGCATTTATGATTGCTGGAAATGCTCGAGTAACTGCATTGGATGCTGAGGGACGTAGTTTTATTGATGACATCAATGCTGGTGACTTATGGAACTTTGAAGCCGGAATTCCTCATTCAATTCAAGCCTTAGATCAAGGTTGCGAATTTTTGTTGGTCTTCAGTGAACCTGATTTCTCGGAAAATAATACTTTCTTACTAACTGATTGGTTAGCTCATACTCCAAAGGATATTATTGCCGCTAACTTTAAAGTTGATGAAAGTGTCTTGGCCAACTTACCTGGTAAGGAAAAATATATCTTTAACGGGGAAGTTCCTGGTCCTATCTCTGAAGTAAAGAAAAATAATTCTAATGGCGATGTTCCTTCACCATTTACGTTCCACATGAGTGATTTGAAGCCACATGAATTCGAAGCTGGTAAAGTTTGGATTGTTGATTCTAAAGTCTTTCCAGTTGCACAGACTATTTCAGCTGCAATTGTTGAAATTCAACCAGGTGGTATGCGTGAACTTCACTGGCATCCTAAGTCAGAAGAGTGGGACTACTTTGTTCAAGGACATGCAAAGGTTGGTGTTTTCAATTCCGCTTCATTAGCAAGAACCTTTAATTTCCAGGCTGGTGATGTTGGGGTAATTCCAATTGTAGCAGGTCATTATATTAAGAATATTGGTGATGAACCATTGATCTTCCTAGAAGTTTTCAAGAACCCAATTTATTCAGATATTTCACTTAATAAGTGGTTAGCAACTTCACCAACTCAAATGGTTGCAGATCATTTAAACATTAGTCCTGAGACAATTAACCAATTTCCTAAAGAGGAAGCCGCAGTTGTTTGGTACGATCAAAGTCGTATTGATAAAACTGCTGGGAAACCAATTGACGATGAATCACAAGACCTACAGTTTAAGGCTGGACAAGTCTTTAAGTAATGACTCAACTAGTTAAGGATGTTGCACCACTCAGTTGGAGAGAAATGGCAATTCATAGTGCCAAAATAGTTTTAGCGGCAAATCAACGTTACGGAAGCAATTTGACTAAAGCAGGCGTAACTACTATTGAGGGACATGCAACTTTTGTGAATTCTCAAACAGTTATGGTTCATGGTCAAGAATATCATGCCGACAGAATAATTATAGCTAGTGGTGCTCGACCTAGAGAATTGAAGTTTCCTGGCAGTCAATACATGGAGCACAGTGCCAGTTTTCTAAAAAGTTCTAATTTACCTGAGAATATTACAATTATAGGTGCTGGTATTATTGCTTTTGCCATGGCAAGTATTGCTACTGAAGCGGGAGTCAAAGTAACCATCGTGCAGCATAATAAACGAGCTTTGGGGATTTTTGATCGTGAACTGGTCCAAATTTTAATCCAACGATTGAAGAATGCCGGTGTAGTATTCAAATTCGATAATACAATTCAAAAAATTTCTCAGCTGGCTACGGGTTCTTATCAAGTAACAACCAACCATAGTCAATTTGAGACTGAGGCCATTTATTGTGTAGCAGGTAGAATACCTAATACAGAAGATTTAAATTTATCTTACCTTATGGAGGACATCTTTATTAATCAACGCATTCATTCCATTATTCATTTTTTCGTCATCTTCTTGATTCAATTGGTTTGTTGACGTCGATCCTCTAAAACCTCCACCAATGGATTTGGCTTCAGGTATTCTTTTATATTCACCGTTAGAATTTCTAAAGAAAACACTTTTATATGCAAATGCGGGGGACCAAAATTTTCCGGGTATATTATTAGTTCCTGCAGGTAATTTAGAAAGAACCATAGCAAGTCTTTCTCCCGCTTTAGGTAATCGATTATTCTCTTCTTCAACAGTTACGATTTCTTCGGAATTACTATCATCGCTTGAATTACTTGGATAATTTGCAGCGGCCAGCATTTCTTTTCTAGTAATATTTCCACCTAAAAACATTACACGAATGGTTTTATTCAACTGTGATTTATCGCCATGTAAAACCTTATTAATTGTTACTGCAGCAATTGTATAAGGACGGTTCTTAAAAACGTAGCTTTCTAAACCTGTAATTTTGCCTTCAATCGTCAATTCTCCAGAATTTACTAGCCCCGAAAAAGTTGAAGGGTAGTTTACAAAGTCTATTGCATCAGATTGTTGTTCAATCTTATGACTATAAAATTTATTATTAATTCGTTCAATATCATTTTTACTAAGGACTTTCTTTATGCCTTTTAGTTATTGTTTTACGATTGTTAACGTCGGTTGTTTGATGAATGGCAAAACCGCCTAAGAGTATAACGATGGTGATACTGCTTAAAATTAATTTTAATTTCAAAATTTAATACCTCCTTTTTTTAGAAATTTTCTTTATGCCTTAATACTATAGGAAAAATTTAGAGTAAGACAGATTTTATGGCTAATTGATTCTAGAATAATTAACGTTAGAAATTTAGGATAAAAATACTTTTAAAAGATTATACAGATTAGTTGAAATATTGATCGATAAATATAGGATTGTTTCTCTTACTATGGTGATAATTATTTCACAATATAGTGATATAATTTTAGTTATAACTCGAAAAATAAAGTAGAGGGGAAATACATTATGAGATTTGAACAATTGAAGAGAGAATCAGGATCAGTAATTAGAAAGAAATTATATAAAAAGGGTAAAATGTGGATCGTTGCTTCAGCATTGAGCTTTGCTGGTGGAATAGTTTTGTTGGGAACTACAACAAATAATATTTTTGCTGATACAGTTAACTCACAAGATACTGTGGTTTCCAATATACAATCGGATTCGACTGCAACAGGAGAAACAAATACGGCGGATAGTACTAAAGAGATTACAACTACGGTCAATGTACAAACTAATTTAGGAACAATCACAATGAATGCTACAGGTAAAGCTGGTGAAACCATTCAGTTAAATGTTCCTGATAAAACTGGTTATACACCTGATAAGAATACGATTAATGTAGCAATTGATGCCGACGGAACAGCTACGACAACAGATATGATTACATATACTTTAAAAGATGCTAATGAAAATAATAACGTTGATCAAAATGGAGATGAAAATGATACTAAAGATTCTAATAGCCTTAGTACATTAAATTCTAGTCCTAATATTCAAAAAAGTACCGATGATAGTTTAAATTCTAGTAGTAGAACTGAGGGTGTAAATTCTGGTATTCAAGCAACTGCAGCAGATGATTCGACAAACTTAGCGGCTGGTTATAATGGAACCAGCCAGTGGTATATAAATGAAAATGGAGACCTTCATATTGGTGCCGGTACTTTCAATGATCCTTCTTCTCTTGACTCGGATTATTGGGTAGGCGTTTTTGCTGGTTCTGGATTTTCCCGAAATGACGCAGAATCTTTACAAACAAAAATAACTAAAATAATATTAGATGGAAATATAGTAGCGCCAATTAATTCTACAGAACTTTTTGGTGAATTTACAAATTTGACGGAAATTGAAAATTTGAACTCACTCGATACGTCAAAAGTTACTAATATGGGTATGATGTTCATGAATGATTCTTCATTAACTTCTCTAGATTTGAGTAAATTTGATATGTCTGAGGTTATCAAAACAGACGACGATTCCTCTGATCCCATCCCCTCTGGTACGGATCAGATGTTTGATGGTACTAAACTTTCAAGTATAACTTTAGGTGCTAAAAATAAATTTATGAATAACGTTAGCCTACCAAATGCCTTGAATGCCGATTGGGTAAATATTGGTACTGGAACTATTGATTTCCCACAAGGAAATTTGAACTTTACAGAGACAGCGCCAAGTCTTTCTACATTATATGATGGCAACGGAAAAACAGGAACTGAAACATTCGTACCTTATGATGCTTCAAAAGTTAAAGGATCTCTTACTATTCATAGTAATTTAGGAGATAAAGTTGTCGACAATATTACTGGTAAGATTGGTAATTCAATTGACGTGAATGTTCCTGCAGTCGAAGGCTATAAAGCCGATAAGACAATCGTAAAAGCAACTGTCAATGCAGATGGAACTATTACAACAACAGATTTTGTTACATATACGAAGATCACTAGTGGCGGATCAGGGTCGAACGAAGGCAGTTCATCAAATTTAAAGATCGTAGATAAGAGTCAATTGGTTTCTATATATCCCGATAAAAATGAAGTTACTTTGTATAAATTAGATGGTTCAAAGTATAAATTAGATGGTTCAAAGCTTACTCCTATTAAAAATCGTGCTTTAGCAGCTGGTACTGACTGGTATAGCGATAAAGTTGTTATTCTTGGCAGTGGTGATGACGCCGTTAAATATGTTCGTGTAGCAACTGATGAATGGATGAAATTGTCAGATGGATACAGATATGAGAATAAGAAGCTTGTTGTAACTACTAATAATGATAATATGACTCAATTATTGAAATCTGAAGCAGTTCCTGTTACAAATCGAGCATTAGGACCAAGGTCTAGTTGGTTAGTTGATCGAATTGGTTATTTAGATACCAGTGACAATCCAAAAGGATTTTATCGAGTTGCAACGAATGAATTTGTTGATCCGGATAATGTATCTATATAAATAATAAATGTAATTAATAGCCTCGAATCGGTTAATATGTGAATAAGAACATATATTTTATTAGTTATCGGGATATACACGGTTTATGAAATAAAAAGGCAGCAATTCATACGAAATTATGTATGAATTGCTGCCTTTTTATTTGTGAGATTTAAATCTTGTCAGCTACTTATTGGAATTGATTCTCAATAAGTAGCATTACCATATCAATATAAGTTTAACGCACATAAGATTTTTTTGAACAATGACAAAACACATACCAGTAATCTAACAAAAATTAGATTACAAGATTTAATTTAATAGGAACAGGTGGTGCAAGTAGAGAAAATGGCCTAAAAGAGAATATTATATATTTAAGGTTACATAATATGTATTATAGGAAGTTGAATATTTTATTCAAATCTAGACAATTTTTGTAGATATTTTAAAACATCAGATTTATAGTTATATTTTTGAATCTGATCATTAAGTTCAGCATCATTATGTGTAAATGCTTTGCCATCAGTAAAAATCTTTTCGTAGAGTTCAATGAATGGCAATTTAGCGGTTGTCGCTAAATTAAGCTCATCTTTAATTGGATATGTGACTTTTCTAAAATCAATTCCACCATAACCAGTATCATCAAAAGTTAGAATCGCATACTGAGCGCGTCTGTCAGCGCTAAATTTTTTCCAAGGCGTGTACGGTTGACCGATGGAACCAGGATTAATGATTAATTGACCGTTGCTGCTGGTTCTTAGTAGTTGATGGTGAGTATGTCCATAAATAGCTATGTCAGTTTGAGGATGTTCTTTAAATAATAAATTATCAAAATTTGATTGTTGTTCATAAGGTAACAGCTCATGACCGTAATTTTTAGTTGGAGTATTATGCGTCATGAGAATGTTCAGATCGCTTATTGAGGTTGTAGCTGCTATAGGCCAGTGATTCATTTGGTTGAGATACTGTGGTTTGAGGTGATTGAAAACATATTTTAACAGTTCGACAATATAGGTAGTCTGAGGTTCATTGATATATTGTTTGCTAATGGCAAGAATATCTTCAAAGAGAAAGTCGTCCCAATTGCCACGTATCTTATAGGTAGTATTAACACTATTTAGTAGGTCAAAAATAGTGTTAGTGCCAGGGCCGGGCATAAGCAGGTCACCAAGAAACCAAAATTCTGATGTCCCCTGCTTTTTTGCGTCTGCAATTGTGTATTTTAAAGCGGTGTAATTTCCATGAACATCTGAAATCAGTGCAATCTTTTTCATAGTTGCGCCCCCTTTTGTTTAATATCGAGTTATAATGACTTATTTTTGTGTTTTTTGTTATATGTTTTCGTAAAACATATAATTTTATATTTAATGATAATCAAAAAAAGTAAATTATTGGTCGATTTCATTCATATAAATGAACAGTTCATCATTATTCGATCATAAAACTCGCCTCTCAGCACGCTTATTGGCTTTATAAAAGGTATATTTAAACTTTTTTGACTATTTATCTTTTTGATCTGGACTTTACCTGCTCTAACCCCCGGTCTAATCATGTTTTTATTTTCTACTCTTTTTTGATGTTTTCATAAAGCATTTATCTATACTATCACAAAAAAAGCAGCCTACTTACCGACTACTTTAGTATAAACTATTCAGCTTTTTGATATTCCTTTATTTCATTAATAAAACTTTCACCATATTGTTCAAGCTTTACCTTTCCTACTCCACTAACAGCTAGGAACTCACGACTATTAGTAGGTATTCGTACACACATATCTTTTAATGTTTTATCGGAAAAGATCATAAATGGTGGTAATGCCTGTTTCCTAGCAAAACTTAAACGCAAGGCTCTTAGCTTTTCAAAGAGATCAACATCAAAGCTTCCGTCATCAACCATTGGCTTACGATCAGGAACTTGTTGCTCATCTTTCTTCTTGGCAACATTCAGTTGTCCCTTTAAAACTGCTAGTCCTTTCTTTGATAACAATAATGTTGGATACTCGCCACCACTACTGCGTAAAAGTCCATTTGCAAATAAAAATTCAATCAAACGGCTAGTTTCTTTAAGAGTTCGATCCTTAAAGATACCAAAAGTAGATAATTTTTCGAAGTGTCGCCAATCATCAGCAACGTCGTCTTTACCCACTAATACTCGGGCAATAAGCTTTTTACCATAGCGCTGATTCATTCTTACCACACAGCTTAAAACCTTCTGAGCATCAGCTGTAACATCTTCTACTTCACGGTTATCCAAACAGTTGGAACATCTTCCACAAATTTCCGAGTTTTTTTCTCCAAAATAATCTAGGATGAACTTCATTAAACAAACTTCAGTTTCGGCATAGCGACTCATTTCAAAAAGCTTATTTTTTAAACTGAGTTTATACTGATCATCACCCTGTGAATGATCGATAAAAAATTGATGTAATCGTAAATCAGCTGGTGCATATAGCAAGACAGCTTCAGCTGGTAATCCATCTCGTCCGGCACGCCCAACCTCTTGATAATAGCTTTCGATTGTTCCTGGAATTGTAAAATGTACGACATATCTGACATTGGTTTTATTGATCCCCATACCAAAAGCATTCGTTGCTACAATCACATTGATTCGATCGAACAAAAAGTCTTCTTGCTGCTGATGTCGTTCCTGGTCGCTTAAACCTGCATGATAACGTCCAACTAGTACATCATTAGCCCTTAAAAATTCATAAATATTGTCGACATCTTCACGTCTACCAGCATATATAATTCCTGATTCATCTATATGAGCTTTTACGTAGTTCAGAACATATTCAGACTTATCTACGCCACGTTCGATTTTAAGAGCAATATTATCACGGTCAAAGCCTGTTTTTACGATATTATCAGCTGGAATTTTTAAAATTTGGGCCAAATCATCTTGAACCTGCTCCGTTGCTGTAGCAGTCAAAGCTAACCAAGCTGGTTTCCCCGGCAATTGTTGCAGTGGTTCAACCATCTTCAGATAGCTGTTTCTAAAATCATGTCCCCACGATGACAAAACATGGGCTTCATCAATTGCAATTAATGAAATATCTAAAGCCGATAACCAACTATAGAATTCATCATCGACTATTTTTTCTGGTGCCACAAACAATAATTTTACAGCTCCGCTTTCAATGTAGCGCATCCGCTCTTCACGATCATGCCACTCAACTGTACTATTCAAAAAAGTTGCTGGTATACCGACTTCATTCAGACTGTCAACTTGATCTTTCATCAAAGAAATTAATGGTGAAACGACCAAAGTTAATCCTGAAAGAATTGTTGCTGGCAATTGGTAGCAAATTGATTTTCCACCGCCTGTAGGCATAATTCCCATAGCCTTTTGCCCAGCCATAACTTTCTCAATTAACTCTCTTTGACCAGGTCGAAAAGTATCGTAACCAAATTCCTCTTTCAAGGTTGCTTCTAATTTCAATTACGTGCTCCTTGTCAAAAATAATATAGATAAATCATAGCACATTTTAATTAAAAGTTTATTTATTGATTGCTCTCAGAACGGTTGTCTCTATCTGATCTAAGTCTGATTCAATCTGTTGTGCAGTTCTTTCAGGGGTAATTCTTTGATTCTGTAAAAAGTAAAATAGCAACTGACCAATCATCAAGCGTAGAAATTGAGTGACATCTAAGTCAGATCTAAGTTCTTTCGTATCATTAAGTGCTTGCCACACGTTATTGAGAAAGATAGCTTTAATAGAAGTAATTTTTTTCAAAAACATCCCCTTAATTTGATCATTAACTAAAATCTGAGTAGTTAAAATCATAACTGCATCTTTATTTTGAACCAAAAATTGATAGCGATTATGAACAATAAAATGTATTAGCTCTTTTAAATCATGTTCATTTGATTGAATCTGCTTGGCAAATGTTTTCCCGTATACTGGTAAAATATGCTCAATTATTGGCTCAATAATAAATAACAAAAGATCATCTTTTGATTTAAAATACTTAAAAATTGTTGCTTGACTCATACCTGAAGTTTCAGCAATTTGAGCCGTTGAAGTACCATCATATCCTTGCTTAGAAAATAACTCCAAAGCTGCCTTTAATACTTTTTTCTTTCCATTAGGCATCTGCGCTGTTTTTAGCCAATTATCCAAATCCTGAAATGCTTGTTCCATTTTATTAGACCTTTCTATATTTTCTTAAGCCCACTATATTTAATCCCGTTAAAACAATCAAAAATACTAATAGCACACCAATTTCAGGCACTATTTTTATA
Source organism: Companilactobacillus crustorum JCM 15951 (assembly GCF_001434585.1). Lineage (GTDB taxonomy): Bacteria > Bacillota > Bacilli > Lactobacillales > Lactobacillaceae > Companilactobacillus > Companilactobacillus crustorum. The sequence goes on from NZ_AZDB01000005.1 coordinate 88,645, forward strand.
AATCCTGCTCCAGACATGACAATGTTAGTTAAGGCATCACCCGCATATTTTAAAGGTAGAATGTAGGAAATGACTTTGACGCCGTTCGCCATTGAATCTAAAGGAATGATTCCTGAGAAAAAAATCTGTGGCACTATTACTAAAGGAATAAATTGCATCATCTGAAATTCCGACTTAGCAAAAGTCGACATCAAAATACCGAAAGCTAAAGCCACTAGTGCTAAGACGAAGTTAATTAAAATTACGTAAAGAATATTTCCGACCACTTCAACATTCAAAGCCCAGATAGTAAACACAACAATTATTAATGTCTGTACAATAGCTAACCCGCCATAACTGAGCATGTAGCCAAAGACAATCTCTGAACGCTTCACTGGAGTGGCTAAAAGTCGATTCAATGTACCAGAAGTACGTTCTTTCAAAAGTGCCATCCCTGAAATCAAAAAGACAAAGAAGAAAACAAAGAATCCCATTAAGATAGGAACTATTTTATCAAAGAAATTAGTCTGGCTATCTCCATATTTATAGTAATTATGAATTTTACTTTGTTTGTTTTCCTCTTTAGGAGCATTAGGCATACGAGCCTGAATCTTTTGCAAAGTGCTTTGTAGCTTCTTAATCGTTGTGAGCATCAGTGACATTTTCAAGGCTGCCTTTGTTGCATTGGTTTTACTTGCATCTGTATTAGCGTAGGTGACATAAAAATCAGAATTATGATAATTGATCACTGCATCGATTTTTTGATCATCTAATGCTTGTTGAGCCTTTTTATCAGACGAATATGTTTTAGTTTCAATATGACTAATTTTGTCTAAATTTTTAATAAGGCTGCTCTTAACGTTGACTGTAGCTATATTCACATCAGTTGTCGAATTGACTGAAAAAACTAGCTTCATCAAAAATAAAATCAAGATTGGGGCTAAAAACATTAACATTAAGGTTCTCTTGTCACGTAGTAATTCTTTAGCAACCCTTTTAGCGATAGATATTGTTCTCATTTTGTTGCGCCTCAGCTTTCAAAAAGACATCTTCAATCGAATTAACTTGATATTGCTGTTTCAAACTATACGGATCATTATAGGCAATAATCTGTCCACCCAATAAGAGGGCTACGTCATCCGTCAGTTCTGCTTCATCCATCACATGAGTTGTTACTAAAATCGTCATGCCTTGATTACGTAAATTTTGTAATTCCCACCAGATTTTTCTTCTCAAAGCTGGATCAACTCCAACCGTTGGCTCATCTAAAATTAAGATCTGATTGAATCCTAATAAAGCAATCGCTAAAGATAGACGTCGCTTCATCCCGCCTGAATAACCACTAACCCGTTTACCCAGATTATTGGTTAGATCAACTACTTGGGCAACATTCTTAATCTGTACTTGAGCTTGGTCCTTTTTTATTCCTTTCATGTCAGCGTAAAATTGTAAATTTTCTTGTCCTGTCAATTGCTCATATAAAGCATCCGATTGAGCCATATAGCCAATCTTACCTAGTAATTTACGATTAGGCATAATTTGGTTGAAAATTCTAGTCTGACCACTATCAGGGGTTTCCATCCCTAGGATTATTTTAATAATAGTTGATTTACCTGCTCCTGATGGACCAATCAAACCAATTATTCGACCACTGGGAACTTGAAAATTTACATCCCGCAAGACAGTTTGTTTTCCAAATTTTTTAACAATTTGATTTAAAGATATAACTGTATTAAACATATTAACATCTCCATTTTAAGTGAGTGAGTATTTACTCACCGAATTGATTAAAGCGAGTATAACTCATTTATCAAAAAAAGCAAAACATTCTCTTATTTTATTGAGAATGTTTTGCCTCTATTTTTAATAAGTCTTTTTTCATAATCGTACCTCCCCGATAACCACCTAGCTTGCCAGACTTTGTTAACACTCGATGACAAGGAACAATTATCAAAAGTGGATTTTTGCCTATCGCACTTCCTACAGCTCTCACTGCTTGAGGTCGACCAATCGACTGGGCAATCTGAGAATAGTTAGTAGTTTGACCATATGGTATTTGTCTTAAACTATGCCAAACCTGTTTTTGAAACTCTGTTCCAGAAATATCAATTGCTACTTTAAAAGTCTTCCTAGTTCCTTCCAGATATTCTTTTAATTGTATATAGTAATTTCTAAGCGGCGCTTCTTGATCTATCAACTCTGCTTCAGGATAAAAGCTCTGTAGCTCACTTAAACCTTTATCCCACGACCCCACAAAAGCTAAGCCACGGTTTGTTGCTCCTAATAAGTAAGTATGCTCGGCTATTAAAAAATCATGATAATAAATCTTCTGCATAATGTCTTCTCCCTTTATCTATATGACGTATTATAAGTTAAATTCAATTTAAATATCTTGCTGACTAATTCTAATAGCATAATAAATTTATCAAGTACTTTGGAGGTGTCTAATCAATGCTCGCTTTAAATAAAACTCGTTGGCAAGCCATCATAAAGAATGATAAGTCTATGGACAATATATTCTTTTACGGTGTGACGACTACTAAAATATTTTGCAAACCTTCCTGCCATTCTAAAGCTCCTAAATTTACCAATACAGTGATTTTTCAAAACCAAACTGAAGCATTAAAGAGTGGCTTTCGTCCTTGTAAAAGATGTCAGCCAACCGGTCAAAGAGTTTCCAATGAAATTTGGGTCGAACAAATCAAAACCTACATCCAGAATAATTACTCTCAAAAATTAACTTTAACTATCATCGCTGAAACCTGCCACGGCAGCGCCTCTAATCTTCAGCGAATTTTTACCAAATATACCCAACAAAGTCCAACTGTCTATTTAAATAACTTACGTTTGCAAAAAGCTCAGCAGCTTTTACGTCAAACTAATGATGCGCTCCCAAAAATTGCACAAAAATGTGGTTTTAATAGTTCTAGTTACTTCAACACGAAATTTAAACAAAAGTTTAATATGACTCCCCTTCAATACAAAGAATCCTTTCTTCATAAATAGATTCTTTGTATTTTTATTTCATTTTAATAGTTAATTTTCGAAACATATTGTAATTTTATTACAAAGGTTATATTATATTTTATATAAGTTAAGCGTTTTCATAAAAGGAGGCCCATATTGTTAGGTTTTTCATATTATCTAGATCATACCTTTAACGAGGACGATCAAAATTATCTTCAGAGCATGAAACAACACCATTTTACGGAAATATTTACTTCATTACACATTCCTGAAGATAATCAAACAGCTTATGCCGATCGTCTTAAAGATTTATTAGATCATACAACGTCCTTAGAATTATCCGTCTTTGTCGATATCGATAAAAAATCGCTCCAGAATCTTCCTCAAGAACTTACTGGTTTTCATTTACGACTTGATGACGGCTTTACTAATCAAGATATAGCTCAAATGTCTCAAAAAAGTTCTCTGGCTTTAAATGCCAGTACTCTCTCTGAGTCCGATATTGCAGAGCTACATTCTTATCAAGCTAACTTCCATAACCTAGAGGCTTGGCACAACTTTTATCCTCGACCAGAAACAGGTTTGGACCTTAACTGGTTCTTACAAAAGAATCAATGGTTCAAAAGTTTAGGAATCACTACTCAGGCCTTCATCCCTGGGGATCAAGCACTTCGTGGCCCCATCTTTTCAGGATTGCCTACCTTAGAAAGCCAACGTCATCAAGATCTTTTAGCTGCAGCAATTCAATTGCAAAAAAATGACGTCGACAAAATTTTCATTGGTGATCCTCGGTTAAGCCTTAAATATCAAAATAAATTCTATGATTATTTTGACAAGGGTGTTTTAGATCTAACTCTCAAAACTAATTCTCAATTTCCGAGTTATTTAACTAACCGGATTCTTCATAACCGACCAGACCCTGCAGCTGATGTTATTCGAGTGGTTGAAAGTCGTGGAATGAATGCTTTAAATACCGAAACGGTCTTACCTCTACAAAGTACCCCTCGTAATGCTGGCTCTATTACGATTGATAATCAGAACTATGGCCGCTATATGGGAGAAGTTCAATTAATCAAGCATGACTTGCCACTAGACGAGCGTGTCAACGTTTTAGGTCGAATAGATCAGGCTTCAATTCAACTATTGCCATATATTGGTGCTAATGCCGCTTTTAAAATCAATACTAAGGAGTAAAAATAATGGATTTGACAAAATTAAGTACAGAAACACGTAATTCTAAAAGTATGCTGCTAGATACAATGTCAGTTGCAGAAATTCTAAAGCTTATGAATTCTGAAGATCAAACGGTACCTCAAGCAATTAATAAGCAATTGCCCCAAGTTGAAGCTGCCGTTAATAAAATTATTCAACAATTTAAAAAGAACGGTCGCTTGATTTATCTAGGTGCAGGTACTAGTGGTCGATTAGGAGTTCTCGATGCTGCTGAATGTGTCCCTACTTTTGGAACTGATCCCAGCATGGTTCAAGGACTTATCGCCGGCGGACAAAGTGCTATGACAGTAGCTGTTGAAGGTGCCGAAGACTCTTTAAGTCTAGCTGAAGAAGATTTAAAGAAATTAAAACTCAATGCTAATGATGCCGTAGTAGGATTAGCTGCCAGTGGTCGTACTCCCTATGTAATTGGCGCACTTAAATATGCTCATCAAGTGGGAGCAGTTACTGTCAGCATCGCTTGCAATCAAAATGCTGAAATCTCTAAATACGTCGACTACCCTATTGAAGTAGTTACTGGACCGGAAGTATTGACAGGGTCAACTCGATTAAAAGCTGGAACAGCCCAAAAATTGATTCTAAATATGATCTCCACTACATCAATGATCAAGCTAGGCAAAGCCTATCAAAATCTAATGATCGATGTAAAACCTACCAACGACAAGCTAGTAGAACGTTCAAAACGAATTATTATGCAAGCAACTGACTGTGATTATCAAACAGCCGAGAAAAACTTTATAGCTGCTGATGAAGATGTCAAAGTTGCTATCATTATGACTTTAACTGGTGTCGATAAAACAGAAGCAATCAAAAATCTACAAAAGAATAATGGCTTTGTTAGAAAAGCTATGAAGGAGGATTAAATTATGGCTGAAAAGAAAGAAGAACGCCTAGCTCGCGAAATTTATAGTGCTGTTGGCGGACCTCAAAATGTTCAAAAATTAATTCATTGTATGACTAGAGTTCGAATGACTATCAGAGACTATGACAAAGTCGATATGGCCAAATTAAAGGCCATTGATGGAGTCTTGGGTGTTGTTCAAGAGGATACACTTCAAGTTGTTGTGGGTCCCGGATTAGTTAACAAAGTGGCTCAAGTAATGATCGATCAGGTTGGAGTCAAATTAGGTCAGGACTTTCCTGACGATTTAGAATCAAAATCTGAAGAACATCTGAGTGATCATCAAAAAGCTAAAGCCGAGGTTACTGAAAAAGCAGCTGAGTTTAAGGCTGAACAAAAGAAAAAAATTAAACCATCAAAAACTAAAGCAGTTTTAAAATCAATTTCTAATATCTTTGTACCATTAATTCCCGTCTTCGTTGGTGCTGGTTTAATTGGTGGTATTGCTGCGGTCCTTTCCAATATGATGGTTGCTGGCGATATCGGTAAAAATTGGAATGAATTTATTACTGTTCTAAATGTTATTAAAAATGGTGTCTTTGCTTATTTAGCTATTTATGTTGGTATCAATTCTGCCGAAGAATTCGGTGCTACTCCTGGACTTGGTGGTGTGATCGGTGCTGTAACTTTATTAGCCGGTGTTGATCCTAAAACGCCTTTACAAAACATTTTTAATGGTCAGGCACTCTCTGCTGGCCAAGGTGGTATCATCGGTGTCATTTTCTCAGTTTGGATCTTAGCCATGATCGAAAAGAGATTGCACAAAGTCATCCCTGATTCAATCGATATTATCGTTACTCCTACTATTACCTTATTAGCTGTTGGTATCTTTACTATTTTTATCGTTATGCCAATTGCCGGAGTTGTCTCTGATTCACTAGTAGGTTCAATCATGTGGGTCTTAAAAGTTGGTGGTGCCTTCTCTGGCTTCATTCTAGGTCTATTCTTCTTGCCTATGGTTATGCTTGGACTTCACCAAGTCCTAACTCCTATCCATATTGAAATGATCGACAAAACTGGTTCAACTTTGCTCTTGCCTATCTTAGCTATGGCTGGTGCTGGACAAGTCGGTGCTGCTTTGGCACTCTGGGCTCGTTGTCGAAAGAACAAAAAATTAACCAATATGATTAAAGGTGCTTTACCAGTCGGCTTCTTGGGAATTGGTGAACCATTGATCTACGGTGTTACTTTACCATTAGGTCGTCCTTTCATTACTGCTTGTATCGGTGGCGGTATTGGTGGTGCTGTCGTAGGTGCCTTTGGTAACGTCGGAGCTATTGCCATTGGTCCTTCAGGTCTAGCTTTGATTCCTTTGATCACTAATGGTCATGTACTTGGTTATATCTTTGGACTCTTAGCAGCTTATGTTGGTGGTTTCATAGCTACTTACTTCTTTGGCGTTCCAGCAGATGCTAAAAAAGCTACTGAACTGGATTAACTAGATGGAAAGTCTAATTTTTTCAATCAAACAGTCAATTCCCCAATTAACTAAGACTGAACAAAAGATTGCTGAATTCATTATTCAGAATCCCACAAAAGTAACTACTATGAGTGTTCAAGACTTAGCAGCTGAAATTCCAACCAGTTCTGCTTCAATCGTTCGTTTCAGTAAATTATTTTGTGCCGATGGTGGTTTCTCAGAGCTTAAATTAAAATTATCCGCTGAAAGCGATCAAGATAATGAGATTTATGATGAAATTGCTCCTCAAGATTCAATCGATGATCTCAAAAAAAAGCTCTCCTTTCGAGTAAACCAAACAATTTTAAGAACTAACACTAGTCTAGATAATCAGGACTTAAATACGGCAATTAAAATTTTACATGACAAAGAACTAATCGTTAGTTTTGGAATTGGAGCTTCGCACATTGCTGCTGAAGACTTTCAACAAAAGTTCTTTCGAATCGGTAAAACTGTTATCACTAACAATGATCATCATGTCATCAGTACGATTCTTTTAGCTAAAAAAGAAGAAGCTGCTATTTTAATTATTTCTAACTCCGGTGAAACCAAAGAAGCAATTGAACTAGCACGTCTTGCAAAACAAAATAAAATACCTATAATTGTATTAACGCATAAAAATGTAAGCGCATTAGCAAAACTAGCTACCGTGATCTTGGTTCATGACGACAGTACAGAAAACACTTCTTTAAGAAGTGCTGCAACAACTTCCTTAATTGCCCAATTCTATGCAATTGATCTGTTGTATTATAGTTACTTCAAACTAGACTTTTCCGAACATGTCAAGGAAATCATTTCATCACAGAAGTACATTGCTAAGAATTTCAAGGAGGAAGATTAAAATGGGGCTATTCTCTAGAAAAAAAGTTGATGAATTTGTATCGCCTGCTAATGGTGAATTGATTCATTTAGACAAAGTCAGTGATCCGGTTTTCTCACAAAAATTAATGGGCGATGGTTTCGCTGTAACTCCTAGCGATAATGAAATTGTTGCTCCAATCGGTGGCATCGTTGGGACTGTTTTTCCAACTAAACATGCTTTAATGATTACTTCAAACCATGGATTAGAAATTATGTTGCATCTTGGAATTGATACAGTCGAATTAGATGGCAAACCTTTTGAAATGTTCGTGCAAGAAAACGATACTGTAAAAGCGGGTCAAAAATTGGCTACTATGGATCTTCAACAAGTTAAAGATGCTAAGAAAGATACTTCTATTATGACCATTATTACTAATTCAGATGCTGTTAAAGAAATGGGTTCCTTTGAAGAAAAAGATATTGCATCTGGCGCTGCTGCCTTATCCGTAACTGTAAAATAAAAATATCTTTTTAAGACAAAGTCCTCAAATATGGGCTTTGTCTTTTTTTGTCATTCTTAAAAAATGTATAATATACATAAAGGAGGTCTTCTTATGGTTAAAATCCCTTACTTAAACGGTTTTGATGCTTACTTGAAAACAAGACACATTTCTTCAAAAGCTCATACTGAATATATGAATTCCCTAACTGATTTCTTTAATTACACCATTCAACATAATTCTGACTACAAAATTTCTGAAGATATCAAAGATGTTCATGAAATGGACGTACGTCTCTTTAAGAATTTCATGCTCGAAAATCTTAAATTAAGCGCTAGTACGATCAATAAAGTCATCAGTAATTTAAATGTTTACTTCAAATATCTCTTCAGTGTTAAAAAAACACCCGAGATACCAACTTTAAACATTAATAGCGTAACTGTACCTAAACAGTCAGATTTTCCTGTAGAAGTCTTTTTAAAGCTATCAGACTATCTAAAAATGGATCTAAGCATATACACTCGTTTACTGATTCTGATCATTGCTAAAGGATTCAACTATAAAGAAGCCTTGGCACCTGATTTTTATTTAAAATTTAATCAACTAACCTTCAATGATGACGAACAACGATTTTTAAATCTCTACAAGTCTTATATTGAACCTTACCGTTCTTATTGGAATAATGAGAATCTTTTCTTGAGCCGTAATCGAGGAGCCAATACTCCCCTATTAAGTGTTCCAGCAATTCACCGTGACTTAAAACAGGATAGTGAGACAACCAGCTTAGATTTAGCTCCTAAAAAGCTCTATACAACTTTTATTCTCCTGGCCTTAAGTACCCGTGAACTATCAGATAATCAACAAAGAGCTTTGGACGCTCTAGATACGCCTTCTTTAATGTATTATCGCCGTTTAAAACGAGAAACAAATTTTGATATATAAGAGAGTGAAAAAATGAAAAATATTGCTGTTTACTGTGGTGCTTCCACAGGTAATGATGAAATTTATACTTTAGGTGCTCAAAAACTCGGTCAATGGATTGTTCGTAATAATTATGGTCTTACCTATGGTGGTGGACGTTATGGATTAATGGGCGTAGTTGCCAACAGTGTACTAAGTGCCAACGGCTTTGTTCACGGAATAATTACTCAGGAATTAGCTGGACGTGAATTATCGCATGCCAAACTTTCCAAATTGGATATTGTTTCGGATATGTCTGCTCGTAAACAAGCCATGCTGACAGATTCTGTGGCAAATATTGCTTTGCCCGGTGGACCAGGGACCTTAGAAGAAATCTCTGAAGCCTTTTCTTGGACGATTATTGGCGACAGTAAAAATCCATGTGTTTTTTATAATATCAATCACTATTATGACGATTTGGAAAGTTTCTTCGACGCCATGACTAAACATGGATTTATGGAAAAAGAAACTAGAAAAACCTTATTATTTAGCGACTCTTTAACAGAAATCGGTCAATTTATTAAATCTTATACTCCCCCAAAATTACGCAATTATAATAAATACCCTCCCAATTTTATTTACTCAATAGTAAGCCAATTAATTATAAACTCTCTGATATAGATAAGAAAAACACGTTGGAATTAATTGGCTGTACGATAAATAGAGTTGATAGG
>NZ_AZDB01000050.1 GCF_001434585.1 Companilactobacillus crustorum JCM 15951
TCTGTCGCAACAACAAGATATATATTACCGTTTCTTTCTTCCTGTTGCAAGTACTTTTTCAAATTTATTTCAGTTTTTTTGTCTCAGTGGTTATACTAACATATTTCTTCCTATTAGATGGTAAATAACGATTGCCTAATAAGATATTGTATTGGCTAATACTATAGCACCTTCTTATGGTTAAGAAAATCAAATTTACTTTTTGTATAAATAAAAAGTACCTGCTAACCAAGCTGATCAACAGATACTTTTCCCTAAAAAAAGCTTTTACTTACTATAATTGTAAATATTAATAGAATAACTGATGAAGATAGAGCTGCCAACACTGCCTTCTTACCACTACTTAAGAACACTTTAAAGTTAACACTCATTCCCAAAGCTGCCATTGCCATCCCCAAAACGATGTAGGCTAACTTCACTAGCATATTCAATAGATTTGCAGGCATTAGTACAAAAGTTCCAATTATACTTGCTAATATAAATCCTGCCATAAACCAAGGAATTGGCAACTTTTCTTTTTTACCATCCGTTAAGGGTTCTTGATGTTGATACCAAATACCAATAACGAGTGCAGCGGGAGCTAATAATAGTACTCGCGACAACTTGGTAATTATAGCAGCACTTAAACTGATCGGTCCACCAGCACCACCAGTAGCGATGGCATGAGCTATTTCATGTAGTGACCCACCAGCCATAACCCCAAATTGAGTTGACGACATATGTAGCATTGGCTTAAGTGCAATTTCGATTAACGTGAATAACGTTCCTAATATAGCCACAATGGCTACAGCTAAAACTTCATCATTATGTTTAGCTGTCTCCTCTTCTTTGGATACTTTTATTTGAGGAGAAATCCCCATTATTGCTGCGGCACCACAAATACCAGTTCCACTAGCCGTTAATATTGCTAAACGTTTACTAACTCCAAATTTTCTAGCAATATTATAAGTTAAGAAAATAACTCCACTTACAATAACTATCGCAAACAAAATAGTTTTAACGCCGGCATTAGCTAAATCAATTAAGTTTAACTTGAATCCTAAAAGAATGATTCCTAAACGTAAAAATTTATTGGAGATAAATCCAATTCCCATTTCAGCCTTATCAATTGCTGGACGATAAAGTTGAAACAGCATCCCCAATATTAAAGAGATAACCAAAGCTCCGATTATCGTCAAGTATGGCATTCCTCCTAAAAAACTGCCTACTAATGAGCAAAGTAAAGTCATACCAAAAGCATAATAAAAGCTCTTCTCAAAAAATTTCGTATACATACTAACTCCTCCATATATTAGATGATAATATAGAAGCATCATAAGTAAAAATTAGTATTTATTTGTATTTAATAAGTATTACTTATAAGGAGATAAATTATGCTTGATAAACGTTATTTGACCTTAATTAGTCTAGCCAGTACCAATTCATTTACCCAGACTGCTAAACAATTGTTTATTACTCAACCGGCCGTGTCACAACAAATGCGGTCATTAGAAACTGAATTACAAATTCCAATTATCCTTCGTGAGCATAATAAAATTCGTCTGACTAAGGCAGGCTTGGAATTAACTAAATTTGCTAAGCAAACCGAACTAGAAAGTCAAAAGATCATCACGGTCCTACAAAATGACACTGAACATTTAAAAATGGGGTGTACCCTCTCGCTTAGTTCAACTATTCTGCCAAAATTTATTCAGCAACTAACCACAAGATCCAATGTGGTTACAACTAAAATCAATAATACTCAACACATTCTTCAAAACATCCGTGATGGCAAAGTTGACTTCGGTTTAATAGAAGGAAACTTCAACAAGGAAGAATTTGATTCCTTCTTTGTTCAAAAAGAAAATTTCATTTGCGTAGCCAATAATCAAATCACTGCTACATCTATTGAGGATCTATTTAACCAGACCTTGCTGCTTCGTGAACCAGGTTCAGGTAGTCGTAATATTTTTGAAAATTGGTTAGCCGTTCAAAATTATCGCAGTACTGATTTCCAAAGCATAATTGAAATTGCGAGTCCTTCAGCTATCGTTGAATTTTTAAAGCACAATCGAGGAGTCAGCTTTATGTATGAATCACTTGTTAGTAAAGAATTAAAATCTGATCAATTAAAAAAACTAGATTTAACAGGTTTTCATGTGGAACATCCCATTAATCTAGTTTTTCTAAAGAATTCATATTTTAAAGATACTTATCGAGAAATCATTAAATCTATTTAATCTGAAATTTCAACGTTTTCCATTACAATGTCATCATTTGGTTTATCATTGCCATTACGTTTAGCACGTGCAATTTCTCGAACTACGTCCATTCCATCAATTACTTGACCAAAAACAGTATGACGATGGTCTAACCAAGGAGTACCACCATTCTTATAAGCCGCTACAATTTCTTCAGGATATCCAGCGTTAGCCATCTCTTTAATCATTCGTTTAGGCATATTTTGGTTAGAAACAATGAAAAATTGACTGCCATTTGTATTTGGACCAGCATTGGCCATTGATAATGCTCCGTCTAAATTAAACAGTTGATCTGTAAATTCATCCTCAAAGCTGTCTCCATAGATGCTTTCGCCACCCATACCGGTACCAGTTGGATCGCCACCTTGAATCATAAAGTCAGGGATAACACGATGGAAAATAACCCCATTGTAGTAACCTTTCTTAGCTAATTCAACGAAATTCTTAACTGTCTTAGGAACAAGTTCATCAAACAATTGAATTTTTATTTCACCATGATTTGTTTTAAAAGTTGCTACACTACCTGTAGCATTTTCTAGATTTAATTGTGGGTACGTCATTTTATAATTCCCTTCTATAATAAGTAACTTTACTTTATCATACTTAACCAATATGCCAATCAAAACGCAACATGCCTATTACTGTTTTCTCCTTTCACAAAAAATAGACGCTTTGTCAAATTATCTATCATTAGGTATAATTCCGTGGTAAATTGTATTTCAATCCAATTTGAGGGAGCATTTTAATTTGGTAACTGAAAACATTCAAGATTATACTTTAGGTCAAAATCAGCCTACTTTAGATATTACAATTACAGGAAAAAGTGACATTGATTATTCACATGATGATTTAAAAATTGCAGCAGCTATTAAGTTAATTGAATCCTGTGACAATTTAAATTTCACGCTCATTACGGGTGAACATGAATTATACAAAAATTTATCCGATAAATTATACGTAGCTGTTGAAGATTTTGTCCCTAAAAGTTATCTATAAAGCAAAAGCTAGAGAAAATTCTCTAGCTTTTTTTGTGATATCATAGTTTCATTACTCGAAAGGAACTTTTGTTTTGAAATCAACACTTAACTTTAATACTTTTATTAAAAATATGTTTCTTAAAGTCAATTGGGAATCCGTCTTACAGCATATTGCTTCAGTAGCATTGCAACTTATCTTGCTAACAGTCGTTCTTCTGCTTATAAACTGGATTGGCAAAAAAATAATCCGACATATTTTTAAAACTGGACTTCGTAGCACTAAAGCTACTATTTCTCCTAAAAAGCTAGATACTATCTATACGCTCGTACTTAATATTTTCAAATACATCCTGATGTTCTTTTGGATATATGCTATTCTTTCGGCCATTGGTATTCCTGTTGGTACATTAATTGCCGGAGCTGGGATCTTCAGTTTGGCAATTGGACTTGGTGCTCAAGGATTTGTTTCCGATATGGTCAACGGTTTTTTTATCCTTTTAGAACAGCAGATCAGCGTCGGCGATACTATTAAAATCAACAGTATTGAAGGACAAGTTACTTATGTAGGTATTAGAACTACTCAAATCCAAAGTGTCGATGGAACTTTAAATTACATTCCCAATCGCAATATCACTATCGTCAGCAACAAGTCTCGTAATAATATGCAAGCATTAATGGAAATTCCCATCTCTAGTGCTGCTCCTTTTGATGAAATTACGCGAATTATCAGTGACATTAACAAAAATCTCGATTTAGAAAAATTGCAAATAACTAAACGACCATATATTGTAGGTTTTTCCAATCAAGCCGATGGCACTCTGGTTATTCAAGTAGCCGCTTATACCAAACCCGGTGCCCAATATCATGTTAAAAACGTCTTATTAGAAAATTATCTTTCGACGATTAGAGATGCCAAGATTGAATTACCAAAATAGCTTTTTTCTAAAAGTATAATAAATACAATTTATTTTATAAAAAGCCAGTGTGTAACGATCGCACTGGTTTTTTGTTTGAATTCATTATTATTAATTAGGTTTAACTATTCTACCGTCAGGATAAATTTGATAGATTGTCATACTGCCTCCGTCATTAGCCTCAACTGCCCACGAGCCAATTTCATCGTCCTTATCAAATAGTATCCAATTACGATTTCCTAATTTTTGATTAGCATATGTTAATAGCTGGTCTTTATTTTCAATGTTTATAGTAGTGCTGTCCTCATTGTCAGTTTGATTCTGATTGCTTTCGGTCGTCTTATCCTCATTAGAATTGTCAGCATCTTGATTATCGTTAGATGTATTAGTTGACTGGCTAGATTTATCATCAGCAAAAACTTGAGCATAATTGTTTTTCATTTCTTGTACAATTAATTTATTAATCTTTTTATCATTTGCTGTTTGATAATACTTTTTTATCAGATCATTAATTACCAATACTTGCCCTGTCATAATTCTAGAATCCTTAGTTACGTTAACTTTTCCATCTTTAATCATAAAAATGGCAGTAAAATTACTACCTGATGTGAAATCATATTGTTGTGTATCTGCATAATATTTATAAGCGTAATTATGAGCATAATTTCCAGTATCACGATTAATGTCGTTCTTAAAATAAGATTGTGCCACTAAAGCAATAATTTGATCCGTATTTAAATCTTTGTAATTAACTGGCGCCACTTCATGTTGTTTTTTCACAGCTTTAGTTGCTGTAACTTTTGTGTCATTTGTCTTTTTGCCCGTCGAATTATTGCTTGTACATCCTGTGGCCAGCAAAGTAGTTAAAACTAAAATTATTCCCAAACTTTTTATTTTCATTTATTCAAATCCCCCTCTAAACATCTTATTTAAGTTTTATCCTAAATTAAGGAATATGGCAATTTGAATTTTTCTAGCTACTTCTTCGATAAATTTATATATGAATTTATCCGGTCAACTTCGGACATGAGTCTTTCAAATATCCTATATAGAGACTATTAAAAACAATTTATTATCATTTAAAATTTATTTATCCCAAAATAATTTCTAGTAATACCAGATATATGTTTCTAACATTTAAATTATCAAGTAACTAATTGAGTTTGTTTCATGTATCAAACCAGTTATAATTAAATTAATTAATATAATTAAAGGAAGTGCGTTAATAATGAACAAAAGAATCAAGGGTTCATGTACCTCAATTTTAGTTGGTAAAGACGCTTCAATTGACGGTTCAACAATGATTTCAAGAAATGACGATGGTCACGAAGCTTTGGACCCTCAACGTTTCGTGGTTGTTAATCCTGAAGACCAGCCTAAGACTTACACTTCAGTTATTAGCAAAGTGAAAGTTGACTTACCTGACAAGCCACAACGTTATACCTCAATTCCCAATTCAATTTTAACTAATGGAATTTGGCCTGCAGCTGGTATTAACAGCGATAACGTAGCTATGTCGGCTACTGAAACAATTACTACTAACTCAAGAGTTCTAGGACTTGATCCATTTGTTGAAAACGGTCTTGGCGAAGAAGACCTTGTTACCGTTGTTTTACCTTATATAACAAGTGCTCGTGACGGTGTAAAGCGTTTAGGTTCACTATTAGAAAAATATGGTACTTATGAACCAAATGGAATTTCTTTTGCTGATAATGAGGAAGTTTGGTGGCTTGAAACTATCGGTGGACATCACTGGGCAGCTGTTCGTATTCCTGATGACGCTTATGTTGTCGCTCCAAACCGTATGAACATTGACTATTTTGACTTTGAATCAGAAGATACGCTTTGCTCGGCTGATTTAAAGGATATGATTGATAACAATCACTTAAATCCTGATTTTGACAAATATAATTTAAGACATATTTTCGGTAGTTCATCTATCAAAGATACTGTTTACAACAATCCTCGCGCTTGGTCAGGTCAAAAATTCTTCAGTCCTAACGAGACACCTGATGATCCAATGGATCAAGATTTACCCTTCATCTGTCATGCCAACCGTAAAATCTCTATTGAAGATGTTAAATTCGTTTTAAGTTCTCACTTTGAAAATACTAAGTACGACGTTTATGGCAATGGTACTGAAGCTGAAAAGAAACTCTTTAGACCAATTGGTATCAATCGAAACCATAATGTTCACATTTTACAAATTAGAAATAATGTTCCTGCTGAAATTGCTGGAATTCATTGGTTAGCTTATGGTGCTAATACATTCAACACCGTGGTTCCTTTCTATGCTAATGTTAAAGACACACCAGTTGAATATAGAGATGCCACTGGTAAATTTGATTTAAATAATATGTACTGGTTGAGCTGTACTACAGCCTTACTTGGCGATACTGATTATGACTTATATGTCGATATGAGAAATGATTATGAATTAGACGCTATGAGTGCTTATCGTAAAATTCAAAATGAAACTGATGCCGATATTAAAGATCAAAAGAAAGTTAAAAAATATTTGGAAGATGCTAATAAAAAGTTGGCTCAAACCGCTTTCGAATTACAAACAAAATTGCTCGGTGACATGGTAATCATGGGTTCCGAACATATGAAACTTCGTTACAATCTAAACGATTAATCTAAAAAGGTCGATACTTCTATCGATCTTTTTTTATCTCCTCTCACGAACATATGTTCTAAATTAATGCTATACTTTTTATAAATCTTAATTTCCGGACAAAATAAGACGTATCACTTTGATACAATTATCTCAATTGGAGGAATTGCGATGAAACTTTTACATACTGCTGATTGGCATATTGGCAGAACCTTGAATGGTTACTCACTTCTAAATGAACAGGAACAAACTTTTCAACAAATATTGCAGATTGCAAAAGACGAACAAGTTGACGGTGTAGTCATAGCTGGAGATATCTACGATCGAGCTGTCCCTAATCCTGAAGCAGTATCGGCTTTAAATAAGATGCTACGAGAAATCAATTTGGAAAATAATATTCCAATTTATGCTATTTCTGGTAACCACGATAGTGCTAAACGTCTAAATTACGGTCGTGACTGGATGGAATATACTAATTTCCATCTGAATACATTTTTAGAAGAAGCTTTTCATCCCATCGAAACTGATGACATTCAAATCTTTCTATTGCCATTTTTCGATCCTTTAGACGCTCGTGTTTATTACCAAAAGCAAGGTATGCCTGCTGAAAAGGTCAAGAAGATAACTACCATTGCCGATGCTATGAAATTGGTTATTGCCGATATGAAAAAGAATTTCAACAATAACAAAATGCAACTCTTAATCACACATTTTTCAGTTACTCCTAACAAAGATGAAGAGATTGAATTAACCAGTGAAACAACCTCTAAAGTTGGTGGACTTGCGACCCTCACAGCCGATCAATTCAAAGATTTCGACTATGTCATGTTAGGACATATCCACACACGATTTGCTTCGCCTGATGAAAATATTCGCTATTCTGGCAGTCCCGTTAAATTCAATATCAAAGAAGCTCGCCTTAAAAATAAAGGTAAAGGCGTTGATATCGTTACGTTAGAAAAAGACAGCATCTCCAGAGTATTTAAACCCTTATTACCTACAACTGATTTAGTTGTATTAGAAGAAAATTGGGAAACTCTTTGTGATCCTAAATTTTACAAAAAACAGCCTATTAATAAAGACTGGTTTGCCATTACTATTAAAAATTTTGATCGTAGCGAACATCTCCAAACTAATATTCGAGCTGAACTTCAAAAACGATATGGCACCGTGGTGGAATTAGATTATGAATCTAATCAAAATGATTTTGATTCTCAAGTTAATACAACTAATATCAGTGAATTGAGCCCTGAAGACACCGTTGAACAATTTTTCGAAACTATCACCGGTAAAGACTTATCTGCCCCTCAAAAATCACTAGTTGAAACCATCTTTAATGAAATCGAGAGGGAGAAAAAATGAAACCAATTTATCTAGAAATAAATTACTTTGGACCACATGAGCACTCAATTATTGATTTTCGTAAGCTTGATGAATCTCCAATCTTTCTTATTGGGGGCGATACTGGTGCCGGCAAATCAACCATTTTTGATGCTATGACTTTTGCCCTCTTCAACACCACTACTGGCGATCGTGATGCCAAAGAAATGCGTAGTCAGTTTGCTACCGGAGCCGACAAAACCAAAGTTATTTTTTATTTTGAACAAAATGGCAAAATTTACAAAATTGAACGTACGCCGGAACAATATTTGAATAAAAAAAACGGCACAGGTTCAACTAAGCGAACCCCTACAGCCAATTTATCAGTCGTTGAAGATGTTGGCGGCGTCGAAATCGAAAGTATTGCTACTAAACCAGTTGACGTTGGACACGGAATTGCTGAAATTTTAAATTTGAATGCCGATCAATTTAAAAAGATTATTTTATTACCTCAAAACGATTTTTCCGAATTTTTAAAATCAAAAACAAACGACAAAGAAAAAATTCTTAAAAAGATTTTTGGCACTCAATTATTTACTGATTTTACTGCTAATTTGAAAGAGCATTTTGATCAAGCTAACGCTAAAGCAACTGATTTCAATAATAATATTCAATCTCAAATCAAATCTCCTATTTGGACTGAATCTGAACAAACAGAATTAAAACAAATCCCTAACGATCAGTTATTGGAAACTATTAAACAATATATAAAATCACGTCAAAACACTTTGAAACTTGTCATGGCTGAAGAGAACAAAATTAGTGAATCATGGCAAAAAGCCGACAGGAATTATCATGCTGCTCAAGACATCCAAAAAAACTTTGATCGTCTTGCTGATTCTAAAGAAAAATATCAGATCAATATTACTAATCGTGCCAACGAAATTAAAAAAAATCAGCAACATATAATCGAACTGCAGTGGGCTAAACCTTTGCGTGAAATCGTACGTGACTTAAACAAAAGTAAGTCAGCCCAAAAAGATGTTCTAACTCAAAAACAAAATATCACTGACAAGCTAAATATTTCTAAACAAAAATTGGATGAGGCAAAGTCTGAAATAGCATCGTTAACAAACCAAACGGATGATTTTAAAGCAAAAAAAGATCAAGCTCAAAAATTAACCGTCCTCATTAGCAAAGTTCAAGATATTGAAAAAATAGAATCCGAACTAGAAAACTTACAACCAAAATTAAAAACAGCCACGAGTTTAGTTAATGATAAAAAAAATGCCTTAACAAATCTTCAAAATGAAATTGCGGACTATAATCAACAATTATTAACCTACAAGGATCTCCCTACTCAAAAGGATGCCCTAATAAAGAACAGATCTGACTTTATCGACACCTTTACACCATTAGAAAATACGCGAACTGCTACAGCTCAAGATGTTACTGCCGTTCAATCTAAACTAGCCCAACTTCATGAAAATCTTTCATCAAAATCTCAAGTTTTAATTGATGCAAAAAAAGATTATCAAACAAAGATTAAAACCAGACAATCATTAATGATTGCACAGCTTCGTCAAGAACTCACAGAGAATCAGCCCTGCCCTGTCTGTGGTTCTACTGAGCACCCCCTTACAGATAATCAAACAGTTGCTGATGAGACCGAACTTCGTAAAGCTATGGATGAAGTTGATGATTCACAAAAATTCTTTGCTGCTACTGACAATGATGTAAAAAATATTCAAAAAAACATTGATGATCTCTCTGAAGAATTTGATCAAAAACAATTAGCAGCTGTTAAAGCTCAAGTTGCCTTATCAACTAAATATAATGAATTAATTATTTCTTCAAAAACTGATCTTCCACAGGAGTTTGACTTAGAAGCAGTTAAAACTAGCTTCCAAGATGAAATTGATAAACTAGATTCAAAAATCAAAGAATCTCAGACAATTTCACAAACTATTAAGGAACTTGAAGAAAAACAAGTTACTACTCAAAAAGAACTAAGCAAGGTCACTTCAGAATTTGACAAATTATCTACTCAAATAGATACACGTAACAATGACCTGACAAATAAGCTTAAAGTTATCGATAATCCAGATATTTCTAGCCAGCAACTTATTGAAAAGAAGGAAACTCTGACAAAAGAATATGAAAAATTTGACGCTGACTTAAAAGCTGCTCAAGAAGCCTTACATAGCAATGAAATAATTTATAGCAACAATCAAACTAAATTGACTGACATTCAGAGTCAACTAGAACAGCAAACTATTACTATCAATGAATTATCGAAAAAACTAAATCAGGCTTTATCCTCACAGTCCGCTAAAACTAATGACTTAGATACTTTAGATAATTGGATTTTAGAATTAGATCAAGATTTATTATCAAAATTACAAAATGGCGTTACAAGCTATGCTAAAGAAAAAGAATTATTACAAGCTACGATCAACGATATTCAAAATAAATTACTCAATGTTGAAAAGCCTGATCTATCTAAACTAAAAGAAATTGCCAATGCGGCTCAATTGGAACAAAAGGCTGCCAT
This sequence comes from Companilactobacillus crustorum JCM 15951, assembly GCF_001434585.1. Lineage (GTDB taxonomy): Bacteria > Bacillota > Bacilli > Lactobacillales > Lactobacillaceae > Companilactobacillus > Companilactobacillus crustorum. The sequence continues at coordinate 10,623 of NZ_AZDB01000050.1, forward strand.
TAACCAAACAGCTACGGCTAAAAGAGATCTCCAAGATGCCGAATCCGGTTTAGAAACTATTCAAAAAATTATGCAGCAGCAAGGCGCTTTTGCTAAGGAATTAGCTTCCATAACGAGTCTCTACAATATTGTCAACGGAAAAGATGGCAATAAGAATAAATTGAAACTTGAAACTTATGTCGTTCAAAATTACCTCCAACGAATTCTTACTTATGCTAATGCCACTTTCTTAAATCGACTATCGCATAATCGTTACTCCTTTATAATTTCTCAAGAACCTTCAAACAAGCAAACTGACCATGGTCTCGATATCAATGTCTATGACCGTGAAACCAATGCAATCCGTTCGTCCAATACGCTGTCCGGAGGTGAAACATTCATTGCTGCTCTATCTATTGCTTTATCACTCAGCGAAGTTGTTCAATCATCAGCTAATGGCGTTCAAATTGATGCCCTCTTTGTCGATGAAGGATTTGGATCGCTTGACGATGAAACTTTAGACGAAGCTATGAGTGCCTTAGAAGATATCGGTCAAAATAGAATGGTAGGCGTCATCAGTCATATTGAATCAATGAAACAAAGTATCAGCCAACAACTGCTCGTTAAAAAATTAGGCGATGGAAAAAGTAAAATTGAACTAATTAATAAATAGACCCCTAAAAAAGCCAGATAGAAAATCGGCTGTTCGTCAAATCAAGTTGATGGCGG
>NZ_AZDB01000051.1 GCF_001434585.1 Companilactobacillus crustorum JCM 15951
GCGTTCGGATTAATTTTACAATCTACCTTTTATCTAAATATTTTTTAACATGTTCATCAGTCATATCTAAGAACCGGCGTTTTATCGTTGTTACTGGCCAATTATCTCTTTTAACTAAAGAATTAGTATCATTGTATTTCTGACTGTCTTTTCCGAGACCTTCAAATTCAAACCAGATTCCAGCCTTCATCTGATGATCATGAATATCTTTTACTACCGGAGTAAATCCTTGGGGAAATTGTTTTTCATCCACTTGCCAATCGCCAATACTGTCATTAAAATCTTTAGTTTTACTCTTATACCAACCTGCATCAATCACATATGTATCGATCATGTGTTTCTCCAACAATTGGACAGATTCGTGGACTAATTCAGCACTTGGATGTCCCCAAGTAGTTCCCCATTCGTTATATATAATAGGTAAAGTTTTATGTTTGGCCTTTCTTTGTAACCTCGAACTGACCTTTAGTAGTGACCCTTGTCCTACAGTTATATAAGCATACGGCGTTCGATAAGTTTCTCCTGAATCAATATATTTAAACCATTTTCCATCGTCACTATCTGGTAAGCCACCAAATATTACTAACCGATCATCTACTCTAGCAGCATTTAATCTCCACGATGCTTTACCTTCCAATTCAGCTAACCATGTAACGTCATTTTTTGTGTCTCTCAATCCTATAATCGGAAAAAATTTTCTAACTGGCATGGTCCCATTCTGACCAAAAGTTTCAATTCCCAATCCAGATGATTTCCAACTCATTTCCAAGTCATAATCTTCAATCGGACGCTGTTCTACTCGCCCTTCCATTGCCCATTTTGACCGTAACCTGATCAATTGAAGATTATCTGTTAACTGTCTTCCATAAAATGGACTCAGACTATTTAAAACAAAGGAAGTCAGATATTCCAATTTTTCAGTCTCAGAAGTCTTATTAGTAAATTCGGTCCAGATTTTTAGCCTTTTCATCTTAGAGTCATATAAAATTTTTTGATCATACAAATTCTGATGCTGATCTTTCAAAGTTGTAGTAACCATTAGGTCATTGACATCGTGACTTTCTCTTTGATCAACAAAAACCATTTCTCGAGAAGTTTGACTATTAAACATCGTCAAACCATTACTAAAGTTTTTATCATAGGCGTCATGGACTAATTTTGATTGAACCAAACTAAGGGTATTTTTTTGAAAATCTGGTTTGCACACTTTTTTAGCCATAGCTATCGGATAAATGGTCCACTCTAAATGTTTATTTTCATCTATCCAGTAGTGCAAAACCATGTCACCAACTGTTATTTTATTCAGTGTTTTAAAATCACTCATTTTTTTGTCCTTCTTGGATATTGGATCCCATAACTTCAATCTGCGTTAGAGCTGGAAATGATTCCGAATCTTCATCTTTAATAAGATCGACTAATTTTAACCACGTAATTGTTCTTTTACTAATAGAAAAAATCTGGTAATTTTTGTCCCTATGTAAATTTATTTTTTCATAACTTCCATCTGAAAATTGAATCGTCATTTCTTTCCAACTAATATCATGGGGATAGTCAGCACGTAAGAGAATATTTAACTGATCAACTTCAACTTCTCTACCAAAATCCAATTTAAATTCTGCATCATCACGTTGATTTATTCCCCAAGATTGGAACGGATATCCACCATGTTTGTTATTTGCAGCAATACCATCTATTGCATTTTTAGCAAAAAAGGACATTTCATTTCTTGTTTCAGCATTGGCAGTTACATGTGGAAAAGCATTGGTTGAAACGTGTTGATCATAAGTATTAATTGCTAAATTTTGATATATCCTTATTTCTTCTTTTGTTGCTAATTTAGCCCAACTATAATGATTCTTTCCTAAGAAAGCTCCATCTGGATATGGCCATTCCCTTTGAATATTAAAAGGAATTTGATAATTCCATTCATCCTTTACATATATCAACGTCGGTTTGATACTTGCATCCAATTGCACCCAGACATATTGAGGATACTCATCAAACGTCAATTGATAATAATTGCCAACTGCATATTGAGACGGATAGGCCATTCTAACTAATCTTTTGCCAGTGGCCTCAACTAGCAAATCATTATTGTTCATTAACTTTAACTTCATTGTTACTGTTTCCTCTCAATTTTTTAAGTATGAAATCATATCCGCAATGGCATCATTATTATTGTCATTTACAATTACTTGTGCTGCCTCTTTTAATTCACTCAAAGCATTATCAACAGCAAAACCTATTCCTACATTAGAAACTATCTCCAAATCATTCTCATAGTCCCCAATTGCCGCAACCTGATTCAAACTAGTTTCAGTTAACAAAGCTTCTTTTAAGCCACTTAATTTTGATACTCCAGATGCTGAGACTTCAATATAATCAACATCGGACCAAGTTGTGGTTAAAGGCAATTTCTTCAAAAGTTTCAACATTTCTTTTAATTGTTTATTATCTTTAATTTGTACAGATATTTTTTCAATTCCTGTTTGATTTAACTCATTCAACGATAAGTGAGAATGCCAATGGCTAACTCCCATTTTAGTCAATGAAATTCTGGCTATTGAAAATGACTTCATGATTTTAATCACTCTTACCACATCAATAGAAGGGATAGTATGAGTACTTATTGAACCTGCAAACTTATGAACTCGCGCTCCGTTCAGACAGACGGAAAAATCTGGTTGAAAATTTTTATCTAATGCCCACTCAATCCCTTGTTTAGATCTTCCAGTTGTAACTCCAAAGTAATTACCATCACTTTGCCATTCTTTAATTGCCTGAATGTTTTTGTTTGATAATTTTTTATCGTCATTTAACAATGTTCCATCTAAATCAGAACAAATAATTTTTATTTTTTTCATAATCTCTACCTTCAAAAAAAGCGCTGGCATACTGCCAACACTTTTTTATTTAGCTGCACCACCGGTAATACCTAAGAAGGTAAGAATCAAAGCAATAATAACGATAGCAACCAATAAACGTGCTGGACGATTTTTCTTACGTAAGTACCAAAAACAGCAAAGAACCAAAGTAAGTGGCAATAGACCAGGAAGAATTTGATCGAGAACTGACTGTAATTTAAAAACTTGGCCAGCAGTCTTCATTTGAAAGGTTGTTGTAAATGATACATATTGAGCACTCATAGCACCAATCATCATTAATCCAAGTACCTAAACTGCTTTCGTAATTGTTTTAAAAATACCATTTTCCATGGCTTTAGTTACAAAACCTTGACCTAAACGATATCCAAATTTAGCTCCGTACCAACGAATTAGCATATTAGGAATATTGAAAATCAATAAGAATAATAGTGGTCCTAACCACATTCCTTTTTTACAAAACCCAATTGCGATGCCTGTTGCGATAATTCTTAAAGCACCCTGTTGAACAGAATCTCCGAGCCCTGCAAAGGGTCCCATTAAAGCTGATTTAATGGCAGTTATTGAACTAACATCAAATTTTCCTTTATTATCTTTATTTTCACGTTCCATTGATAAATTCAAACTCATAATAAATGGAGCCATCATTGGAGTCGTATTAAAGAACGTCTGATGTCGTAACATTGCGCTATAAAATTCTGGTGTATCTGTTCCATAAATTTTTTTCAAAAATGGTTCTAGTACCCAAGAATATGTAACCGCTTGTTGCTTGGTGTATGAAGTACAAAACATTAACCAATTCTGACGCCAAAATAATTTCCGATAAAATTTTTTTTCTGTATTTTTATCTATTAAAAAACTATCAGTTGTATTTAATTCATTAGTCATTGAAGAAATCCTCCTCTACATCTTTATCATCACTGCCATCTGTCCGTGTAATAACTTTAGTTTCCTGATGTTTCTTTAGATCACTTATGGCAACCAAAACAGCTATACAAATACCAATAAAGGCAACCTCAATCATTGTTCCTTTGAAAAAAGCAACTATCCCAAATCCAAGGAAAAACCAAGGTGCTAAATTTTTATCCCATAAAGTAATCATTAACAGTGCAATACCCACTGCAGGTAACATTCCAGCTGCGACAGTTAAGCCACTCATGATTTGATCTGGAATTGCATTTACTAAATTTTTAATAGCGTCAGTCCCAGCAGCAATACCGACAAATCCTAAAATAAACCACATGAGTAAATATGTTGCACGTTGAATTTGCCACAGTCTATTAAAAGCTTTTATATTGTGATTTTTTAGATGTTTCTCAAATCGGGGAACTAAAGCCGTTGCCCAAATTTTAAATAACTGATAAATCAAAGTACCTAACATACTGATTGGCAATGATAAAGCTATAGCAACAGAAGTTTTAGCTGAAAGCAAAATACCAAATGCAGCTCCAAAAACCGAGCCCATCCCAAAATCTTGAGGCATTACTCCTCCTAATGAAATACTGCCTAGATACACTAGTTCCAAGGCAGCACCAATCATGATACCTTCTTTAAAATGTCCTAATAAAATACCTGTAATAGTACAAGCAATCATTGGACGATTAAATCCAATACTTCCGTACCAATCGCCCCATTTTTGAATAGCTAGAGCAATTCCAACCATTATTGCATTAACTAACATCATTCACTTCTCCTTATAATAAATCATCTAATTTTTTCACGGCGTCACTAGGCAAGGGCTGATGAATAAATTTAAAATTCTTGTTGCTTAAATCTTTAAAAATTTGTTTTTCAGCATCCGTTAAATAAACTGTATCTGAAATTTTATTTTTCTTTTCTATATCTCCTGCAATTCGTCCGTAATTAGCTAGGTCCATCATTTCTGGTTTAGCTTCTGGATTCAATCCTTCTAATACTTGTTCGACTTCTTCTGGATCATTCATAACGACCATAATTGATAAATTTTTTGAACGTGGATCATTTAATAATTTCAAAGCTTTTTCCACTGGCAAAATGAATGCCCTAATATTGTCTGGCGCAGCCATTTTCAATGCTGCTTTTTGAATCTCATTTTCACTAATCGAATTACTTATCACTACAATCCTTGAAACATTTAAATTTTTTGACCAAAACACTGCTACTTGGCCATGAATTAAACGATCATCAATTCTTAACATTTTAATCATTTTTCTTTCCCCTTCTTTTACAAAATAATCTTAAATGCATAAATAACTCATTCACAAAACTTAAAAGAACGTCAATTTAAACACCTAAACTAATAAATAAAAAATTAATACTGTATAAGTGAATGTTTATTAATTAGCATCTACGTGAAGAATATCTCATATAGAGAATTAATGTAACCGTTTTACTTATATAATAAGTGTTAAAATTTGATCTAGATATCTCAAAAAAATACTACTTTTTACGGAGGATTTTTACGATGAATTACTTGTTATCCTTAAATAAACCAATTGTTTATGTTTGGGCAGGACATTTCATAAAAAAGGGAAATACTCCTTGGATCAGACGTAGAACAACTCATGATGTCGATTCAGAAATTATGATGATGGAAAAAGGCGTTATGCATCTAAAAGTAAACGGTGAAAAGATTACCCTACATGCCGGGGAAATATTATATACACCTCCCCATGCAGAGATAATGGGGATTGCCGAAACTACTGAAGAGATATCATCGTTCTGGCTACATTTCTTAGCATCTGAAAAACAAATCAAAGATAATGATCGCCTAATTAAAGAAGCTACAGATCAGCAAAGAAATAAAACAAAAGTAACAAAACTTAATGATTTTGTTCTAATACCTCAAATTTATTCAATGCATCATCCTGAAAATCTCTACACACTCTTTACCCAATTACTACAGTCCGTCAATGAGCTACCTAGTACACAAAGACAAAATGATTTCTTTATTTCATTTTTTTTATGTAAAATCAGCACTGATTATCTTGAAACTTTATCGTTAAAATATCCAAAAAGACAACTTACTTCTACTTATATTTCTGAATGGATTAGGGTAAACATTTCTAGAAGTCTAACCGTTCAACAAGTTGCTAATAGATTTAATCTAAATCCTAGTTATCTAAGTCGGCTCTTTAAAAAAGAAACTGGGATTTCCCTAAAATCATATATTTTGAATATGAAAATAGATTATGCGAAATATTTATTAACCTCTACTACGATGCAAATTTCTGAAATTGCTGAAAAGTCTTACTTTTCTGATGACAAACAGTTCTTGCATACTTTTAAAAAGAAAACTGGCACAACCCCCAGTAAGTATCGTAAGGCTAGTTTTAACACTCATTTAAATAGCAATATCGTTGACCCCAAGCCTACTTTACCTGCACAATTTGGTACCAAGTCCTTGCATATTATGATTAAAAACATTTTTAACGACGACACTTCAAAATAAACGAGCAATTAAATTTACTCGTTTTATATTTTTAAATTATTTAATCCCTATCAGCATTCAAAAATAAAACAAAAAATTCCAATAATAAGATTTGACAAAGAGTCGAATAATCTTATTATTGGAATTTACTTTACAAAATTAAATACTCAATTAAGTTAATAGAGTCTAAGAATAAAACAAAAAATACTACGGAATTATAAATTATTATAATATGTTTTTCGGTAATATTGTTATTTATCTTAGCCCCGATCCAACCACCAAAAATTGCTGCAAAAGTAATAGCGACCAATACCAAAAGATCTAATCCAAAAACGTTTTTGGTAACAATTGCCTGTATCAATTTGGCTCCCTGGCTAAAGAAAATAGTAATTATAGAATATATCGTTGCCTTACGCATCCCTATTCCAAAAATAAATATGAAACAAGCAATATTGATAGGACCACCACCTATTCCTAACAATGTCGACAACCATCCCAAAAATAACCCTACAATTACCATTAAAAAATCACTTTCCAGATTCAAAGGCTTTATCATTCCACAGACTAATATCAAGGAAGCTATAAGAGAAATTATCACTAATATCATTTGTATAACAACACTCTGATCGTTACCAATCGCAGAATGTAAGAGTTTGAAACTCCAATCTCCTAACATACCACCAATAATTGAACCAATAGATAAACCAATTGCCGTCTCTATTTCAATTTTATTATCAGACTGCAATTGTTTCCATGTTGAACTAATAGACATAACAAAAACAGCGAAACTGGAATAAAAATTGATCAAAATAACATTATCAATATCTAATAACTGCAATGTAGGCTTAATTATTAACCCTCCACCCATACCTGATATTGCTCCAATAGTATTAGCAACCCCAATAATTAATACATAAAGTAAAGCTTTAAACATTTTGTTTCACACAACGAAAGCCAAGATGGCTACTAGTTGATAGACAATCTACACCATTCCTTGCAGGTAATCGGTACCTATTACAATATGAACAATGACACAGAAATGAACCGCCTCTAATTGCATATTCGCCCTTTTCAGGAGCTTTTATTAATTCATAATCATTGGTGTTAAAATCATCTAAAAGTACATATCTGGGATTTCGGCACCATTCCCAAACGTTACCAATCATTTGATATAGATCATAATTATTGGGAGCATAGGTTTTAACCGGTGCAGTCCCTATATATCCATCACCTTGACTATTTTTCCAAGGAAACTCACCTTGCCAAGTATTAGCATGAAATTCATTATTTTCGGTTAAACTATTACCCCATGGATATTCAGTTGTTACACCACCACGGGCTGCATATTCCCATTGGGCTTCCGTTGGTAAGGTCATATGTGCCCAATCACAAAATGCTAATGCATCCGCGAGTGACACGTGAACTACGGGATGATCCATTAAATCAGTTATTGAACTATTTGGTCCAAATGGATGTCGCCAATTGGCTCCTGGTACCAAAAGCCACCAAGGAGCTCCAGCAACGTGTTCATACTCATCTCTTTTAGAGTCATCAACAAAAATATGGAACACAAATGATGTCCCATATTTTTCTGCAGTCGTTTTATAATCTGTTGCCTTAACAAATTTAGCAAAATCAGTATTAGTAACAGTCGTTACACCTATTTCAAAGGGTTTTACATTTACTTCCGTAGATGGTCCTTCATAATCCTCTGAAAAGCCATGATCATCGTCTGTACCCATCAGAAAATTTCCACCTGTTAGATGTTTTAACTCCAATCCGTTCACTTCCTAATTATGTTTATTTTTAACAAAGTCCAACGTAGCAACAATCTTATTCAACGGAACCTTTTTAAGTTTTCCGTCAATAACAAAGTCCTCTTGGCGACCTTTCAAAAATTCAATTAGTTTTTTCGTTAAATCATTAACTACTGGTTTATATTTAGAATTATTAATTAAATTGACCTTTTCATTAGGATCTTTCTGAACATCGAACAGTTGATATTCATCTCTAACTGGGAACCAAATAAATTTATAATTATCAGTTAAAATATACTGGCTAGAATCCTTACCTAAGCTATGTTCACCATGAAAATTTGAACGCCATCCTTCATAATCTCCAAATAGTAATTGTTTTACACTTTTACCATCAGTTTTTACTTTCTTGTTCAACGCTAAATCAACAATTGAGGGAAATATATCTTGAATTTTAACCAATTGTTTAATCTTATGATTTTCAGCTGCAATTAAATTACCTGGATCATAAATAAATGAAGGAATATGAATACTACCATTATATGGATAGGCTTTTCTAAATAAATAATGTTCACCTAACTGATCCCCATGATCTGAAACAAACCAAACAATCGTATCTTTATCATTTCTAAATTCCTTTAATGACGTTAAAAAGTGACTAATTTGATTATCTATATGTGTAATAAGTCCTAAATAGGCAGCCACCATTCTTCTTTCATCATCTTTTTTAAGTTTTCCACGCAATGCATAGATTCCTGGTATTTCATCCTTCAAGGTTTCCCAATTACCAATATGCAAATCTAGCTTTTTAGGTAACCGATCCATATACATATCAAAATAATACTGTGGAGGATCTAAAGGAGCATGTGGTTTTTCAAAAGACATCTTCAAGAAAAACGGAACCGTAGGGTCCCGTTTTTGAAGGAATTTAATAGATTCTGATACAACCCAATTAGTTGGATGATACTTTTCCGAATAAGGCCAAGGACGGGCTTCCCATGAATTACAATTAACACCGTCATCAATAATATCTGTATCATGACCTAAACTATTTTTCAAAAAATCTAAATAGTCATCTGAATATTCAAATTGCGAACCATATGGCTTATCATATTTTCTATCTGCATGGAGATATCCGTCATGCAGCAAAACATGATCATATCCCATCCTTTTTCTTGACGGATAAACGTGCATTTTTCCAATACATTCAGTTTGATAACCCATATCTGAGAACGTTTTAGGTAATGTATTAGTAAAATTCCAAGGAACTTCATCCTCATATCCTACTCGACCTGTTCGTTCTTGATCCATTCCAGTTAATAGCGCCGCCCTAGCTGGTACACAACTAGGAACCGGAGAATAAGCATTTTCAAAGTTATAACCCTGACTAGCCATCATATCTAAAGTCGGTGTGCTAGCAAAATGGTGTATATCGTTAAAAGAAAGGGCCTCAGCTCTCATTTGGTCTACAACAATCAAAACAACATTTGGTCTCAACAAGTTTCCTTCTTTCTATGCTGCTGGTACACCAAGTATCTTTAATGAGTAGAAGATGATTGAAAGAATAAGGAATATCCAAATAACTCTACTTGAATTCATATGTTTTCTGCCTAACATCCAATATGCCAAAGCTACTAAAGCAATTGGAACTAAGGCTGGTAAAATTTGATCCAATACTTCGGTTTGAATAGCCATCGTTTTTTTACCAATAACTAATTTAAATGGAACCACAACTTTAACAACTGAAGGTATCAACCCACCAATTACTAAAACACCTAACAAACTTGCAGATTCAGTTAAATTTTGTAACATATTACCCATTGAGCCAACAATTTTTTTACCTTGTTTAAAGGCAAAAGGCATTTCAAACAATCTTAAAATAACAATTGCACAAGCTACTAATAGCCATAAAATAGCACCAACTGGATTACCTTTTAATCCCATATATGCGGCTAATGATCCCATGATAGTTGGAATAACAGCACCAAATAGTGAATCACCAACTGCAGCAAATGGTCCCATCAAACTGGTTTTAATAGCAGCTACAGCTTCCTTGGATTCTGTTCCTGCATCATTTTGAAGTGCTAAATCGACACCCATAATGGTTGGTAACAAAACAGGGCTAGTATTAAAGAATTGCATTTCCATACGCATCATATCTTTTAAAGCTTCTGGGTCATCACCATAAAGTTTGTTCATAGCTGGATAAATAGCGTGGGCATAGGCTAAATTCATCATTCGCTCGTAATTCCAACCAAGTTGTGAACTATACATGTATCTTAAATTCACGTGTCTTATATCTGCTTTTGTTAACTTTGGACGTTCTTTACTCATAATAATTACCCTCCTTATTCCTCTTCGTCATCCTCAATTTCGTCTTCATCTTCATCGTCACTTACATCTGCTGAACCTATTCCAGCTGGTTGAGCAACTTTATTACTAATATTGTTGTAATAGATGGTAGCGTCAAGAATCTTGTGTAAATG
>NZ_AZDB01000052.1 GCF_001434585.1 Companilactobacillus crustorum JCM 15951
TATCTGCTATTCAAATTTTACAGTAGTTAATGAACAACGTAGGAGTCAGTCCGGAGCAAAAAGTGGAAATGCGTTCAGCTATGAGATCATTGTTAGCGGCTTTGCCGGTTACAATGAGGCCGAGTTTGGAAATCCATTATTTTGCACGAAGTGTAAAATAATTAGTTTCGAACCGGCCCATAGCGTTCCAACAGCATTCCCACTTTTTGTGGAGGACGGGAATTAAAAAATACTCACGCTATAACCAAACTTGACATCCTTATTTGAAACTTAATTTTTTATATTACTTTTGATCTTTGTAATATTGAATTTTACTCTTAATGATTTTTTCACATAAATCAGGGTATGAGATACCTGCAGCTTCGGCTTCTCTTGGCATCAATGATAGTGGAGTCATACCTGGTAGGGTATTAGCTTCCATAACATACAGTTGACCATCACGAAGTAAGAAGTCAACACGACCATAATTGCTCATGCCTAATGCCTCAAAAGTCTTCTTTGTTAAAGCCTGCATTCCTGCATGAATTTCATCATCCAAATTATCTGGAGGTGTAATAAAATGCGTTACATTATTAGCTTGGAACTTATGTTGGAAATCATACCAACCAGTATCAACAGTAACTTCAACAGCTGGCAATACCAAGCCGTCGACGATAGCTACGGAGAACTCACGTCCCTTGATGTATTCCTCAATCAAAACCTCATCGTCAAATCTCAAAGCATCTGCAACTGATTCTCTTAATTCAGTTGCATCATTAACGATATGGGTACCAACACTTGAACCACCATTAGAAGGCTTTACAACCATTGGATAATTGAATGGAATATCCTCGGACAAAACCTTAGCTGTCTTAGTTGTTGTATATTTAGCGGTTGGAATTTTATTTTGAACAAAAATTTCTTTAGAATATTTTTTATCCATAGCAAGACCTGAAGCTAATGATCCACTACCTGTATATTTGATATCAAAGACATCAAATACAGCTTGCATCTTACCATTTTCACCGTCTTCACCGTGTAGTCCCATGTAGACAATATCAGCGTGTTGACAGATCTTTAAAACATTTTTACCAAGCAATCCTCTAGTACCATCGGTACGAAGTGCGTTGATCTTAGCATCTGTAAGAACCTCATCGTCAATAACTAACTTGCTTTCACTCTCTGGTTCAGTCGTGAAAAGATCATCAATTTTATCTTCTTCGATATCCTTACCTAAAAATGAATCAACGTATGCGACTTCATAACCCTTACTGCGTAGTGCGTTGGTGATTTTAACTCCGGAAGATAAAGAAACATTTCTTTCTGTACTTCTTCCACCTGAAAGAACGACAATTTTCATTGTGTTTCACCTAATCCTTTTTAATTTAATTACTTAAGCGTAAATCCTAGAACCTACAGAATAGCATAATACAGGCGAAAAAACCATTTCAGAATTTAAGATTTAAAGAAATTTAGCTGAAATTCTCGAATTTTTCACATATTTTTGGTTTAATTGTCAATATAAGGAGGATATGACCTTGAAAAAGTTAAATATCATTTTATTAGGTTTAATATCTGTAATCACGCTGGGAGTATTTTCAGCGCAATCTGTTAAAGCTGATGATCTTAATGATCAACCAGTTATGACCTTGGGAACATCGCTAACTGATGACCAACGTCAAGGAACAATCAGTGCTTTATCTTCACAACTCAATAACAGCAGTAATTACAAAACAATTACTGTTAACGGCGATACTCTAGTTAAATACTTGAATCCAAGTGGCAATTCTTTCACTAGCAACTCTGGTGTTTGGTCTTCTGCTTTAATTCAAAAAACTTCATCTGGCTCTGGTATCAATGTAAAAATCGTTGACTACAATGGTAAAAATAACATTACTACCATTACAGCTGACCAATATCGAAACGCTGCTGTTACCGCTGGTATCAGTGATGCCAACATCTATGTAACTTCAGCTACAGCAATTGATGGATCTGGTGCTTTAGCAGGTATCTATGCTGCTTATGCTAATAGTGGCGATTCATTGAATCAAAGCCAAGTTAATGCTGCTCAAAAAGAAATGGGTGTCTTAAGTGGCATTACTGATGCTAATAAGGGTACTGATGGTTATTCTGATAAGCAATTAAACAATGCGGTTGCCGGAATGAAATCAGACATTGCCCAAAAGGGTGACAACATTACAGTTAACCAAATTACTACTATTGTTAACAACAACCTACAAAAGAACAATTTACAAAATATTATCAACGATAATCAAAAACAACAGATCATTAATTTGATGGTTCAAATTAGAGATTCCGGTGCCTTGAAGAATTCTAACTTTAAAGAACAAGCTTCTAAACTAAGTAGCGATATCATGAGTAAAGCTAAAAACGTTTTCAACAATTTAAATACTCAAGAAAATCGTAATTTCTTACAAAAGATTTGGGACAGTATCGTTTCATTCTTCAGCGGTTTGTTCGGTGGCAATAATAACAGTACAAACTAAAATTGCTTAGTGTATTAAAAAATGCCATCTTCCACTACGCTAGGAATGGTCTGGAACGTGGTGGTATTATTGGCTTTAAACCTGCTACAAAATTCAAATTTATATAAAAATAGCTAATGACTATAATAAAAAAGTCATTAGCTATTTTTGTATTTAAATGTCTGAAATATACAACAGTTACACTAGCCTGTAACATAATTTCCAAGTCGTGCCCACGGCATTCCAGTCAAATTGTGATTTTTGTGGCAGGCGACATTTTTAAGCACTCTTTATAAAACCTACATTTTATCCATGGTCTCATTCAAAAGTTCGTCTACTCGATTATTCCCTACATTAGTAGCATGTCCCTTGGTCCATTCGAATGTTTTTTGAGGAACGGTTGGCAACAAACTATCCAATTGTTTCCACAATTCAACGTTGGCTGGAACGCTGCCATCAGCCTTTTTATAGCCACGTTTCTTCCAACCTGTCAACCAATTTTTGGTAATAGCATTCAAAACATATTGTGAATCTAAGACAAATATCGTATTTTGTTGATTGATTTTTAAGTCATTTAATCGAATAATACTCTGAATTAGGGCCATTATCTCCATACGGTTGTTAGTTGCACCAAATTCACCATTTGTTCCTTCGTATGTTTGACCATGATTACTGATATGATAGGCCCAAGCGGCTTTATCCGAAGTTTTAACGTGACCGCCCTTAAAATTTCCATGGTTTCTAGACCCGCCATCAGTATAAACGACTACATCAAAATCATTTATATCTGATACTTTTGTTGCTGACGATTTTTTGTGCGTTGTTGTTTTCTTATTATAAGAATCTTTTCCCTCGAGAAAGGCTTCCGCTTCTGCTCGTGAAAGAAAACTTTTATACCGTGCACCGGCAAATCCATCGACTTGAGCCTTACATTCTGGCCAGGTTAAATAGATTCCTGGTTTCTTTCCACGTCGTACTGCATAATATTTTTGCAATTGTCATACCCCATTTGGTTAATATTTCTCAATAATAATTATATAATAATATATTGTTGGGGTGAATTTATGAAAAAAGGGCAATGGCCGATTCTCTATATCCATGGTTTTCGGGGTGGAGATTATACGACCCAAAAAATGATTGAGTCTGCTTTGGAATGTAATGGTAAGAAAAAAAATCAATTTCTCAAAGCGATTATTAATTGGCGTGGCAAAGTCACATACGAAGGCGTCTGGACGGATGACGAGCATCCAATTGTTCAGGTAGTTTTTCAAAACAAGTGGGTTGGCAGTAACCAAATGGGATATTGGTTAGTAAAACTCTTATTTGATTTACGATTAAAACATGAATTTACTACATATGACGCCATCGGTCACTCACTTGGGGCTGTAACCCTCATTTTAGTCAATTTGAGGGAAAAAATGCGTCCATATATTCCACGACTAAAAAAATTAGTTCTCATAGCAGGGCCATTCAATGGAATTTTAGGTTTAGGGGATCTTCCCAATATTAACCGCATTGAACCAAACGGTCGCCCTGCTTTTATGAGTCCAACTTATTTTAGAATTTTTATGAATAGAAATAATATTTCAGATGATCTACGAGTTTTAAATATTTTTGGTAATGTAGGCGATCAGTCCAATAGCGATAAATATATTTCCGTTACATCGGCCAAATCAATTTCTTATATTCTTAAGCCTCGTGTTAAAGAATATAACGAATATTTAATCAAGGGCTCCAATGCTGAACACTCTATGCTTCACGATGATTCTGAGATTTTAGATACTGTTAACGGATTCATTTACTACAATCCGTTATCGTAACGTTATATAATGACAATGCGTCATTTAGTTTTTAAGAGAGATTTGGAGGGGATTTCTATCAAAGCTTGGGAGCTATTCCGATTAGATATAAAAAGAACTTTGCAATCAAAACCCGCGACATTACTAATGTTGGCATTAATTATTTTGCCATGCCTATACTGTTGGTTTAATGTTTGGGCTCTATGGGATCCATATTCAAATACTGGTAACTTAAAAGTTGCCGTCTATTCTGATGATCAGGCCGTAGAACTTGAAGGTCAGAAGATTGAAATTGGTGATCAACTTATTGCTAATTTAAAGAAAAACAAAAAATTAGGTTGGACTTTCGTCGATTCCAAGAAACAACTCGATCAAGGTGTCAAAGATGGTTCTTACTATGCGGGTATTTATTTACCTAAGAACTTCTCCAAAGATATCCTAAGTTTCTTATCAGGAAACATCAAAAAGCCTACCTTAGTATTCTCGGTTAATCAGAAAATAAATGCCGTGGCCCCGAAGCTAACCGAGTCGGGGGCAACGACCTTACAAAACACGATTTCTGATGAATTCGTTGGAACTATCAGTAAAACAATTACAAAAGCTTTGAACAAATCTGGTGGCGACTTGCAACAAAATCTACCTATGTTAAGACGTCTATCCTCATTGCTGATAACAACTGATGACAATTTGCCTGAACTCCAAGATATTATGGATAAAGTTCAACAAGCAAACACCATCGTTCCTAATCTGAATCAAAAATTACAGCAAGCCAATGATATGTACGGCTACCTTCCTTTGCTAAATCAAGACGCTCAAAAATTAGTTAATTTAAACAACTTCTTGCCACTAGCTGATGCTGGCGGTACTGCTGCTAAGGATCTACAAGGAAAAATCCCAGAAATTCAAAGTGCTGGTTCTCAAATCAATGAAATCGACAATGACTTTGGCAAAATTTCTAACTTGATGGATACAAGTATTACTCAAGTAGAAAATGGGATTCAAGTTGTCAACAAAGTTCAAAACGTTATGCCTGACATTCAAAAGTTAGGTGAAGATGCTGAAAATGCAACTAATAAAGCAAATAATGAATTGATTCCTAAGATTCAACAAGCTTTGCCAGTTATTAAAACAACTGTTGATACTGGACTTTCAATGATTTACAACATTGCTAAGCAAATTAGCACCTCGCTCAGCAACATGAACACTTTGATTGATAAGATCAAAGCTGATCCTAAGAATCAGGAATTAAAGCAACAACTTAAAACTGTTCTTCAAAATGTAGCTTCAGATGCTACTCAATTGGCTCAAGTTAGTCGTCAGATAGCTTCCTCGCTATCAGATCTACAGGACTTCTACAATGACCTTGCCGATCAATTAGGACACGATAAGACAACTATCTTTGATACGCCAATTCAACACTTAAACGATTTAGCTACTTTAAATGATACTTTAGCTTCTAAAGCTAACGATATCTTAAATAATTACGACGATTTAGATACAACTCAGCTTCAAAGCAAGATTTCTAGCTTTCAAACACAAGCTGATAAGATTGCCGATGGTGTTTCTGATATCAAAGATCTTGATATCATGAGCAGCGTTTCAAGCACTATCAACGACATCAGTACTTTCCTTAAAGATGCTGGTTCTACTTTGAGCCAAGTCAATAACAATATTATTCCGGCCATCCCAGGTCTGTTGAATAATACCAAAGGTGTACTAGAAACTGCTTTGACTTATTTACAGAAATATCAAAAGCAATTGCCTGCTGTTGGTAATGAAATCCACGATGCTAATCAATTGTTGAATGGCAATATGAGTAACATCACTACTGGTATTAATTTAGTCAATGATTTTTATAATACTGATTACCCTACTTTGAAGAAGAAATTGTCTACTGCTACTTTCTTCGTTCAATATCAATTGCCACAAATTGAAAATGAATTGACAACTACTTTAAACTTAGTCAATTCCAAGACTCCTGAATTAGAACAGGCTCTTTCAACTGCTAATGACTTTGCTCAAAACGATTGGCCACAGTTAAAGAAAGACATTCATCATTCTGCTAAGCTGCTCAGAAAAGGAAAGAAGAACGTTGATCTTAAGGCTTTAATTAAACTAATGAAATCTGATGCCAATAAGGAATCTGATTTCTTCTCTAATCCAGTTAAATTAAAGCAAGAGAATCTTTACGACGTTCCTAACTATGGTTCTGCTAGTGCCCCATTCTACTTGGCATTGTGTATCTGGGTTGGTGCTTTGCTACTATCCAGTGTCTTCACCGTTCACTTCCAACTAAACGATCGTCAAAAGTATCGTTACAGTTTCAAGCAAAGATTTAATGGACGTTATTTAACTTTTGGTTTCTTAAATCAATTGCAAGCTATTGCAGCCGCACTTGGTAACCTCTTCATTATTCACGCTTATACTAAAGAGAAAGTCTGGTTAGTCGTCTTTTGTATGCTGGTCAGCTTCGTCTTCATTTCAATTCTATACTCGCTGGTACAAATGTTTGGTACTGTTGGTAAAGGATTAGGGATTATCATTCTGGTGCTATCAATTTCCGGTGCCGGTGGTAACTTCCCGGTTGTCCTTTCCGATGGATTCTTCCGCTTCATTAATCCGTACCTACCGTTTACCTATGCGGTTAATTTGATTCGTGAAGCAGTCGGGGGAATATATTGGCCTAACGCGACAAAAGATATTATCATATTAGTAGCCTTTGGCGTAGTGTTCTATCTACTTGGCCTCTTAACTACTGAGAAGCTAAAACCATTGATGCACAAGCTGCATAAGAGTGCCAAGAAGAGTATGATCATTGAATAATTTTATTTGTTAAAGGGAGAGAGAATTTTAATGACAGATGTAAAAATGAAATCTTATCGACCTTTCATTACCGAAAATTTTTTCTGGGACTTTCCTACTCGTTTCAATCTTAAGGAAGTCAGTGAATTTTTGAATGAAGATATCGACCCAACTACCGAATATATTTCTGACACCGCTAAAACAATCATGCGTAATGATGGTATTTACTGGTGCATTCAAAAAAAGCATTCTGATCAAATAGTAGCGTTGATTTCTCTGAGCGATTTAGATTTAGAAAAACATCAGGCCGCTTTAATGATTACTTTCAAAAACTTGTCTGATACTGAAAAACAAGAAATTTCTAGACGCTTGTTAACTTTCGTTAAGGATCAAATCAATCTAGAGACAATCGAAATTAATCAATTAGATCATACAGTTCAAGAAAACTTCACAAATAATGGATATAATGTTTCCAATAACAATATATTAAAGAGGAGTTAACATCTATGTATGGATATGGTTACGGTTTTGGTCCCAGCTATTTACTAATAATCATTGGTTTAGTTATTAGTTTATGGGCATCATGGTACGTCAATCATAATTTCAAAAAATATGATCAATTTACTAGTCACCATGGCGTAAGTGGTGCCGATGCTGCTAGATTTATCTTAGATAATGCCGGCCTTCAAAGTATTCAGATCAACAAGGTCAGCGGTAATTTAACTGATAATTACAATCCTGGCAACAAGACATTGAACCTTTCTGAATCAACCTATGACTCGACTTCTGTTGCTGCTATCGGTGTAGCTGCCCATGAATGTGGACATGCGATTCAAGATCAAACTAGTTACGCTCCGATGCGGGTTCGAGCTGCTTTAGTACCAGCTGTTAACTTAGGATCTAATGCCTCAATTCCTTTGATTATTGTCGGTGCCCTTTTAGGAATGAACCACACCTTAATCACAATTGGAATTTGGTTATTCGCTTTAGTAGTCTTATTTCAAG
This sequence comes from Companilactobacillus crustorum JCM 15951, assembly GCF_001434585.1. Lineage (GTDB taxonomy): Bacteria > Bacillota > Bacilli > Lactobacillales > Lactobacillaceae > Companilactobacillus > Companilactobacillus crustorum. The sequence continues at coordinate 8,072 of NZ_AZDB01000052.1, forward strand.
TCGTTACTTTGCCAGTAGAATTTAATGCTTCTGGTAGAGCTATCAAAATACTCAGTTCTGGAGATTTATTAGATAGCGATGAAGTTCCAATGGTTAAAAAAGTTTTATTCTCAGCTGCTTTGACATATGTGGCTGCTGCTATCTCAACTGCATTGCAACTATTGCGACTGATTATTATCTTTGGCGATAATCGCAATTAACAAGAAAACAAAAAGCTCTATCTATTTGCCACTGAATTGGCAATTAGATGGATTTTTTTTATTGATTAAAAATAACTTTTCCCCCAATTAAGGCTTAAATTAGATTTTATTAGTATTTTGAAGTAAAATTTCTAATAAAAATAATAGAGGGGAATTTATTTTATGATTGATATTTGGATCATCTGGCTAATTCTCATTATTTTAGTTATCAATACTGTTTCAGCTCTTATCACTGTTTTCCATAGACCACGTAATATCGTTACTACTTGGGCTTGGATCTTAGTTCTTGTTCTATTGCCAATTGTGGGATTCCTTATTTACGCCTTTTTAGGTCGGGGAATTGCTCAAGATAAGATATTTAATATTAGTAAACAAGAGCATTACAGTTTAAGTCAGTTGAAGAGAATGGCCATAGCTGCTCAAAAGCGTCCTCAGAATGCTTCACGATACGATGAAACAAGATATGCTGACCATATCATTCGTTTCTTCAATGAAACCGAGGAAGCTCCTTTAACGCGTCATAACGAGATCGAGCTTTTCTTTGATGGAAAGGAAAAGTTCGAAAAGTTATTCGAAGATGTGCGTAATGCTACTGATACTGTTCATGTTGAATACTATGCCTTCATCAAAAGTAATATTGCCGATGAATTTTTAAAACTATTAACTCAAAAAGCTAAAGAAGGATTAGAGGTTCGTTTGCTCTATGATCCATGGGGATCTGGCGGCACGAAGCCTAGTTACTTCAAAGAGTTTAAAGCTGCTGGTGGAGAAGTTTTGCCTTTTATTACTTCAAAAAACGTCATTGCTAAAACACGTTTGAATTATCACTTGCACCGTAAAATCGTTGTAATTGATGGTACTACTGGTTGGATCGGTGGCTTTAATGTCGGAGATCAATATGTCAATGTAACTGAAAAGTTTGGTTACTGGCGTGATACTCATTCACGAATTTTCGGAGCAGCCACTTTACTGTTGCAGGAGCGGTTCTTCCGTGATTGGAATGCTTCATTAGATCGAGATGCTGAACCTTTGGCCTTCTTGGAAAAATACTTCCCATCTGATAAATTCAATTCTGACGCTAATTTGCCAATTCAAATTATTACTGACGGACCAGATAGTCGTGATGAAATCTTAAAAGATGGCTTTATCGACATGATTGTCAGTGCTAAAAAGAGTGTTTGGATCCAATCGCCATATTTGGTTCCTGACGATCCTATGTTCACAGCTTTAACAATTGCTGCTCGTTCAGGAGTTGATGTCCGGATCATGATTCCATGTATGCCCGATCATCCCTTTATTTATCGTGCTACGCAATATTATGCTAATTTACTTACATCTTATGGCATTAAGATTTACAGCTATCAGAAAGGATTTTTGCACGCCAAAACTTCCGTTTTTGATGGCAAGATTTGTTCCGTTGGCTCTATGAATCATGATTTCAGAAGCTATTCGCTGAATTTTGAAGCTAACGCCTTCATTTATGATTCTCAGGTAGCCCATAAGATCGCCCGTTCATTTGAAAATGATATGAAAGATTCCTTGCTATTAACACCTGAAATGATTAAAGAACAAGGTATGTGGCTGCACTTCAAACAACGCTTCTCAAGATTATTATCGCCAATTCTTTAACTTAAAAATACTAAATAACGCCTGGTTGGAAACCATTTTAGTGGTAACCAACTAGGGCTGTTCGTCAAATCAAGTTGATGGC
>NZ_AZDB01000053.1 GCF_001434585.1 Companilactobacillus crustorum JCM 15951
AATTCGGATTAAATTTGCAATCTACCATAACAGGAAGAAAACTAGGGTTGCATCCATATTATTAGTTCTAGAATCAGCAACCACAATTGGAGTTAAGGTCATAATTAAAGCAGAAATTCGAGCAGGAATTCTACCAAAACGTTTTGAGACCATATTATAAATCAGATATACCGATCCAATTCCAAATAGAATTGATGGTAAAACAACACTCCAGCCATGAACGCCAAAGATTTTTGCACTAATTGTCATGAACCAGAGGGCAACTGGTGGCTTATCGACAGTTATAAATCCAGCTGGATCAAAACTGGCATACCAGAAATTCTTAAAACTTTTTGTCATACTGACAATAGCGGCAGTATAGAAATTATTAGCCTCTCCTGCTTCCCAAATATTCCAGGCATACAAGAAAGCTGCCAAAATTAAAATGGCAATTAACCAATAATCGTATTTAATAGTTCTTAAACGATGAGAAAAACTAGGTTTTTCATTTTTTTGAATGCGACTTGGTTCTTTTGATTCCATCATTTATCTTCTCCTATCCTTAAATAGCTATATTTACAAAAAAACAAATGATTGAATAAATTAGAATCGATAATAAGATCGGTTTTAATTGCAAATTATTTTTCATCTGTTCAAGTTCCTTTCTTAACAACAAGGACAAGATTAGCCAAACTAGCTTAAATTTAGCTTAAATCAAAATTTATGCTTTATAATTATGTTTAGAATTTATAAAAGGAGATTGCAATGTCAAATAATATTAGAATCTTAGTAGTTGAGGATGACGAAAATCTAGCCAATAATATTGCGACATTCTTAGCTGACTTTTCAGAAGTTGATATTGAAAATGATGGTTTAAGCGGTAAGTTTGTTGCCAGTGAAGACGTTTATGACTTAATCATTTTAGATATCATGTTGCCAGAAATGAATGGCTATGATGTTTTAAAGAATATTCGAAGAGATAAAATCAATACGCCTGTGCTTATCCTTACTGCCAAGGCCGAAATTGACGATAAAATCCACGGCTTTAATTTAGGAGCCGACGACTATCTCACCAAACCATTTCATCGTGAAGAACTCCAGGCCCGGGTTAAAGCTTTATTAAAACGCAGTGGTGCTTTAGCAGACGATTCAACTCTAAAAATTAGAAACCTAGAAGTAAATATCAATAATCATGAAATCAAAGTCGACGGGAAACAAATTGCTTTAAACGGTAAAGAATATGATTTATTGGTTTATTTATTACAAAATAAAAATACTATTTTGACGAAAGATCAAATCTTTGAACGTATCTGGGGTTTTGATTCAGATACTTCAATTACCGTTGTCGAAGTTTATATGAGTAATCTACGCAAAAAATTACGGCCTTCTCAAAATGACAATTTGATCAAAACTATTAGAAATGTCGGGTATATTTTCCAAGATGAAGCTGAAGTCTAAACAAAGTAAAATCACCCGTCGACAACAATTCAAACTATTCTTGTCAATCATGGCGTCGTTTGCCATTCTTTTTATTACCTTAGGCTTAATTATCTTCAATTTGTTTCAATCATCTACCTATAAGAGCATCGATAAAGATATTCGTAATCAAGTCGTTGCTATTAAAAAACAACCTAATATGCAAAAACAGACTAATCCAGATCCACATGATCCCAATAATCACTTTATTAATAGCAAACCAGACCCTAAAGCACCCTTCCAAGCCTCAATCTTAGTCTTCAACAATAAAGGCAAATTAACCAACAAAAGTAGTCTGGGAAATCGTTATTCAGTATTGAAGAATATAAAATTAAATAAAAGAAATGTTAATTTAAAACAAACAATCGTTGTTAATAATATGAATTTCCGTTCCATATTAATAAAAGTCTCCAAAAAAAATAATAATCCCATGTATGCCGGAAACTACGTTTTGATCATGCAGAATATTGATACGCAAATTCAGGCTATTCAAAACTTTGAGCAAATCTTGATTGTTACTTTCTTCATCTTTTGGATCATTGCTTTAGTTATTTCGTATTTCCTAGCTAAAATCAACATGTTACCAATTGTTAAATCCTGGAAACAGCAAACCGAATTCGTTAACGATGCCGCTCATGAACTACGGACGCCCCTGACAATTATTCAAGGTAAGCTGGAATACATGCTTACTAAACCGAATAAAAAAATCATTGATGAAGCTGAAGCTATTTCGGTTTCTTTGGACGAAGTTAATCGTCTTAACTCCTTGACTAATAATTTATTAGTCTTAGCTCGTTCTGATTCTGCAACTACCAAACTCAATTTTGAATTGACTAAGCCTGATTTCTTTTTAAAAGATCCAATTGAACCATTCAAGGATATTATTAATTCGCAATCTAAAGTCTTTCAAATCAATTTAATTCATCGTCCTACACTCTACTTGGATCGTGATAAAATTAAGCAATTACTGATTATTCTCTTGGATAATGCTACTAAATATACTCCCAAAAATGGCACCATTAAAATTTATGATCAAATGGAAGGATCTAAATATCAATTTGTCATTTCTGATACTGGCGTTGGTGTAGTTGACAAAGATAAAAATAAGATTTTTGATAGATTCTATCGTGTAGATAAATCTCGTAACACCAATAGTGGCGGTCATGGATTAGGGTTAGCCATTGCCAAACAAATCGTAACTGTCCATAAAGGTCATATCTACGTCCGAAACAATTTACCACATGGCAGTGAATTTGTAGTTGAACTTCCTATTAAACATTGATTTTTTCAGCAAATAAGATTGTTGATACAAATAATCTGCTAATTGGTATGACTGACAATGCTAATGACGGCAAATGGCAAAGTGAGACTGACTTTACAGAAAATATTCTTAAATATCTTAAGTTGAATTTTCGATCCAACGATACTGGTGGCTCTTCCCCTGGAAAATATGTCAGTCACTGGACTTGGAATGCAGTTGACTCATTGTAGAAAAAACGCCCAATGACTTTAAAATTCTTTAGTCATTAGGCGTTTTTGTCTCTAAATGTTTAAATAGAAGATAATATAATTAATGGAGGCTTTTTCATGGACAAACAACTTATTAAAAACTATTGGTTTGATTTTTTAAGTGACAAAAATGCACTTGATTATCCTCTAGGCGACATTACTATTTTTGGAGGCGATCCCAATAAACTAGCTCAATTAGTCTATGAGGGCATCAAAACTGCTACCACATCATCATACGATCTTTACGAACCAAGCGAATACATGCCTGAAGTTGGAGATTATAATATTATTCTCAATGGCAAACAAGAGCCAGTCTGCATTACTAAGACTTTAGTCACTGAAGTAGTACCTTTCAATCAAATTAGCGCTGAACATGCTTATCACGAAGGCGAAGGCACTAAAACACTTTCTTATTGGCGAAAAGTTCACGAAGATTTTTTTAAGAAAGAATACCAAGATGCAGGTAAAAAATTCGACTACGATATTACTTGTTTATGTGAAGTCTTCAAACGTGTTTATTAGCATTCAAAAAATGACGTTATCTCAAATATGGTCCTTACTCAAGTTTGGTTATAGTGTGAGTATTTTTTAATTCCCGTCCTCCACAAAAAGTGGGAATGCTGTTGGAACGCTATGGGCCGATTTGAAACTAATCATTTTACACTTCGTGCAAAATAATGGATTTCCAAACTCGGCCTCATTGTAACCGGCAAAGCCGCTAACAATGATCTCATAGCTGAACGCATTCCCACTTTTTGCTCCGGACTGACTCCTACTTTATTCATTAATTCTAAATAACAGATAAAAACTGCCACTATTAAGAAATCCAAGCATAATTGTATGTCTGGAATACCTAATAGTGGCAGTTTTTTAATTTAAAATTTCTATTTAATATACAGAGACAAAAAATTTTACATATTGTAAATTTGTTCAATAGAACCGAAGACTTAATCGGTAGTAAAAAATCTGTGGGCCCTCAGTGGTGATATTCTACTTAGCTTGCGAAGCAAGGTTAGTAGAAGACCGAGCTTAGAGATCCATAATTATTCACGAAGTGGAGAATTATGAAGCTCTAAGTCGTGTCCACCACGTTCCAGTGGCCCACCAGATTTTTTGCGGACGATGGCATATTTCAATCACATCAGTTAGTATACTCACGCTATAACCAAACTTGAGAAAGAACCCCAATATGGACTAACGTTGCTTTTTATTATAAATAAAAATCTTTTTACAATTGATTTTTATCTTTTTCATCTAAAGAATCAGAAATTTTCTTCAGATACATTACCATCTCATCTTCCTTAGTTGTTTCCTCTTCTTCTGTTTCTTCTTCACGATTTTTAATAATCTTATTCATCACTTTAACAAGTAAGAAAACCACAAAGGCAATAATTAAGAAGTTAATGATTGATTCAATAAACGTTCCATATTTAAAAGTAGCATCCCCAACTTTAAATACCAAGTTACTCAAATCAATTTTACCAAGAAATAAACCAATCAATGGATTAATCAAGTTACTAACCAACGATTGTACGATGGCTGTAAAAGCAGCCCCCATAATGACACCAACAGCTAGGTCCATGACATTGCCACGACTAATAAAATCTTTAAACTCTTTTATCATAATAACAATCTCCTAAAAAATTATTAACTACTTTAATTATGGCTTTTTACCAGTACTTTTTGCAAATTTTTTATCATATTAATATATACAATTAGCCATTTCTTCATTTCTATCCAAACAATCACATTTACTCTATAATTCAAGTTGAAAGGCTGTGAAAAAATGAATGACTTTGATATGTACAAAATAACTTTAGAAACCATTTCTGAACAGAATCCAAAAGACTTCCAAGAATTACTAGATGATTGTCAGCACTATCAGATTATTAAAGACTATATTGCTAGTGATGAACCCAATCAATTTTTAATTCAAAATATGGAAAATACCTTAATAAGTTTAATTAATGACGGCTTAGTATCTGGTATTATCAGTCCATTAAAATATGTAACTTTAATAAAATTAAACGGCTTAACTATTTTGGGATGTCAATATCTTAAAAAACTTCAAGAACAAGATATTCAGCAACAAATCAAAAATAGCTTTAAGAATAGTGGCCATATTATGTCCACTAAAGCCCTTACTCAGGCCTTGGCCGAATTAATATTTTAGTATTAGCTTCTTCTAAGGCTATTATTAGCTACAACTAAATTATTTACTAATATGGACTAAGTTTATTCATTGACACCTCTTTTAGTTAGAGATAGTCTTTAATCGTATTAAGTTTCTCGATAAAAGCGGAGGTTATTTTATGTCAAAGACTAAAGTAGTAATCGTTGGTGCATCACATGGTGGTCATCAATCAATTTTGGAATTGCTAAAACGTTACGATGACGTCGATATCAAATTATTTGAAGCTGGAGATTTTGTTTCATTCATGTCCTGTGGAATGGAATTATTCTTGGAAAACAGCGTCACTGATGTCAATGACGTCCGTAATTTTAAACCTAGTGATTTTGATAAAAACGAAAATGTTGAAATTTTAAATAATCATCAAGTAACTAAAATCAATGCTGATAAGAAAACTATTACCGTTGTCGATACAAACAACAATAGCCAAGAATACCAATATGACAAATTAATTCTTAGTTCCGGAGTTACTCCTAAGTCCTTACCTGTCCCTGGCAATGATTTAGAAAACGTCTTTTTAATGCGCGGCTTCGATTGGGCAACCGCTATTAAAAACAAACTTGAAGATCCAAGTGTTAAGAACGTGACTATCATTGGAGCTGGCTATATTGGAATTGAAGCTGCTGAAGCAAGCAAAAAAGCTGGCAAGAACGTAACAATTCTTGATGTCATCGACCGTCCCTTAGGAACATACCTAGATGCTGAAATGACTGATATTTTGGTAACTCATTTAGAAGACAAGGGTGTCAAGGTAGTTACTGGCGCTCATATTAAAGAATACGTTGGCATCAATAAAGTTGACGCCGTTAAAACCGAAACAAATGAATATCCTAGCGATTTGGTTATCCAAGCTGCTGGCGTTAAGCCAAACACTGATTGGCTTAAGGGAACAGTTGCTTTAGATGATCGTGGCTGGATTAAAACTAATGAATACTTACAAACTAATCTTCCAGACGTCTATGCTATTGGCGATGCTACTTTGGCTTACTCTATACCCGCTGATAACAAAGTTCCAATTGCTTTAGCAACTGTTGCTCGCCGTGAAGCCAGATATGTCGTAAAGCACCTCTTTGAAAAGATTCCCGCACTTCCCTTCAAGGGTGTTGTTGGTTCATCTGCTTTAAGCGTCTTTGACTATCACTTTGCCGAAAGTGGTCTAAATAGCTTCACTGCTGATCGCTCAAAAGTTGCCCTTAAATCATCATTCTATTCTGGAAACTTGAGACCAGACTATGTCCCTGAAGGAAAAGACAATCCTAAAGTTTGCGTTCAACTTTTCTTTAATCCTAATTCACATATTTTGTTAGGTGGCGCTATTCTGTCAACTTATGACATAACTGCTCAAGCTAATGTTTTAGCTTTGGCCATTCAACATAAATTGACCGTAGAAGATCTAGCTGACGCCGACTTCTTCTTCCAACCAGGATTTGACAGACAATGGAGTATCCTAAACGTTGCTGCTCAACATGCTTTGGGTGAAGCTGATTTTTAATCTATTATAAAAAAAAGAAAAAGAGTTCTAAATGCTGAAATTAACAGTATTTAGAACTCTTTTTTATGAATTTATTTAGTGCCGTTGGTGGGATTCGAACCCATACTCGAGAAACTCGAACAGCGACCTGAACGCTGCGCGTCTGCCAATTCCGCCACAACGGCAAATCAATACAAATATTTCTGGAATTAGATTACAATGAAAATGATACTACAAATGGAGGGGCTTGTAATGGAAAAAATTGACAAAAGTATTTTAAATCAAGTAATAATTCCTAGAAATCCTGAATCTTATAAAGGAAACTATGGAAAGGTCCTCATAATTGCTGGCTCTAACCACTTTGGTGGTGCAGCTATTTTAGCTAGCAGTGCTACCGTCCACAGTGGTGCTGGACTAGTCACGGTTGCTACTACTCCCGAAAAGTTCACTGCAATCAATACCAAAATCCCAGAGGCTATGACACTTGATTATCATAATAAAAAAGAACTCTTAACAGCAATTCTTGATAATACTGTCATTGCTATTGGACCTGGCCTAGGAACATCATCAATTGCTAAGGGCTTAGTTAAGGCAGTTTTGAATAATACTAAAACTGATCAAACTGTTATTCTTGATGCCTCGGCCCTAACAATCATTGCCGAAGAAAAAATTCCCCTTCAAACTACGGCTCATATTATTCTCACACCCCATCAAGGAGAATGGCAACGTCTTTCACAATTAGAAATTCCGGAACAAACTGAGACTAATAACTTTAATAGTATTCAGGCTTTGAATCCCGATGCTGTTTTAGTTCTTAAAAAACATCACTCTGAAATATACTATCAAGATTTAACTTTTCAAATAGAAGCTGGTAATGCTGGCATGGCTACAGGTGGCATGGGTGATACTTTAACGGGTATTATGGCTGGTTTTATTGGTCAGTTTGGTTACTCATTAGCTACTATTCAAGCCGCTCTATTAATTCACAGCACTATTGGCGATCGACTTAATCAAAAGCATTATGTCATCTTGCCTTCAAATATCATTGAAAAATTGCCAAAATATATGGCTAAATATAGTTCCCAAGATCATGAGTCTTAAAAAGACTACATTGCCACTTCAGACTCCTATCCTTTCTATTTAACTTAAAAATGCCTAATGACTAGATATTAAAAGTCATTAGGCATTTATATATATTTGAATTGAAAAGTACAAATTAAAATAGTTTCAGTAACAACAGGATATACTTCAATTAATCCTATCTAATATTAAAAATTCTTCTAATCCTTTCTACACGAGAACCAAGAATTTTATCCGCTAATGAAGTTTTCAAAACTAAGTATCCATAAATGACTCCACCTAGTCCTGCTTCAAGAACTAATACCACTACACTTATAATTCGATCTGAGTTACCCACAAAGTGGAAAACAATCCAGTCTACGAACATGACTGAAACAAACATAATCAATGAGAATAAAATAATTCCACTGATTCGGCGAGAAATACGGCCAGTATTAAATGGATAAATAGCATGCAATTCACGAATCATCAGCCAACAAACCACAGCCATTCCGATACTTGTTGCTACTAAAGGTCCAAATTCATGGAATAACCAAATCATTGGCAATTGAGCAACAACTTTTACAATAAAACCATAAACAAAATATTTGATTGCTAACTTGTTTCGGTATAACGCTTGCAATACTGCTGACAAAACGGTAAACAATCCCAATAAGATTGAGATAACAGATGAAAATTGCAACATCAAAACGCCTAATGCGTCATAACGATAAAATGTCGTCCATAATGGTTGCGCTACAGCATACATTCCTAACGATGCTGGAATCATGATGAAGAAGAATAATTCCAAAGTATTAGAAATTTGATTTTCAATTTTCTTTTTGTTCCCTTTTGAATACAAGCCTGACAAAATTGGTACTGCAGTAACAGCCATAGCTGTTGATAAAGAAACAATAATCATAATTAATTTATTAGCTTGAAAACCAAAGAGTGAATAGTAATTATCCAATTGGGCCCCAGTCGCATTAACGAACAATCTCATAAATTGATTAAAAGTCGACTGATCAAATAAATTAAAGAAAGTTATTCCCGCATCTAAAATAATAAACGGTACAGCCTGTTGGAAAATTTCTCTAGTAAAGTTATTTTCATTAACATTCGCCACTGGTTTACCGTTACGCGACAATCTTCTTAAAGTAGGTAGCTTCTTCAATAGAGCCATTATCAGAATTATAATGGCTACTCCTGCACCAATGAATGCTGCAAAAGTTGATTGAACAACGGCATTGATATAGCTGCCCTTATTCACAATCATAATCATATAAGTAGCTAACAACATATAAATGACACGAGCTATCTGTTCAATAAATTGTGAGATTGCTGAAGGTGCCATATCAGAATAACCCTGCAAATATCCTCGCAAAATACTCAAGATTGGAATAATTAATACCGCAATCGCCAACGATTTGATAACGGGGATACTTCTCGGATCACCATCAGTAAAAATCGTAGCTAAAACAGGAGCTCCAAAATACATTATGGCAGCAAAGAGGACTCCCATAAAGGTCATTATCTTCAAACCATGTTTGAATAATTTATTACCTGTTGCATACTGATCCAATGCATTATAATGTGAAATCTGTTTAGAGATTGCCCCCGGTATTCCTGCCGTTGAAATAATCAAAAACAAACTATAAATATTATAACCCTTAGCATACAAGGCATTAGCTGCTGGATAATATGATCCCATCCACGCCATCCAAGGAATAATATATATTGCTCCTAGAATACGTGAAAAGATACTACCAGCAGTCATCCACGCTGAACCTTTCAGCATGGTATCTTGTGAAGACTCAGGATCAATTACTGGCATTACTCCCTCATCGTCACGGCTTTTATTTACGCCCAAAACCTGCACCACCTTAAAAACTATCCATTTAATTATAGCAAAATTCTCATCCTAAAAATTTTAAATTACACTTAAATTGCTTAAAAATCAAATTAATTTTCAAAAGATACGACTTTTTTACATAACTGAGAAATTGTAAAGCAAAAAAAATACTTTTTTATGATAAAATAATCATTGTTGAATATAAAAAAACAAACTTTTAGTTATAAGGTAGATTGCAAATTTAATCCGAAT
>NZ_AZDB01000054.1 GCF_001434585.1 Companilactobacillus crustorum JCM 15951
TCATTTACACAAGATTCTTGACGCTACCTGTAAATTCCCATTTTTTTAGTTAATAAACTTGTTCCAAATTGTTTTGAGTTACTGATAAAACCTACAATTGCTACGATAACAACCAATACTAGGGCCCAGCCAAGGAGTCTGATAATCATAATAAAGTCCCCATCCTTATAATTTCAAATTTTGTTTCTTTATTAAAATCGAATCATTCGTAATAATATGATGACATCTCTAATAAATATAATACTACTTTTAGTGATATCGTAAGAATTTATCAAAGTACTGTATATTTTTGAGACATTTATTATTTACAAAAATAAGGAAATTTATGAGTTTTACTATCATTCTCATAGATTTCCTTATTGTATTTAACACTTGTTATTTCATTCCTGTTTGACTTTTGCCACTAACTGAACCATCAGTCAAATTAACAATAAAATTGGCTCCTGAAGCACCAGAGACGCCAGAAGAGTAGGTTAACTCAACAACATTTTTACCATCGACAATTGATTCTCGATAACCATTTGGTTGACCTAGGTTAGCCATAATGACGGCTTCTGATTGACCATTTTGAACAGAACTGTATTCGTCCATTCCTAGTGTTTTGGAACGTTTGACTTTGATACCTGTAATGGCCTTATTGATAGCATGACCGCTAGCAAAGGTAACCTTTAAATTTGATCCTAATTGACCATTTTGAATTTTATTCCAAGTATCTAGTTCAGTTTTTGAATCCTGGCTAGTAGTCGTAGAAGTAGCAGATGGTTTACCTAATAGCCTTTCGACGGTTGCACTGGGAGTCCCACTGTTTTGATCTAAAAAGATTCCCTTATATTGGGCTAAAGTTACTCCAGTTTTGGTAGTAGCTTTTTTCTTAGTTTTAGGTTTTTTCTTGGTGGTTTGTTTTTCAGTTTGAGTGAAAGGACCAGTTGTGGTCATCTGCATCCCTAAGATGCCACCGCCAGCTAAGAGTAAGATAATAATGATAGTCCAGAACCACCATCTTTTATAGAAATGTTTCTTTAGTGTTTTGTGCGAACGTCTGTATTCAGCTCTAGTAGGTAAATTGCCGTTATACATGATAAAGCCTCCCCGTATGTGACAGCGCTTTTAACTCCTATTTTATCAGTAACTTATTGAAAGAAACACTATAACGATAAAAAAACATAAAACTAATTTTAGTTTTATGTTTTAAAAGTTATTTTTGATTTTTTTTGACTCGTTGTTGTTTTTTATATTGTAAACCAACTGATACTAAATTTTCTTGTCCCTTTAACAGTCGCTTAATATTAGGGATATGACGTACATAGATAATAACTGTTACAATAGCCGCTACTGTAGTTAAAATCCAATCGTGCATGAATAAAGTAGCAATGGTAAAGAAAAGAATCGTTGTTAAGCTGGCAACGCTGACCATGCTAGTCGTATAGACAATAATTGCTAGAAAGATAAAACAAATTACAAATAGTAGGGGACTGTATGCTAGTAAGATTCCAGCACTGGTAGCGACGGCTTTGCCACCTCTAAATTTCAAGAAAATAGAGAAGCAATGCCCGATAACAGCACAGATACCAATAAACAAGATCCAGTGTCGATCTAATCCAAAGAAAACTGGCATCAAGGCACCTAGGGTACCTTTGAGAATGTCGACTACTAAAACGACAGTTCCGGCAAATTTACCAAAGACACGATAAGCATTGGTTGTTCCAACGTTGCCACTACCGTAATCAAAAATATTTTTGTGAAAGAATACTTTACCGACGATATATGCGGTTGGAAATGAGCCTATTAAATAGGCTAAAATTGCACAAATGAGAAGTTTCATTAAAAAATCACTCTCTTAGCTTTATTTTTTTGGTATATTGTAACTCTATGGTGTTTTTAAAAGAATTATAAATACCAACCTAGACATTATCCACTATTTTACCTAAAATTAAAAGATTTCTCTTGAATACGAACACATATTCGTATATCGTGAATAGTGTTATAATACTAGAATATTGATTTAGCAGTAAATGAAAAAGGAATGATATAAATGCCAAAATCATCTTATGATGATTCGTCAATTCAAATCCTAGAAGGATTAGAAGCTGTACGAAAAAGACCCGGTATGTACATTGGTTCCACAGATTCACGTGGATTACATCACTTGGTTTATGAAATAGTTGATAACGCGGTCGACGAAGCTTTATCTGGTTTCGGTAAGGAAATCAACGTTACGATTAACAAAGATAGCAGTATTACAGTTGTTGATCATGGACGAGGAATGCCTACTGGGATGCATGCTTCAGGCAAGCCAACTATTGAAGTTATTCTAACAGTACTGCACGCCGGAGGTAAGTTCTCTGAGAACAGTTATAAGACCTCGGGTGGTTTACATGGTGTTGGTTCTTCAGTTGTGAATGCTTTGTCTGAATGGATGACAGTAAGAGTTGTTCGTGATCATAAAGTTTATGAGGAACGTTTTGAAAATGGTGGTCATCCGGTTGGAACTTTGAAAAAAACAGGATCTACTAAAGAGAGCAACGGGACAACAATTAGTTTTAAGCCTGATGCTTCAATTTTTCAAACAACTAAATTTAACTACGACACTTTGGCAGAAAGATTAAGAGAATCAGCTTTCTTGCTCAAAGGTGTTAAGTTTACTATCACGGATAAACGTGGTGAAGAAGAGAAACAAGATATTTTCCATTATGAAGACGGAATCCAATCATTTGTTAAGTACTTGAATGAAGATAAGGATACTTTAGGTGGCATTTTTTATATTGAAGGCACTAATTCCGACATTGAAATTGAATTTTCCGGTCAGTATAACGATGGTTATTCAGAAAACATTATTTCCTTCGTTAATAATGTCCGTACCGCTGATGGTGGGACGCATGAAGCCGGAATGAAGTCTGGTTTAACCAAAGCTTTCAATGATTATGCCAGAAAAGTTGGCCTCTTGAAGGAAAGCAGCAAGAACCTAGAAGGTAGTGATGTCCGTGAAGGACTCTCAGCTATCATTTCTGTAAGAATACCTGAAGAGATTCTTCAATTTGAAGGTCAAACTAAAGGAAAACTGGGAACGCCTCAAGCGCGTTCAGCAGTGGATCAATTAGTTTATGAACAGATGAGTTTTTATTTGATGGAAAACGGCGAACAGGCTCAAATGTTGGTCAAGAAAGCCCTCAAGGCTCGAGAAGCTCGAGATGCAGCTCGTAAGGCCCGTGAAAGTACTCGAAGTGGCAAGAAGGGTAAAAAGACTGACGGTTTGTTGTCTGGTAAGTTAACTCCTGCTCAATCAAAGAACTCTGATCGAAATGAACTATTCTTAGTCGAAGGTGATTCAGCCGGGGGTTCGGCTAAACAAGGTCGAGATCGTAAGTTTCAGGCAATTTTGCCATTGCGTGGTAAAGTTTTGAATACTCAAAAGGCTAAGCTAGAAGATATTTATAAAAACGAAGAAATCAATACCATGATTTATACAATTGGTGCTGGCGTTGGAGCTGACTTTAAATTAGAAAATCGTAATTATGACAAAGTTATTATTATGACCGATGCCGATGATGATGGTTCTCATATTCAAATTCTTTTATTAACTTTCTTCTACCGTTATATGCGACCATTGGTTGAGTCAGGTCACGTTTATATTGCTCTGTCCCCACTTTACAAATTGCAAAAGGGTAAGGGCGCCAAGACTCAAATTAAATATGCATGGACTCCTGATGAATTGCAGGAAGATATCAAGCAAATGGGCAAGGGTTATGATCTTCAGAGATTTAAAGGTTTAGGTGAAATGAATGCCGACCAATTGTGGAAGACAACTATGGACCCAGAGAACCGAATCCTTATTCGAGTTAATATTGATGATGCTGCTTTGGCAGAACGTCGAGTTACTACTTTGATGGGAGATAAGGTTAAACCACGTCGTGATTGGATTGAAGAAAATGTTCGCTTCAATGGTACTGAAGAAGGGGACAATATTTTGGAAAAAGTCGATGATGAGACTGATCCAATCGACAGTAAAATCGTTGACGATTTATTGAATAAGGAATAGGTGATAAATAGTGACTGAAAATTCTCCTAAAATTCAAGATATCTCGCTCGAAAAAATCATGGGAGATCGATTTGCGAGATATTCAAAATCAATTATTCAAGAAAGAGCTTTACCAGACATTCGTGACGGTTTGAAGCCAGTTCAACGAAGAATTTTATATTCAATGTTTTTGGATGGAAATACTTTTGATAAGGGCTTTAGAAAGTCTGCCAAGGGTGTTGGTAATGTCATGGGTAATTTTCATCCCCATGGTGATTCTTCAATTTATGAGGCGATGGTTCGTTTATCTCAAGATTGGAAATTACGTGCTCCTCTAATTGAAATGCATGGTAATAATGGTTCTATGGATGGTGATCCACCCGCTGCTATGCGTTATACAGAAGCTCGCTTAAGTAAAANAGAAGCTCGCTTAAGTAAAATTTCTGGTGAAATGCTTCGTGATATCAATAAAGATACGGTTGACGAAGAATGGAACTTTGATGATACGGAAAAAGAGCCTAAAGTTTTGCCAGCTCGTTTTCCTAATCTATTAGTCAATGGTGCTACTGGTATTTCTGCCGGTTATGCAACTGAAATTCCGCCTCATAATTTAGGTGAGGTAATTGATGCTACAGTTAAAATGATTGACAATCCAGATATTACACTTGAAGAATTAATGAAGATTGTTAAGGGACCGGATTTTCCTACCGGTGGTATCTTACAAGGCAAGGCTGGAATTAAAGATGCTTATCGTACTGGTCGTGGCCGAGTTTATCTAAGAGCTAAGACAGCGATTCAAGAGATTCGGGGACACAAATCACAGATAGTTATTACAGAGATACCTTACGAAGTTAATAAGGCTCAATTAGTTAAAAAGATGGATGAAATTCGAGTTCTTAAAAAGGTTGATGGAATTGCTGAAGTTCGTGATGAGAGTGACCGTCAAGGTTTATCAATCGTAATTGAGCTGAAACGTGATGTTGACGCCAATGGGATTCTTAATTATATGTTTAAGAATACTGATTTACAGATTTCTTATAACTTTAATATGGTTGCCATTGCTGACATGCGTCCTCAGCAGGTCGGTTTGGTTCAAATACTGAAGGAATATATTGAACATCAAAAAGAAGTCGTCTTACGTCGAAGTCAATTTGATTTGACGAAAGCTAAGAAACGTTTACATATTGTTGAGGGTTTGATTAAAGCTTTATCGATTCTTGACAAGGTTATTAAAACTATTCGTGGCAGCAAGAATAAATCTGATGCTAAGAATAATTTGGTTAAGTCATATCAATTTACTGATGAGCAGGCTGAAGCTATTGTGTCACTGCAACTTTATCGTTTAACTAATACCGATGTTACGGAATTGGAAAAAGAGGATAAAGGTTTACGTGATCAAATTAGTTCTTTGAACAAAATTATTGATGACCATACGACTTTAATGAATTTGATTAAGAAAGAGATCTTAGAGGTTCGCGATACTTATGCTGATAAACGTCGTACCAAGATTGAAGCTAAAGTTGAAGAAATTGAAGTCGATACTCGGGTAATGGTGGCTAGTGAAGATGTTCGTCTTCTAGTTAGTCACGATGGTTATGTTAAACGCAGTAGTTTACGTTCATATCAAGCATCCAGCGATAGTGATAATGGTCTAAAAGATGAGGATTATCCTATTGTTGACGAAAACGTCAATACTTTGGATCATTTATTCATCTTTACTGATAAGGGGAATTTAATTTATCGTCAAATTTTTGAGATTGAAGATAGTCGCTGGAAAGAAACTGGCTCTCACTTGTCTCAAGAGGTTGGTTTAGGAAATGATGAATCAATCTTAAAAGCTTTTGTCTTTAAAGATTTAAAAGAAACTGGTAATTTCTTGGCTGCAACAACTGAAAATTATATTAAACAAGTAGCTTTCAGTGATTTATTGCCAGGAAGAACTTATAAGTCTAGAGCTTCCAAGTATTGTAAGCTGAAATCCGCCGATGCTCGTGTAATGGATATTTATTATGTAGCTAAAGATGCCAAAAATTTAGTTTATGTCTTTACGAAACATTCTTATGCTTCGGCCTTTCCAATTGAAGAAGTTCCTGTAGTGAGCGGTAAGGCTATGGGAGTTAAATTCGTCAGTCTTAAAGACGATGATAAATTGGCAGGCTACTTCCTAGCAAGCGATGAAAATGACAAAATTGCTTTGTTGACGCAACGTGGTTCATATAAACAAATGAAACTATCTGAGATTCCTGTAACAAGTCGTGCACGTCGTGGAGTATTGACTTTACGTGAGTTAAAACGTCAACCACATCGTGTTCTCTTAGTAACGAATGTTTCGAATGAAATGGCCTTATCAATTGTTACTGATACTAATAAGGAAATTGAAATTGATCGTTCTAATCATCAAAGTACCGATCGTTATTCGAATGGTTCATTTATTTTAGATCCAGAGACAGATGGGACTCCTGTAAGATTTGTGAAAAAAATTGAGGAAAAATAGGGATATCAGAAGCAAAGATTTGCTTTATATAGTATTATTACCTTATTGATTATATTAATTTTTACTTTCATAAATATTTAGGAGGATTCTTTATTGCTGGACGAAAAATCGAGAAGAGTCTTTAGTTCAAAAGCTTTGAATTATTTTGACGAGCTGACTAAAAATATGAGTTACACTAAAACAGCTCAGTTATTAGGAATAACTCAACCGGCTTTGACTCAACAGATTAAAAAAATTGAACATGTTGTAGGAGCACCTTTGTTCTACAGCGTCGGAAAGAAGATTTATTTGACTGATGCAGGAACATCTTTGCTCAAAGCAACGCATAAGATGTTCGATTTGATCAATAATGTAACTGACCAGATACAACAAGAATCTTCTGAAAAAAGTGGAACTATTAGTATTGGCTTATTATCAACAGCTGAATCGGCTGTTATTGAGGACTTTATTGTTGAATATAATCGCATTAATCCCAATGTTGTAATTGACTTGAATCTTTTGACTCGAAAAGAACTTTGGGACAATATTCAGAATAATAAGATTGATATTGCAATCATGTATTTGCCTGACAAAAATATTAAAAGTTGGCGCATTTATAAGTCTAAAAAGATTATTAGTGACAATATCATGTTGATTCATAACAATGAGAAGTTTAGCAAGCGTCAATCCGTTTCTTATAAGGATGCAATTACTAAGCCTTGGGTTACTTATTTGAAGACTTATTATTTCTCTGAATTAGTTAAAGAACGTTTCAGGGATGCCTTGGTCGATGCTCCAACAGTTGTGGCTAGATTCTCATCGCCATCGCAATTGTTAAAATTTGCTCAAGAATCCGAAGACGTTTATACGGTTTTACCGTTGAGTTTTTGCATCGCACATCAATCGAAATTTAAACTTTATCAAACACCACTTGAACCAGCTATATCAAGTGATTTATCATTTATATATCGGGAAGATAAGGAAAAAATTCCACGGATTCAAGAATTCTTGAATGAATGGGAAAATTTCTTAGATAAAATGAGTTATATTGATCGTCTTAAATCTTCTAGATAAATTTTATAAAGGGGTATAGTACACATGCCAAAGGAAAAAGAATTAGTTTTTGGACACAGAAATCCTGATACAGATGCTGTTTCAGCAGCTGTTGCTTATTCATACTTACAAAATCAATTAGGTTTTAACACTGAGGCCGTTGCCTTAGGTGAACCAAATGAAGAAACAAAATTTGTATACGATCATTTTGATGTAAAATATCCACGTATTATTTCAGCCATTAATGGTGAAGTTAAGAAAGTTATGCTAGTGGATCATAATGAAAGACAACAAAGTGTTTCAGATATTGATACTGTTGAAGTTACACACGTTGTTGATCATCATCGAATTGCTAACTTTGAAACTGAATTACCTTTGTATTATCGTGCAGAACCACTTGGTTGTGTAAGTACAATTGTTTGGAAGATGTATAATGAAAATGATGTTGAGGTTCCAGCTAAGATTGCTGCTATCATGGCTTCATCAATCATTTCTGATACTTTGCTTCTAAAATCACCTACAACAACTGACGAAGACCGTGATGCCTTAAAGAGTCTTGCTAAGACAGCTGATATTGATTATGAAACATATGGTCTTGAAATGTTAAAAGCTGGTACTAATTTAGATAGTAAAACAACTCAAGAACTAATTGATATGGATGCTAAGAGCTTTGACATGAATGGCAATAGTGTACGTGTTGCCCAAGTTAATACTGTTGACGTTAATGATACCTTGAAACGTGAAAGCGACTTTGTTAAGGATATTAAGGCTGAAAATGCTGACAAAGGTTACAACTTATTTGTACTTTTGATTACTAATATTCTTACAAGCGATACAACTGGTGTTATCATCGGTGATGATAATGCGGTTGCTAAGTTTGAAACTGCCTTAGATACTAAGGTTAGCGATAACAAAGCTAGTTTACCTGGTGTTGTATCACGTAAGAAACAAGTTGTTCCTCCATTGACAGCTCAATTTAATTAATAAATTATGAATAATTGAATAAAATAATTGAAAGCGAATACGTTATCTTATTGAAAACGTATTCGCTTTTCTGGTATAATACTGGCATTGTCCAAAAAAAGACCGCTAGGTGATGGCCTTTAAAGTATGACATGTGAGTTTTTATATATAAGGGAGTTTTATTAAATATGAGTGCATTAAATCTATTGATCGGTCTCATGCCGATGATTGGATGGGGTTTTTTCCCAATCATAACTGGTAAATTTGGTGGCAAGCCAGTAAATCAGATATTAGGAACAACTTATGGTACTTTGATTTTTGCTATTATTGTGGCGGTAGTGCGTCAGACGCCATTTCTAACTGGTAAACAATTTCTCTACACGTTCTTGTCAGGTGCCTTTTGGTCACTTGGTCAAATTTTAGTTTTTTATGCCTTTTCAGAGATGGGTGTTTCTAGAACAATGCCTATTTCAACTGGTTTTCAGTTGATTGGAGCTTCTCTTTGGAGCGTAATTGTCTTAGGCGAGTGGGCTTCAGGCAAGTCTAAATTAATTGGTTTTTCAGCTATTGTTTTAATTATTTTCGGTGTTTGGCTAACAACCTATAGCGAAAAAAAATTGCCTAAGTCAGATGGCGGTGTAAATGCGATTAAAGGTGTTGTGCTAGTTGCCTTTGCTGAAATTGGTTATCTTGGTTACTCAGCTTTCCCTCAAGCATTTAAACATTTAGATGGTTTTCAAGCTTTCTTACCCCAAGCCTTAGGTATGGCTGTCGTAGCCACAATATTTGCGGTTGCTACTAAACAAAATCGAACTGAAAAGCCTTTTAAGACAAAGAGTTCTTATACTAATATTATTAGTGGTTTTTTCTTTGCCTTTGCAGCTTTGACATATTTGATTTCAACTAGACCTTCAGTTAATGGTTTAGCAACTGGATTTATCTTGTCACAGATGAATGTTATTATTGCTACACTTGGCGGTATTTATATTTTGCATGAAGGAAAAACTAAAAAGGAAATGGCCTTTATCGTTTCAGGCTTAGTTTTGGTCGTGATTG
The DNA here is from genome assembly GCF_001434585.1 of Companilactobacillus crustorum JCM 15951. GTDB lineage: Bacteria > Bacillota > Bacilli > Lactobacillales > Lactobacillaceae > Companilactobacillus > Companilactobacillus crustorum. The sequence goes on from NZ_AZDB01000054.1 coordinate 9,561, forward strand.
CTGGAAGTGTAACAACATTATTATAAAAATAAAAAACACGCTGGAAATTAATTGGCTGTTCGTCAAATCAAGTTGATGGC
>NZ_AZDB01000055.1 GCF_001434585.1 Companilactobacillus crustorum JCM 15951
ATTTAATATATAGAGATAAAAATTCCTATTACACTGCAAATTTGTTCAACAATATTAGAACCAAGGATTTAATCGGTAATAAAAAATCTGTGGGCCCTCAGTGGTGATATTCTACTTAGCTTGCGAAGCAAGGTTAGTAGAAGACCGAGCTTAGAGATCCATAATTATACACGAAGTGTAGAATTATTAGCTCTAAGTCGTGTCCACCACGTTCCAGTGGCCCACAGATTTTTTGCGGACGATAGCATATTTCAACCACATCAGTTAGTATACTCACGCTATAACAAAACTTGAGAAAAAACCGATAAAAAAGTCATTAGGTCCTTTTATAAAGTGATTTGAATTTAAAAATTTAGATTAAGAACAAGAAGATTGTAATAATCAATAAATCGGCACTGCCGCCAAGACTAAGATTATTTTCATTGCAATAACTGTTCATATCTTCTAATATTTCTCGACCTTCAGGATGACTGCATCCCCCAACCTCCAAAATATTTTCTGCATATTTTTGAACATTTTCCAACGATTCCAAATTACCACGTTTAACCACATTTGAATCATAGGACTCTGAAACAATGACCATCAAAGTATCTAACAAAACTGTCCCAAAATCATTGCCAAAATGAGCTCGTAAATAAGGTAATGATTTTTCAAAGACAACTGGATACCCTTTTTCGGCTTCTCCACGAATACCGGTAATTCCATATTGGAGATACATGCGTTCTCCATTCGTCAAATGTATCTTTTTATCCAAATCTTTAAAATCATGCTCGGTTAATCCACGTAGCATCTTCTCTGTTGTTAAACGAATATGATCTTGGTCATATCCTCCTGCAGCTAGAAGAATACCTAAAGAGAAAATTGCTCCCTTATGAGTATTAATATCGCCTGTGGCGGCAAACATAGCTTTCTCAGCTTCTATTCCGATTGGACGGATAGATTTAAAAAGATCAGTCAAATTTTCACCGTGAAAATCAATTCCTGCTTGGGCAAATTCTTCTAAATATGGTCGCAATGAAACGGCACTGTCGATAAAGGTAAAAACGTCCATATCCAAATGGGTTGAATGATCAACAGGATCAACAAGCCCAGGTTTGGGTTGGACGTCTACTTCATACAACAGAGCTTTCAAAGCAGCATCAGCTAACTGTGTACTTAATTTCATAAAAGCTCCAAATTACTATTTATTATTTTATTTATATACTCTTGCATCTCCACCACACTATGATTTCGACTGCGAGCACAAACTTTGGCTGGTTTATCACAAATCAGACATTTGCGTTCAGATAAGCCAAAATCCTTACGACTCAATGGATGAAGGTTATCTTTATATAATAAAACATCAATATCGAATAATCTACCTAATTCATTATTATCCTCGAACTTGATGGCACTTTTCTTCACATTACTGGCATCAGCATTAATTATCGCAAAGGCTTCTGGACCAGTTGCTACGTCCCAAAGCAATTGATAATCTACTGACATATCATCCAAAAATTGTTTCAACCCCATTTGAAACAATTGTCCTAGATAATAATTATTTTTTATCGGACCAGGTATATTCAACTTGGCATTGATTAATGATTGATTATTTTTCAATTTTTTATAAAGCAACTGTTGCTCCATTACGCGAGCATCGCGATTTCTTAATACATGGGCAATATCTTGCTCAATCCCCTTAGAAAATACATCAATCATAAATCTCTCTCCTAGTCTTTAACTTGGTAAACAGTATCGATCAAACTGCCATCACGATATTCAATCAAAGCAACTGGACGATCAGTGAATTGAAGTTTTTCAGGTTTGCCAACAATGGCCTCGGCACGTTTTTGCAACTCCTCAATTGTATAAACGGGAACGCCTGGAACATTCTTCAAAGCAGCAATTAAGTCTTTTCTCTTAGGATTGATTGCAATACCAACTTCGGTAACTAAGACATCGATACTGTCACCTGGTGTAACAACTGTTGTTACGTCTGGCACGACAGTAGCAATTCTACCACGAACTAATGGTGCAGAGATAATAGTTAGCTTAGCGTTAGCAGCATCTTGGTGTCCACCAATAGCACCACGCAAAACGCCATCTGAACCTGTCATTACATTAACATTGAATTTCGTATCAATTTCCAAAGCAGAAAGAATACATACATCCAATTGGTTAACAGCAGCACCCTTATTGTATGGATCAGCGTACCATGATGAATCAATCTCTTGTTGATTCTCATTATTGGCCATACTTGCAGCAGCACCCTTATCAAAGTCTTGGACATCAAGAATCTTGTCAACAAGTCCTTCTTCGAGTAAATCAACTGTAGGTTTAGTAATCCCACCTAGAGCAAATGAAGCCTTAATATTCTTTTGAATCATAGATTTTCTGAGATAACGGCTGACAGCAAGTGCAGCACCACCGGAACCAGTTTGGAAACTGAAGCCATCTTTAAAGTATGGTGAATGAGTAATTACTTGGTTAACCATTTCAGCAATCTTTAATTCCTTAGGATCTTTAGTGAAACGAGTAGCACCAGAACCAATTTTATCAGGATCTCCGACCTTAGGAACCTTAACAACATAATCAACTTGTGTTTGTTTGATACTTGCTGGAGTATTTGGATAAGGCATGATTGTATCAGTCAAAAGAACTACTTTATCAGCATACTTAGCATCCATCAATGAATAACCCATTGAACCAAAGACGGCATCACCATGAATAGCATTAGCATTACCAACAGCATCAGCATTAGGTACACCCAAGAAGGCTACGTCAATCTTAATATCGCCGTTTTCAATTGAACGAGCACGATTACCATGTGAACGAAGTACAACGGGATCTTTTAAGCCACCGTGTGAAATGAAATCACCTAAACTGCCACGCATACCAGAAGAAGTAATGTGTGAAATTGTTCCAGCTTTAATAGCTTTGATAACCATATCGTTCATTACATTAGTCAACGAACTTGGAGCTAAAGTTAAATCTTGGAAGCCTTCATTAATAATTTCTTGCATTACCATATTGAAGACAAAATCACCTTCACGGAAATGATGATGGAATGAAATTGTCATACCATTTTTCAAACCAGTTTTAGCAATTACATCAGGAATTGAATCAACTAACTTATCATCTCCTTGAGTAACCTTAACGTTATGAGCAACATAAGTTGTTTCAGGATTACCAATTTCAGTTGTTTCAAATGGTTTATAATTTTTATCTTTTAAAATATCATCAGGAATTTCACGATTTACTTTATTCAGCATAGATATTACCCTCCTCATCAACTAAGTGCGATGCTTTAGCTAAGGCCATAGTTCTTTGCGCACGAGCAACGACCGGCTTATCAACCATCTTACCGCGCAATGAAATAACACCAGAACCCTTCTTGTGGGCTTCTTCGATTGCATTAAGCACGTCTTTAGCATTTCTAATTTCTTTTTCAGTTGGTGCATAAATTGCATTAACTAATGGAATTTGACGAGGATTGATAACTGACTTACCGTCAAAACCAAGTTCATGAATGATTTCTACTTCATGATTGAAACCTTCTGTGTTATCAACATCTGAATAGACGGTATCAAAGGCAGCAATTCCAGCTGCACGAGCACCGTGCAAAATCATATTACGAGCAAATGATAATTCGGCGCCATCAGGATATCTGCGAGTCTTCATCATTGTGACATAATCTTCAGCACCAAGAGCGATACCGATTAAACGGTCAGAAGCCTTGGCAATAGCAGGTGCATTCAAGACACCGCCAGCACTTTCAATTGCGGCCATCATATGTGTCCGACCAACTTCAATGCCGAAATACTTTTCTGCTTCTTCAATAACCTTTTCAGTTTCAACAACATCTTCAGGAGTCTCTGTCTTAGGTAAACGGATAACCTCAACGCCAGCTTTAACCATGGCATAAATATCAGCTTTACCCATATCTGTGTCAAGACCATTGATTCTGACAACTAATTCAGAATTGCCGTAATCGACATTTTGCAAAGCTTCAAATACTAGCATTCGAGCTGTATCTTTTTCCGTCAAAGAAACTGAATCTTCCAAATCAAACATAATTGAGTCGGCTCCATAGATACCAGCATCTTTGATCATGGCTGGATTGTTACCAGGAACAAACATCATTGTTCTTCTTAAACGTTCCATTATCCAAGTACCTCCCAATTTGGTTGATTTTGTGTATCGGTAGCACGTTGAATAGCAGCAATCAAACGAGCTTTGATGGTACAATCCAAAGCACCTTTATCAACGGCACGAACTGTAACATTTTTGATGTCATATTCGGCTAGCAAGTCAGTGATAACCTTTCTGATTTGTTTTCCAAATTGTTTTTCAACTTGTGAATTAAGGTTGATTTCAACACCAGTACCCTTTGAAAGGGTGAATTGAATATCACTTGATTCAAGAGTTCCGGCTAGAGCTGTATGCTTAATTTCCATCGTGAATCCTCCCAATTAATGTTTTTATATTATCTTTAATAAACTTATAAGTTGTTTCTGGAACGTATTTTTGAACAGTGGCTAAATCATTTGCTTGAATAGCTTGACGAACCTTCGTAGCACTGATGATATCTTGATCAATTGCTTTACGGTCAAGAATCTCTAACTCAACTTCTGGTGGCAAAACTTTCTGCAATGACTGATTATAAATTTCGGTAGTTGGAGAATATGGTTCACTACCAACGAAACGTTTAGTAATCTTCAACGCACTAGCAATTCGTTTAAAGACTTTCGCATCAAGTTGAGTTTGATATGTGGCCACTTCAGAACAGCTCTTAATGAAATAAGAAGGAAAAGTTACAAAACTGACCATATATTGACCGCCACTGACTACTTGAACGTTGTCTAAATCGGCAGTTCCTTGCTTGATCAAATCTAATCTTTCAGAAGTTTTAAAAAGCGATGCATCTTGATTAACGACAAAGACATAAACTGAATCGCTCTTCTGGGCAGCTTGTTCAACTAAGTAACGATGTCCCAATGTAAAAGGATTAGCGTTCATTACTATGGCCGAAATATTTTTACCAGATATTCTAGGCAACTCAGCAATATATTGATCAATTGAATAATCGCCTGTCTCCAATAAAGCAGAGTACTCAGTTTCAGCAATCAAATTAAATCCTAAATAGCTAAAACTTTTTTTATATTGTGGCTTAGTAAAAACAAAAACATGAAAGATATTCTGAGCCGCTAATTCATTAATCAATGTTGAAACTAATTTGTTAAAAATATTGCCACCTTGATAATCCGGATCTATCGCTAAATATTTCAGAACATTTTCGAAGTAAGAACCGGTGGCAATTAATTTGTCATCTTCATAAATACCAAAGGTTTCAGTGATATCGTCTAAATTTTCAATGACTAAGCCCTCATTTTGAATCAAGCTTTGCCATTGTTTGTAATAATAGGAATCTTTTAAGTTTAAAGTTGTTGTTTCCAAGTTATTTCTCCTAGGCAAAGAATCTCATTAGGAAGATTGAAAGTGTAACGGTAATAGCACCACCAAGACGAACGGCAACCTGAGCGAATGGCATCAAGTTCATACGATCACCAGCAGCTAAGATTGCTAGAGCACCGGTACCACCTTGACCTGAACAACATGAAACGGCAATAGCAGTATCAACTGGGTACATTCCTAAGAATTTAGCTGAGAAGAAAGCTGCTGTAACAATAGCTGTAACGGTGATGAAAATAGTAATCAACATTGGCACATTTGTGAACACAGTAACCAATGATTTCCAAGGTGTCATAGCAACACCAACACCGAATAGCAAGAGTGGTGAAATACCTTTAACAGTCAAACTGTAGAGTGACTTTCCACCTTCTTGAACGGAATCTGGAATCCAACCCAACATCTTAGCAACCATAACAACAATCAATAGAACAATTGGAGCTGGCAAGTGAATAACTGAGTTGACCCAAACACCAAGCATATAAAGTGTGATAGCCAAAATACCAGAAACTAACATCTTAGTAATATTAGCAGTATCTGATTTTGATGAAAGACTGCCTAATTCATCAGAACCTTCATCTGATTCAACCAAACGACCATTACCAGTTAACTTAGGCTTTACTTCACCGATTTTTCTTAAAATACCGGCTTCAATAACGGCAACCAAGCTTCCTAACATAACACATGGTAAAATTTGAGCAAAAATATTTTGTTGACCCATTGAAATAATTGCAGCATAACCAAGTGATAGTGGCAAAGCACCTTCACCAACACCACCAGCCATAATAGGTGCGACGATAAAGAAATATGATTTGTAAGCTGATAGTCCAAGAAGCATACCTACTCCCATACCAACAAGTGGTCCTACGACTTCACAAATCAAAAGAACTACGATAATTCTCATACTTGCTTGAATCAAAGTCTTACGATTCATAGCTGAAATACTACCAACAATCAAAAGAGCAATAAAGACAGCTAAGAAATTATTATTATTCATAAAGTCAGTTACGACTTTAGTAGTACTACCTGGCAACCAATTCATATAAACCAGATAAGATGGTAAGAATGTAACAACTAGAACTTTTCCACCTAAAGAATTCAAAATGGGAATATGTTTACCAATTTCCTCTAGGATAAAAGAGAATAGCGTCATGATACCAATAGCACCAATCATGTCATTAGGCATTTGATTAGTAAGAGTTAAAAGTCCATAAGCAACTAACAATAATATATAAAGTGGCATTGGAACAATCCCGATATTCAATGCCATAAATTTTTGAAAGAGATTCTTAGGTTGATCTCCATCAGGAATAGAATTCATCTGCATAATTTAATCCTCGTTTTTTACAAAGTTTGTTACTGCGGTTGAAACAGTTTGAACAACGTTCTTATCAAAAACTCCAGGGATAATCTTTTCAGGTTCAGGATCAGTAATCATTTCAGCTAAACCTCTGGCAACACTTGCTTCCATTTCAGAACTAAAGTGATCCACATGATTTTCTAGTAGACCTCTAAATAATCCTGGGAAAGCCAAAATGTTATTAACTTGGTTAGGATGTTGTGAACTACCCGTAGCAACCACTTGAGCTCCAGCTTCTTTAGCAAGTTCTGGTTCAATCTCTGGCTTAGGATTTGCTAAAGCAAAAACAATTCCCTTATCCATTGAAGCAACCATTTCTTTAGTAACAATGCCACCGACTGATAAACCAACAAAAGCATCAGCACCATTCATAGCATCGGCCAAAGTCTTAGCATCTGACTTGTAATCAATACGTTTCATTAAATCGTATTGATAATCATTCAAGCTAGTATCCTTACTATTAATAACACCTTTTTGATCAACCAAAATAATGTTCTTGATACCACTCTTGAACAATAATTCAGCTGTGGCTAGACCAGAAGCACCAACACCATTAATGACAACCTTCAAATCACTCAAGTTCTTATTAACAACTTTGGCTGCATTGATCAACCCAGCTAGAACAACAATAGCCGTACCTTCTTGATCATCATGGTAAACAGGGATATCAAGTTTTTCAGCTAATTTTTGTTCAATTTCAAAACATCTTGGTGCGGCGATATCTTCCAAATGGATTCCAGCAAAACTCTTACTGATATTAACAACAGTTTTGACGAATTCATCGACATCAACTTGGTCCAAGGCCAATGGAATAGCATTAACGTTAGCTAAAGTCTTATATAACAAAGCTTTACCTTCAATGACGGGCAAACCACCTTGAGGCCCAATGTTACCAAGGCCCAAAACAGCTGATCCATCAGTAATAATGGCAACTAACTTACCACTAACTGTATATTCATGAGCTAAATCATGATCCTTAGCAATAATTTTACTAATTTCTGCAACGCCAGGCGTATATGCTTCACCTAGTTCTTCCATTGTTGTAACAGGTAATTCTCCATCAATCTGAAGAACACCAGTATGAGCTTTATGTATTTTCTTTACTAATTCCATATCCATAGGTGTCGCCTCTTTTTTAAAATTTTTAAAAAATAATGTTTTTATTTAACATTTTTCAATTCATATACTACCCTCTTTTTCAAAAAATGTAAATAGTTTCACAAAGTTCACAAACTTTAAAAATTGAAATTGAGCCATAAATAAGGTAATTTATATATACAAAGGAGATTTATTTATGGCTCAGGAAGAAAGCACCTCACTATTAGTGGATCTAGCTCAAGACTATTATTTAAACCATTTAAACTTGGGTGACATCTCAAAAAAATACAATATTAGCCGTTATAAAATCTCTAAATACTTATCTGAAGCGGTGGATAAAAAAATTGTCACAATCAATATAAGCTCACCTTTTTCACGAAGTCATGATTTGGAAAATAAGCTCAATTCAATCTTTCCTAATCCTAATTTTTACGTGTTAAAGAATACTGAGGATATTGCTCACGAAAATGATCGTTTTTATTCCTTTGCCGCAAAGTATTTGCAAGATTTAATTGATGGCAAAAAAATAATCGGCCTCACATGGGGAGACACGATTTATCATGTAATTGATTCATTTCAATCTACTGCTAAAGACAATATGGTTTTCACTCAATTTATTGGTGAAAATGGCAAGCACAATTCATTAGCCGGTACAATGCGTATGGTTCAAAAGGTAGCTACCCGTTATAACGGTAAATATCTCACAATAGATGCGCCACTTTATATTATGAATAAGGACGTTCGACGCTTATTAGCTTTGGAACCTGCTATTCAGCCAACTCTTGCTACCGCCCAACAATTAGATTTGATTTTTACTAGTGTGGGAACGGTCGATTCAATCAACAGTATTGATTCTTGGCACGACAGTAAGAAGGTCTTATTCCCTAACGTTAACTCTGATTCTATTGCTGCCTTAGTTTACGGACGACCAATTAACAAGGATGGTAAGTTGCTTATTGATGAGAGCAACGATAAGGTCTTTGGTATTAGTTTCAAAAAAGTTCTTCACGTACCTAGTCGCGTCGCAATTGTTAATGACAAATTTAAATCCTCAGCATTAAAGGCTGCTCTATTGGGCAACTACTTTACTGATGTTATTTTAAATGAACCTACAGCTAATAAAATTTTAGCCGAATTATAACTATAACGAAAAGAACCCTGTATGATAAAGTTCTTACTCAAGTTTGGTTATAGCATGAGTATATTTGAATTCCCGTCCTCCACAAAAAGTGGGAATGCTGTTGGAACGCTATGGGTCGGTTTGAAACTAATCATTTTACACTTCGTGCAAAATAATGGATTTCCAAACTCGGCCTCATTGTAACCGGCAAAGCCGCTAACAATGATCTCATAGCTGAACGCATTCCCACTTTTTGCTCCGGACTGACTCCTACTTTATTCATTAATTATTGTAAAATTTAAATACCAGATAAAAACGGTCACCGTTAAGAAATCCAAGCATAAATGTATGTC
>NZ_AZDB01000056.1 GCF_001434585.1 Companilactobacillus crustorum JCM 15951
TCATTTACACAAGATTCTTGACGCTACCCATTTGGGTCTTTCTTCATTTAAATATTAATTTACAGCAACAACACTAGCCTGGAACAAAAATTAAAATTACTCTTATCTACAAATATGCTTTACTTCATTATCTGTTGATAATAAAACATCTGTCACAATATTTTTAAAATATGAAGTTCCTAAAACTCCGGTCATTCTGGATAAATTCATTTCAATTTCTTCAATCTTAGACCAATCATCGAAATAGCAATCAACTAGTCCATTGCCATTAACCGTTCTCACCATCCCTGCCATATCGCTTGATTGACGAATTTCTGGATGTCCGCCTAACTTCTTAACTTCTTCTGCAACTGCTGGAATTGCCAAATCCAACACTTCTAATGACAATTGAACATCTGAATTAAGATTTTCTGTAAATCGTTCTTCTGGAGCCATAATGATATAACGTTCAGCCTTATTAGCATAGAGTTTTTCTAAAGTATGAATGCCGCCATTGCTCTTTAAAGCGTTCAAGTTCTGATCTATACTATCGCAACCGTCAAAAGCTAAATCAAATTTTGTAACTTGATCCAAGCTAATTACTTTAATATGCAATTCTCGACAAAGATTTTGAGTCATTTCTGAAGGACTAGCTATTTCTAGGTCAGAAACCTTCAATGCTTTAATCAATCTGCCCACTGTCCGTCCACCGCCAAAGCTGACAGTCATACCAGGTTTAATCATTTCTAGGGCCGATGCTATTAATTTTTCCATTTTAATTTCCTTTTCAATCAAAATTTAATAACTACATTCTATCAAATTTTGGCAGCAAAAAAGCCTGCTAGTAAGCAGGCTGCCATGATATTTACTAATATGATAAATACCAACTTCTTTCTTTTTTAAGTAGAGCTACGGGGAATAGCTCTCTATTTGACTTCATATCTTTTAGGGGGGGAGATATCTTGAAGTTTTATAAGGGGATTAAATTTAAATATTATATTTTTTAAGGGGATTAATTCTATTCATTGTTTTCAATAATTTTCTAATTAAAGATTGTCTCTACTTGAAACATTATCTAGTCATCTGGTCACCTCTTCGTCTTTGACTATGCTTAAATAATAACGTTTAAATACGAATAAATTTATAACAATATGTGAAGAAATTTTGACTTTCTTGGAACAAATTCAAAATATTAATTTTATCATTGAAATAATTTTAATTATAAATTACTATTACATTGTACTTATATAAGGATTAATTATTTATAGGGGGATAACATGCGATTATCAAAATCTTTTTCTATCATTGCAGCTCTTACATTCGGAATTACCGGTGCGTTATTATTTAACGAAAATTCAGCCAATGCTGCTACCGTAGCTACTGTTACGGCACCAGGATATGCTCATCTTTATACAAAAGATGGCACCTTAATTACGAATCGTGGTTTAGGAACTAACACACCATGGTTAGTCGGTCAGACCGTTCAAATTAACGGAACAACTTTTTATCAAGTTGCCACTAACGAGTACCTAAGTTCTAAAGATTCAACCTTGAACACTAGCACAAATACCTCAAGCTCAACTCTAAAAGGTAAAGTAGTTCTCGGTGTTTCACAGCTTTTCAACGACCAAACGAATTCTGTTGAAAGCAATAATATTTTAGGCAACAATACCGAATGGAATATTGGCCGTATTATTGTAAATAAGTATAATCAAATATTTGTACAAGTTAGCTCTCATGAATATGCTGATGGTTCAACAATGCTTTTCCAACAAAATCCAACTAATATCGAACGTATTGATGATTTTGGATTAGCAGTTGAAAATAACGCTGATGATGCTCAAAAAGCTAGCCTTGGCAATACTACATGGACTAATACAAATATTCCTTATAATCCATCAGGTTCAACTACTACAAATAAGGACGACACCTCGGTTTCAAACATTCAACAAGCCATTCTCAATTCAATGAATAGTGAACGTACTTCAAAGGGTGTTGCTCCACTAACGCTGAATAATGCTCTAAACCAAACTGCTATGACGCGTGCTTCTGAAATTTCTCAATCATTCAGTCATACTAGACCAGATGGATCTCCTTTCTACACAGCCTTCCCTTATTTATCATCATTTGAAGAAAATATTGCTTGGCGTACAAATAGTTCGTTTAACGGTGACGCAAACAAATTAGCTTCAATAATAATGGATAGCTTCCGTGCTGAAACCTTTACTCCAAATCACTATACTAACGTGGTCTCAACTGATGTTAATAAAGTTGGAATCGGCGTTTATACAGCTAATGGAAAGACTTATATTTCCGAAGACTTTTCTGATTAATATCAATAAATACTAAAAATGAGTAGCTCTGACAGAATTATGTCAAAACTACTCATTTTTTATATCTTACAAAAAAAGATCATCCCTAAAGGATGACCCACCGTGAATGATTTTAATTTTGAATGTGTATTATAGAACTTTAACAGCGAATGAAGGCATGAAGTAGCTTGAGATTGTTGAAATCTTAACTGATTCGCCTGGTTGTGGTGCAGCAATGTATTGGTTGTTACCTAGGTAAATACCTACATGGTATGATGAACCTTGGCTACCCCAGAATAATAGATCTCCAGCTGATGCTTGAGAAACTGCTTCTTGTGTACCGGCACTTTCTTGGGCTACAGTGTAACCACCGATGCTCTTACCAGTTGCTTCTTGGTATACGTATGATGTGAAACCTGAACAGTCAAATCCTGAAGGAGTCTTACCACCCCATACATATGGTGTACCGATATATTTCTTAGCAGTGTTAACAACGTTGTCAGCAGTAGCTGTTGTATCTGATGATGTAGCTGATTCTGTAACAGCTGAAGTATCTGTAACATCCTTAGCGTTAACCCATTCGTTAGCACCAACTAAGTACCATGTGTTACCTTGATCATCTTGAACAGCTTGACCAACAGCCCATGCAGTATTTGAAGCTAAAGCACGTCCAGCACTCTTAGCATCTGATGATGGTGTTGTATATAGATTTGACATAGTATTTGTACGAACAACTGAAGGAGCACTAGTTAAAACTTCTGAAGCAGCTTTTGTTGTAGAAGCATTTGATAGGCTCAAACCTGTAACTGCCAATGCTGCAGCAGCTGTAAATGAAATTAGACTTTTTTTAACGTTAGTATTCAAAATTGAAATCCCCCGTAATGGTGTGTTTTTTTTATTTTTTAAATTTTTCTTAAATATTAATTTCTTATCACTCAACGATGACTATAATACTCTCCGAATGTTGCAGAATTGTTACAGCTATTGTATAAGAATGTTACACTTTGGGATTCACAATCTTAAAAAGCTCTAACCATAATAATATCAATGGTTAGAGCTTACTTGTGAAAATAGTTTTTACTTGATTTCTTCGCTTTTTAGTACTTTATTCACGTTTTTCTTGGTATTTTCGATATTATCGTTAGTAATTTCATAACATTTGCCCTGTAATTCGGCTGGAATTTCTAAATCTCGACGGAATTCCTCACTATTAATTCTCATCTTAAGACGATCTTTATCATCCCCACGTTGAGATAATCGCTGGGTAACGGTTTCTAAATCTACTCTCAAGAAAATTACCACAGCTTTTTTACCGTACTTTTCTTTATAGGAAATAGCTCCCTGAGTATCTACGACGATACTTGCAGCATCATATTCTTCCCAAGTTTTATTCAAGCTTTCCTCTGAAGAACCATACCAATGGCCACTATATTCGACTTTTTCCAAATAATGGTTCTTTAAAAAGCTATCTTTTGTTTCAAAATAGTAGTCAATGCCGTCTTTTTCGCCGTCACGTGGTAATCTAGTAGTGTGAGTTATAACACTTGGTATATGATAGGTATTTTGCAAATGTTTGCTAATTGTTGTTTTGCCAGTTCCACTTGCTCCAGTGATAACAATAATTTTTTTATCCATTCTAGGAACTCCCATGTTTGAAATATTTCTTCTACTATATTATTATACTAATCTGTTAAGAAATTAATCCGAGGAGAATTACATATGAAAATAGAAGACTTAAAGGTTGGTACTGTTTACGATTGCTCCGTTGATGAAGATATGGATTATCCATTCCAAGGTAAAGTTGAAAAGATTTACGAACATTCAGCTTTAATGGAAATTGTTAAAAACGATCCTAAAGATAATTCCAACAAAATGGAATTAAACAATAAGATTGTCGTAAGTATTAAGAAGATCAAAAAGGCTAAGAACTAATAATCATATAAGGCAGGCTTTCCATAGAGGAGGGTCTGCTTTTTATTTTTCAGTAACAAAAAAGTTGAACAAGTTAAAATAACCTATTCAACCTCTTTAATTATTTCTCTACATTAATAAATGATCTAGCTGGAACTCTCAGAACTCGATATTCCATAGCGTAGCGATTAGCTTTCAAGCCAAGACCGTTCATAAAGTTATTCTTATATTTAGCTTGAACTGTTATTACATAAGCATTTTGATATTTTGCATCCAATTTCTTGATCTTTTTCATTGGCCAATCCAAATGCAATCCCGAAACAGTAAATGGCAATGTTGCATCGGAAACAGTCGCATTTTGACTAGATACAGTATAAGTCGAGTTATTCAACCAATATTGATATACATCTGTAGAAGAATTAGATTCCTTCTTGTCAATTTTGACATAATATCCTTGGCCATCCCCGGTCGTTTGAACGATTAAAGGATCATATTTGTAGGTAACTGCTACTTCGTTCTTATTTGTCAAATCTACCTTAGTAAACAAGCTAGTATACAACAAACCACTGACAGCCAAAATAACCACTATGATTTCTAGTAAATCAGTCAATATTGTTGTCCAAGTAATCTTTCCCTTTTCAACCACAAGAACTTTTAAATGACGATTTCTAATATTAAATACAACAAAGATTAATAATGCAATTACAATAATCCATGCAATAATTCCTATAAAATTCCAAGAACTCATTGTTTTCTCCCAACTAAAATTAATTGTCTTAACAACTGCATAACTCTATAATAGTTATTACGCTAATTTTACCACGAATCGAAAAATTATTTGAAATTGTAATACAAAACGCTACAATTTGTGTGGGTACATACGTTTGCAGACATTTTGTAATGACGACATAACCACGCTATATCGTGTATCTTTCGTTATAACCAAGCACTATATATTGTGTTTAAAATCTCAAATGATTATACTGATTGAGAATAAGTACCTGAGAGGAAGTAATAACTATGAACAACGTAATCGTATATAGTAAAAATAACTGCATGCAATGTAAAATGACTAAGAGATACCTTAAGGAGCACAATGTTGCCTTTGAAGAAAGAAATATCAATCAAGAACCACAATATCTTGATTCTCTTAAAAAGCAAGGATTCCAAAGCGTTCCTGTTGTTATGAATGACTCAATGGACCCAATCGTCGGCTTTCGTCCAGACAGTCTTAAAGAGTTAGTAGATTAATTATGAAAATAGCCTATTATTCAATTACTGGCCAAACAAAACGTTTCGTTAACAAGCTTGGAATGGATGGATATGAAATAACCGACGCTGATCCCTTTTACAAAATGGATCAGCCATTTGTTCTTATTGTACCTGCTTATGATGACGATATGATGGACCCCGTAATTGATTTTCTTCAATATGAAGACAATGCTAAAAATTGTGTTGGCGTTGCTGGCGGCGGTAACCGTAACTTCAATACCTTATATAATCACACCGCTAAAGATATTGCCTCAGCCTTAAATGTTCCCGTTGTTTTCCAATTTGAATTCAACGGAACCAACAAAGATGTCGAAAACTTTAAGAAAGTAGTGAATAAAATTGGGATTAAATAACCTTGACGCAACCAAACTCAGTTATTTCAAATTGAATAACGAAATTAACATTCCCGTAAACGGTCAAATTCCTTTAAATCGCGATAAAGAGGCTGTTACAGCCTTTTTTAATGAGAACGTTAATCCAAATACCAAAAAGTTTGATTCTTTTAAAGATCATATTGATTATTTGATCGATGGAAATTTCATTGAAAAAAGCGTAGTTGAAGAATATCCGCATGAATTTATCGAAAATCTCTATCAATATTTGCTCGATCAACATTTCCAATTTCAATCATTCATGGCCGCTTACAAGTTTTATAATCAATACGCCTTAAAAACCAATGATGGTGACTATTACCTTGAAAACTATGAAATGAGAATTCTTTTTAATGCTCTTTTATATGCTCATGGTGATCAAGATTTAGCTAAAAGCTTGGCTACAGAAATGATTGCTCAACGTTACCAACCCGCTACGCCTTCATTTCTAAATGCCGGTCGCAAACGTCGTGGCGAATATGTTTCTTGTTTTCTACTCCAAGTGACTGACGATATGAATAGTATTGGTCGTACTATTAACAGTGCCTTACAGCTTTCAAGAATCGGTGGTGGAGTTGGTATTACTCTCTCCAATCTACGTGAATCTGGAGCACCCATTAAGGGTGTTGAAAATTCATCTTCCGGTGTTTTACCCGTTATGAAATTGCTTGAAGATAGCTTTAGCTACAGTAATCAACTTGGTCAAAGACAAGGTGCCGGTGCCGTTTATTTGAACGTATTTCATCCTGATATTATTGAATTTTTATCTGCTAAAAAAGAAAACGCTGATGAAAAGATTCGAGTTAAAACTCTTTCACTTGGCGTAATTGTTCCTGATAAATATTATGAACTAGTCCGTAATAACGAAGATATGTATTTATTCAGTCCTTATTCAGTTGAGAAAGTCTATGGAATTCCTTTCTCATATGTCGATATCACTAAAGAATACGACAACATGGTTAAAGACGACCGCATTAAGAAGTACAAAATTGAAGCACGTGATCTAGAAGATGAGATTAGTAAGTTGCAACAGGAATCAGGTTATCCATATGTCTTAAATATCGACACCGTTAACCGTGAAAATCCTATTGATGGCAAAATCATCATGAGTAACTTATGTACTGAAATTCAACAAGTACAAGTCCCTTCTGAATTAAACGATGCTCAAGAATATACCAAGTTAGGTACTGATATCAGTTGCAACCTGGGTTCAACTAACATTTTAAATATGATGAAGAGCCCTGATTTTGGGAAATCAGTTCGTTCTATGACCAGAGCTTTGACTTTCGTCAGTGACGCCTCGAATATTTCAGCTGTCCCTCCTGTCGCTAATGGTAACAAGATGAGTCACTCAATTGGTTTGGGAGCTATGGGTCTACATACCTTTTTAGCCTGCAACCACCTAGAGTATGGTTCTCCCGAAGCTATTGAATTCATTAATGTCTACTTCATGTTGCTTAACTATTGGACCTTAGTTGAAAGCAACAATATTGCCAAAGAACGTCAAGAAACTTTTGCAAACTTTGATAAATCTAAATATGCTGATGGAACTTATTTCAGCAAATATGTAACGAAGAGCTACGCTCCTAAATTAAAAGCGGTAAAGGATCTCTTCGACGGTATTTTTATTCCTGAGCAAAAAGATTGGGAAGAATTAAAACAAAAAGTTATGCAAGATGGCCTTTATAACGCCTACCGTATGGCCGTTGCACCAACTGGCTCTATCTCTTACATCAATAATACTAGTGCCAGTCTCCAACCTGTAACGCGTCTGATTGAGGAACGCCAGGAAAAGAAAAACGGTAAGCTATACTTCCCAGCTCCCTTCTTAAGCAATGACAATATCAAATACTATAAGTCAGCTTATGATACTGATATGCGTAAAGTCATTGATACTTATGCTTCAGCTCAAGAACATATTGACCAAGGAATGAGTTTGACTTTATTCATGCGCTCAGAAATTCCAGCTGGTCTTTACGATTGGAAAGCAGCAGACGATACTAAGCAAACTACTCGTGATTTGAGTATTCTTCGTAACTATGCATACTATAAGGGTATTAAATCACTTTATTATGTCAGAACATTTACTGAAAATAATGACGAAATCGGCAGTAACGAGTGCGAAAGCTGCTCTATCTAGGAGGAATTTTTTATAATGGTTGATACATATTACAAATCAATGAACTGGAACAAGTTGGAAGATCAAATTGACAAAGAGACTTGGGAAAAGTTAACTTCTCAATTTTGGTTAGATACACGAATTCCTCTTTCAAACGACTTAGATGATTGGCGTACTTTGAGTCCTGCTGAACAAACTGTTGTAGGGCATGTCTTTGGTGGCCTGACTCTTTTGGATACTTTACAATCACAAGACGGTATTCAAGCCATGTTAAAAGATGTTAGAACTCAAGCAGAAACAGCTGTCTTCAATAATATCGAATTTATGGAATCAGTCCATGCTAAGAGTTATTCTTCAATTTTCAGTACTTTGAACTCAGCCGAAGAGATTGAAGAAATCTTTGACTGGACTGACCATAATGAATATTTGCAAAACAAAGCTAAATATATCAATAACATTTACCAAAATGGTGAACCGCTTCAAAAGAAAGTAGCTAGTGTCTTCCTAGAAAGCTTCTTGTTCTATTCAGGCTTTTATACACCGCTTTACTATCTAGGCAATAACAAGCTTGCAAACGTCGCTGAGATCATCAAATTGATCATCCGTGATGAATCTGTTCATGGAACTTATATTGGTTATAAATTCCAATTAGGCTTTAATGAATTGAGTGCTGATAAAAAAGCCGAATTAAAAGATTGGATGTATAATCTTCTCTATACCCTTTACGACAATGAAGAAAAATACACTCGTACCTTATACAAAGAAGTCGGCTGGGTTGATGAAGTTATGGTATTTCTTCGTTATAACGCCAATAAAGCTTTGATGAATCTAGGTCAAGAACCTTTATTCCCTGATGGAAATGCTGAAGACGTCAATCCGATCGTTATGAACGGTATCTCAACTGGAACAAGTAATCACGACTTCTTCTCACAAGTTGGTAATGGTTATCTTATGGGAAAAGTTGAAGCCATGAAGGATTCTGATTATGATATTGGAAGAACTGGCGATAATAAAACTCCAGATGACAATTCCCTTTTCAACAAAGTTAAAAAATTAAAATAGCAGCAATAAAAGATGGCTGTTCGTCAAATCAAGTTGATGGC
>NZ_AZDB01000057.1 GCF_001434585.1 Companilactobacillus crustorum JCM 15951
AAAATTCGGATTAAATTTGCAATCTACCGTATCAACTAAAATTATGAAGTATCCTAATAGTACAATAGTAATTATTAAAACTTTTTGTTTTTTATTCATTAAATCATTCCTTCTGTGAATTGTAATTCTTATCCTAATACTGAATTTAATTTTCTAGAAGAAACGTTTTTTAATTACTGTATTAACTTTTATTAATAGCTAAGGAGAAAACTAATTTGCTAGAATTATCTGAAATTAATATTTTTAATATTGTTGTCCAATCAGGTAGCTTTTCTGCTGCAGCTTCAAAACTCTTTATGACACCCCCTGCAGTTATGAATCGAATCAATAATCTAGAAAAAAGTTTAGGCGTCTCTTTGTTTAAACGTACTGCTCAAGGAGTCTCTTTAACTGATTCTGGCAAGATACTATATGAAAATGCTCCACAGCTAATCCAAGCCAATAATGAATTAGTTAATTTAGTTCGTCAAAGTGCACTTAAAACTCAATATATCGTCAGAGTTGGTAGTTCAACTATTAATCCTGTTAGCAATTTAAGCAACCTCTGGTCTAAAATATCTGACAAACTTCCACAATATCATTTACAATTTATTCCTTTAGAAAACAATCGTTTTAAATTCCCAGAAACTTATTATCACATGGGCGATCAAGTAGACTTGCTTTTTAGTCCTTATGGAATGGACTCTGTTCGTAAAAATATTAATTTCTATGAGATGGGTAAATTTAATTTTACTATCATGATGCACACCAACGACCCATTAGCTAAAAAATCTAAAATTGAATTATCTGATCTCAATCATGCTAATTTTTACATAATGCCATCAGGTATGTCTAAAGAAATAGATAAAATTTATAAGGATATTGATAAACAAAAATTAAAGATAAACATGATTATCACCGACGCTCATTACACGGTTAACACTTTTAATAAATTTTCGACTAGGACTGGCTATCTTTTATCATTAAATTGTTGGGATAATGTTTTGCCAGGATTGATTAGTCGACCTCTTAATGTACCCTTCCAACTTCCTTATGGATTTATTACTGCCAAAAATCCTGAACGGCATATAAAACTATTTATTGAAATTCTTCAAGCAGAAATCTGATTAAAGCGTTAGTATCTTTATTTCAGATTTGGTCTATTCGAAAACATCAAAAAAACCAGTACAACAACCATTTTTCAATGGCTATTGTACTGGCCTTTTTATTTACCTATTCAGCAGCGCCATCTAATTCAGCGATCTGTTTTTCAACCTGAGCATTATTACGAAATTCATCGTAAGTTGTATCTGCTCGGTCAACCACACCATTTTCTGTCAAATAAATCAATCGATTAGCAATTGTTTGAATAAATTGATGATCATGAGAAGCAAATAAAATTGAACCTTTATAATCAATTAATCCATCATTCAAAGCTGTTATTGATTCCAAATCCAGATGATTAGTTGGATCGTCCATCAACAAGACATTAGCCTTTAAAAGCATCATCTTCGATAGCATTACACGAACTTTTTCACCACCGGACAAGACATTTACCATCTTAGTTACGTCGTCTCCAGAAAATAGCATTCGACCTAAGAATCCGCGTAAGAAGGTATCATCATCTTCACCTTTTTCAGCAAATTGACGTAACCAGTCAATAATCGGTGTTTCTTCATTAAACATATCGTTAAAGTCTTTAGGCAAATATGCTTGACTGGTTGTTACACCCCAAGTCACTGTTCCCGAATCAGGAACTAATTCACCTGTCAAAACTTTAAACAAAGCTGTCGTTACCATATCATTTTTAGCTAAGAAAGCCACTTTATCATCTTTATTTAAAATAAAGCTGACATTCTTCAATACTTGTTTGCCATCAATTGTGGCAGATAAATTAGAAACTTGCAGCAAATCATTACCAATTTCACGATTAGGTACAAATTTAATAAATGGATAACGACGAGAACTTGGTTGAATATCGTCCAAAGTAATCTTGTCTAACATTTTTTTACGAGAAGTAGCTTGTTTAGATTTCGAAGCATTTGCTGAAAAACGAGCGATAAAATCTTGTAGTTCTTTGATTTTTTCTTCTTTTTTAGCATTCTGATCCTGCTTCATTTTTTGAGCTAATTCTGATGATTGCAACCAGAAATCATAGTTACCTACATATAACTGAATCTTGCTGTAGTCAAGATCTGCAATATGCGTACATACCTTATTTAAAAAGTAACGGTCATGGGATACTACAATAACTGTATTTTCAAAATTAATTAAAAATTCTTCTAGCCAGTCAATTGAGTCAACATCTAAACCATTAGTAGGCTCATCCAAAAGCAAAACATCAGGTTTACCAAACAATGCTTGAGCCAATAAAACCTTAATTTTTTGGCCAGCAGTCAAAGTAGCCATTTTCTTTTGATGAAGACTTTCGGGAATATTTAAGCCTTGTAGCATTTGAGAAGCTTCGCCTTCAGCTTCCCAGCCACCCATTTCGCCAAATTCTGTTTCCAATTCAGCGGCTTTGACACCATCGGCTTCACTAAAATCAGGTTTAGCATAGATAGCATCTTTTTCCTGCATAATTCTATACAATTCAGAATGACCCATGATAACTGTTTCCATAACAGTATATTCATCATAATCAAAATGATTTTGTTTTAAAGTTTCCAACCGTTCATTAGGTCCCAATTTAACAGTTCCTGTTGAAGGTTTAATTTCACCGGACAACACTTTTAGAAAAGTTGATTTTCCGGCACCATTAGCGCCAATCAAACCATAACAATTACCTGGTGCAAATTTAATATTCACATCCTCAAATAACTTTCGATCAGCAAAGTGCAAACTAACGTCACTAACAGTAATCAAATATATATCCTCATTTCTTAAATCTAGTCTAGCAAGCATTATACGTGCTATTTCGATGCTTCGCAAGAAAAGTTTACTAAATAGTCGCCACGTGATTATTTAATCAAATTGGTGCTATAACTCTTTGACGTTATTAATGCTGCCTATTATTTAAATCTGTACCATTCTGTCGACCCGGATTTTTAGGAGTCTCTTGTTGATCTAAGATATAACGTTTGATTAGATCAATTATCTGATCATTCTGTGGTAAATCAGAATTTTGAGCATCTGATCCGGATACAGAAATAGTCGTATAATGTTTGACCTGTCCTTGATAAATGTATTTACCAGCCATCACACTACCTAGAGGAACCAATCCGTCAGAGTTATAAGTTTCTGTTCCAGCAACTACGTAAACATCCAAATTGCTTGGTAGTTCTTTTCTACTATCAATAAAATCTGACAACATTTGTGTTCTATGACGAACTGACTTTTCATTAAAGTTATAAGGAGAACCAATGGTCATTAATCGTTTAATTTTGATTCGAGAAGAATAATTAGCATAATACTTTTCCAAAAATCTAGTATAGATTAATCCTCCATTCGAATGCCCAATGGCCTTAAAATTATTGAATCTATACTGATTAGTAATAGCTTCAAAGGCAATATTAAAGCGTCGAGCCTGTTGTTTAATATTGCTGTATCCATCACGATTATTTTCAAAACCTATCACTATAATAGGCTCATTATCTCTTTGGCGAATTTGCCCTGTAAAATGCAATTTATCATCATTCGTCACTTTAACTTTAATTAAACTATGGGGATTCTTATTGTTTTTATTTATTTTCTTTACCAATTGATCAAAGCGATTTTCAGTTGCTGAACTCCCTGGAATCATAATCACTGGCGACATTTTAGAATTGTGCCACTTCATCAAATCGGAAACATTGTTACGTGACCACTGTAAAGACACGACTATCAAAATAACAGCTAAAATTACCCCTAAACTTGTCCAGATCCACAGTTTAAATTTCTTCATTACTTTGACCTACTTCCTCAGTAATCTCATCGGCCAATTTGACAAATGGAATATAAATTAATACATCCACAAAAATTAAAAAGACTCCAAAAATCAAAGTTAACCAATTACCATTGGTTCCAATAAAAGCTATTAACGGACCTGGCGTTCCTAAAGGAACCGGATAAGCTGCCGCTGGAATCCATCTGAGCCACAACAATAATGCAGCCAAAAGCATATTAACTAATGGTGCTATCAAAAAAAGGATTAAATAAATCGGATTGAATAAAATTGGCAATCCTAACATCATAGGATAATTATTATTAAAAATAGCTGGAAAAATAGACCATTTAGAAACTAGTCGCTTATCTGTTCTTTTTGAAAAAATTAAAATGGCAATAATTAAAGCCAAAATCACACCCGTTCCGCCAAAGTTAGCAAAACTATGGTACAAAGTTGTATCAGTGAATTTAAAAGGAACATTCCAAGCTGAACCAGATTTCAAAGCCGCATTCATATTTGCTAAAGATGGCGCGTCACTAAACGAGGGACCATTAAGAAAGGGTCCTCCAATAGCCATCCACGACAATAGATTAGTCAAAATACCCATGCCTAAAACATAAAACAATGCATTAGTTTGTGAATGCTGCATGACAAAACCAGCAACATATGTTGGAATCTCTAATTTTCCAATCAACCCTAAAAGCATATTCAAAATAGAGGCTAATACTATCACTATAGAGGCAGGTTTTATCATTTGAAATAGTTCTTCTTTTTTAGCATCTACTAAAAAGACCGTGATCCGTCCACAAAAATAACCAACTATTAGCGCTATCAAAAGTCCCTCTGACATTAACTGATGATTAAAATCAGGCATCCCCACGCCAGTAGGCTGATAAGAAATAATTAAAAAGGCTACTAGTCCCAAAGCACCTGCAATTGAGGTCTTTTTACCATACTCTTTAGCCGTAAAATGTGCTGCACCAAATGCTCCATATAACGCTATCATATCTATTGTACAGTGATAAATCACACCCATAATCCAAGCTAGATCACTATGAAAAGGTAACCACTCGGTTACTTTAAAAAGAGTTGCTATATAGCCGGATGATGTTAAAAAAGTTATTTTAATAACTTCAGCAAAACTACCTAAAAGAACAATCGGAAACATCATTTTTAACGTATTCTGAATAATTCTCATAATTTTACTGCTATACATTTTTATAGAGAAATTCAATAATCGATTCAAGTTCTCACCCCATATTCTCCACTGACTTGAATTAATTATATGACTTTTAGAATAAAAAAAAACAAGATAATAGCATAATCAATTGTCTTGTTTCAAATGATTTTTTTCTTGATAAAATTGATAAACAATTACTGCCAAACTACCAATAATAATACCAGCAGCGTTAGCAATCACATCATTAATATCACTGCTGCGATTAATTAGCCAATGATTAGACATAAAATATTGAAAACTTTCAACTGCCCCACCAAAAATAACTCCAAGAATTGCAATAACTAATAAAGGCATCTGAGGAACCATCTTCTTAAGTAAAATGCCCAAAGGTACTGTTAAGATAATGTTTTTCCAGAATTGTAATCCATGCAAATAGAAATTTCTGAGATTAACGCGACCAGTTCCAGACGGCATGATACTAATACTTGTTCCATCATAAGAAATTGGCGTAAATAGAATTATAGCCAATCCCGTTAAATACAGCCAACCAAAAGCAGCTAGATAACGATGAGTTATTTTATGTTGATTAATCAAAACAATCAATCCACTCAATCCAGATATACCTAGTAAAAATAGCACAGGCATCCAACGCATATATTTATATTCTCCTTTGTAACTGATCGTGCTATCCTACCATATATTTGGATTATTGAATATCTATATTAAATAGATATTCCCTTATAAACTTTGTTTAACTAGTTTAGCTTTTAAATTAGTTTTTAATTCAATTTCTTTAATAAGTCGCTCAACATTAGCTTTATCAGTCTTATTCTTTGATAAATCTAAATCCACTTTACGTCCATCCTTCAACTTTAGCATTAAATAATACGGACTATAAAAATGCTGCAAAGCCGAATCTACGACATATGCACTGGCATCAATTGCACCCTCTGATCCGATTCCCGCAGGCATTTCCATTCCTTTGCCTATGACTAATGCTATGGATGAAATTTCTGAGAACTTTAAAGTCCTTCTATTAGTAGCTAATGGCAATATAATTGCTTGGACCTTTTGAGCCGTCGTATCATAATTATTATATTGAATCTCTCTATCATCAATTTGCCAGTAATTATACGAATTAGATAAATTTAACGAATAAATTAATATACTAACAATTAGACCAATAATTCCAAATAAAACACTGATAAATACTTGTCTCGATACTAAGTACATAAGATAACTGATGACTATTCCAATAATTAAGCAAATAGTTAATGGCAAATAATTAATCTTTTTTCCAATTTTTTTCATCCTTATTACCCCCTAGCATTACTGCTGTTTTATTAAATCTGGTTTTTGACCGGTTTTCTTCTCCAGAATAATTAACATTTTTTCAATTTCAGAATCATCAATATTATTGGTCAAATTTAAATCAATCTCATGATTATTTTTTAACTTTACAGATAAATAATATGAAATTGGCAGTCTTTCCAAAACTGCATCTGGATGATAAAATATCCCTCCAAAAGTTCCTCTAGGAGCTCTTACATTTTTTCCTACAACAATTGCAAATGACTTAATTTCATTAAAGGCTATTGTTGATTGATTCTCCAAAAACGGAAAAATAATCGATAACACTATTCGTAAACTATTTGGATAATTATCATAATGAATACCAGCTTCATCTATTTTCCAGTAACCATAATAATTAGACAGATTTAAAGAACAGATAAAAAGACCAATTAGTAAACTCACGCCACCTAATATTACTGCTGTTATTTTTTGACTTGATAATAAAAGGATCATATATCCAACTATGAGGCTAACTATCAGGCAAATAGTTAATGGTAAATAATTAATTTTACGTCCAAATATAATCTTCAATTTATCATCTCATTCCATAAATAATAGTTGAAAGTTCTACACTTTTAGCATATCACTAGTTATAAGCGCTAACTAGGCTTTGCCAATCTAATTTATTAGACGATTTTTCTTTTTAACTATAAAAAAAAGAATGCCTTATGACTTTATATTCGTATAGTCATTAGACATTCTTATATAGATTTAATTTAAATAACGTACTGTGCATCAACCCATTCGTTAGTAGCCACGCGATGATAAGTTACACCATTAACTTCCTTAGTCTGATCGGTAGCCCAAGGAGTATTTTTCGATAATGCACGGTTAGTAACTTTTTTCATACTGCCATCATTTTGTAATGCCATCAGTGGTACATAGGGACCATTCTGATTATTTACATTGATAGCACTAATATTAGTAGTGTTGTTTA
Source organism: Companilactobacillus crustorum JCM 15951 (assembly GCF_001434585.1). Classification (GTDB taxonomy): domain Bacteria; phylum Bacillota; class Bacilli; order Lactobacillales; family Lactobacillaceae; genus Companilactobacillus; species Companilactobacillus crustorum. The sequence continues at coordinate 7,315 of NZ_AZDB01000057.1, forward strand.
TTGCATCATTTGTTGCTTGTGAATCTGTAGAGGTATTAGCATTATTAACTACATAACTTGCAGGTGCTTGATAACTAGTAAAGAAGTTATCATAAAGTTGTGAAACGTCAAAGTTTCCATAACTACCATTAAATTTATAACGGCAAGTCCATTGCCAACCATGCGCATTAGGATAGTGATTCAAGTTTGTAGCATCAGCTGGATATTCAGCAATCCAACCTTTATCAACCGTTTCAACGGTACCAACCCAAGAACCCATAGTATAAATATCTGAGCGATAGCCATACTTGGCTACTTCATTCATAAATGCTGTATTGTCAGCATCATTTTGAGCTTTAGAAACTTTGCTTTGCTCAGAGCTTTCTACATCTGCTACTAAAACTGATCCAGCTGGAAGTCCATCCGCCTGAGCTGTTTGAGCGGCAAAGTCAGCTTCCTCTATCGCCTGTTGAACATTATTATATCTGGCATAATGATAACCATTAATATATAATCCAGCAGCTTGAGCCGTTTTGATATCGTTGGCGGCATAAGCATCCTTGAAGGATGTTCCTTCACTAATTTTGGTAACTGCAGCCTTTACACCGTAGTTATCCTTCATATCCTTAAAATTGTCGATGGTCATATCTCCGTTATAATTTGAAACATCAACCATGTCCATACGTGCAGCATCAACGTTAGTAACGCAAAAAAATAAGGCTACCACAGAAAATGTTGCAGCAATCAAAGTCTTAATCCCCATTTTATGAAACATAATTCTCTCCCTAGTAATTTTCTAATTCATAAATATTATATTCTTTTATTACAAAATATTTAGAAAAATTACAGATATGTTGTTCAATAGTAATCCCGATGTAACACCATTCATTATATGTAAAACATTTTTTGATAAAATAATTTTTTCAAAAATGAAATCAAATATTTGCATTACTCTCCGATATGCGGTAAATTAATAACTGTAATAAAGGTTTTGTACAAAACAATTTTGTACAATCTATATTTCAAATAGAAGGGACCATTAAATAATGAAAATAAATATTAAACCAGAAGCAAAAGAATACTTAGCAAAGAAAATTCCCGCAGGCAGTCGTCTTATTTTGACTACTGATGACGGTTCAAACAAATACTCAAGTCTTGGTGGCAGCTGTGCTATCGGTGATAAATTTCAATTAGTTATCCTTAAAGAAGCTGATCCAGATTACACAATCGACTTAGAAAATGATGCCGGTTATGTTATGAGCACTTCCGAAAATGATGCCGATCTTATGACAAATGGTCTTAATATTTCATTATGGCACAATGCCCTAGCTCTTAAAGACAACAGTGGTATTCTTGACGGAAGTCTTTCAGTCGTTGATTGGAGAAATGTTAAGCCTGAAACAGCTGCTGAGCGTCGTGAAAAAATGCTTAGTCTTGGCGACAAAATTTGTTAATCAGTAAGTAAATCATAGTTTTTTATCACAAAAAGGACCAAGGTGACAATGAAGTGCCCTAAAATTGTTAGACATAAT
>NZ_AZDB01000058.1 GCF_001434585.1 Companilactobacillus crustorum JCM 15951
GCGAGGATAGGGAGCTGCCACGCTAACTTGAAGAGACCGATTTTATCGGTCTCTTTTTTTTTTATCATTTTTTCATAATTAAAGAACCTTATATTTGAAATTAAGCTGAACTTAAATCATAATTGTTTTCAAAGGATTTTTCATAATAAATTGGTAAAATAAAACCATTTTCCATGAAAATTTATAGGGTGAAAAGACTTTTAATAATTCTTGTAGTTACGTAGATAGCTATAAAGTAAAAAATATGTTTTTTTCGAATTAAGGAACAGACAAACACTATACTTATTTTAAATAAGGGGTAAAATGAATAATTGGTATAGATAATAGATTATGTTCAGATTATTAAAAATATTCTGTCTATTTATTTAAGTAATAATATATGGTAGGTTACTAATATACGAAACTTTTTATCATATAATATTAGACTATTGCATCTACGGGGGTGGAATTCTTGGATAGCTTTACTGACTTATTTCTGTCAAAATCAGAAATAGAAAAAATACAACTATTTAACAAGATTAAGTTAATAAGAACTAATCAACTAGCAAGTGCTGATCTTATTGGAACATATCGTAATCGAGATATCAAAGTAAAAGATATTAATTTACGTAAGGCAGCTTATCAAATGAATAAGAGCTATGGTAGTGTCTACAATACTTTCTTGGGGATTCAAGATGACTTTAAGAAGATCTTGAAGAAAGACAAGTATAGTACAGAAGAGATGTTTACTGTTACTAGGGATGCCTATCATGCTTTTTTAACTACTAATTCAGATGGGTATTTGTTCTTGGATGCCATTGTGAAGGATAAGGAGAGTTCCTTTAAACATTTCTATGAAACACTAGAAAGTAGTAAGGCAACTGTTTTGCGTCATCTCAAGCCAATGAGAGGCTATTTAAAACGCTTTGGCGTCAGAATAGCTTATGAGCCAATGCGTTTTGTCGGTGATGAAGAATCGATTCGTTTGGCAATTGCAGCATTGTATTGGAATGCTACTAGGGGATATGTATGGCCATTTGAAGATTTCAAACAGAAGGTGGCTTTTAAAGTTGTTGACATTGCTTTAGATAAGTATCGTTTAAAACCTACTAATCAAATTACTAAAATGTTTTATGCTTATGTGGTTATGGCTCATTTATATCGAATTATTGAGGGTAATCATGTACAAAATATGGATGCTTTGAATGTAATCAATTATCCTTTCCCTAACATTTTTGAAAGTGCCGGATCAATGCTTGAAGGCGATAGTGGTAGTGAAAAGGTAAGAGAATTAAAACGTGCTATTAAGGAAGATGTCAGTTATGAAGAGCAAATGTTCCAATCAGCTGATTTTTATATCCTATTAATGTGCGTACCAGCAACGTTTGAAGTTTCAGAAGAATATTTGCAATCTGTTTCAAAACAACTTGTAAGGTATAATCCATTGTTTGCTAACTTTATTGATGACTTCTTGGAATTAATTCCAGTAGACGTTGAGCAAACTATTTCTGATATGGCTATGTCACATAGTGAATTTTTGAGATACAAGTATAACTTAACAACATGTATTATTGGCGTTTTAGCGCTGGATCATAATTATATTGAAATCTTGAATCTTTATTCAGGATTTGGCGATGCCATTAGCAAATTAAATGATGAAGGACTTGAGAGCAAGATTTACTCAACTGTTCAGCATTTAATGTTGCGTGATAAATATCAATCATTAACAGGAAAATCTAAGCAGATCTCAGAGGCTATTTATGCGATCGCTTATCGTTTCTTCTCACTATATAATAAGAACATTCAGGTAAAGGTTTATCTAGAGCTGGAATCGTTCTTCCTAGTTTACTCTGATTTAGCAGTAACGTTACAATCATTGCCATACGCTAAAATCGTTAGCGATCCCAAGGATGCGGACATTGTCGTGACTGCTAATAGTGCTAATCCGCCTAAGAATAGTGTAAAAAAGGATGTATGTATTTACCGTTGGATGTATAACGGTGTTGATGGTCAAATGGGTGGTTTGTTGAACTTGATTTATAAGATTTGGACTGAAGAAAAAGTTAATGAAAATCCAAATCTTTAATGAAAAGAGTTGCAACTATTTTCAGAATATATTATGATACAGGATGTGTGATGAGTCGAGAGCCGTCGAATTAGGACGGCACTTATGATGGTAGGATATCGAGCACTACTCACCGGATTTGTGAGTGATATCTATAGAAACCTGCTGTGAACGGGAATCTATTTGCTCATCCGAGTACTACCGCTAAAACCATGGTGATTTATGCCATGGTTTTTTTATTGAAAAAATTATATAGAAGAGGTGAAAAAGATGCGCGCTCAAAGATTATGGTTATTGGTTCTAAATGTAGCATTTAATTTGGTGATGGGATTTATGTTGCCTGTTAATACTATTTTTATTCATAAAAATTTACACGAATCTCTAGTAACTGCCGGATTTGCATTGATGATTTATTCAGCGTTTATGATGGTAGGTAATGCTATAGGCGGCGTGATGTTTGATCGTTTTTCGAAACGTGGAACGTTATACATTGGTTATGCGATTTCAATTATTTCATTGTTTGGTATGTCAATACATCACGTATGGCCAACTTATGCTTTTATGCTAGTTATTTTAGGTTTTGGAATGGGTCTGGTGTATACAGCTATTAATGCTTACACGGCCTTTGTAGCAGAACAGATGACAGGAAACAGTCGTGTTGTGTTCAATAATATGTATTTGGCTTCTAATTTAGGAATTGCAATTGGTTCAAATGCGGTTGGTTTTATTTTTGACTGGAGTATCTTTTTCACTTTCTTCATTCCAATGATATTGTTTGTTGTTAGTGCAGTTATTCTCTTATTAAGAGCAGGTATTTTGGACCATGTTCAAGAAAAAGATGACAGTGAAATCAGTGAACGTTCCTATAAGGTACATGAAGATGTTGATCCTAAGATTAAAATCGGACCACGTCGTTTCAATATAAACATGTTTATTATTTGTGCTTCCATCTTGATCGTGTGGTTAGGCTACTCACAATGGGACAGTAATCTATCGGCTTATATGTTGAATCAAGGCTATACAACACGTGAATACGGTTTTGTCTTTACCGTTAATGCTGCTTCATTATTGATTATTCAACCAGTTATGAATCGAGTTGTTTCTAAGATATTTAAACTTTTGAAGTATCAGATTTTCTTAGGTACAGTAATTATGGGATCTTCTTTCCTATTATTACCCAATGCTAAGACATACTTAGCTTTTATTATTAGTATGTTGGTTTTGACAATTGGTGAATCGATGGTATTCCCAACAATTCCAGCTTTATTGAGTAAAATGTCAACGAATAGAAATCGTGGTACTTTCCAAAGCTTCTATAGTATCTTTGGTTCCCTAGGAAGAGCTATCGGGCCTTATGCAGGAAGTTTAATAATTACGGCATTGTCATTTTCAACGCTGTTCGTAGGAATTACCGTTTCGATGATTATAGTTGCTATTATGATGATAGGTGTGAAAGAATTAGGTTAGACGAGGTATGATAATGATAATTATTTTATTGATATTGTTATTACTAGTCGTTCTAATTCTGAACGCCTTTTTTTTATATATTCAAAAGCGGGGTTCAAAGGCTTTAGGAGCGGAAGCACCTAAGGTGAAAATGGATGAAGGACTAGTTGAAAAAACGAATTTATTTTTAAAGAAACCTAAGCAAGAATGGACAATAAAGTCTAGTTTCAATGATAGTCAACTTTATGGTTGGTTTACTGATAATCAAAAAAAGATAACGGTAATTATGGTTCATGGATTTGGCGTCGATCATAATTCTCTAAATGTCCATGCACAGCTATTCGATAGTTTGGGATGCAATATTTTGCAGATTGATAATCAGGCCGCTGGTAAGAGTGAAGGTAAATACCTGGGCTTTGGCTATATAGAGAGTTTAGATTTAAAAGATTGGATCAAAAAGCTCCAGAAGGTACGGCCAAATGATAAAATTATATTATTTGGGGCTTCGATGGGGGCAGCAACGGTTATGCTTTCGTCAAAGAATGATTTGCCTAAGAATGTTAAACTGATTATTGAAGATTCTGGTTATACCAGTGCTTATGATATCTTGAGTTATCATTGTCAAAAGAGATATCATATTAAGGGTCGACTACTGATTCACGGTATTTCGCTAATTTCGCGAGTAAGGGCTGGCTTTTCGTATCAAAAGACTGATTGTCGCAAGGCTTTGAGCGAAAATAAAATACCGATACTGTTTATGCACGGAAAAAATGATTTTACAGTTCCTTTTGAAATGGAACACGAGTTATCCACATGTGGACAATTCCCAAAAATGTCTTATGAAAGCCTTGGCGTTCATATTCGTAGCTACTACGTTGATTCAAAAAACTATCAAGAGGCTGTGGAAAAGTTTTTGAAATTATACCTTTAGGAGAAAAGTATGAAAGTTAAAATTACTGATTTTATTGAAAATATTCAAGAAGGAAATTTTAAACAAACTAGTTTAGAAATTAGTAAAGATGATTTATTACAAGGAGATCTTTGGTCATTAAATAAAGCTAAGGAACAAATAGAAAAAGACATTGCTGATAATCAGCTTTCCCAAGTTATGATCCATGTTGCCGATGCTGAATTTGAAATTAATTTTTATTTAGAAACTGGTGTAATCAATTTGCCATTTGATGATGCTAAGAAAGTAACACATTTCTTTGACGATGATGCTGAGGTTGAGACTAAAATCTATCTTTCGACTGCCTGTGATTATTTGAATGTATCTAAGTTTCATATTGATTTAATTTCTGAAAATGTCTTAAAAAGTACTGAAATTAATCATGCAATGGATATAATGGAAAGTAATTACAAAACTTCTTTAGAGAATTTCTCTAAAAAGGATGAGGAAGAAAAAGAGGAAAAATAATGAATTCAATGTTGCTACTCCTAATAATGGGTGTAGGAGCTGGGATTCTTGGTGCAATTTTGGGGATTGGTGGCGGAATGATTATCACTCCGGTTCTAACTATCATGATGGGATTGGATATCAAGTACGCAATTGGTGCTAGTATCATTTCAGTTATTGCAACAAGTTCCGGCTCAACTATTGCTTATTTAAAAGACGATATGTTAAATCTACGTGTCGCAATGTTTTTGGAAATTGCTACTACTATTGGAGCTATTATGGGTGCTCTATTGGTAGGTGTATTTTCAAGTAATTTCTTGTATGTTTTGTTTGGATTTTTCTTATTATATTCAACTTACAATATGATTCGTAAATTGTTTGATAAGAAAGGTGAATCGGTTTATACCGGACATGATCCAATTGTTGATAAATTTAAATTAGCTAGTACATATTATGATAAAGCTGAGCAGAAACAAATCGATTATTCGATGAAGAATGTTCCTGGTGGTTTTATCATGATGTGGGCTGCTGGCTTGGCAAGTGGTTTATTAGGTATTGGTAGTGGTGCTTTTAAGGTTATCGCTATGGATACGATTATGAAGATGCCTCTAAAACCATCAAGTGCGACAAGTAATTTGATGATGGGTGTAACGGCTGCCGCCAGTGCTACAGTTTATTTCTTCAATGGCTCGATTCGTCCAGATATTGCAGCACCATTGGCTATTGGTGTTTTAGTTGGTGCAACAGTTGGTGCCCGGTTGATGCAAGTCTTGAAACCAAGAGTTATTAGAATGATTTTTATTCCCATTATCTTGTATATGGGTGTCCAAATGGCTCTTAAAGGATTTGGGGTGAATATCTAATGCAATCAACACATGATGAAACTCGAAAAGTTGAATTAGTTATTGGAAAAATTTTACGTGTCGGCGTTATAACGTCTGCTATTGTTATTTTGATAGGTATGGCTTTATATTTTATGAACGGTGCTGGCTATCCTACTATTGTAAAAAATGGTCAATCGATGATAGATTTTCCTAAAAGGTTCTCAGATATTTTTGCTGGAATTATTGCTGGTAAATCATACGCTGTGATAATGCTGGGCGTCTTCTTATTGATTTTGACGCCGGTTTTACGAGTAGTCGTTTCAATTTATGCCTTCTATAAGGAACATGATAATCTCTACGTTATAATTACCACAATTGTTCTAATTATTTTGATGATTGCTATGTTTTTAGGCTATCGTAGTTAAAAAATAAAAATAACCATAAATCCTTAGATTGTCGTGGATTTATGGTTATTTTTAAGTTATACGAGTAGTTTAAAGTTAATTTCTAAATATGCTAAGATTTAATAACAACAAGACAATTTGTCAAAAATTAAATTGTGTGAAATAGAATGATTTACAATTTACTTTTAAAAGAATAGAATGTATTAATAATTAGAAAATAAGATTAGTAAGGGAGGAATTCAGATGCTTTTAGATAGCAGCAAACCGATTCCTTTAGACGATCATTTATGTTTTTCGTTATATGCAACTTCACGAGCAATTCAGAAGTTGTATCATGATGGTTTAAGCAAAGAGGGTTTAACGTATCCTCAATATTTGGTGTTGGTTTCTTTATACCAATATAAGGAATTAACAGTCAAACGATTAGGTGAATTATTGTCATTGGATTCAGGTACTTTAACGCCTTTATTGAAGCGATTAGAAAATGAAGGATTAGTGTTACGTAAAAGAAGTAAAACTGATGAACGAGTGGTTAATGTTCAATTAACTGAAAAAGGTTCGGACAAAAGAGAATCAATTAATGAACTTCCTGAAATTTTGGTAGCAAAAAGCAATTTTACTACTGATGAATGGAATACTTTAGAGAATTTATCTAAAAAGTTGTTCAATAACATTACGCAATAAACAGGAAATAAAAATACCAGTGCGGTGATTTATCGCACTGGTATTTTTATGCAGAAGTAAGCAATATTTTATTTATTGTTTAAATTTTGGAGCCAAGAAATAGACAAGTTCATAGCACTGCGAGTGGCTTTAGTTTGATCTAAATTATTTAGCATTACGAAATCGTGAATCATTCCTTGGAAACGAACTTGAGTTACTTTAACACCAGCTTCACGTAATTTTCTGGCGTAATTTTCACCTTCATCACGTAAGACGTCGGCCTCTCCATTAATAATTAAGGCCTCTGGTAAATTGGCTAAATCATCTATCGTAGCTTGAAGTGGAGAGGCAGTGATTTCGGCCCGTTCCTTTTCATTGGTAGTATATTGGTCCCAGAACCATTGCATTCCGGATTTTGTTAAATAGTAATTCTCAGCAAATTGGTTATAAGATTCAGTATCGAAATTAGCATCAGTTACAGGATAATACAATAGTTGCTGAGCAATTGGAAGTCCCTGACGTTGCTTGGTCATGATAGTCATAACTGCAGCCATATTGCCGCCAACCGAATCGCCGGCTACAGTCAATTTTGATAAGTTTAATTTTTTCTCAGCAGCAATTTTCGATAATTGTTGAAGGATAGCATAATTTTGCTCAATAGCAGTTGGATATTGTGCTTCTGGTGAAAGTGAGTATTCAGGAAAAACAACAATTGAGTTAGAACGAACGGCTAATTCACGAACTAATTTGTCATGAGTATGACTATTTCCAAATACCCACCCAGCACCATGAATATAAAAAATAACAGGAAGAGTGGAATGATTGCCAGCTGGTCTAATAAAACGAACGTTAATATCGCCCCATTTGCCAGTATGCATTTGTTGGTCTTCAATATCGACAGCGTGTTTAAAAACAGGAGAATCTTGAACCTCATTTAAAATATTACGCCCCATGTTTGGTTCAACTTCGTAGATGCGGGGATGGGATGTATTAGCAATACTAAATTCTAAAGCTTCTTTTTCTAAAGAAATACGATCTGTCATAAATTTTTCCTCTTTCGTTTTTTAATTGTGCACAACCAATTTCTTGGGGGCAAAAACTAAGATACAGAAAAAAATAAAGGATGTCAACAATTAAATTGTGTACAATCTTTATTTTTAAATAAAAAGATCAATTCATAACTTTGAATTGATCTTTTAGGCTGTACGATAAATAGAGTTGAT
>NZ_AZDB01000059.1 GCF_001434585.1 Companilactobacillus crustorum JCM 15951
AAAATTCGGATTAAATTTGCAATCTACCTAATATCCAAATTATAAGTATGTAGCACGTTTGGAAAGTAACTGTTTATTTCAGAATACGAGTTTCAAAGTGATTTCCATCGATAATGCGTAATGACTGAGACTATCTTTCACATTTCTAATGTGGAAGCAGTATCTAAAAACACTTAGCATATCTTTATGACCAACTAACTCCAATCTACCTTAACTGCGCATATTTAGTATTACAATAATAAACAGCTTAAAACAAAACTGTCCGAAAAGACTTCATTTTATCTCTAAAATTTTTTGACCAGTTAGTCGCTTATCCCATACGCTAGTCTTTGGGGGGTTGGGTTAAATTTTGCTGTATTTGATCGTATAGCTATTTTTAACGGCTAAAAAAGGTATAGGTTTTTCGAAAATCTTAGCTTATATCGAACTATTAACACTATTATATAAACTCTAAAATGCTATCATTAATGCGTTCATCGTTAATTTTTACAGAGTGTTGGGGCTACTATTACTTGTCAAGCCCCCCCTATACTAAAATTTTAAAAAACATCATTTTAATACGCTTATGATATAGTTACGTTCTTATTATAANCTCTATTCTACTAATCAATTCTTTCGTATAATATCCTTCACGCAATCTATGTTGTTGTATGCGGATATTATCCTGTAATTGCTCATATTGAGATTTTGAGATGGCTATAATAGTACTATCAAGTTCTTCCAAAATGCCTAATGTCAACCCACAGTTATTATTCTTTAACCATGTGCCAACATTAGAATTGGTGTCTGCTATAGGAATAATTCCTGAAGCTAAATAAAGACTTAACTTATATTGCCAATTATATTTTTCATACGTTTTAAATGTTGTATTACCGGTCCCATCTGAATCCCATAACAACCCATAACCAGTGTTTAATTTTGAAATAAGTTTATCATTATCAAATTGCCCCATATATTCAAGATTTTTTGGAAGAGTAAAATCTAAGTTACTGCCAAAGATGTGCATATATACATCATTGATATTTCCTAAAAATCCAGCCTTAGTAAAGGAAATATTACCAGCATAATTGACAGTATGTGAAAAAGTAGGATAATTTATTGGTGTATTAGTCAGAAAATCAAATGGATCCCTTTGAATAACTACAGGCACCTTCAATCCAGCATTGGTCAGTACCTCTCTTGCTAATTTACTAGGAAGAGTTATGACATCAAATTGATTTAATAATTCTATATCCTTTTCTAAAGTATTATCTAGCCCTCTTAGACCGTTTATGTCATGTACTATGGCTATAACAGCGCACTGTTTCATGTGTGCTTTTCTTATTAAGTCGATTTGAAAATCAGATGTAATATAAAGCGGATACTGAAAATAAATTACAGAATTTGGTTCTACAGCATCTATTACCTTATTGTTAATATCAGGAAACTCCGTTAATTGAGAATTGTACATAGGATAATTAATTTTCTCAAATAATAATTTAGATGTCAGAATATCACTGATATCACGACGTGGTTTTATTGAACCATCATATGAATTGCGTAATTTTGGTGTTAAAATATACTTTTCCATAAATATTCCTCCTACATTATTGAAGTCGAAAGAGAGATAAACTAATCTTTATATTCAAGTTAAACATATAAAAATAAAAAAGCTTAGTTTGCTAATCAACAATTTTAAGCTTTTTTAATGATGACAGAATATATCTAGTCGGCCTTCTTATAATCTGCATTTTCAGGATTATCATCATGTAATATATTGTGTGGCTTTTTTGCTTTAGGCTTCAAAACCTTTTGCTCAGAGTTAACTTCTTCAGTCTTCTTTTCTTGTTTCATAATTGTCCCCTTTTTGATTCTATATAAATATAGTCATTGAGGTTTGAATTAAATTAGAATGAGTAGACAAACTTTTCTAAATACCTTATCTATTTAACACGGTCAGAGTCATCGGATATTTTATCAGCTGTTTTTTTCACTGTTTCCACACTATCCGAGGTCTTTTCCTTTAATGTATTACCTGCATCTGTTAACCGATCCTGTAATGTTGTCTGTGAAGCTTCAAATTCTTTCTGACTTTGAATATCAACCACTTCAACATTAAGTTCAACTAACGTTAGACTTGTTGTCTCATATACCTTTTTAGTAATTACTTCCGTAAGTTGCTTATAGATATCGTGTGCATTGTAGCCATACTCCATAACAACATTTAGATCAACAGCTACTTGCTCTTTACCAACTTCTACCCCAATTCCGTCTGCGGCATTATCACTATTAATAATTTTATTCTTAATGTTTGCGACAAAGCCACCATTTGCACCAAGTAATCCTGTCACATTTTCAATTGCGTAACCTACTATCTTCTGAATTACTTTATCATCAAAGGTCAATTCGCCCTTAGGCACCACGTGTTGTATTGAACTGTTTTGGTTATTAATTTCTTGTGTAGTCATAATTAGACCCTTTCTATAATCAGAAGATTAGTTCTTGTGCGTAAATATTTTCGATAAACTTGATAGATTAATATTATATTTACCTATCAAATAACTTCCCCAGGCTGTTATACATGTAAACAACACAATTATTATTGTTTTCAAAATACCCACAGTAACCAGCAATGTTGAAAAAATAAATCCAGTTATACCTCCGAGGTAAATGTTATTAATTTTTTCTCGCATATATTAACTCCTTACCTATACAACACGCGTAAATTTATGGTTGGATTTTTGATTTATTTTAAATTAACCTTATTGGGAAGTGAATCAACCTTAGCAAGCAATTCGTCTAGATTGTGTTCGAGGTCCTGCTCAATACGAGGTAATTCCGCTAATGTGGATTGTTTATAATTTGAAGCAGCAATAATATGGAACTTATGTTGTCGTTTCGTATTCTTGAATTTAACTTTAATATCAGATAGTCCTTCGCCGGATAGGTTTCTATTAATAAACTGCACAATCGCTTCATTGGTAAGGGCTAAACGTCCGTTTTTACTCTTAGTTAAAACGATATCTGGTTGTATAACCGGCCATATTAATACTATTAGAAATATCAAAAGTGTAAGGAACAGGAGTGAGACGCCATAGTAGTAACTAAAAAGAATCGCATTAAAGCGCATATTGTAAGTGCTTAAAAACTTAGATACTCGGATTAGAAACTCTGGCCATATCAAGGTTATTAACCCCAGAGCATAGCCTAAGCTTAAAAAACCTAAAATAAATTTTGTAGTCTTATGCATACATTTTCTCCAACTTACTGTCGTAGAAATTACTTAAGTAATTATAATTACAAAAAGGTAAAATTTGGAAAACTTACTTTATTTTCCCTTTTTAATGGTCTTAATGACTTGGTATAAACTTATTAAGAGTTGGAATAAAGTTAATAGATTTAACACTTTGTTTCTCGAAATTTTTTGCTTATTTATACTCATTCTTTAGCACCCTCTATACTTTGGATAAAATTAGAATTCTCGCGTAGATACGCGTAGATATAAGAAAGAAATTTAATTAAATTAGCCCCCCCGTAACATTGATAGATGTAGCTGTTATATAACTAGCCGCATCTGAAGCCAGAAAAACATATGCTCCGGCTACTTCAGAGGGTTGCCCAGCTCTACCTAGGGAAGTATCCTTACCAAACGTAGGTATATTTTCTGCTAATTGTCCTCCTACCACTTGCAATGGTGTCCAAATAGGACCTGGAGCAACACTATTGACACGAATGCCTCGCTGAGCTAATTGTTTTGCTAACCCAAACGTTGTATTTTTAATTGCAGCCTTAGTCCCTGCATAATCAATTAAATATGCTGAAGGATCTTCTGCTTGAATAGAGTTAGTTGTTATGATGCTACTGCCGTTTGGCATATATTCCAATGCCTCCCTGACTAACCAAATTAAGCTGAAAACATTTGTAGTATAGGTATCTATCATCTGACCTGTAGATATAGTAGTGATATCTGTATTAGCTTGTTGCTTACCGGCTACTAATACTAAAGTATCTATCTTACCTAACGATAGTACAGTTTGTTTCACTAATTCTTTGTTAAATGCTTCGTCTTTCAAATCTCCGGGAACTAGTTCTACTTTACGACCCAAAGATTCAATAATTCGTCTAACATCTTGTGCATCACTTTCCTCTTCTGGAAGATAATTTAATACAAGATCAGCGCCTTCATTCGCATATGCTATAGCTACCGCCCTACCAATGCCTGAATCAGCACCAGTTATTAAGGCTTTCTTTCCCCTAAGTCGATTACATCCGGCATAAGTTGTGGATCCGTCATCTGGTTGTGGCGACATTTTACTTTGTAAACCTGGCTCAGGCTGATGCTGTTTAGGAAATTTAAAATCATCATCATGTTGCATTTTAGTCATTATTAACTATCCTCCATAATCGAATACGTGCATTCACCTGTTACTTGAATGTGGACTATTAATTCAAAAGATTCTATCAACTAGATATATAGGTATAGGTTAGTAATTAAATTTGCAATCTACCATATTTATATCTGTAAAAACAGTTTTTAACTGCTAGGTCATAATGTATAGATAAATAAAAGCAAGCGCCTATGTAAAAAAGTGCCTGCTTTGATTAATTATCAAAAAAATTCCAATCTATATTTATAAAGGGTTATCTTCCCAATTTAAATATTGATTAACTGATCTTCAATTGCTCAATTATTTACGTTCTAAGAAGCCTCATACAGATAAATTTGGCTAATTATCCATGTAATTTTTGTTGCAATGTATCACCAATGCCATCTACTTTCTTAGTAGCCAAGACGGTGCCACCGATGAGGACACCACCTACAATGATCGTAGAAGCAATCATAAACTTAAATACACTTTTCAAGACGTCCATAAAATTCCCCCTTACTTTTTACTGGTTCGACCAACAACTAATGAAACAATCAGAACTAAAATAATTGCCCCGATGATCGATGGTATCAATGCCATGCCAGCTAACGAAGGGCCCCAAGTGCCAAGGAGCCCTTGGCCAATCCACGCACCGATTAAACCAGCTACGATGTTTGCAATCCAGCCCATAGCAGCACCACGGTTAGTGATTGCGCCAGCAATGGCACCAATGATTGCCCCGACGATTAATGACCAAATAAGTCCCATATTTACTCACTCCCTTAGATAACACGACTAGATTTATTGTCAGACTTTACTTTATCAACGCTGTCACCTAATGTTTCCTTCGATTTCTTTGCGCCCTTACTGAGGGCTTCCTTCGTTTTGTCTGTGGCATCGCTCACGTGATCTTGCAGAGAAGTCGAATCTTTTTCATGTTGCTCCTTTGTCTTGACATCAACAACATTCACATTTACCTCAATTACTTCTAATTCGGTCATATTCTTTACTTCCCGAACGATAACATTTTTGATCTTGTCATACAGTTTAGAAATATCAATGCCGTATTCAGCAACAATATCGAGATCCACTGCAACCTGCTTTTTTCCAACCTCTACATCAATTCCTGATGTGACATCTGAAGTATTAACTAGTTTTTCAGCAACATTTGCGAAAAAGCCGCCATCCACGGTTAATAAGCCATCTACTTCAGAAAGTGCGATACCAATGATCTTTTGAATAACCTTATCATCAAATGTTAAATTGCCTTTAACATCAGACTTCTCGTTAGTTGTTGTTTTCTCACTTGGCGTTCCATTCTGCATAATTTTTCCTCCTTATAATTCAAACAGTTATTTAAAAACATTTGTTAAGATACCAGTTTTTTGAATATAATAACCCGCGGTAATCCCGATTGCCATAAAAATCAAAACAAAAAGCGTCTTGAAAAATCCAACAGTGATGATAAGGACCGCTAAGAGCAATCCCATAATTCCACCAATTAGTGGCCAAAAATAGGCTTTAATGAGTTCGGTCACGATATCACCTCCTAGATAACTCGAGATTTATGCACATTAGCGTCCAACTCATTAAAATCAACGAGTCTGATTTTAATTTTTTTCTTTTCAGAAATTCCAAGACAAATACGCAAATCTTTTTTTAATTGATTAAGAAAATTTGCAGTCTGTTTCTTGGCATTGACTGAATTTAGTAGATCACCCGATATTTTAAGTGTGATCCCTTTTCGTGATAACTTAGATGATACCTTGGGGTTGCCAATAAAGGGTTCATGTTGAAGTGCTGAAAGCGCAAAATGTTCAATAGCTTTCTTACTGACAGTTACTTGACCATCAGACTTTTGATGAAGATATAATGATTGTGACCGTGGCCAAAAAAGTGTGATAAGCAAAAAAATAATTAACAGTACCGCCAGAATTACTCCACTCCAAAAGAGGTATATCTGTTCGTACTGCTCCAACCAACCAAGCTTTAATGACATGGGTGTACTAGTACCCATGGCCGTTGACCAATTTTTAAAGACAAGAACTATGGATAAAGGAAATGCAAGGATAATAAAAACTACTATTAATGCCTTAAATATAAATCGCAAATCATCACCGCCTTTACCGTAACTATAGCAGGATAGTTGTGATAATGGAATTATATGCTCTTATAAGGAACCAATTAAGATTTTTGTTTGATTAAAGGCTGTTCGTCAAATCAAGTTGATGGCG
>NZ_AZDB01000006.1 GCF_001434585.1 Companilactobacillus crustorum JCM 15951
GCGTTCGGATTAATTTTACAATCTACCATGGATGTAATTATAACATTACAAATAAGGGACATACTGAAATAGATACAACGATTGATTGGCACTTTATTTTGTACGGTCATCGTTATCAGCTTAAAATTGTAATGGCAAAAACGGAGTATTGTTGTATTCCATTCTCGATCTTTATATTTAGTTATTAATACCGTCGATAATCTTGGTGCCATGTAACTCTTTAACGCCTAATTTATCAGCAATTTCATCGGCATTCTTAAAATTAACGCCGCCACCGGGTAAAATCACGATACGGCCATCAGCATAGTCGATGTATTTTTGAATGTTATCAAGTGTTTGATCAATTGGCGTTGTCAGAGGACCTCCATGTGTCAAAATTCGATCTACATCGTGATCAATTAACCAATCAATAGTGTCCTTCTTGTTGTCTTCTGCTAAAGCGTCAAAGGCCATGTGGAAAACAATTTGCATGCCAGCTGAAGCAGCAATTAATTGTTCCATGGCATCTTCATCTAAGGACCCATCAGGTGTTAAGGCACCAAAGGCTACGCCATCAACACCTAATTTCTGTGCTTCGAAAAGGTCAGTTTCCATCATTTTGATTTCTAAATCGTTATAGACAAAGTTGCCGCCACGAGGACGAATCATTTCTACAACAGGAATAGACTTTTCTTGAAGATATTTAGTAGCTTCGGTTAATACACCCAAACTAGGAGTTGTGCCTCCGACTGCCAAATTATCGTTTAATTCAATACGATTAGCTCCCTTTAGTACAGCCTTAGGGATATTAGTGAAATTTTCTACAGCGACTTCTTTATAAATAATGATCAACCTCTCTTTAATGAATGTGTCTATATTCTAACAATTTTGACTAAAAAAAGAACGTCCGAAGACGTTCAAAAAGTTTATCCCATGATAGCCTTAGAACCAAAGTAGGCAATTACGATAATAGCCAAGATGATTCTATACCAACCAAAAGCCTTAAAGTCATTACGTTTGATGTAATCAAGTAAGAATTTAATTGATGCATAAGCTACGATAAATGATACTAAAGTACCAACGAGAAGAATTATCGTTTGGTCACCGGTAAATGTATTACCATGCTTGAAGTATTTGAAAATCTTGAGCAAACTAGCTCCAAACATTGTTGGAATAGCTAAGAAAAATGAAAATTCAGTGGCTACGAATCTGGAAGTACCAACGGTCATACCACCCAGAATAGTTGCTCCGGAACGAGAAGTACCAGGAACTAATGAAAGGACTTGGAAAAGTCCGATTTGGAAAGCAGTTTTGTAAGAAAGACTTTCAAGATCAGCTGTCTTAGGACGTTTGTTCTTGAGCCAATTTTCAACGACAATGAACAAAATACCATAAATCAATAAGGTAGCTGAAATAACTTGCCAGCTTGTTAGATGTTTATCCATCCAGTCGTTTAATGGTAAGCCAATAATTACTGAAGGCAAGATAGCAACAATAACTTTGAACCAGATACTCCATGTTTGGCTTTTTTCCACATGATTCTTTCGTGGTGAAAAAGGATTTAATTTATGGAAGTAGATAAGGATAACTGCTAGAATAGCCCCAAATTGAATGACTACCATGAACATGTTGATAAAAGCTGTAGGTTCGTTTAATTTAACGAATTCATCAGCTAAGTATAAATGTCCAGTTGAACTAATAGGTAGAAATTCGGTAAAACCTTCAATAATACCAAGGATGATGGTTTTAATAATTTCAATGAACATAATTAATAATTATTCTCCTGATTAGATTTAAAACTAGATAAAGTGTATACAAGTACACTCAGGAATGGCAACATTATTTCCCAAATTAGTTAAAATACCTTTATTAGGATTGCGTTTAAAAATAGCTAAGTCGTCTGAATCTTGGTTTGCGGCTACTAAGTATTTTTCAGAAGGATCAAGTTCGAAATCACGAGGCCCCCTGCCACTAGTAGGAACAGAGTTGATTTTCTTGAGACGATCGCCGTTTGGATCAATATTGAATGTAGCAATAGTATTAGCGCCACGAGTTGATGCATATAAAAATTTGCCATCTTTACTAATACGGATAGCAGCAGTCGTGTTCTTTTGCTCGTCTTTAGCAGCTTCAGCTTCATCAACAAGGGTCAAACCAGCTGTTTCAGCGTCGTATTCCATGACAAGGATCTTGGATGATAATTCGCAAGCAACGTATAGGTATGGCTTAGTGGGGTGGAAAACGAGATGTCTAGGAGCATAGCCTGAAGGGGCAATATAATTGTTCATTAATTTAGGCTGTTTAGGATCTTCGATATCGTAAATATAAATTCTATCAGCACCGTAATCACAGATAATTAATTTGCCATCTGGTGTCAAAGCACTGTAATGAGGTTTAGATTGATCTTGTTCTACACGAGGGCCATGACCTTCAAATTTAACTTCAGAGTAGTGTTCAATTTTGCCATCATCTGTAAGATGGTCAATTTTAACTTTGCTGAGATGGAAGTAAGCACTAAAAATCAAATTGCGACTAGCATCGAATTTTACATATGATGGGGATGTTTCTTCAGAAAAGTCTTCATCTAATAATTGTGGTTCTGTTCCACCGATATCATATACCACAATTCCACCACAATCATTTTTCTTAGCCAAGGCAATTAATTTCATATCGTTAGTAACATCAATATAAGTTGGACAATTTAATTCAACTAGAGGCTTAGGAGTAGATAGGTTGCCATTGTCTGAATCTAATTCAGCAATATAAACGCCTTTGCCAGATTTTTTAGTGTATCCACTAAAGAGAACTCTTTCAATCATTACAATTCCTCCAATTACTGTATAGTATTATAATATACAGTATAATCTTAGTAGAAAAAATTGGGGAGCAGTTTATGAAAGAAACGCCAGAGCGTAAAAAAAGTTGGTTTTATAAATGGTTTTTAAATAATCAATTAACGGTAATTCTGATTAATATTTTTTTGGTATTTTTGATTATTTTTTTATTTTCTAAAATAAGATTTGTTTTCAATCCAGTAAGTCAAATTTTGGGAATAACAATGCCACCAGTTATTTTGGCATTGGTTTTGTATTATTTAATCAATCCGTTAATCAATGTTTTGGAAAGTAAATTTCATATTAATCGAATTATTTCCATTACATTTGTTTTTATTATTATTTTGGCCTTATTAATTTGGGGAGTAATGTCGTTAATTCCTTTTGTTCAAAGCCAGGTCGATTCATTAGTAAAAAACTGGCCTCAGTATTGGAATTCGTTGAATAATAGTATTCAGAATATGTTTTCTGATCCGAAGTTGCATATAATTAAAGAACGCTTGATAGCAACTAATACAAGTGTTACTAAAAGTTTTGAAAAATCAATGGATCAAATTTTGCCCCAGACTATGAACAATATCAGTTCGGCAGTTAGTGTGTTGACTAATGTTATAGTTATTTTAATGACAGCACCATTCATTTTATTCTTTATGCTGAAGGATGATAAAAAGTTCAAAAATTCAGTTGTAAAGTTTATGCCTGATCGTATCAAGGGTTCAGTTGGCGATATGCTTTCTGAGATGAGTCAATCATTGAGTTCCTATATTACAGGACAATTGACAGTAGCATTTTGGGTTGCTGTGATGTTCTTTGTAGGGTATTTGATTATTGGTCAGCGTTACGCATTAATTTTAGGTATCGTTGCTGGTATTTTGAATTTAATTCCTTATATTGGTTCTACGTTAGCCCTGATACCTTCATTAGTAATTGCTGCTTTTATTGCGCCATCGATGGTTTTAAAAGTATTGCTTGTTTTTGTTATTGAACAGACAGTTGAAACTCGTGTAATTTCACCAATTATTGTGGGTAACAAAATGCAGATGCATCCGGTAACTACTATTCTAGTTTTACTTGTGTCTGCGGGGATGTACGGATTGGTAGGAATGATTGCTGGTATTCCAATCTTTGCAATCCTAAAGATTATCTGTACTCGTTTCTTCAACTGGTTCAAACGTAATTCTAGTTGGTATAGCGAACAAGAGCTATTAGAGGATAATGAAGTATCTGATGAATCTGAGGACACAAATACTTCAAAAAAAGATCATAAATAATTCAATTTTCTGTTGTCTAGACCTGATATATCGGATATAATGTTTATTGAGTTTTGTGGTTATTTGTTTTTCTCAGAAGCGATTTTGACAAAAGCAAGTAAACGAGAGGCTATACTAGCGCATGTCCTTGCTGTGGTTTTCACCGAGGGTATGCGCTTTTTTGTTAAAAAGGAGAATATAATATATAATGACGAATCACATTGCGCTTTATGAACCGCTGATGCCTGCCAATACTGGTAACATTGCTAGAACTTGTGCAGGTACTAATACAAAATTACATCTTATTCGTCCGTTAGGATTCAGTACAGATGATGCACATATGAAACGTGCTGGTTTGGATTACTGGGATAAGGTTGATATTACTTATCATGATAATTTGGATGATTTCCTTAAATCAATTCCGGATGATAAATATTTGTACTTAATTACCAAGTTTTCTGATAAAGTTTATAGTGATCAAGATTTTACCGATACATCAGTTGATTATTATTACTTATTTGGTAAAGAAACAACTGGATTACCAGAGGATTTTATGAGACGTAATCCAGAAAAGTGTTTGCGTATTCCAATGAGTGATAATATTCGAGCTTTGAATTTATCAAACAGTGTTGCTTTAGTAATTTATGAAGCAGTTCGTCAACAGCATTTTGCAGGACTAGAATTAAGTCATCATTATGACCACGATAAATTAGATTAGGGGTATATTATGAAAATTAATAAAGGTGTAGTTTCAGTTCAATCATTTCACTATGATGTTGAGGCACCTACAGCTGATGCTAAGACTGATTTAAATATTAATATCGAACATCCAGACTTAAAGGATGAGAGTGGCGAACCACTTAAAGAAGACGAGGGTAAGATATTACAAGTTGTTGTTCCCTTTGAAATTCATTTAAAGGACGCACCTTTTAAAGTATCTGGTCTTATAGGTCAAGTAGTTCAACCAGTCGGTTTTCAAGGTGAAATTGAAGATTTAGATGCAAAAGAAGTTCAGCAATTATCACGTCCAGTTGTTGAATATATTGAAACATTAACTTATCAAGTTACCAGCGTTACATTAAATCATGGTGTATCGTTGAATTTCAATAATAATCCAGAAATTAAACCGGAAGATAAATAAACAGTCCCGTGGGGCTGTTTTTTTTAACGGTCAAAAAAGGTATACTTTTAGATGATTACTTTTTAAATTTATGTGAGGTACTTATGGTAAAAAAAAGGGCAACTTCGAAGTCTAGAAAGAGAAAAAAGACAGTTGATAATTCAAGACTGATTAAATCATTATTTAGTCTGCTCTGGATTATTTTATGTATCCTAGGATTGTTTAAATTTGGTATTGTCGGTAAGACTTTTGATAATATCTATCGAATCCTTGTGGGTGATAGTTATCCATTTTTACTAATTGTTAGTATCGTTGTAGCGGCTTTTATTATTGCGACTGGAAGAATACCCGTTATGACGCCTAAAAAAAATTTTGGCTTTTTGTTTGTATATTTGGGAACTTTGATTATCTTGCATGGCATCTTTTTTTCAAGCATGTCACTGTATCATAATTACAACTTAGTAACATGGAATACATTAGCTGCTGATATGACACAGGTTACTGTCAGTGATTCTGTTGGTGGCGGTATGATCGGTTCATATTTATATAGTTTCTTTATGCCAATGTTTTCAACAGTGGGAACTTACTTTGTCACGGCGTTATTGATTTTTATGGGGATTTTGATGTTATTGAATGTCACAATGAAGCAAATTTCGGTAGTAACGACTGATATTTTAGTTTATTTGAAACATACAGCAATTAAAGTTAAAGATATTATTTCAGGACATTATAATAATTATGTCGATCAAAAAGCTGCGGCAAAGGACCGTTCAGTCCAAACTACTCCTAATATTTCGACACCAGAAGTTAAACGGGATGAGGACAAGACACAAGATGGGTTTAATAGTTTTACTAAACCTGTTGAGACTCCGAAGACAAGTGAAGATTTCAAAATTGAGGGTGTTCCTGATAATTCAGTTACTGCAACAGATAATTCTGATAGTCAGAAAGCAGAAATTGTTTCTAAGCCTTATGGAATTGATGGCACCAAGGGTAAGGATCTTCCTGATCCGATTAGTACTAAGAAATCCGAGAGTAACGTTAGTGACGAAGGCTACGTGTTGCCAACGGTTGACTTGTTAAAACAAGTTCCACAAACTGATCAAACTTCAGAGGTTCATTTGATTGAAGAAAATAAAGATAAACTTCGTCAGACGTTTAAAAGTTTTGGCGTTGACGTTGAGGTTAAGAAGGCTAGTTTAGGACCAACTATTACGAAATATGAGGTTCAACCAGCAGTTGGTGTGAAAGTAAGTAAAATTGTCAATTTGGCAGATGATTTGGCGTTAGCCTTGGCTGCTAAGGATATTCGTATTGAAGCACCAATCCCAGGGAAGCCTTTTGTAGGGATTGAAGTACCTAATAAGACAATCTCGACAGTATCTTTTAGGGATATTACAGAGCATCAAAAAGATAAGACACATCCGTTAGTAGTTCCGCTAGGAAAGGATGTGTCAGGTAATATTATTGAGGCTAACATTACCAAAATGCCGCATTTGTTAATTGCTGGTTCTACTGGTAGTGGTAAATCAGTTGCTATTAATACAATTATTACGGGTATTTTGATGAAAGCTAAGCCTAATGAAGTTAAATTGATCTTGATTGATCCTAAAATGGTTGAATTAAATGTTTATAACGGCATACCGCAATTGTTGATTCCGGTTGTAACGGACGCTAGAAAAGCAGCTGGAGCTTTACAAAAAGCTGTTAAAGAAATGGAACGCCGTTATAAGCTATTCGCTGAGACTAGTCATCGTAATATTGGCGAGTACAATGCTGATGTGGACAAGTTTAACGAGACTGCTAGCGATGAAGATAAAATGGAACGTCTACCTTATATCGTCGTTATAGTTGACGAATTGTCAGATTTGATGATGGTAGCTGGACATGAAGTAGAAGCGGCAATCGTTCGATTGGCTCAAATGGCTCGTGCCGCTGGGCTACATATTATAATTGCAACCCAACGTCCTTCAGTTGATGTTATTACTGGTCTAATTAAGGCTAATATTCCTTCTCGAATTGCTTTTGCTGTTTCTAGTGGGGTTGATTCAAGAACTATCTTAGATTCCGTTGGAGCTGAGAAGCTGCTAGGACGAGGGGATATGTTGTTCCAACCAATTGGCAAGAGTAAGCCAGTCAGATTACAGGGAGCCTATATTTCTGAGTCAGAAGTCGAAAGCGTGGTTAAGTTTGTAACTAATCAACAGGAAGCTGATTACGATGAAGATATGATTCCAACTGAAATCGAAGAAGGCTCTGCAGATAGCGATAAACCAGAAGATGAATATTGGGATGACGCAGTTGAGATGATCGTCAAAGGTCAATCAGCCAGTGTCTCCATGCTTCAGAGACGATTTGCTATCGGATATAATCGGGCGGCCAGAATGGTTGATGAGATGGAGAATAAGGGGATTGTCGGACCGTCTGAGGGCAGTAAGCCACGTAAAGTCCTAATCACTCCCGAACAGTTAGAAACAATTAGAAAAAATCAGGTGAAAAATTGAGAAAAACATTAGCAAAAAATATTTTCTTAAATATTAATCCAATTAAAAAATTTCGAACAATTAAAATCCAGGTCGATTTTTTACGTCCTTTAGATAAGGATGAGACTACTAGCCGGCGTTTGTTGGCTAATGTTATGTCTAATTCGACTAAAGATTATCCCAGTTTTCGGGCGATAAACGATCGAGAAATGGAACTTTACGGTTCAGAAATTAACGTTTTTACACGTAACTTGTTAAATTTTAATGATTTAGCTTTCAGCGTAGAGTTTGCTGATCCTAGTTTTTTGATTGATGGCCAGACTCAAGTAAAAGATAATCTTGATCTATTAGGGGAAATTATTTTTAAGCCTAATTTAAAAGATAATTCTTTTGATAAGACTGCCTTTGATACTGAGAAGCGAAATTTATTGTCTAATTTAGTTTCAATCAAAGACAATCAAGATTTGGTTAGTGCTTTGGGAATTGCTAAATTGATCTATCAAAATAATCCTGATCGCCAAGTTCCTATTTTTGGAAGTATCGATCAATTAGAGAGCTTAGATAATCAAAAATTGTTAGAGTCTTATTATGATGTAATTGAGAATGACACAATTGTTATTAGTGTGGTTGGAAATGTTGATGAAACAGATTTTCTTGAAGAATTGACTGCTAGCGACTTCTATACTCAGATGAACAATGACCGAAATGATTTACAGATTAAATTTGATAACTTTTCGGAATTAATCAACCAGCCTGTCAATCAAATTGAGCACAAGCATTTGAATCAAAGCCGGATAGCTTTAGCATACGCGACTGAAGGGGTATCCAAAAAATTCAATCGCTTAGCTCCTCAAATTATGAATTTAATTTTAGGTGGCGACGATCAATCACAGCTGTTCCAACAAGTTCGTGAAAAAAACAGCCTAGCTTATTCAGTTTCTAGTACTTATCAACCTCTTAGTCATTTGGTAATGATTCAAGCAGGATTGGACGCTGATTCGGTAAAAAAAGCTTTAGAATTGATCAATCAGCAAATTGAATTCATTAAAGATGGGAAGTTTACTGATAAACAAGTGGAACATGCTCAAAAAGTGATGCTGACACGTCGAAAGATTGCGACTGATTCAATTCAATATTATATTATGCAGAGTATTTGGGAGACCGTATACCCCAAGACTTTACTATCGGATCGTCAATTTGATGACGAAGTAAATAATATGGATCGAGAACATGTGTCCAGCGTAGCTGAGAATATGCATGTTATTGCGCAATACCAGTTGATTGGAGATTAGTATGACGGAAAAATTAGAAAAACAAACTAAGAAATTGGACAATGGCTTTCAAATTAGTGTCGTACCAATGTCAGGTTTTAATCAAGTGTATGGCGTGACAATGGCCAATTTTGGTTCTGTAGATACTAAAACAGAAAAGGGACTTTTGCCTTCAGGAATTGCTCATTTTATTGAGCACAAGTTGTTTGCTAAGGCTGACTATGATGTTTCCGAGAAGTTTGCTGAATATGGGGCTAATTCAAATGCTTATACGAGTTACACCAAGACGGCGTATCTATTTCAAACATTGGATAATCCTTATGACAATTTAAAAATATTATTAGACTTAATCCAAAATCCCTATTTTACTGAGCAAAATGTTGCTTCTGAACGAGGGATCATTGATCAAGAAATTCAAATGTATCTGGATATGCCTGAGTGGGTTTTAGAACAACGGATATTAGGACAACTGTATCCTAACGATCCAATTGCTGAGGATATTGCTGGAACTAGCCAATCATTGCAACGGATCAATCATCAGAATTTATTAACAACTTATCAACAGAATTATCGACCTGACAATATGAATTTAGTACTTATTGGCGATGTTGATTTTGAAAGAATTGAAAATATTGTTGAGGATTCTAATTTTCATTCGATTGCTACGCCATTGAAAAAGGTCTTTAACCAATTTCAACCTATTGGCCTTGGCGGTCAGGAAAAAATGGATATTAGTCAAGCACGTTCGGCCTATGGTATTAGGGTTGATACGGAAATGACAGGCTATGATCTTGTTAAAAAACAATTTGAATTAAATATGATTATGGAAACTTTGATTGGGGAGTCATCTAAGAATTATCAAGAAATGAGCAAATTGAACTTAATTGATGACAGTTTTTCTTATAATGTTGTTGCAGAAAATAACTATTGTTTTATCATTATTAGTGGATCTACTAATAATCCAAAACAATTCCAAGAATATTTACGCAATCATCTTTCATATGAATCCTTAAAAGAGGTTTTATCAGATGCTAAATTCAAACGAATTAAGCGTGATGCAATAGGTTCTTATCTTTTTGCACAAAACTCTCCGGAGGCGATTGCCAATCAAATGGCGGAGTTATATTTCTACGATGTTGACTACTTGCAATTGATTCATATGATCGATTCAATTAAAAAAGATGATGTTTTAGAAATATCCGAAAAGTTCTTGAAAGACAATAATTGTACTTATTACAATCTTTTACCAAGTGGGAAGTAAGCTATGTATGCATTAGTTATGGGTAGTTCCGGAGATATCGGAACAAGTAGCGCAAAGAAACTGGCAAAAAAAGGCTGGTCGCTGTACTTACATTACAATCGTAATCGTGATCGAATTGAGCATCTAAGAAAAGAGCTTGTTGAAAAATACCCAAAACAAGATTTCATACCAATTAAATTTGATATGGAGCACGATCAAGTGGCAGCTTTAAGCAAGCAAATTTTTGCTTTAGATGCTGTGGTGTTTGCTCAAGGAAATACTTATTATAAGCTGTTAGTTGATATTACAGAATCTGAAATTGATTCGTTGTGGAATATACATGTTAAGTTGCCAATTTTGATCTTGAAAGAATTACAGGATAAGTTAGCAAAGACACATCATGGACGAGTAGTTTTTATCGGTTCCATTTATGGAAAAATCGGATCAGCGATGGAAGTAGTATACAGTACTGTTAAGGGAGCTATGTCATCTTTTGCGGATGCATATGCAAAGGAAGTAGCTTCCTTAGGTATTTCGGTCAATGTGGTCGCTCCAGGAGCAGTTAATACTAAAATGAATACTCAAGAATTTTCTAGTGAAGACTTGGAAAATGTGAAGGCGGAAATACCAGCCGATCGTTTGGCAAATCCAGATGAAATTGCTGATTTAGTCAGCTATCTTGTTAATATAAAGTCTAATTATTTAACTGGACAAACGATTTATTTTGCAGGTGGCTGGTTATTATAGGGTTCCTAGTAGTTGGATAATAATATATGTTATACTTAGAAAAATTAGTTAATTGGTGGTAAATAATGGACGAAATTGGCCAAAAGTTAAGAAATGCACGTATCAAAAAAGGTTATACAATTGATGATTTACAACAAATCACCAAGATTCAAAAGAGATATTTAATTGCGATTGAAGAAGGTCAATTTGATCATCTTCCTGGTGATTTTTATGTCAGAGCCTTTATCAAACAATATTCTGATGCCGTAGGCATCTCAAGTGACGATTTGTTGGAAGAATATAAGGCAGAAATACCTAATTCACAACCAACTCAAGAGTCTAAACCTGAAGAGACTAAGACAAGAACAATTAAAGAAGAATCCAACTCTTTTTTTGCTAGTCTAGGAAACTATATTCCTCAAATTGTTGTGGGAATTATAATTATTGTGATCGTTGCGGTAATTGCCTTTGGAATGGTTCATCGTAGTCAAAATGCTTCAAGCGTGACAATTCCTAAGGATACATCAACACAAACAACTAAAAAGACGACAAAGAAAACTACAGCTTCTACTAAAAAAACAACAACTAAGAAGACAACAACTGCAGATAAAACTGTTGCTGTTAAAGAGACAAGCACAGAAGGTACATATACTGTTTCTAACGTTCCTTCAAGTGGTGTCAAAGTAGTTGTTGAAGGTAGCGGCGGTCAAGCATGGATTCAATTTGGCGAAGGTTCAAATACTACTTGGCAACAAGCTTTGAGTTCAGGTGAAAAGAAGTCAACCACTGTACCTAGTGATACATCGACATTTACTGTTCAAACTGGTAATGTTACAAATACTAAGATTACAATCGATGGTAAAGCAGTTGATTTGAGCAAGTCACAAAGTGGTAGCACGATCGTTAAGGCTTTAACGTTTAATATTGAAAAATAAAATAATGGTGTCTAATCTTATCAAGGTAGACACCATTATTTTATTAGAAAAGTAATTATTTATTTTGGAGGAAATTTTAATGGTTTGGAATGTACCGAATAAATTAACAATGCTTCGTATTATCTTAATTCCGGTATTTATTATTTTATTAGCTTTTAATTGGGCTAGCTTGGGTGATATTTATGTTGCTAATGATTTGATTCCGATGAATCATGTTTTAGCTACAGTGGTCTTCATCATTGCATCATTGACTGATCTTTTGGATGGCAAGATTGCTCGTAAGTATAATCTTGTATCTAACTTTGGTAAGTTTGCTGATACTTTGGCTGATAAAATGCTTGTCATGACAGCATTTATCTTCTTGGTTAGTTTTAAGATGGCTCCAGCTTGGGTCGTAGCAATTATTGTTTGTCGTGAATTGGCTGTTACAGGTTTGAGAACAATTGTTTTGGAAGCCGGCGGCAAGGTTATGGCTGCACAGATGCCTGGTAAGATTAAAACTACTACGCAAATGTTAGCAATTATTTTTCTGTTGTTGCATAATATTTTCTTCTCAGCTATTGGAATCCCTATTGGCGAAATATTCTTATACATTTGTTTAATTTTTACCATTTATTCCGGTGCGGACTACTTTATTCAAAGTAGAGATATTTTCAAGTCATAATACGTAATTTGGAAGTGAGAACAATGAATAACAAAGCGATTGAAGTTTTAAAACAAATTGAACAGACTGATTTTGAAACTGGTATTCCAGAACAATTCTCTTGTTATGCTAATGAAACTGTAGAATTATTAAAAAAAAATAAACTGAGGATAACTGCTGCAGAAAGTTTGACGGCTGGAATGTTTCAAGCAACTATAGCTAACATTGCTGGTGCATCGAATGTTTTTGACGGTGGTTTTGTGACTTATGCTGATGAAGTGAAGGTTCAATTATTGGGTATGGATCCAGCATTGATTGAACAATATACAGTAGTCAGTGCCCCAGTTGCTCAGGCAATGGCTCAGTTGTCAGCTCAAAAGTTGTCGGCTGACGTCGGAGTTGGATTTACAGGGGTTGCAGGGCCTGATCCTTTAGAGGGGAATCCTGTTGGAACAGTATTCATTGGCGTTTGCAATAATAAAAATAACGAGACAATTGTAAAAGAATTTCATTTTTCAGGCTCAAGACAAGCAATTCGTAATAAGTCAGTCCTTTGTGGTTTAGTTCTCGTTCAAGAAATAATATAACGAGCAAACATTTGTTCGCTTTTTTCTTGCTTTTTTTGTGGATAACTAATAATATATCTAATGATGAATGCATTAGGAGGAAAGCAATTTGGCTAAAGATGAACGACAAAAGGCTTTAGATGTAGCTTTAAAAAAGATTGAAAAGGACTTTGGTAAGGGTGCCATCATGAGAATGGGTGATGACCTAAATACTCAAATCTCAACGGTTTCTACTGGTTCGTTAGCTCTCGATAACGCTTTAGGTGTCGGTGGCTTTCCACGTGGAAGAATCGTTGAAATTTATGGACCTGAAAGTTCTGGTAAGACAACTGTAGCATTACATGCTGTGGCTGAAGTTCAAAAAGAAGGCGGTACAGCCGCATATATTGATGCTGAAAATGCAATGGACCCAGCTTATGCAACAGCTTTAGGCGTAAATATTGATGATTTATTGCTATCGCAGCCAGATACTGGTGAACAAGGTCTTGAAATTGCTGATGCTTTGGTATCTAGTGGTGCTGTTGATATTGTCGTCGTCGATTCTGTTGCCGCTTTGGTTCCACGTGCTGAAATTGAGGGTGACATGGGTGATTCTCATGTTGGATTGCAAGCCAGATTGATGTCGCAAGCTTTGCGTAAACTTTCTGGATCAATCAACAAAACAAAAACAATTGCTCTTTTCATTAATCAAATTCGTGAAAAAGTCGGTATTATGTTTGGTAATCCAGAAACAACACCTGGTGGTCGTGCTTTGAAGTTCTATTCGACAATCAGACTAGAAGTCCGTCGTGCCGAACAAATTAAAGATGGTACAGATGTTATTGGTAACCGTACTAAGATTAAAGTCGTTAAGAACAAGGTTGCACCACCATTCAAAGTTGCACTTGTCGATATTATGTATGGACATGGTATTTCTCAAACTGGTGAGTTAGTTGATATGGCTGTTGATAAGGATATTATCGAAAAGGCTGGATCATGGTACTCATATGGTGATGAGAGAATTGGTCAAGGTCGCGAGAATGCGAAGACCTATTTGGCAGAAAATCCCGAAAAGATGGACGAGATCAAGAAGAAGGTTCGTTCAGCTTATGGTATGGATGGAAAACCTGAAGACGATGAAAATGATTCGACTGATAGTGATCCAAAGGACAAAACTGAAGCAAAAGATGATAAAGAATTAGATTTAAATCTTGATTCTGATAAAAAAGAAACAAAATAATAAAAAAAAGAGACCATTCGGTCTCTTTTTTTCTTTTTACTTGGTTGACAGGTCATATTTATTCTATAATATTAAGTTGTATGTAAATAATCTGTAACATATAATTTTACAAACAAAATTTTTAAAAGCAAATATGGAGGTGATGGCATGTATCCTGCTATCATAACCTTCTCTTTCGCTCTAGTAACATTAATCATAGGTGTTCTTTTCGGATATGCTCTCTGTAAAGACGCTTATGAGAAAAAACTTTCACAAGCTAAACAAACTGCTGAAGATATTGTTTCAGACGCTAAAAAGGCTGCTAAGTCCTTAAAAAAGGAAAAACTACTGGAAGCCAAGGATGAGATTCATCAATACCGTGAAAAACAAGAAGATGAATTGAAAGAACGTCGTCGAGAGATTCAGAAACAAGAGAATCGTGTTCTTGAAAGACAAGACATTTTGGATAAAAAAGACCAATCGCTTGAAAAGCGTGAGGAAAATATCGAGAACAATGAGAACAACATTACAGCACGACAACATAAACTTGATGAAAAAGATAAACAATTGACTAATACTCTTAATGAACAGCAAGCGGAGCTGGAAAGAGTAAGTAATTTAACTCGTGAACAAGGAAGAAAGATTATCCTTGGTAATTTAAGCAAAGATTTAGTGCATGAACGTGCCAAAATGATTAATGAAAGCAACGAGCAAGCTAAGCAGAGTGCTGACAAAGATGCTAAAGCTTTAATTGTTGCTGCCATTCAAAGAAGTGCGGCTGATACAGTTTCCGAGTCAACCGTTACAACTGTTTCGTTACCTAATGAAGATATGAAGGGAAGAATCATCGGTCGTGAGGGTAGAAATATCCGTACAATCGAGTCCTTAACAGGGGTCGATTTAATTATTGATGATACGCCTGAAGCAGTTTCATTGAGTGCTTTTGATCCAGTTAGAAGAGAAATCGCTCGAATGGCTTTGGAAAAACTAATAGAAGATGGTCGAATTCATCCAGCTCGTATCGAGGAAATGGTCGATAAAGCTAGAAAAGAAATGGATGATCATATTCGTGAAGTTGGTGAACAGACGGTTTATAGTTTGGGAATCAGCTCAGTTAACCCTGATTTGATTAAGATCATTGGACGCATGCAGTATCGTACGAGTTACGGTCAAAATGTTTTGAATCACTCAATTGAAGTAGCTAAAATTTCCGCTGTGATGGCTGCTGAGATGGGTGAAGATGTTATGTTAGCAAAACGAGCAGGTTTATTACACGATATCGGTAAATCTATCGATCGTGAAGTGGATGGTTCACACGTAGAAATAGGTGTGGATATTGCCACGAAGTATAAAGAACCAGAAGTAGTTATTAATACAATTGCTTCACATCATGGAGATGTTGAACCAACATCATTTATTGCAACGATTGTTGCCGCAGCCGATGCTATTTCAGCATCACGTCCTGGAGCAAGATCTGAGTCAATGGAAAATTATATTCATCGACTTGAAAAATTGGAAGCAATTGCCAATAAGCATGAAGGTGTTGATCACAGTTATGCAATTCAAGCTGGTCATGAAATTAGAGTTATGGTTAAACCAGAACAAATTTCCGATGATCAGGCTGCAATTTTGGCCCGTGATATGAAAGATGAAATTGAAGATAATCTTGAATATCCTGGACATATTAAAGTTACGGTTGTTCGTGAAATTAGAAAAGTTGAATTAGCAAAATAATTCTTGAGGGGGGTATATCATAATTGATATGCTCTTTTTTAATTTCTTTTTGGAATGGGAGCATGGTATTGTATAATTGTCTTATTAATGGAAAGTGAGTTCTTCTAAAAATGTCGGGTATGTTTAGTGTAATAGTAAAATTATTTTTAACGATGATTCTATCGGCTGCAATAACTCCTTTTGTTGTGAAGTTAGCTTATATTTTAGGAGCAGTGGATAAACCAAATGCTCGACGGGTAAATATCAAGCCAATGCCTACAATGGGTGGATTGGCCATTTTTATTGCGTTTAATTTTTCAACGTTTGTCTTATTGCGGGAGCAATTTCCAACCCATGAGCTTTTCAGTGTTTTCTTAGCTGAATGTATTATTATTCTAACGGGTATTATTGATGATATTAGGGAATTATCTCCTAAAGCTAAATTAGCTGGTATTTTGGCTGCGGCCTTAGTAGTCTACTTTTTGGCTGGTATCAGGATGAATGAGGTTACTTTGCCTTTTATTGGTTCATTCCAGTTAGGATGGTGGAGTTTGCCAATTACTATCATTTGGATCATTGCAATTACCAATGCGGTTAATTTGATTGACGGTTTAGATGGACTGGCAACGGGTGTCTCTATCATTGCCTTATTCACTATGGGAGTGATGGCTTACTTCTTCTTGAATTTGACTAATGTCTATGTGGCAATTTGGATTTTTGCGATGGTAGCAGCGTTAACTGGTTTCCTACCACACAATTTTCATCCCGCTAGTATTTTCCTTGGCGATACCGGATCGCTCTTTATTGGCTTTATGATGGCGGTCTTTTCATTAAAGGGATTAAAGAATGTTACGTTCGTTACGCTTTTGATGCCAGTTGTTATTATGGGAGTGCCAATTACTGATACCGTCTATGCAATTTTAAGAAGACTGTTAAATAAAAAACCAATCATGCAAGCAGATAAGCATCATTTGCATCACAGACTAATGCAATTAGGATTATCTCATCGTCAAACCGTTTTAGTTATCTATGGTTTGTCATTAGTGTTTGCCTTTATCTCATTGCTTTACCCATTATCAACATTGTGGGGCAGCGTATTGTTGACAATTGGTGTTTTGATCGGTTTGGAGCTATTTATTGAATCAATTGGATTATTAGGAGATAATCGCCAGCCGTTGTTAAAAGCAATTCAAAGATTCGTTAAACGATTAGAAAAGAAAGATTAGCAAGTGCCGTTATAGCGCCTGCTTTTTTTGTCTCTATAATTAACTCTACAAGTAATAGATGCTAATTCTATTGAGTTCTTGAAGCTGTAGGTAGTATATATATTGCAAGACCTTTTAAATAAAACTCATGGGAGAAGTTGAAATGGAATTAAGTGAACAATTAAAGAACTATCGAAAAAGAGAGAGTTTGACGCAAAGACAGTTAGCAACCAAATTGAATGTTTCAGATAAGACAATTTCTAGCTGGGAAACAGAACGAACTTATCCAGATATTTCTTTATTGATTGAAATTAGTTCAATTTTAAATCTCTCCTTGGATGATTTATTAAAAGGAGATAGTAATACGGTGGAAAAGATTGATAAGGATTTAAAATTAAAGAAGGTTTATAAGTGGTGGTTGATTGGCATAGTTTTAATTTTCATTGTTATTGGAGGTAGCGTTGCATTTTTGATCAGTTATCAATATGAAAATGAAATGGTTGATCGCTTTAATCCGCTTCTTTCGAAAAAAGTCGGTTATACGGCACTTCCAACCGAAAAAACAGCAGTTGAATCTGATTATGCTGTTATACATGAGGGAAATAAGCGAAAAAAAGCTTTAGGGATGCCATTTAAGCATATGGTTGTAACCGATGATGCTTGGGGCAATTCGGAGTTTTTAACCTTTCAAGGGGGATTGCCACCAATTGATAAACCCTTTGCGATGGTAGAACACCGCGGCATCTACGTTTCAAGAATAAATTTTGTTGATTGGGATTCAATTCCAAAAGCGATTAGAAATAATATGTATAAAGATTATGCTAAATATCGCGGGATGTATGAAAACTGGCAAGATTCAGAAAAGAAACTTCCTAAGGAAATTAGGAATAAGGAAAAAACCTTTATGATGCGTGTTGGAAGTTATTAAAAAAAGTGTAATTCGAATAAATTTGATTCGTACTCAAGCTTGGTTATAGCGTGAGTACGTTTAAATTCCCGTCCTCCACAAAAATTGGGAATGCTGTTGGAACGCTATGGGCCGATTTGAAACTAATTATTTTACACTTCGTGAAAAATAATGGATTTCCAAACTCGGCCTCA
Organism: Companilactobacillus crustorum JCM 15951; assembly: GCF_001434585.1. Lineage (GTDB taxonomy): Bacteria > Bacillota > Bacilli > Lactobacillales > Lactobacillaceae > Companilactobacillus > Companilactobacillus crustorum. The sequence goes on from NZ_AZDB01000006.1 coordinate 18,265, forward strand.
TTGTAACCGACAAAGCCGGTAACAATGATCTCATAGCTGAACGCATTCCCAATTTTTGTGGAGGACTGAATCCTACTTTATTCATTAATTATTGTAAAATTTGAATAGCAGGTAAAAACGGCCACTGTTAAGAGATCCAAGCATAAATATATGTCTGGAATACCTAACAGTGGCCGTTTNGGAGGACTGAATCCTACTTTATTCATTAATTATTGTAAAATTTGAATAGCAGGTAAAAACGGCCACTGTTAAGAGATCCAAGCATAAATATATGTCTGGAATACCTAACAGTGGCCGTTTTTTTAATTTACTATTTAATTTTTATTCAATTAGAACCAAGAATTTAATCGGTAGTAAAAAATCTGTGAGCCCTCAGTGGTGATATTGTACTTAGCTTGCGTAGCAAGGTTAGTACAAGACCGAGCTTAGAGATCCATGATTACGCACGAAGTGTGGAATTAGTAGCTCTAAGTCGCGTCCACCACGTTCCAGTGGCCCACAGATTTTTTGCGGACGATGGCATATTTCAACCACATCAGTTAGTATTTCTCACGCTATAACCAAACTTGAGAAAGAGCCTAAATTTTCGAATTACATTTTTTTAATTAGCTTCAAGGGGAATTTGTTTGTAAGTTTTGTCAGTTTCTTTTAACGTAATTTGGTTTTGAAAGAGATCTTTGATTGTTTGAACGGCTTTATCGGCAATATTTAAATCTAGATAAATTTCACATTTAACATCAGCTGTGAATTGCTTGTTTTCTAAATTAATTTTTTCATTACGAGCATAATTTTCAAATTTATCAAAGAGATGATAAGGAATAGTTAATTGAAAACCTTGTTGAATACGATTTTCAACTAAGCCAATCTCTTTAACTGCTTCAGCAGTGGTAGAGGAGTAAGCTCTGATTAGGCCACCTGCACCTAATTTGATTCCTCCAAAGTAACGTGTTACGACAACTGTTACGTTTTGTAATTCCTGTTGTTGGAGAACGTTTAAAATGGGAGGACCTGCAGTTCCGCTAGGTTCACCATCATCAGACATTCGTTCAATCAAAACGTTATCCATTACGATAAAAGCCGTACAATTGTGTGTTGCACCTGATTCTTGGTCTCGAACTTGTTGGATAAAGGTTTTAGCTTCATCTTCAGAGAAGGTTTGAGCTATATGGGCGATGAAACGAGATTTTTTAATATCTTTTTCATAGCTGCCAGTTTGAGCAATTGTTTTATAATTTTGCAAAAAATAATCTCCCTTGCGTAATTTTTAGTATGGAAAAATTAAATGAATATTTAGGTGGTCGAATTTTAAAGCTAACTGATATATCTCCTTTTCAGTTAGCTGAGTTAGAACAGGGCAGCAGGCTAGTAGCTGCTAATTATAAGAAAAAAAATAAAATCTTTTGTCGAAGATGTCTGATGGAAATTCAGCCACTGCCGATTAAATTTCAGTATTGTCGTAACTGCATTAACCTCGGAAAAATTCAGGCAACAGATAAACTGCTAATTACTTCAACAGACGTGAATTTTCCACGGCAGAAGCAATATTTAAGCTGGAGTGGGCAATTAACTGTCAATCAACAAAAAGGCGTTAGAGAGCTTCTAAGAGCTTTTGAAAACAGAAGCGATCATTTGGTTTGGGCTGTGACCGGCGCTGGTAAGACTGAAATGATTTTCCCACTAGTTGAACAAGCTTTAGTAAATAATCAGCGTGTGGCTATTTGTTCGCCTCGAGTTGATGTCTGTGTTGAATTATATCCTAGAATTAAAACGGCTTTTCCTCAAACTAGCATCGGATTATTTCATGGAAAAAGTCAGGAATAATTGTTTATTTGTCAGCGACGCCACCTAAAGAATTATTAGTAAAAGTGAATCAGGGGGAAATATCCTTAACTAAATTGTATCAAAGATCCATGGACATCCATTGCCGCAGCCTCATTGCCATTTACTCTTTAAAAGTATTGATTTTTGGCAAATAAATCCCCGCTTAAGGCGACATCTAAAAAGGCTTATTCGAAAGAACGCCCGTTTTATGATTTTCTTTCCGCAAATTCCTATTATGAAATTATTTGCTAAACAATTAAAGAAATTATATCCATCATTAAAGTTTGTTGATGTCAGTTCTAGAGACAAATATCGTTTGGAAAAGGTTCAACAATTTCGAGATCATAAAGCTCAAGCTATTTTAACGACAACTATTTTAGAACGTGGAGTAACTTTCAAAAAGGTTTCAGTAATTGTTTTAGAGGCGCAGGCAAGAGAATTTTCAAAAACTTCACTGATACAAATTGCAGGTCGCGCTGGTCGTGGCAAGGATTCTTTTGATGATCCAGTTCATTTTTATTACCGTTACTACAATCAACAGATACGTTTGGCATGTGAGGAAATCAAATATTTGAATAGGCAGGCAAAAAAATGAAATGCCTTTACTGTGGAAATATAATTTTGAATCATTTAAATTTAAAAGAAATATTTTTGTATAAAGAGATAAACAAAAATTATATTTGTGATTTTTGTCGAAACCAGTTAGCTCCCTTAATAGGACGTGATAATTGTCCTCGGTGTATGAAGCCCAATAGTCCTCAAATCTGTTTAGACTGCCGTTTTTGGGAACAAAAATATCACATTATTAATTGCCATCAAGCATTGTTTGAGTATAATCAGTTCATACACAGCTACTTCAAGCTGTATAAAAGATATGGAGATGTCTTGTTAGCTCGATTGTTTTATCAAGATATAAAGAGTTGGTCTCAGAAAAATCACTTTGATGTAGTTACTTATATTCCTGCCAGTCAAAGTCATTTTCAAATACGAGGCTTCGATCCTGTGTATGAACTTTATGCTGATATCTTTGATTTAAAATTACTTTTAAAGAAAAATGATGCTGATAAGCCACAAGCACAGAAGAATCGAAGCGAGCGTTTGAAGACGCCACAGACTTTTTTGCCATTGCCAGAATTGATGAAGATTCAAAAAAATCAAAGAATTTTAATCTTGGATGACATTTATACAACTGGTCGAACTTTGATGCATGCTTATGATATATTTTTGAGAGCTGGATTTAAAAATATTTGTACATTTTCACTCTCAAGATAGTGAAAACGTTGTCATGTGGGCTTAAGAATATTATAATTGCATTAAAGAGATGTAAGAACACTCTTTAATTTCCTATCGTCGGAAGGAGAGATTATTATGTTAACTATTAATGTACGTGGTGAAAATATTGAAGTAACTTCATCAATTCGCGAATATGTCGAGAAGAGAATTTCCAAGATGGAAAAGTATTTCAGTGATGAAAGCAATCCAATTGCTCATGTAAACTTAAAAACATACCCTTCAAAAGGTACAAAGGTTGAAGTAACAATTCCATTGCCATATATCACACTCAGAGCTGAAGAGGTCAATGATGATCTATATGCCGGAATTGATCTTGTAGTCGATAAACTTGAAAGACAAATCAAGAAATTTAAGACACGTGTAAATCGTAAGAGCCGTGAAAAGGGTAGTCTAAAGGATATTCCTTTGGATGATATTACTCCTGAGGATACGGATGAGGATAAGACAAATATTGTCAGAACAAAGCGTCTATCATTGAAACCAATGGATTCTGAAGAAGCTGTTCTACAAATGGAAATGCTTGGACATGAGTTCTTTATCTTTGAAGATTCAGAAACAAATGGTGCAAGTATTGTTTACAAACGTAATGATGGTAGATATGGTTTGATTGAAACAAATGAATAAAATATTACTTTAAGCCGAGGCAAACTTAGTGCCACGGCTTTTTTGTATTTCCAGAAAGGTTTTGTAAACTATTCTTAACACAAAGAATTAGAAAATGGTGTATCATTGTAACTCTGAAAGTCTGTTTAAATTATATTGAGTTTAAAATTATAAAAAAAAATGCTACTATTAAGAGTATGTTTATAACACTTAGGAGAGATATATTAATATGGCAAATCCACTAAGAAGATGGGTCGAAAGCGATAAAAGAGAAGTTAAACGTATGGGCAAGATTGCCGATAAGGTTGAAAGCTATGCTGATGCTTACAGCAAGCTCTCTGATGAAGAACTTCAAGCTAAGACTCCCGAATTTAAAGAAAGACTAGCAAAGGGTGAAACATTAGATGATATTTTACCTGAAGCATTTGCTACAGCCCGTGAAGGTGCTAAAAGAGTTCTTGGACTATATCCATTTAGAGTGCAATTGATTGGTGGTATTACTTTACATGAAGGTAATATTGCTGAAATGAAAACTGGTGAAGGTAAAACTTTGACAGCTACATTGCCAGTTTATTTAAATGCTTTGGCAGGCAAGGGTGTTCATGTTGTTACAGTTAACGAATACTTATCTGGTCGTGATGCTAAGCAAATGGGTGAACTTTACAACTGGTTAGGCTTAACGGTTGGCTTGAACATTAATAGCATGGATTCTGAAGAGAAACGTGCAGCCTATAATTGTGACATTACTTATTCAACTAATAGTGAATTAGGTTTTGATTATTTGCGTGATAACATGGTTGTTTACAAGGAACAAATGGTACAACGTCCACTTCATTATGCAATTGTCGATGAAGTTGACTCCATTTTGATTGATGAGGCTAGAACTCCCTTGATCATTTCTGGAGCTGCTGAAAAATCAACTGCAATGTATGTACGTGCTGATCGTTTTGCTAAGACTCTTGAAAAAGATGATTACAAGATTGACTGGCCTACAAAATCAATTAGTTTAACTGAAACAGGTATTAGAAAGGCTGAAGATTACTTTGGTCTTGATAACCTTTATGATATTGATAATACTGTTTTGAATCATCATATGGATCAAGCTTTACGTGCTAACTATATCATGAGTTTAGATATTGATTATGTGGTGCAAGAAGGCGAAGTTAAGATTGTTGATCAATTTACTGGTCGTGTTATGGATGGTCGTCGTTATTCAGATGGACTACACCAAGCTATTGAAGCTAAAGAAGGCGTAGAAATCCAAGATGAAACTAAGACCATGGCTAATATCACTTATCAAAACTTCTTCCGTATGTATGATAAGTTGTCTGGTATGACTGGTACAGCTAAGACTGAAGCAGAAGAGTTTAGAGAAATTTATAACATGGAAGTTATTTCAATTCCAACCAATAAGCCTGTTATCCGTGACGATAAGGATGATGTTTTGTATCCAACTTTGAAGAGCAAGTTTGCAGCTGTTGTAAAAGATATCAAAGCTCGTCATGCTAAGGGTCAACCAATTCTAGTTGGTACTGTTGCGGTTGAATCTTCTGAGTACTTATCAAAACTTCTTGATAAAGAAGGTATTCCTCATGCTGTCTTGAATGCTAAGAACCATGCTAAGGAAGCTGAAATCATCATGAATGCTGGTCAACGTGGTGCTGTTACGATCGCTACTAATATGGCTGGTCGTGGTACTGATATCAAGCTTGGACCTGGTGTAGTTGAACTTGGTGGTTTAGCCGTTATCGGTACTGAACGTCACGAATCACGTCGTATTGATAATCAGCTTCGTGGACGTTCTGGTCGTCAAGGTGATCCTGGTGTAACACAATTTTACATGTCACTTGAAGATGACTTAATGAAACGTTTCGGTTCTGAACGTATCAAGCATGTGCTTAAATCTTTGAAGATTGAAGACGATGATGCGGTTATTCAAAGTCGAATGATGACTCGTCAAGTTGAGTCAGCTCAAAAACGTGTTGAAGGTAATAACTACGATACACGTAAAAATACTCTTCAATATGATGATGTTATGCGTGAGCAACGTGAAGTTATCTATAAAGAAAGAATGGAAGTTATTAACGAAGACAAAGATCTTGATCGTGTCTTGCTTCCAATGCTTGAACGTACAATTAAAGCTCAAGTCGATGTTCATACTCAAGGAAAAGAAGAAGATTGGGAATTGGAAGCTATTGCTGACTTTGCTAAATCTGCTTTGGTAAACGAAAATGAAATCAGTGTCGTTGATCTTCAACTTAAGACACCAGATGAAATTGTAAAATACTTGATGGACTTCGTTCATAAGAATTATGAACAAAAGAAAGAACAACTTGGCGATCCTGCTCAAATGCTAGAATTTGAAAAGGTTGTTATCCTTAGAGTTGTTGATGAACATTGGACAGATCATATCGATGCTATGGATCAACTACGTCAATCAATTGGTCTCCGTGGTTATGGACAATTGAATCCTTTAGTTGAGTACCAAGAAGAAGGATATCGTATGTTTGAAGAAATGGTTTCTGATATTGAATATGATGTTACAAGATTATTCATGAAGGCCGAAATTAGACAAAATATGGAAAGATAAAAGCGGGCCAACGGCCTGCTTTTTTTTATAAGGGTGATTTAATGGAATTCGGAGAAATTAAAAATAGAATCTCTGATATGGAGAATAAAATAACTCAATTTAGGGGGTCTCTTTGACTTAGAAAATCTTGAAGAGAGTATCGCCGAAAATGAAGCCAGAATGACTCAAAATGGTTTTTGGGATGATCATGAGAAAGCTCAAAAATTAATCGATGAGAATAATGCTTTGAAAGATAAGTTCGATAATTTTAAAGCATTGAGCGAAGGTTTAGAAAATTTACAAGTTTTGGCTGAATTATATCAAGATGATCCTGAAGAAGATTTAATGCAACAATTGGAAGATGATTCCTCAAAATTAGCTGATAAATTGAGATCTTATGAGTTAATGATGCTGCTGTCCGAGCCATATGACTCTCATAATGCTATTTTAGAAATTCATCCCGGAGCAGGTGGAACTGAGTCGCAAGATTGGGGATCAATGTTATTGAGAATGTATCAACGTTGGGCTGATCAACATGGATTCTCAGTTGAAGTTGAAGACTATCAACCAGGTGATGAGGCTGGTATTAAGAGTGTTTCAATTATGATTCGTGGTAAAAATGCATATGGTTTGTTGCGGTCAGAAAGAGGCGTTCATCGGTTGGTAAGAATATCGCCGTTTGATTCGGCTGGACGTCGTCACACCTCGTTTGCCTCAATAGATGTTATGCCTGAATTAGATGACAGTATTCATGTTGAGATTAATGATGACGATTTACGTGTTGATGTTTTCCGTTCTTCAGGTGCTGGTGGTCAACATATCAATAAGACTTCCTCAGCTGTTAGAATTACCCATTTGCCAACTGGAATCGTCGTTAGTTCTCAAGCACAACGTTCACAATTGCAAAATAGAGAAACAGCTATGAATATGTTGAAAGCCAAATTGTTCCAACGTGAACAAGAAGAACAGGCTAAGAAACATGCTGAAATTCAAGGTGAGCAACTGGATATCGGTTGGGGCTCACAAATCCGTTCTTACGTATTCCATCCATATACAATGGTCAAGGATCATCGCTCAAACTATTCAACAAGTAATGGTCAAGCCGTAATGGATGGTGATTTAGATCCATTTATCTATGCTTACCTCCAATGGAAATTACAAGGAGCCAAACAATGAAAAAGAAAATCTTAGTTGTCGATGATGAACCTTCGATTTTGGAGCTTATTGAATACAATTTGGAAAGTAACGATTACCAAGTATCTACTGCAACTGATGGGCAAATGGCACTTGATAAAGTTAATGCCAGTGATTTTGATTTAATGCTATTAGATCAAATGTTGCCTAAGTTAAGTGGAATTGATGTTTTGAAAAAAATGCGTCAAACTGGTAATCTGACTCCAGTTATATTTTTGACGGCTGTGGATTCTGAAGATAACAAGATTGAAGGCTTGATCAGTGGTGCAGATGATTATGTAACCAAGCCATTCAGTATTAAAGAATTGTTAGCGCGAATAGAAGTGGTCCTTAGAAGGACAGCACATCAAGAAAAGGAAAAGAGCTTTCAGCTCAATACCGATGTTAAGGGTTTAATGATTGATGGAAATGAAATTCCTTTAACAAAAAAAGAATATGAATTATTGTCGTTTTTAATTAGAAATAAAGGGATTGTAGTTTCCAGAGAACAAATTTTTGATAATGTTTGGGGAATAAATTCAAATTCACAAATGCGGATGGTTGATATCCAAATAAGTCACCTCCGTGATAAAATTGAACAGGATACAAAAGATCCGCAAATAATAAAAACCGTACATGGATTCGGTTATATTTTAGAGGTATAACGATGAAAAGAAGAATAGGGCCAGTAGTTTCGATTTTGATTTCTATAGCTGTCTTTATCATCTTGGTAACCTTTTCCGATAGTATTTTAGGAAATTCCCAAAATGATATGTTTACCGAAGAAACAGTTTCTTATCAAGAACTGAAGAAAAACCATGATCCAGCCGATGCTGCTAAAATAGCAGGATTGGACTATGTTGATAGCACTAAGGAAAATACTGCAATCCAAAAACGAGCTTATGATATGTATCATAATGGTCGCATAGCGCCAGGTAAAAATTATGTAACGGATACAACTTTTAATACTAGAATTATGTACTTCATGTCTGGATCTAACCGACATATTGTTGCCAAAAAATATAATCGCTTATGGAGTCAAAGTCCGATGACATTTGTGATTGTTATGTTGATGTATTTTTTGATTACTGATTCAGTTATTCTGTTCTATTATCGTAAACGTCAGCAGTTAAGCAATGATATCAAGAGTGTTACAGAAAACCTTCGACGGGTTCGTAAAAATAAAGAGATGGCTTCATTAATCCTTTCTCCAGATGATGAATTATATGGTTTAGTTGAACAAACAAATAAGATCAGTATGGATATCAATGATCTTCGGGATGATGTCCGTTTGCGTGAACGTCGTTTTAGAGGATTAGTAGGACATTTGCCTATTGGGGTAATGCTCTTGAATTCTCAGGGGGATGTTTTGCTACATAATCAAGCGATGTCTAATCTTTTGGATGTTAATATTTCGAATGATATTCATCCTTTCATTGAAGACGTTAAGACGTATAGCTTAAGTCGTATGATCGAGCATACTTTACGCAAAAATAAAAACCACCATCGCGAGATTCAGTTGGTTGGTAATTCCCAAAAATTTGTTGATGCTAACGTAATTCGTTTGATTCATTCACGTGAAGATTTTGATCAACAAGTATTGGTCATCTTGTATGATTTGAGTGAAAGTCGTCAAATTGAACGAATGCAAGTTGATTTTGTCAATAATGTCAGTCATGAATTGAAGACTCCAGTGACATCAATTGAAGGATTTTCAGAGACACTTTTGAATGGTGCCAAAGATGATCCTAAAAAATTGGATCACTTTTTGGAAATTATTCACAGTGAAAGTGTTCGTCTAACTGAGTTAATTCAAGATATCCTATCGTTATCTAAAGTTAAACGAGATACTGAAAAGACTGATATGATTAATTTACACGATGATGTTAATCGCATTTTAGATCATCAAGCAATTATTATTAAGAAACATAATTTGACAGTTAACCAGAAGTTTTCCGGTAATCCAGAAGTAACAGTTAATAAAGAAAAGCTTAATTTAATTTTTAGTAATCTAATAAAAAATGCTATTTCTTATAATAAAGAGAATGGCAAGATCGATATAGATGTTAGTCACGATGAAATTGAAAATCGAATTAAGTTTGTGGTTCAAGATAGTGGAATTGGAATTTCTGAAGAAGATCAAGGACGTATTTTTGAAAGATTCTATCGAGTTGATCGTTCGAGAAGTTTGGAAACCGGTGGAACTGGTTTAGGATTGGCTATCGTTAAGGAAACTTTGGATACACTTGATGGTGATATCAGAATTGAGTCGCATAAAGGTTTAGGTACAAAATTTACGGTTGATATACCACTTTAAAAAAATTGCTGCAACAAAATATTTTATTTTGTTACAGCTTTTTTTTATACAAAAAATATACATTGTTGTACTATCCTAATTGGATAGAGGTGAGAACATTGAAAAAAAGACTTGTCGCATTATTTGCAATTATTTTACCAACGATTTTTATTTTAAGTGGTTGCAAAGGCAGCGGAAGCCAAGAGACTATTACAGCAGTTGGATCTTCAGCTGCTCAACCATTAGTAGAGCTCGCTGGGGAAGAGTTTACTAAAAACAATCCCAATCAATATGTTAATGTTCAGGGAGGCGGAACTGGTACTGGACTGAGTCAGATTCAACAGGGCGCAGTTAATATCGGTAATTCCGATCTTTATGCTGAGCAAAAAAAAGATATCGATGCTAGTAAATTAGTTGATCATCGTATTGCAGCTGTCGGTATGGTGCCCGTTGTAAATAAAGATGTTAACGTCAAATCTTTGACTATTAAGCAATTAAGACAAATATTTTCAGGTCAGGTTACTAACTGGAATCAAGTTGGTGGACAGAATTTAAAAATAACGATTATTAATCGCGCTGATGGTAGTGGAACCAGGGCATCATTTGAAAGCGATGTTATGAACGGGACTCCTTTTGTGCGCTCCCAAGAGCAGGATTCAAGTGGTATGGTACGACAAATTGTCTACAATACCGCTGGGGCTATCAGTTATTTGGCTATGCCGTATTTGAACGATACAGTCAAAACGGTCAATGTTAATGGTGTGAAACCAACTATCAAAAATATTGAAGATAATAATTGGAAAATTTGGTCATATGAACATTTGTATACCAATGGGCAACCAACAGGGATGACTAAGAAGTTCCTTGATTTCATTATGACTGATCACGTTCAAACGAATGTTGTTCAAAAGATGAATTATGTTCCTATTAAAGACATGAAGTATCAAAAAGATTATAAGGGCAATATTACGCCCGTTTCAAAGGGGGTAAAGTAATTTGAAAGATCCAATTAGAGAGAGTTTAACGAAGAAGTCTGTTTCCGCCAAGCGTGAAACCCGTGGTAAAATTATATCTTTAAGTTTTACTGCCATTATTGTTTTATTAGTTATTACTATTATTGGTTTTATCGCATCACGTGGGTTGATTATCTTTGTAAAAGATGGCGTTAATCCAATTGATTTTTTGACGCATTCAGTATGGTCGCCTAATAAATTGGATAGTGCTGGTCATCCAATTGTTGGAGCAGCGCCAATGATTATTGGTTCCTTTGCGGTTACGTTGATTGCGGCTTTAATTGGAACTCCCTTTGCGATAGCTGCAGCTATTTTTATGACAGAAATATCTCCTAAATGGGGACGGAAGGTTTTACAGCCAGTTATTGAACTATTGGTTGGTATCCCTTCAGTTGTTTATGGTTTTATTGGTTTAACGATCGTAGTTCCTTTTGTTAGAAAAATCGCCGGTGGCAGTGGTTTCGGTATTTTAGCGGGGTCATTTGTACTTTTCGTTATGATTCTACCAACTATTACATCGATGTCAGTTGATGCTCTAAGAGCTGTGCCGAGATATTATCGAGAAGCTTCATTAGCTTTAGGCGCTACTAGGTGGCAGACAATCTCTAAGGTTATTTTGAGAGCAGCAACGCCGGGAATCTTAACAGCAGTTGTTTTTGGAATGGCAAGGGCTTTCGGTGAAGCTTTGGCAGTTCAAATGGTTATTGGTAATGCCATGTTGTTGCCACAGAACTTAGTTTCGCCATCATCAACTTTAACAAGTGTTTTAACTATGAATATGGGAAATACAATCATGGGATCAACAGCAAATAATGCTCTCTGGTCTTTAGCTTTACTATTGTTATTAATGTCTCTCTTATTCAACTTTGTAATTAGATCGATAGCCAAGCGAGGTGAATTCTAATGTTTAATGCAAAGACTAAGGATAAAATTGCTACGGCTATTATTTATATAATGTCTGGCATTATCGTGCTGATATTGGCAGGATTATTGGTCTATATCCTCGGCAGTGGTTTGCGTTATGTTAATTGGCACTTTTTAACATCAGGTTCAAAAGCCTTTCAAGCTGGTAGTGGCGTGGGAATTCAATTGTTTAATTCATTTTTCCTTTTGATACTTTCAATGATTATTTCTATTCCGATTTCAATTTGTGCCGGAATTTATCTTTCAGAATATGCTGGTAAGAATAAATTGGTCGAATTGATTCGAGTTTCTATTGAAGTTTTAAGTTCATTGCCATCAATCGTAGTAGGACTATTTGGTTTTTTAATTTTCGTAATTAGTTTTAAATTTGGCTTTTCTATTCTTTCTGGTGCTTTAACTTTAACAGTTTTTAATTTGCCAATTTTAACTAGAAACGTCGAGGATTCTTTAAGATCAGTTCCACAGTCGCAGCGTGAGGCTGGATTAGCTTTAGGACTATCTAAATGGGAGACTGTAATTCATGTTATTATTCCCGACGGTTTGCCAGGTATTATCACTGGGATGATTATTGGTGCTGGGAGAGTTTTCGGTGAAGCAGCTGCCTTAATTTATACAGCTGGTCAAAGTGCACCGCCACTTGATTTTACCAACTTAAATATCTTTAGTATTACAAGTCCGTTAAATCTAATGAGACCGGCTGAAACTTTAGCAGTACATATTTGGAGGGTAAACTCCGAAGGTTTGATCCCAGATGCCGTACAAGTTTCTGCCGGAGCTTCGGCAGTTTTGATTATTGCTGTGTTACTCTTTAATTTGCTTTCGAGATATATTGGTAATTTAGTTTATAAAAAGATGACGGGTGAATAAGTTATGGAAGAACAAAATAATGAACAATACATCCTTCATTTAGATGAGGATCAACATGAAATTGCCATGAAGACAAATGATCTACAAGTCTTTTATGGTGAGAAAGAGGCTATGCACAAGGCTTCGCTTCAATTTGAACGTTATAAGATCACATCACTTATTGGAGCCTCAGGTTCGGGTAAATCAACATATTTGAGATCGCTCAATCGAATGAACGATAATATCCTTGGAGCTTCTGTTAAGGGGCAGATCATGTATCGAGGTTTGGACATTAATAAGAATAATGTTGATATTTATGAGGTTAGAAAACATATTGGAATGGTATTCCAGAGACCCAATCCTTTTTCTAAATCAATTTATGACAATATTACTTTTGCATTAAAGCGGCATGGTCTGCACGATAGGAAAAAATTAGATGAAATCGTTGAAACAACTTTAAAACAAGCTTCACTCTGGGATCAAGTAAAAGATGACTTAGACAAAAGTGCCCTGGCTCTTTCTGGTGGACAACAACAGCGGTTATGTATTGCCAGAGCAATTGCTATGAAGCCAGATATTTTATTAATGGATGAGCCAGCTAGTGCGTTGGATCCAATTTCAACATCAAACGTTGAAGAAACGATGCTAAGTTTGAAAGATAAGTTTACAATTATTATTGTTACGCATAATATGCAACAAGCAGCTAGAATTAGTGATTATACAGCGTTTTTCCACATGGGACATGCAGTTGAATTTAATGAAACTAGAAAAATCTTTACGCGTCCTAAGATTAAGACGACGGAAGATTATGTTTCTGGACACTTTGGATAGGAGTGCTAAATCTTGGCAGAAAAAATTTTAACATCTTCTGATGTACATTTGTTTTATGGTAAAAAAGAAGCTCTGAAGGGTATTAACCTAGATTTTAATAAGAATGAAATTACCGCTTTGATCGGTCCTTCTGGATGTGGTAAGTCAACTTATCTGAGATGTTTAAATCGGATGAACGATTTGATTCCAGATGTAACGATAACTGGAACAATTTCATTGGATGGCAAAAACATCTATGCGCCTAATATTGATACGGTTGAATTAAGAAAACAAGTTGGTATGGTTTTTCAACAGCCCAACCCATTCCCATTTTCAATTTATGATAATGTAGTATATGGATTAAGATTAGCTGGTGTTAAAGATAAGGCAGTGCTTGATGAGGCAGTGGAAACAAGTCTTCAAAACGCTGCAGTTTGGGATGATGTGAAAGATAAGCTACATCAAAGTGCTCTGTCATTGTCTGGTGGACAACAGCAAAGAGTATGTATTGCTAGAGTTTTAGCAGTGAAACCTGATATTATTTTATTAGACGAACCAACTTCAGCCCTAGATCCAATTTCTTCTTCTAAGGTTGAAGATACAATGTTAGCATTGCGTGAGGATTATACGATTATTACGGTTACTCATAATATGCAGCAGGCATCCAGAATATCTGATCAAACAGCTTTCTTTTTAAACGGAGAACTTATTGAGGCGGATAAAACAAAAAATATTTTCTTAAATCCAAAAGAAAAACAAACGGAAGACTATATTTCTGGAAAATTCGGTTAGGAGAAAAGAAAGATGCGTACTACTTTTGAAGAACAATTAAATAATTTACATCTACGGTTCTCAGAAATGGGCATGATGGCCAGTGAAGCTATCATGAAATCAGTTAAGGCCTATATCGATCACGATAAGTCTTTAGCCAAAGAAGTAATTAAAAACGATCATGTGATTAATAAACGAGAAATGGACCTTGAAAAAGAGTCGTTTGAAATGATTGCTTTGCAACAACCAGTTACGTCTGATTTAAGAATGATCGTTACAGTTTTAAAGGCCAGCTCTGATTTAGAACGAATGGGGGATCATGCAGTAAGTATTGCTCAAGAGACAATTAGAGTTAAGGGTGAAGTTAGAATCCCTGAAATTGAAAAATTAATTGCTGAAATGGGCGATATGGCTACAAGTATCGTAGAAGATTCTCTAGAGGCTTATCTGAAGAAAGATAGTAAGATGGCTGAAGAAGTAGCTCACCGTGATATTGAAATTGATGCTAAGAGTGCATTGATCAATGAAATGTGTATCAAAGATATGCAAAAGACAGTGGAGAATGTTTTAAGTGGATCTTCATACATGTTAGTGGCTAGTTATTTGGAACGAGTTGGCGACTATGCAACCAATATTTGCGAATGGGTTGTTTACTTGAATACGGGACATGTGGTAGAACTGAATCGGAAGCATATTTCAGAAACAGAAGATTAAGTTAAATTGCTATTTCTGTTGATATGTAGTATATTTTCTGGACAAGATGAGGTGAAAGTTTATGAAAAGTAGAATCACAAGATCAAGTACTGATCGAATGCTTGCGGGAGTATGTGGTGGCTTAGGTGAGTACTTTGGAATTGATTCAACTTGGATTCGCCTAGGATTTATCTTTTTGACACCATTCACTTATTTTCTTACAGTTTTAGTTTATATAATTTGTGTCTTTTCTTTTCCAGAAAAACGCAATATTCAAGAAACTGTTTTTAGAAGAAAGCATCGTCGAAACGATAAAACAAAGAAATATTACTGATTCAAAAAAGAGTTAGATGAGGTATGAAATGAAGTTATTAATTAGATTGGTTATACAAACGTTGTTGTTTTTAGCAATAGCACGAGTATTGCCAAGTATGTTTCAAATTGACAGTTTGGGTACAGCGATAATCGCTAGTTTCGTTCTATCCATTTTAAACTGGACAATTAAACCATTATTGCATATCGTTTCTTTACCAATTACGTTTATTACCTTTGGATTATTCTCTTTCGTGATAAATGCGATTACTTTGGAATTAACTTCTACGTTAGTAGGATCGGCAAGCTTTCATTTTAATGGTTTTGGTTCTGCACTGATTGTGGCTGTTATTTTAGCTATTTGTAATTCGATTATTAACAGTTATAGTGCAAATAATTTTCATGGACGCGTCTAAGAACGCGTTTTTTTTGTTCTAAGAATGATAAACTAATTATAAATATAGAATTAGTGAGGGTTGGCTATGACAAATTTTGTTACTGTATCTGAAATGGTAAAAGATAATGGCTTAAAAGTTTACAATGGTGAGGCTTTAATGCCGGAAAAGAAAATAACGACGAGTGATATCTCACGCCCAGGAATTGAGTTAACAGGTTATTTTGACTATTATCCTAGCGAACGAATTCAATTGTTTGGACAGACAGAATCAGCATATTCACGCTCAATGACAACTAATAATCGTTATAAAGTTATGCTTGAATTATGTCGTGAAGATACCCCAGCTTTGCTTATCTCTAGAAATATTCAACCTAGTAAAGAAATCCTTAAAGCTGCTAGTGAAAATAACGTTCCTGTAATTGGATCTGAACTGCCTACTACTAGACTTTCAAGTATGATTACAGAATACTTGGACGAGAAGTTAGCTCCTAGAGAGTCAATTCACGGTGTTTTAGTGGATGTCTATGGTATTGGGATTCTTTTGACTGGGCACTCTGGAATTGGAAAAAGTGAAACGGCTCTAGAATTAGTTAAACGTGGTCATCGTTTGATTGCTGACGATCGAGTAGACGTTTATCAACGTGATGAAAAAACAATTGTGGGTGAAGCTCCAAAGATTTTAAATCATTTATTAGAGATTCGTGGAATTGGGATTATTGACGTTATGAATCTTTTTGGTGCTGGAGCTGTTCGTTCACAAAGTGAAATTCAGTTGATTATCAATTTGGAAAATTGGTCAGCTGATAAGAATTATGATCGCATTGGAACTTTGGAAGATAAAAGAACTTTCTTTGATGTAAATGTTCCTCAGATTACTGTTCCTGTTAAGGTAGGTCGTAATATTTCTATTATCATTGAAGTTGCAGCAATGAATTATCGAGCCAAAAAGATGGGTTACGATGCTACGAAGAAATTTGAAGATAACCTTGGTCTTTTGATCAAAGAGAATGAAAATAAAGCTAAGAACGATGAGGAAGGTAAGTAATGAATCTTGACTTGTTAGCGTTAAATCCGATTGCCCTGAACTTGGGCGGCTTGGAAATTCATTGGTATGGAATCATTATTGCTTTAGGTGCTCTAGTTGGTGTTATTATGGCAATTCGAGAGGCTAAGAGAAGACATTTAGATCCAGATAATATTTTAGATCTAGTGTTGTATGGAGTGCCTATTGCTTTGGTCGGAGCTCGTTTGTATTATGTGATTTTTGAATTGCCATTCTACATGGCTAATCCTAGTGAAATTATAAAAATATGGCATGGCGGAATTGCAATTTATGGTGGATTGATTGCAGCCTTTATTGTTTTATTAGTTCTCTGTAAAAAAAGAAATATTTCACCTTGGTTAATGTTAGATATTGCTGCACCATCAGTTTTGTTAGGTCAGATTGTTGGTCGTTGGGGTAATTTTATGAATCAAGAGGCTTTTGGTGCTAAAACTAGTTTGAGTTTTCTGCAGTCGTTGCATTTGCCACATTTTATTATTGAGCAGATGTATATCAATGGGGCCTATCGTCAACCAACTTTTTTGTATGAATCAATTGGTAATTTGATTGGATTAATTCTTATTTTGACTTTGAGAAATAAGAAACATTTGTTTAAGCGTGGGGAAATCTTTTTAGCATATTTAATTTGGTATCCAACAGTTAGATTCTTTGTTGAGGGAATGAGAACCGACAGTCTTTATATTTTACCAGGAGTACGGGTTTCACAAATGTTGTCGTTAGTACTTTTTGTGGTAGCTGTTATTCTGTTCATTTATCGTCGTAAGAAAAAGAATGAACCTTGGTATAATGAGTTGTGAGCAATTTAATTGCTAAGTTGAAAATAAATGGTAAGATTTGTTGAGTAATGGGAGGTAATCGACGATGAAAACATATGATGTAGTAGTTATTGGAGCAGGTCCTGGTGGTTTAACAGCCGCTTTGTATGCTTCACGTGCTAACTTATCAGTAATGATTCTTGATCGCGGTATCTACGGTGGGCAAATGAATAACACCGCTGCGATTGAAAACTATCCCGGTTTTGATTCAATCTTAGGACCAGATTTGAGTGAAAAGATGTATAAATCTTCTACTCAATTTGGGGCTGATTTTGGTTATGGAGCCGTTGAATCAGTTGAAGATAAGGGTGATGTAAAAGTTATCCATACTGATGATGGGGATTATGAAACAAAAGTGTTAATTATTGCAACTGGATCACAATATAAAAAGATTGGTGTTCCTGGTGAGGAAGAATTATCAGGCCGGGGCGTTTCATATTGTGCAGTTTGTGATGGTGCATTCTTCAAGGGACAAGATGTCGCTGTTGTTGGTGGCGGAGATTCCGCTGTTGAAGAGGGTATTTATTTAACACAATTAGCTAAGTCTGTAACAATTATTCACCGTCGTGATCAACTTCGTGCTCAAAAGATTTTACAAGACCGTGCATTTAAGAATGATAAGATTAAGTTCGTTTGGAATGCTGATGTCAAAGAAATCACAAGTGAAGACGAAAAAGTATCTGGTGTAAAGTATGTCGATAAAAAAACTGGGGAAGAACACGTTGTTCCTGCCAAAGGTGCTTTTATCTATGTTGGTATTAAGCCAATGACAACGCCATTTAAAGGTCTTGGAGTGCTTGATGAAGATGGCTGGATTAAAACTGATGAACATATGGCAACTAAGGTTCCCGGTGTTTTTGCAGTTGGAGATGTAAGAAAGAAAGACTTGCGTCAAATCGCTACAGCTGTTGGTGAAGGTGGAATTGCCGGACAACAAGCTTTTAATTATATTCAAGAATTGTCTGATGACAAAGTTTCAGAACACTAATTAAAAAGTAAATAATTGAGGGATGTGCAAACGATTGAGTTTGCATATTCCTCTTTTTTTATTTCTTGAGTTTGCAGTATATGTTTAAATATCGAAAAGCAACTTTTCCAAAAATGATTCCATAGTGTACATGTTTAAACATATAATAAAAGAAAAGTCAGGAAGTGATTCTTATGCGTGAAATAGTAGACAAAAATTTAGACCAATTGATGCACGAATCAGGCTTTAATATCTCGAAAAACTTAAAAATTTTAAGACGAGAGAAAAATGTAACTCAAAAAGAAGTCGCCCAACATCTAAATATTGATGTTACGACTTTATCCCATTATGAAACTGGGATAAGAATGCCAGATATTGATACGCTTATCTCTTTGGCAAAATACTATGATACGGATATCAATAGGATCATTAGTAGTTCAGAAAACTAATTTGCTGATTTGATGACATAGTTTTAAGGATATTTTAAATATTTATTGTTAAAGTTATGTAAATCAAATTTTAATAGTACTCTATGATTGCTATAATGATTGTAAGTACTTACAAATTAGGAGGACAAATTTAATGTCTTGGCAAGATAATATGCAACAATGGCTCGATTATAAAGATTTAGATCCAGATATGAAAGAGCAACTAAACGCAATGAAAGATGATTCTAAGGTAGCTGAAGAAGCTTTCTATGAACCTATGGAGTTTGGTACTGCTGGTATGCGTGGCTTGATCGGACCTGGTATTAATAGAATGAATATTTATACCGTTCGTCAAGCAACTGAGGGCTTAGCCTCATTTATGGATACTTTAGACGATAAAGTAAAAGCACAAGGCGTTGCAATCAGTTATGATTCACGTTATTATTCTCAAGATTTTGCTTATGAATCTGCTAAAGTTCTTGGAGTCCACGGTATTCACAGTTATGTTTTTGACAGTTTACGACCAACTCCCGAATTATCCTTTGCTGTAAGAAGTCTGCATACATATGCAGGAATTATGATTACAGCTAGCCATAATCCTAAACAATATAATGGTTTCAAAATTTATGGACCTGATGGTGGGCAAATGCCACCTAAGGAATCTGATAACATTACTAGTTTTGCTCGTAAAGCTAGTGATCTCTTCGCTATTAAAGTTAAATCTGTAATGCAATTACGTGCAGAAAAACTATTGACTTTGATTGGTGAAGATGTCGATTTAGAATATATGAAGAATCTTAAAACAGTAATTGTTGATCCTAAATTGATTCAAGATATCGGCGATAAGATGAAGTTTGTTTATTCGCCGCTTCACGGAACTGGTAAGATGATTGCTCCTAGAATTTTCCAAGAATTAGGATTTAAGAACTTTAATATGGTGACAGAACAGGCAATTCTTGATCCTGAATTTGCTACAACGCCATTCCCTAATCCTGAATTTGCACAAACATTCGATTTAGCTATTGAACGGGGTAAAAAGATTGGTGCTAATATTTTGATTGCAACTGATCCCGATGCCGACCGTTTGGGAGCTGCTGTCAGACAGCCGGATGGTTCTTACAAGCTAATGACAGGTAATCAAATTGCCTCAGTTCTATTGAATTATTTGCTACAAGCTAAAAAAGGTTTAGATGAGTTGCCAACTAATGGTGCTGTTGTGAAGTCGATTGTTTCTTCGGAGTTAGCAACAGCTATTGCAAAGAAGTATAATGTTAAAATGTTTGATGTTTTAACTGGTTTCAAGTACATTGCCGAAAAGATTGAACATTTTGAAGAAACTGGCAGCAATGAATTTCTCTTTGGATTTGAAGAGAGCTATGGTTATTTAGTTAAACCATTTGTTCGTGATAAAGATGCTATGCAATCAACTCTCTTGTTGGCTGAAGCAGCAGCTTATTATGAATCAAAAGGTCAAACTATCTATGATGCTTTAGAAGATCTTTATAAAGAGTTTGGATATTATCGTGAAAAAACTATTTCTAAAACTTTTGAAGGTATCTCTGGTAAAGATAAGATGGCTCAAATTATGAAGACTCTTCGTGAAGAGGGTATCGCCGAAATAAACGGTGTAAAAGTTGTTGAATCAATTGATTACCTTAATGATACTGATATTACAAGTGCTGGTATTAAAGCAACTGGTTTGCCAAAAGCCAACGTATTGAAGTATGTTTTAGCTGATGACACTTGGGTAGCGGCTAGACCTTCTGGTACTGAACCAAAAATGAAATTTTATATTGGAATCAAGAGTGATTCTGAAGCTGGTGCTACAAAGAAACTAGCTGATTTTGCCAAAGAAATTGAAGGCTGGGAATAAGTCTTTTACTTTTGAAGGCAACTGGTTCTTTCGTGGAAGGGCTGATAAATAGATTTAATTTTTAGGTAGAGACAAAAATAAATTTGTCTCTATTTTTTTTGCGTCGTTACACGTTTTTGCCAACTGCGATATAATATTTTCATGTAGTTTGTGAAAAGAGGAAAATAAATTTGTCTATAAATCAACATTTGGTTATTATTTCACTCGATTCGCTGGGGTTTAGGGATATTAATGAACATCAAGCTGAATTACCAACTTTGAACAAATTAGTCAATGGTGGTACTTGGGTTAAAGAAGTTAAGGGAATTTATCCTACATTAACTTATCCTTCACATACAACGATTATTACAGGACAGTATCCCAGTGTTCATGGGATTGTGAATAATACTAAAATTCAACCAGAGAGACGATCACCAGATTGGTTCTGGTATCAAAAAGATGTTAAGTCACCAACACTATATGATTTAGCACATCAAAAGAATTTAAAAACGGCTGCTTTTTTGTGGCCAGTAACAGCCGGCAGTAAGATTAACTATAATTTGGCTGAAATTTTTCCTAATCGTATTTGGACTAATCAAGTTTTAGTTTCATTAAAAGCCAGTTCGCCGCTTTTTATTTTAGAAATGGATAAAAAATACGGTAAATTACGTAATGGAATTCATCAGCCACAATTGGATGATTTTATTACAGCTTGTGCTGTTGATACGATTAAACATAAGAAGCCTAATCTAACGTTATTACATTTAGTTGACATGGACAGTATGCGTCACCGTTATGGCGTTCGTTCAGATGATGCTATGCAGGCTTTGCACAGGTTGGATAAACATGTAGCTCAAATTATTCAAGCGACTAAAGATGCTGGTACCTTTGCGGATACTAATTTTGTTGTTTTAGGAGATCATTATCAAATTAACGTTGATAAGATGATACATCTTAATACTTTATTTGCTAAACGTGGTTGGTTAACTGCTAAGCCAGATCAAACCTTTAAGAAAAATTGGACCGTTATGGCGAAAACTTGCGATGGCTGTACTTATATTTATACACGCAATTTTGGTCAGTTAGAGCGTCTACGTGAGATTATTTCTGGTGTCGAGGGTGTGGAAAAGATTTATTCGGCACAAGAGGCAGCTGAATTTGGTGCTGATCCTAAATGTACTTTAATGGTCGAGGCCAAAGCAGGTTACTATTTTACTGATGAAAGTGATCGTCCCAGCGTAGTGGAAAAAGTCTTGCCAGAAATGATGGGGGATTCAAATCGTTATCAGGGTGTTCATGGATATGATCCGAATAAACCGGGCTATAAGACGACAATTGTCTTTAATGGACCAATGATTAAACAGAATCATACTGTAAAAAGTGCTGATTTAGTTGATGAAGCACCAACTTTTGCCAAATTACTTGGTTTACAATTTCCAGAACCATTGGCCGGAAAATCAATTGATGACGTCTTTGTAGATTAGAATTGAGGGAATTTATGGGATTTAATAAAAAACAATGGAGCTGGATATTTTATGACTGGGCTAATTCAGGTTACGGAATTATTGTAACAACAGCTGTTTTGCCAGTTTATTTTAAATCTGTTGCTCAGAATTCAGGTGTAACACAGGCAAATGCCACTGCTTTTTGGGGCTATGCTAATAGTTTTGGAACGTTAATAGTATCAATTTTGGCGCCAATTTTAGGTGCTTTAGCCGATTATCCGCACCATAAGAAAAAGTTATTAAGTTATTTTTCGTTTTTAGGAATAATTATGACCTTTGGTTTGGCTATTGTACCTGCTAGTCAGTGGCAATTGTTATTAACTGTGTATATCCTGTCGATAATTGGCTATTCAGCGGGAAATCTATTTTACGATAGCTTTTTAACGGATGTTGCAGATAATAGCAAAATGGATGCTTTATCATCGAATGGTTATGCTTATGGCTATTTGGGTGGAGTTTTATCATTTATTTTATTCTTAGTTTTGCAATTGACTAATGGTTTTGGAATGTTATCAAGCTATGGCGTAGCTCGTTGGAGTTTTGTCTTAGCAGCTGTTTGGTGGATAGTTTTCTTTATACCACTCTTGAAAAATGTTCAGCAAGTGTATTCTTTGCCGGAAAATCCTCATCCAATTATTTCAAGTTTTAAACGAGTCTGGACAACGATTACTCATTTACGTAAATACAAAGTTGCTGCCTGGTTTTTAGTAGCTTATTTCTTTTATATTGACGGAGTAGATACGATTTTCACTATGGCAACTTCTATAGGGATGGACATGGGGATCACGACTACTACACTGATGTTAGTTTTGCTGGTTGTACAGTTGATAGCTTTTCCATTTTCTATTTTATATGGTTGGTTTGCTGATAAATTTTCAGCTCGCAAAGGAATACTCTTGGCAATTGTACTTTACTTTGGAATTTGTCTTTACGCTTTGAAATTGACTTCGACAACAGGCTTTTGGATTTTGGCAGTTTTGATTGGAACGAGTCAGGGTGGTATTCAGGCTCTCAGTCGTTCTTACTTTGGTAAACTTATTCCTAAAGAATCTGGTAGTGAATTCTTTGGCTTTTATAACATTTTAGGAAAGTTTTCCGCTGTTATGGGTCCAGTAATTGTAGGTGTTGTGACCCAATTAACTGGAAAATCAACAATCGGTGTTGCATCGCTGAGCGTTTTATTTTTAATTGGTTTGGCAATTTTTCTGATGTTGCCACACCTTACAACTGATAAGTAAATATATGGCGAAAATATGTTCGCTATGGTAATATAGAGCCAGCGAAATAAGCTCGACATTATTACATCTAATTCATGTAAGAGTTAGGTGTATTTTTTAGCTTAGAGGGGGTAAATAAGTCCGTGATAGATAAAGTTAACGATAACAAATTCGACCTAGTTTCGAAGTATTCTCCTGCTGGAGATCAGGCACAAGCAATTGATACAATTACGAAGGATTTTAAGGCTGGCG
The DNA here is from genome assembly GCF_001434585.1 of Companilactobacillus crustorum JCM 15951. Classification (GTDB taxonomy): domain Bacteria; phylum Bacillota; class Bacilli; order Lactobacillales; family Lactobacillaceae; genus Companilactobacillus; species Companilactobacillus crustorum. Next base: position 41,885 of record NZ_AZDB01000006.1, read on the forward strand.
ACAAAGAAGTGATTCTTGAAGGTGCCACCGGTACTGGTAAAACTTTTACGATGGCTAATGTGATTAAAAATTTAAACAAGCCGACTTTAATTATTTCCCACAATAAAACTCTAGCTGGACAGTTGTACGGTGAAATGAAAGAATTTTTCCCCAATAATGCTGTTGAATATTTTGTCAGTTATTATGATTATTATCAGCCAGAAGCATATGTACCTTCTAGTGATACCTACATTGAAAAAGACTCTAGTATTAATGATGAAATTGATAAATTACGTCATTCGGCTACAAGTTCATTACTTGAAAGAAATGACGTTATTGTTGTGGCTTCAGTTTCCTGTATCTTTGGTTTAGGTGATCCTAGAGAGTATGCCGATAGTATTATTTCATTACGAGTAGGCCAACAGATTGCACGTGATGCCCTATTAGAAAACCTAGTTGAGAATCAATTCGAAAGAAATGATATCGATTTTCAACGTGGGAGGTTTAGAGTTCGAGGCGATGTGGTTGATATATTCCCAGCTTCTCGTGATGATAATGCTATTCGAGTAGAGTTCTTTGGCGATGAAATTGATCGAATTATTGAGATGGATGCTTTGACTGGTGAGGTTAAGGGATCAATGGATCATATTGGGATTTTTCCTGCCACTCACTTTATGATTAGTGATGCTAAGATGGATGATGCTTTAAAACGAATTAAAGATGAAATGGATGTACAAGTTGCAAAATTCACCAAAGAAGGCAAATTACTTGAGGCTCAACGAATTAAGCAACGGACTGAGTATGATATTGAAATGATGCGTGAGATGGGCTATACCTCTGGTATTGAGAACTACTCACGTCATATGGAAGGTCGAGCTGAAGGGGAGCCACCATTCACTCTCTTAGACTTCTTCCCTAAAGATTTTAATATTATGATTGATGAATCTCATGTGACTATGCCACAGATAAGAGGGATGTATAATGGCGATCGAGCTAGAAAGCAACAATTAGTTGATTATGGTTTTCGTTTGCCAAGTGCGTTAGATAATCGTCCTCTAAAATTAGATGAATTTGAAAAACATGTTAATCGGATCTTATACGTATCAGCCACGCCAGGACCATATGAATTAGAGAGAACTGATAATAAGGCTGAACAAATTATTCGTCCAACTGGCTTGTTGGACCCTAAGATTGAAGTTCGTCCGATTATGGGACAGATTGATGATTTGGTCGGTGAAATCAATGATCGAGTAGCTAAGCATGAACGTGTTTTTGTGACTACTTTGACTAAAAAAATGGCTGAAGATTTAACAGATTACTTCAAGGATCTGGGTATTAAAGTTCGATATTTACATAGTGATATAAAGACTCTAGAGCGGACTAAGATTATCCGTGACCTTCGTTTAGGTAAATTCGATGTTCTAATTGGAATCAATTTATTGCGTGAGGGGATTGATGTTCCTGAAGTTTCCCTGATTGCGATTCTTGATGCTGACAAGGAAGGTTTCTTGAGAGCAGAACGTTCTTTAGTTCAGATTATTGGACGTGCTTCTCGTAATGAGCATGGTAAAGTTATTATGTACGCAGATTCGATTACTGATTCGATGCGTGGAGCAATTGATGCTACGGCAAGACGTCGTAAGATCCAAACAGAATTTAATGAAGAACATGGCATTACCCCTAAAACGATTGTTAAACCAATCAGAGACGCAATCTCTATGTTCCAAAAGGTTGATAATACATCATCTGAAACAGAGAAAATCAACGACGATATCGACTTTAAGGATATGAGTAAGAAAGATCAAAAAGAGCTTCTTGCCAATCTAAATGAACAGATGGAGAGTGCTGCTAAGAAATTAGATTTCGAAGCTGCTGCTAATTTGCGTGATACGATTTTAGAATTAAAGGCGGAAATGAAATAGATATGTTAAACGATAAAATTGTTATTCATGGTGCGCGAGCACATAACTTAAAAAATGTGGATGTAACGATTCCTCGGGATAAATTAGTTGTTATGACCGGTTTATCTGGTTCAGGAAAAAGTTCCTTAGCATTTGATACATTGTATGCTGAAGGACAGAGACGTTATGTTGAAAGTTTATCTTCATATGCACGTCAATTTTTAGGCCAAATGGATAAACCTGATGTTGATTCAATTGATGGATTAAGTCCGGCTATTTCAATTGATCAAAAAACCACATCTAAGAATCCACGTTCGACAGTAGGAACAGTTACGGAAATAAATGATTATTTGCGTCTTTTGTGGGCTCGTGTGGGTACACCAATTTGTCCTAACGATGGGACCAAGATTACTAGTCAATCAGCACAACAAATGGTAGATGCTATCTTAAAATTGGATGATGGTACTAAGCTACAGATCTTATCACCAGTTGTTAGAGCCAAAAGAGGGCAACACAAAAAGGCCTTGAATCAAATTAAGAAGCAGGGTTATGTCAGAGTTAGAATTGATGGTGAAATTCATGATATTGGTGAAGAGATTGAATTAGATAAAAACAAGAAACATGATATTGATGTCATTGTCGATAGAATTGTTATCAATGATCATATCAAGTCACGTTTATTCGATTCAGTCGAAGCAGCTTTGCGTTTGTCTGATGGTTATATGAATGTTGATGTTATTGGTCAGGACATGATGGTTTTCTCAGAAAAAAACGCTTGTCCACTTTGTGGTTTTACAGTTGGCGAGTTGGAGCCACGTCTGTTCTCATTTAATGCTCCCTTTGGAGCGTGTGACAACTGCGATGGTTTAGGCGTTAAACTAGAGGTTGATTTAGATTTAGTAATTCCTGATCAGACTAAAACCTTGGCTGAAGGAGCAATTTTGCCTTGGAATCCAATTAGTTCACAATACTATCCAGAGATGTTAGCTCAAGCAGCTGAAGAGTTTAATATTGATATGAATACGCCATTTGAAAAATTACCTAAGAAGGATCAAGATATTATTCTTAATGGGTCTGATGGTAAGACATTCCACTTCCATTATGAAAATGATTTTGGTGGAGTAAGGGATGTTGATGTTCCGTTTGAAGGAGTAATTCCTAATATCAATCGTCGTTATCATGAAACTAATAGTGACTTTACACGTGAAGTTATGCGAAAGTACATGACCGAATTGAAGTGTCCTGTCTGTCATGGCAAGCGACTAAATCGTCAGGCTTTAGCTGTAAAAATTGAAGGTAGAGATATTGCTGAAGTTTCTGATATGTCAATTAAAGATGAGCTTCCATTCTTTAAGACTGTAACTTTTGGTGAACAGAATACGGTTATTGCTAAACCAATCTTAAAGGAAGTTAAGGATAGATTGAGTTTCTTGATCAATGTAGGTTTGGAATATCTTTCCTTGTCTAGATCGGCTGGAACACTTTCCGGTGGTGAGGCTCAACGAATCCGTTTAGCAACTCAGATAGGTTCTAATTTGTCTGGGGTAATGTATATTTTAGATGAACCTTCAATTGGTTTGCATCAACGTGATAATGATCGATTAATTAATTCTCTGAAGGAGATGCGTGATCTTGGAAATACTTTAATCGTAGTTGAGCATGATGAAGATACAATGCGCGCTGCCGATTATTTGATTGATGTAGGACCAGGTGCAGGTGAAGCTGGTGGTAAGATTGTTGCCTCAGGAACACCTGAGGAAGTTGAAAAGAACCCTAATTCATTAACTGGACAATATTTAGCGGGGAAGAAGTTTATTCCAGTACCGTTAGAACGTCGTCAGGGCAATGGACAAGAGGTTGAAGTGTATGGAGCAGCTGAGAACAATCTGAAGAACTTGAATATTAAATTTCCTTTAGGTAAGTTTGTTGTTGTTACTGGTGTTTCTGGTTCTGGAAAATCTACATTGGTTAATATGATTTTGAAACGAGCTTTAGCACAAAAGATGAATCATAACTCTGAAAAGCCTGGTAAGTATCGTAAGATAACTGGCTACGAGAATTTAGAAAAAATGATTGCGATTGATCAAAGCCCAATTGGTAGAACGCCACGGAGTAATCCAGCAACATATACCGGTGTATTTGATGATGTGCGTGACCTTTTTGCTCAAACTAATGAAGCTAAGCTACGTGGCTATAAGAAGGGACGATTCTCATTCAATGTTAAAGGTGGTCGTTGTGAAAATTGTCATGGCGATGGAATTATTAAGATTGAAATGAATTTCTTACCTGATGTTTATGTACCTTGTGAAGTTTGTCATGGAACACGTTACAATTCAGAAACCTTAGAAGTAACTTACAAAGGTAAAAATATTGCTCAGGTGCTTGAAATGAAAGTGTCAGAAGCACTAGACTTCTTTAGTAATATTCCTAAGATCAAACGTAAATTACAAACCATTGTCGATGTTGGTTTAGGCTATGTTTCATTGGGACAATCTGCTACGCAATTATCTGGTGGTGAAGCTCAACGAATGAAATTAGCTTCTGAGTTATACAAAAAATCTAATGGTAAAAACTTCTATATTCTTGATGAACCAACAACTGGTTTACATACAGATGATATCAAGCGCCTTCTGGGAGTTTTGCAACGTCTAGTCGATGAAGGAAATACTGTTTTAGTTATTGAGCATAATTTGGATGTAGTTAAATCGGCTGATTGGTTGATTGATCTTGGCCCTGAAGGTGGCGAAGGCGGTGGAAAAATCGTTGGTACTGGTACGCCAGAGGATATTGCTAAGATTAAAGAAAGTTATACTGGTCAATATTTGAAACCAATATTGAAACGAGATACTGAAAGAACTGCAAAGTCGTTAGAAAATTCTAACAAGTAGATTTGAAACTTAATAAAAAGGCCAACCGTGAGGTTGACCTTTTTTGCTACATCTGAATTTATTATATGATTATTCTCCATTGACAGATTGCAAATAAACTAATTGGTCAGTAGATATTTGTTCATAAAGAGCACTACCAAGTTCTTGATCAAATTCTTTCGAAGCAATTTTGGATTGAATAAAATTATATTCTTGTTGAAAAGCAGCAATTAGAATTTCATTTTGATCTTCAACAAAATTTTCTTGTCCCATTAAACGACGATGCCTTTCATCATAAGCACGACGAACAACGCTAATTTCACGGTTATTATCGTCATCATTGAGCAAACATTTATTTAAATAAGCATTAATACGTGCATAAGGCTTCTCTTCTACCTTGGCAATATTTCTCCAGAGTTGTCTATTCCTTTCAATCATTTCAGCTCGATTGGTATCTTTATGATTACGCATTTTTTTATAAATTTTACGACGTTTGCGGGCTTTTTTAGTAAAAGAAAAATTTTCTACGATGTTGAATCTGAAAAATAATAAAATCCTTTGCCAATTACTTTGTTGATATTGCAACATAGTCCGTTGAGCTACACGCATATAGAGATTAGCGTCTTGTTCGGTAATTTCATGATTGGTTAACATTTTATTGATGGTTTGTTTTTCCAATTCAAAACAATCATCAAAGAGAATTGTCATTTTGGTTTTATCAAGATGTCCATCGACAGTTCTTTGTCCATCCAAGATATTAACGACACGACTGGCATTGGGAGAATCTTGATAGCGACTATGGATCATAATGATGGCATCGTTGACCATTTCTCCTTTGGCTTGACCTAATTCATCCTCAGAAAACTTAGTAACTGTTTGGGGCAGTAGTCTAGGCAATACAAAAGTTGGAACAATTAAGCTAATTAAGATGACTACTGCTGCAACGAAGATAATGTCATTTCGATAAGGGAAGAGCTGTCCATTTAATTTCAACGGCAAAGAAAATGCCATTGCTAAAGTAATTGTACCGTGAACTCCACTGTATGCTATTACAACACTGTTAGCATGCTTTTCGTGTTTATCCCAAGCTCTAATTCGAGCAAAATCCCAATTGGTCCACAGATAGCGCATGACCGTCATGAGCAGATAAGCAACGATTCCTACGCCTGTTAGTATAAAAATTGAACTGGTACCGTGTTGCTGCAAATTAATAATGACTTGAGGCAATGACAATCCTAATAGTACAAAAACAATTCCATTTAAAATACTTGAGACAATTGACCAAGTACTGTTCATTACAATTTGTAGACGAGAACTAGTAAGACGTAGCCGATCTTGCTGAATACCATGAATTAGACCGGTAACGACTACGGCTAAAATACCTGAGACTCCAATTGATTCAGCAATTAGATAAACGACAAATGGCGTCAAAAGGGTATAAGGGACCATAACGGATGGTGTATCAACATTCATATTTATTAAACGCAGCCGAATGTTAACAATAAATGAACCTAAGATACCACCAATGATAATCCCTCCAAAAAAGACGTACATAAAATTGCCAATGCCATCTAGCAATGAAAATTGTCCGGTGACAGCTGAAGCGATAGCAAGGTTCAAAGCCACGATACCAGATGCATCATTAAAAAGAGATTCATTCTCCAGCGTACCCATAACGTTTTTGGGAACTAACATTTTGTTAGTTATTGAAGTAACTGCCACAGCATCCGTTGGTGTGATAATGGCACCTAGAGCAAAAGCCAAGGCCAATGGCATGCTAGGAATTATTAGATGTGTAACGAAACCAACTGCTATGATAGAAAGAATTGCTAACTCAACTGATAAGGAAAAAGTGGTGCCAAATTGATGAGTCAGTCGAGACAAACTTGTATGCTGTCCATCGTTAAACATTAAGACTGAAATAATAACCAGCAGAAATATTTCTGGTTCTAATTCAAAATGTTTGTAAATTGGAAGAAAAGATAATAATAAAATAAACCAACAGCAATTTGAATAAAGGCTATCGGAATATTATCAAATTTCCAATAAATAATATTAGCTACAACGACTGCTGCCACTAATAGTAGTACTAAGAAAACTGTTTCCATTTGAGAGTCCCCCTCTGTTAGGTTTAATTTTATCGCAACTTGATGATAAAAAATATTTTTATACTTCATCTTTCCAAACTGACACACCCGGAATGTTGTGTTATGCTTATATGCGAATGCGAGGTGCAATATGGCAGAAGATATGCTTAGTTTAGTTATCGTCACAGGAATGAGTGGTGCCGGTAAAACCGTAGCAATGCAATCATTTGAAGATTTAGGTTATTTTTGTATTGATAATATGCCACCTAACTTGCTTCCTAAATTTTGGGAGTTAGTTCATGAATCAGGTAAAATCAAGAAAGTGGCTTTAGTTGTAGATATAAGATCACGTGCATTTTATGATGAAATATTCTCAATGCTTTCTAAAGTAGATGAAGATGAGCAAGAAAAACATCAAAAAGTTGATATGAAAATTCTTTTCTTGAATGCTTCAGATGAAGAATTAGTTTCTCGTTATAAAGAAACGCGTCGGAGTCATCCTTTGGCTATGGAAGGTCGTTTATTGGATGGTATTCAAAAGGAAAGAGAAATTCTCGCAGAAATTAAAGGACGAGCTTCAGTTGAGATTGATACAACCGAATTAACTCCAAGACAATTACGTGAAGAAATTTTCGATAACTTTCAAAAGAGTTCGGAAGTACCAACTTTTCATATTGAGGTAATGTCATTTGGCTTTAAGTATGGCTTACCAATAGATGCAGATATTGTTATGGATGTGAGATTTTTAAGAAATCCATTTTATATTCCAGAATTGAAAACAAAAACAGGAGTGGATAAGCCAGTCTATGATTATGTCATGGATGATGACGAAACCAAGAATTTTTATAATAAATTATATGATTTGTTGAAAGATATTATTCCTGGATATGAAAAAGAAGGGAAAACCAGTTTAACGATTGCAATCGGCTGTACTGGTGGTCAACACCGTTCAGTTGCAATTGCTCAACGTCTTGGTACTGATTTGAAAAAGAATTACTACGTAGACATTACTCATCGTGACATGGAAAAATCGCAAAAGAAGGTAATCGGACATGGCAACAAATAGGATAGTTCGGGTTGTTAAAGGACGCCGTCCGAAGGTTGTAGTTATAGGTGGGGGAACTGGTTTACCAGTTGTATTAAATAGTTTAAGAAACATGGATGCTAACATTACCGCAATTGTCACGGTAGCTGATGATGGGGGATCGTCAGGTGTTATTCGTGATTATATCAACGTTGTCCCTCCTGGGGATATTCGAAATGTATTAGCATCGTTATCTGATCTGCCTAAAGTAGATCTTGATGTGTTTCAATATCGTTTTAAAACCAACGATGATTTCTTCTCTGGTCATGCGATCGGAAATTTGATCATTGCTGCCTTAACTGAAATGTCGCCTAATATTTTTGACGCCGTTCAAGAACTGTCTAAGATGATGCATGTTGACGGGCACGTATATCCGGCCAGTAACACTAAATTAACTTTGCATGCTGAATTTACTGATGGAACTAAATTAGCTGGTGAGCATGAGATTACTCATTCTGGTAAACATGTAAAGCGAGTATGGGTAACAAACTCTGATGAGCCAGATAAAGAGCCTAAATCAGTTATTTCTGTTATTGCATCAATTATGCAAGCTGATGTTGTCGTATTAGGACCAGGTAGTTTATTTACAAGTATTTTACCTAACTTAATGATTAGCGATATCGGTGAAGCGGTTAAACAGACATCTGCTGAAGTAGTTTATATCTGTAATATCATGACACAGATTGGTGAAACAGAAGGTTTTACAGATGCCGATCACGTTCGAGTATTGAATCAACATTTAGGCGGTAATTTTATTGATACTGTTTTAGTTAATACTCGTAAAATTCCTGAAGGATATATGGATCATAAAAAATATGATGAGTATGTCAATCAGGTGGAAACAGATTTTAGTAGCTTACGAACAATGGGATGTAAGGTTGTGCAAGATGACTTTTTGTCGTTGCATGATAAAGGTGCTTTCCATGATGGAGAGAAAGTTGCTAAAGAAATTATCAATTTGTCCTTACAATCAGGAAATAGAAAAAATGAGGTGAGACGTTAGTGGCTTCCTATGCAAGTGAGGTTAAACAAGAACTCACAAAATTAGTTGTTCATCCCGAACATGCTCGTGTTGAGTTGTCAGCATTGTTAAGAATGAATGGCTCATTAAGTTTACAAAATCATCATTTTGTCTTAACCGCACAGACTGAGAACGCTGCAATTGCCAGAAGAATTTTTTCTTTGATTAAGCAAAAGTATGGTATGGAATCAGAGTTACTTGTGCGTAAAAAGATGAAACTGAAAAAGAATAATCAGTATCTAGTGCGTTTAAAACACGATACTAATAAAGTTTTAACCGATTTGGATATTTTAGATGAGTCTGGATTATCGATCAATACAGATGTGCCAGAGGAAGTTTTGAATGAAGATCAACGAATGCGTTCGTATTTACGTGGAGCGTTTTTAGCAACGGGAAGCGTGAATAATCCCGAAACTTCGCGTTATCATCTAGAAATTTATTCATTGTATGAAACTCATAACGAAGGCGTAGCGCAGATGATGAATTACTTTCATTTGAATGCACGAACAACTAAGCGTCGTAATGGTTATATCGTGTACTTAAAGGAAGCTGAGAAAATTGCTGACTTTTTGCAATTGATTGGTGCTACCAATTCAATGTTGAAGTTCGAAGATATTCGAATTGTGCGAGATATGCGTAATTCGGTTAATCGGTTGGTTAACTGCGAGAATGCCAATATTAATAAAACAGTTGCTGCAGCCGAGCGTCAAATTGAAAATATTAAGTATTTGCAGTCTACAGTTGGATTAGATTCTTTACCTGGGAAATTACAGGAAATTGCTGTGTTACGTTTAGAAAATCCAGAAGTTTCTTTGAAAGAATTAGGCGATATGGTACCGAGTGGTCCTATTTCTAAGTCAGGTATTAATCATCGATTAAGAAAACTGAACCAATTGGCTGAAACATCCAGAGTATAGATTTTTTTACTAGAGTTTGATTAACAGATAAAACCTTATCTTCATTAAAAATTTCAACTTTTACGAAACATTCAGAAACTTATGATGATTTGTTTAATATTTGATTTTAGTTAGTAAAATAAGCCCAAATGACTTTTACATTAAGTCATTTGGGCTTATTTGTATATGCTTGCATTTATAAAAAACAATTACTTTATTGCAAGTTTAAGAGATTTGAAAATAATTAGATTTTTTAATTGGAACAGTCAAGCCAATTAGTAAGACTAAAAAGAGTATCGTAGACATCCACAACAGAGCTTTATAAAGTGTCGGTTGAATAAATTCAATTTTATAATTAGCATGTTTTAGATTGCTTTGAGACTCAATCGTAATTAATCCATAATTATTTAAATGAGCTGTAGTAGGTTTGCCGTTTAAAGTAATTCGATATTTCAAAGTTCGATAGCCAAAAACAGGTAAGCTGATAGATCCCTTAGGAACATTATGGGCTTTAAAAGTTATCGAATTGACGGTAGTTGTATGAGTTAAAGGAATATCTTTAGTTTTAGTAGTTCCCAACTGATTAGTAATTAAATAGCTTAATTGAGGATCGAAACTGGCACCGTTGCTGCCTTTTTGAAGGGGAGCGGAGTTAGGTGCATAGTCAGGTAAGAGAGTTCGACTTAACTTATTGCTATTAATTCCAGTTGAGGTCAACTTCACAGTGTCATTGGGGGGCACCATAGTGGAGGTATATTTATTAACAACTGTTAAATTAGCGGTGTGATAATATTGAAAATTATAACTATTGCGGAAGGCCAAAATAAATGATAATACTGCTAAAATTAATAAAATGATACGACTAGTACGCTCTTTGAAGTTAATTAAAACCATGATCAAGGGAGCTATACCAAGAAAGATACCGAAACGCCAATTGGCAGCTTGGAAGGTATCAATAATCGGTAAGTGGCTTAAAAGATTCCATGGAAGAATATTGGTACAAAAAATTATTAAAAGAAGTTCTAATGAAAGCCAAGGTAATAATTGCTTTATTTTATCCCGCTTAATTCCAATCAAAGTAATGATAATTAAAACAATAGCAATTTCGGAAATAGTTGATTTAGCACTCCAACTAGTAGTACTGAAGAGATTCCAGAGCGATTCACTGGTAACGTGTCCCTTGCCAAACGGAGCTAATAAACCGGTTTTGGAAATTTTGACGATGCGATAGAGAAGGGGGGCCGATAAAAGGACCGTTAGAAAAGCAGCTATTGCTAAATTGAGCCAAGCTTGATAGTTTTTGCGAATAACTGTTATAACGATTAAAAAGAGGCCAGCTATTATTGTTATTACAACAGCGCTTAGAAGGTGAGAGTTGATTACAATAGTCATTAAAAGAGCTGTTTTTATAATTAGTTTTGGTTCAACTTTTTTACTTTCAATAGCATCTTTAAGTGTAAATAAAATGGGAAAAGCAAAAATCATTATGATAGCAGTTCCTGTTTGCATCTCATTAGCTAAATCTTTTAGAACTGAACCTGATAAAGTAAAGATAATTGCTGCTAAAACAGCATTACGACTTTCAAAACGTTTATTTAAAGATAAAAAGGTGACAATAAAAGTTAAAAAGGCTATTAAACTTTTAATTGCGATGATCTGATGAATCGGTGTCAGAAAATTAGTCACCAGAACCAATGGCCACAAGGTTAAATCAGGATACATTCCGTTGACAGCTTGGCCAGTATTATAAAAAGTATTGAAATTAACCCAGCTGGGCAGTGCGTGATGTAGAAAAGCCAATCTGATGTCATAGATACGTTGAGTGTGAAAAAAAGTATCATACAGTGAAATCATATAATTGAAATGAAATTGCCAAATAGTCCAACCCAGAAGGGCCACTAAAAAAATAATTGCTATAAAGAAAGTTTGTTGCGCGGGTTTGTTTTTTACATTCAAAATCGACACTCCTATAAATAAATAATCCAGAACTTAATTATACTTCACTTAAGCTGAGCAAAAAATGTCTAAAGGTTGAAAGTGCAAAATAGTCTTCAGTCATTTAGTGTGTTGAGTTTTGATAAAAAATCATAGTTATTCATACATTATGAAGCATTATCTAGGAACTGCGCTAGGATCTGTCAATTTGATATTGCTTGAATAGTCAGTTGCCAGTAAGTTCTTAGACTGTCATTGAAAGTTTTCGGAATCATTCGTGTTCAACCTGTACTTGCTCAAACATCCGTAAGAAAGGGATTTTGCAAAAATGAAAGCGGTGTTATAATGTTCTTAGGATTTAATGGATGTTTGAATTATTCCTAGACTTCTTCCTAGACTTCTTCCTACCAGAGATAGGCTCACAGTTGCCAAGATATTACGGAATCTACCTGTTCCATTCGCTACACTCGGTCAACTCGCTACTTCCTGGAGGATATCCTTAATTTCGTAAGTGATTTAGTGTATAGTCTCAGTTGGCTTCGATAGAACTTTACCTAATTATCTTAAGACTCCGACAAAGCTGCGATTAGAAGGAAATAAAAAGCTACCTAAAAGTATACGTCCATAATGAGTCCTGATTGACCTTATTCAATAAAGGAAGTGACATCTTATGATGATGTATCCATATTTGAAATTAGGCCCCAGAGATGGAGTTATGTTGATTTCAGTCTTTATTATGTTAGTTTTAACACTAGTTTTTAAATGGTCGGTATGGGAATTTGCGTTTTCTGTTGGTGCAGTCATAATTGCGTTCTTAGCAGGAAGCATGAAACCGAATAAGAAGAACGTGCTGGCTTTCTTGAAAAAATAGTTTGAATAGGGACAGAATACGTTGAACTTTTGTAGATTCCAAACGCTTTCTTAACTATTAAGGCTGTATTCTTGATAGGACAGAGGGATTTTTAATTTGTTTCAGGTTGCCGGGAACACATCGCACCAGCGTTGAATTTTGATAGAAAATCATAGTTTTTCTACATTATGAAGCATTGTCTAGAAGCCTGTTAAGGCCGCTAAGTAATGCTTTTTTAATTTGTTGAAAACTCTATTTAATATAGACGAATCCATACTAAAGGATGTTTATTTTTGTATAATAAAACCCCGGCAAGCCGAGGTTTGTTGGTTTCATTTAACTTTAATCTTTAGGTATTTATAGTATTAAATCATTTAGCTTTTTTATTATTCTTAATCAACAAAGCAAAGATAAATCCGATGATTGCCATGCCGAAGAAGAAAGTGAAAACAGCTTGATAGCCAACTAAACCATTGTTAGCTGGTAAACGATGGTTTTGATTGGTTGTTACAAGAATCAAGGTAGCTAGACTAACGCCTAAAGAACCAAGTAATTGGCGCACAGTAGTGATGATCGCCGTACCGTGGGGAATTAATTCTTCTGACAGTGAATTTCCTCCAAGAGTAGTGGCTGGCATCATGACAAAAGCATTTCCACCTTCAATCAGAGTGGCGATTAAGATCATTGGCCAGATAGATAATTTGATTCGAAGGGCAAATAAGAAGAACCAGCCGACAACAATCATTGCCATTCCAATTATTAAGGTTGATTTGAAGCCGATTTTATCAGCTAGTTTACCAGTAAGGGGATTCAAAATACTCAAAACAATAGCTGGTGGAACCAAAGCCAATCCAGACATTAAGACCGATGTATGAAGAATATTTTGATAATAAAGTGGATAAATAATTGTAACGACGATTAGTGAAATATATGAAAAACCAGTTAAAAGAACTGCTAAGTCGAAATTGAAATTTTTCATAACTTTCAAATCTAGCAAAGGTTGTTGCTTAGTTAATTGACGATGAACGAATAGAATAGTCAAGATAATACTAATTACTAATAAAATGAGCAAATTGGCGCTGAGACTCTTAGTGGCGCCAGCCTGATTAACAACATAAAGCAAGCCAATTAATCCAAGTAAATAAATGGTTGAAATTAAATCTAGATTAGCTTTATGGCGGGGCATAACATCTTTAATATTGAATAGACCGCTGATAAAAATCACAATCATAATCAATAGAAAAATGACGAATAAGCCTTGCCATTGTAAAAAGTTCAAAACAATACCGGAAATAATTGGACCGCTGGCTAGTGCAGATCCCATAACTAATCCAGCATATCCCATAGTAGCCCCACGATTGTCTTCAGGCGTAATAGTCATTAAAACTGATTGAAACGATGGGAAAAGTATTCCTACTCCAACAGCTTCGAGTGCTCGCCCAAGCATAGCCATAGGGAAATTTGGTGCTACGATAATAATTAAAGTACCTAAAGCAAAAATTGCTACAACGCTTAAAAAGATTTTTTTAAACGAAAAGTTGTTTAATAGCCATGGACTGATCGGCATCATAATACACATAATCAGCATGAACCCGGTAGTTAGCCATTGAATTGTTGGTGCCGTGACACCAAAGAATTTCATTAATGTTGGATAAGCCGTTGATAATGAAGACTGACTGATCGACATTGTGAAGGTTCCGGACAACAAAGTTAAAATGAATAACTTACGAGTTAGGCTATTTTGGATTTCACCTTTATTCATAAATACCCCTTCTTTTGTATAGTCTAATAACTATTTAAGGGTAACCTAATATTTTTTTGCTGTCTAGTACAGAGCTTGATATATAGCGCTTTCATAGTTGAAAAAATATAAAATGACGTTTTGTATTTAAACTTGGTTAAAGCATAAGTATTCCCGCCTTCCGCAAAAATTGAAATTTGGCTGGAACGCTGTGGGCACGACTTGAAACTTATGCTGCGCATAATTTCCAGGCTCGGCCTTATTCTAAGCAATAAATTGCCAAGAATAATCTCACAGCTGAGCCAATTTCAATTTTTGTTCCAGGCTAGTGTAACTGTTATATGATTTTTCATTTTAAATACAAAAATACCTAATGACTATGAAACTTTTTAGTCATTAGGTATTTTTTTAGAATTTTAAATTAAAAGAATAAAGGGTAGCTGCAAATTTAAGGTTAATAATATTAACTAATAAATTAATCTGGAACGAAGCTAGGATGGTCTCAGTAGTGATGTTTATCTTAGTGTGGAACACACTTAGATAAAGGTGGAGCTTGAAGACTGTTGGCGTTGCCAAGAGACTCCAAGTCAGCCCACTACGTTCCAGACCATTCCTAGCGCAGTGGAAGATGGCATCCTTTAATACTCGTACTTTAACCAATCCGAAGCAAGAATCCATTGATTGGGAAGAAGCATTGTTTAAAAATTACTTGTCAGCTTTATTTGTCATGATTTCATCAATCAAACCATAATCTTTAGCTTCTTGAGCTGTCATGTAGTTATCACGATCAGTATCTTTTTGAAGTTTTTCAAAGGTTTGACCAGAATTGTCAGCCAAAATGTGATTCAATCTCTTTCTTGTCTTCAAGATTTCGCGAGCGGCAATTTCAATTTCAGTTTGTTGACCTTGAGCACCACCTAATGGTTGGTGAATAAGGACAGTTGAATTTGGTAAAGCAAAACGTTTGCCCTTTGTACCTGCTGAAAGCAAGACACTGGCCATTGAAGCAGCCATACCAGTAGCAATTGTTTGAACGTCAGACTTAACGAAGTTCATTGTATCCATAATAGCTAATCCGTCGGTAACTGAACCACCGGGTGAGTTAATATACATTGAAATATCTTTGTCAGAATCTTGGGCATCTAGGAAAAGTAATTCAGCAATGACTGTATTAGCCATTTGGCTGTTAACTTCACCAGATAACATAATGATTCTATCTTTTAATAATCTTGAGTAAATATCGTAGGCACGTTCGCCACGAGAACTTTGTTCGATAACTGTAGGAACTAACATAAAATGCCTCCTGTTTTTGATTAGCACTCTTAATAGCACAGTGCTAATTTAGCATACAATACTTATTGGGTCAACAAACTAAGCTTAATAAATAAAAATAATTATTCTAAAGACTGTTGAAGACGTTTTTTATGGAATAATGCTTTAATTTTTGACCAAATAATATGGAAAGAATATGCGGAGACAAATGATAGTACCCAAGTCAATAAATAGCAAATAATAACAGCTAGCAGCGGATTGATAGTTGCTAAATTATTGCCGCCAAGACGCCAAATTATTTGAAGCCAAAAGACATTGGATAAATAAGCTCGATAGGCATAGGTAGCTAGGAAATGAAAAGCTGATAATGCCTTGGAACGAGTATTAATATGGTGAATTGCTAAAGCTGCAATTAAAAAAATGGCTGTTAACGCATAAATTGTCATTGATGGCTTGTAATATGGAGCATTAGGCAATTTTATGGGATAGCCATAGGAAAATAATTCACGGTTAGTCCAGTAGAAAACTGCTAAGAAAATAACAATTAAAAATGGCGTGGCCTTTTTTATGAAGATTTCAAATTTATTGCGATACATCCAAGCGATAACTCCAAAGATTCCATAAATTATGAAGCTTAAAAAGACTCGATCTAATAAATACCAACTTTGTTCATGTGGACCGTGAAAAACTTGGGTATCATAGAAGGCTAACCAACTGACAAAGAAAACAACAGTTATACCAATCGTCCAAAGGGCGTTTTTAGAATTTTTCTGTATCCAATGTGCTAAGGACCAGAATAAAGGCATGAGAATGATGAATTGAAGCATCATCGTATTATACCAGAGGTGTGGTGCAGCATTACCATTGATAAAATGCCAACAAAATGATCCTAAGTCGTGATATTGATTGACTTGTTGAACATTTGGAAAGATGAATAGGTAAGCTAGTGTCCACCAAATAGTGGGTACAAAAAGAGCAGACCATTGCTTACACATATATCCACCATAGTTTTTCCATGTATTCTGGTTAGTCGTCCGAGTCGTAGTATAGAGAATTCCGAAGATAAAGGCTGGGGCGGTAAACTTGACCAGATTATAAATAATTCCAATCGGTGTTTGATAATTGAAACTTGGATTAGTGGATAATACTAAACTAAGAACAGTCTGCATCATTACGGCAGTACAAGCAAAGACTTTCATATAATCGCCGATATCGGCAGGGCTTGTAGTGTCTTTTTTTATATTCATTTGATAATCTCCCTTTGTAAAATTGTGAGATCAACAAAAGGAAATGCTTAAAGCAAATATAAGCTCATTAAAAATAAAAAGCAACTAAATTTTTAATTCAGAACGTTGGAACTTTAGAAAAATCATAATTAATTCATTACTGATTTCTCGTTGAATGCCAGTCATGTTTCGGTGCGGAGAACTGAGATAAATTGTTCTTTGCAAAGGATCGGGAGTCAGTCGAGCTAATTGGACTTTGGGCTGAATGGTTTGCCAAGTTACGGAAGGAATAAAGCTCAACCCAATGCCAGCTTCAATTAACCCCCTGACGGTGGCTGGATCATCAGCTTCATACATATAATCTAAAGCAATATCACGTTTATTAAAGTAACGATCAATTGTAAAACGTAACGGATTGTTTCTGGATAGGCCAATTAATTTCTCGCCTTTTAATTCGCTTGGCTTAACGAATTGTTTGCTATAGCCGTAATTTATATTCCAGCCAACAAAGATTTCTTCCTTTAAAACAGGCACATTAGTTAATCCCTGAAGCGGATTGCTAGTAACGATAAAATCGAATTGTTTGAAGTCGGTTTCTCTAACGTTGTGTTGGGCCAGAGTTAATCTAACATTGGGAAACTTTTGTTTAACGTTGGCAACAATTGTGGGAATGAAGGGAGAGGCTACCTCTAATAATAAAGAAATAGGATATTCGGTTTGATCGGGACCACCTTTGACAGCATTGATTCCTCGATCTAATTCTTCCAAACTGTCATTAACATAGCTGTAAAAGAGTTTGCCAGCTCGGTCAAGTTTTAAAGTGCGACCAGTTCGATCAAATAATTTAGTATCTAATTCATCTTCTAACTGCTTGATAGTTTTACTGACAGCAGGTTGGGAGACATAGAGAATATTGGAAGCCTTAGTAATACTTTCTTGATTAGCAACTACAACAAAGTATTTTAATTGATTAATGTTCATTAGATCACCTCATATATAACCAAATGGTTAAGTATTATGCTTTTTATATATTATACATGTTATGAATCATTTCTTATACTGAACAAGTGAGATCAATAAAAAGGTTAATGGAGGTGAGGGTATATTAAAACTTTATGGATTTTTCCTGGACAAGGCGGGCAACAAGCAGGAATGCTTCAAAATGTTTCTCATGATCTGTTGGCAAAAGTTAAAGATTTAACGGGTGTAGAACTGACAGATGATGATCGAGCATATCAGGATTCAATTCAGATACAGTTAGGAATTTTAGTTTTACAGCTATTCAACATTCGGCAATTGCGAAGTATTAATCAAAGCCCTGCTGCTGTGGCAGGACATTCCTTAGGTATTTTTGCAGCAGCTGTAGCTAGTGGAGTTATTAGCGAAGATGAAGCAATTAAAACTGTTTATATTCGTTCTCAGAAAATGCAAGAATCATATCCAACTGGGTATGGTATGGGAGCTATTGTTGGTTTGACTAGAAAAGGAGTTTCTGAATTAGTTGAAAAAATTAATAGTGATGTTGAGCCGGTCTTTACTTCTAATCAAAATTCCGAACTACAGACTGTTATTTCTGGATCTATTGCAGGCATAAAAAAAGTATTGGCTTTAGCTAAGAAAGATAGTGCTCAAAAGGCTGTCTTGTTAAAAGTACCTGTGCCTTCTCATTCTCCGTTAATGCAATCCGTTGCTGATGTTCTGGAAACAAGACTAGCAACAGTGACGTTACATGATCCCAAATGTATCTATTTGGCTAATTATAATGGTCACGCTATTAGAAATGTTCAAGGTGTTAAATACGATATGATTAACAATCTCGTTCACCCGGTTTATTGGGACACGATGATGGATGTGGCTCAGGAGTTAGGAATAGATACATCTTTGGAAACGCAGCCAGGACAAACCTTTACAAGATTAGTTAAAAGTAAGTTTCCTGATTTTAGAACAATCACCATGAAGAATATGAAACTTGATGATATAGAATTTTTATTGGAAAAATGGAAAAGAGGATAATTGATGGCTACAAGAAGTTGGACACAAAATCGTGATGCAAAAGCAGCCAAGTTGGCTAGTATTTCATCAATTTTAGACGGTAAGTTCGTTAA
This sequence comes from Companilactobacillus crustorum JCM 15951, assembly GCF_001434585.1. GTDB lineage: Bacteria > Bacillota > Bacilli > Lactobacillales > Lactobacillaceae > Companilactobacillus > Companilactobacillus crustorum. The sequence continues at coordinate 60,849 of NZ_AZDB01000006.1, forward strand.
AACAGAAAATGCTAAAAATTTATTGGAAAGTGTGATCAATCCGGGCGACAAAGTCGTTTTGGAAGGTGATAACCAGAAGCAGGCCAGTTTTCTATCACAAACCTTACCTTCAGTTGATCCTGAAAAAATTCATGATTTACATATGATTATGTCGAGTGTTTCTCGTCCAGAACATTTGGATATTTTTGAAACCGGTATTGCTAAAAAACTGGACTTTTCTTTTGCAGGACCACAGAGTACTAGAATCTCTCAAATGATTGCTGATGGAACTATGGAAGTCGGCGATATCCATACTTATTTGGAATTGTATGCTCGTTTATATGTTGATTTGATTCCTAATGTGGTTTTGGTAGCAGCTGATAAAGTCGATCGTGAAGGTAATCTTTATACAGGAGCTAATACTGAAGAGACACCAGTTATTGTTGAATCAGCAGCTTTTAAAGATGGAATTGTTATCGTTCAGGCTAATGAGATTGTTGATAAAGTTCCACGAGTTGATATTCCTGGCGATTGGGTCGATATTGTTGTTCCAGCTGATGAACCATATCAACTAGAACCTCTATTTACCAGAGACCCACAAAATATTACTGAATTACAGATTCTAATGGGAATGATGGCCATTCGTGGCATTTATGAAAAACATAACGTCCAAACAGTTAACCATGGTGTTGGCTTCAATACAGCCGCAATTGAATTATTGTTGCCGACATATGGAGAACAATTAGGTCTAAAAGGCAAGATTGTTCCTAACTGGGAAGTTAATCCTACACCAACCTTGATTCCAGCAATTGAGAGTGGCTGGGTTCAAACTATCCACAGTTTCGGTGGAGAAGTTGGTATGGAAAATTATATTGCTCATCGTCCTGATATTTTCTTTGTTGGTAAAGATGGCACGATGCGTTCTAACCGTGCTTTTGGTCAAATGGCCGGTCAATATGCGCTTGATATGTTCGTAGGTTCAACTTTACAAATTGATAAATATGGTAATTCTTCAACTGTTACTAACGGTCGTTTATCAGGATTTGGTGGGGCTCCTAATATGGGAAGCAATCCAACTGGCCGTCGTCATTCTACGCCAGCTTGGCAAAGCTTTCGTCCGGATGATGATCCATTGGGTAAAGGTGAAAAATTAGTTGTCCAAATGGTAGAAACATTCGGTTCTAATAAAAAGCCTGTCTTTGTTGATCATTTGGATGCTGAAGAAGTTCAAAAAGAAGCCAAGTTAGCAAATGTTCCAATTATGATTTATAGCGAAGATACGACTCATATTGTGACAGAAGAAGGTATTGCTTACCTTTATAAGACTGATAGTATGGCTGAAAGACAAGCCGCCATTGAGGCGGTTGCTGGCGTTACACCGGTTGGATTGAGAAGTAATCCTAAGCAGCTAGCTGATCTTAGGGCTCGTGGAATTGTTGCTTTGCCAGAAGATTTAGGTGTTCGTCGTAGCGAAGCCAAGAGATCATTATTGGCAGCACAAAATATGGATGACCTTGTTAAATGGTCAGATGGACTTTATAATCCACCTGCTAAGTTTAGAAGTTGGTCATAATAAGCAATTTTAATCCAATATATATAGTAAGAAATGGAGACAAAAATGGAAAAATCACATTTTAATTTCGACACAAAAGAAGCAATTTCTAAACCGGTTCATGTTGGTGTCGTAGCCTCTGGCGACCTTGAAGTTATTTTTAGACCAACCAATCAAGAGACTGAGGTTAATGTTGTAACTGGTAGTGATGGATTTAAAGAAGTTTGGGGTAATGTTTTAAAGCGTTTCTTTGACAGATATCCTATTCAAGCAAATATTGAGATCAACGATTTTGGTTCAACGCCGGGTGTTGTTAATCTTCGTTTGACCCAAGCATTGGAGGAACTAAAGGATGAAAAATAGTTTTGTTGAATTACATGCACGCGAACTAGCTCTTTCATTGCTAGATGCTGGTACTTCTAGAGAATTAGTAGGACCACTTGATAATATGATTTCTCCACATTTGGAACCACAAGGTATTGTTCCTGAAAGTGATGATGGAATTGTTTTGATGAAAGGGAAGATTGAAGACAAGAACGTCTTGATCGTCTCTATTGAAGGTAAGTTCCAAGGTGGAGGAATCGGTGAAGTTAGTGGTGCCAAAATCGTAGCAGCTTTGGAAAAAGCTTTGGAAGATAACCAAAATGGTAAAACAATTTATCCTATTCTTGTTTTGGATACAGGTGGTGTTCGTCTTCAAGAAGCTAATTATGGCTTGCTTTCGATTTCTGAAATTCAAAATGTGGTGATTGCTTTAAAGAAATACGTACCTGTAATTGGTTTGATTCCAGGACGTGTGGGTTCATTTGGAGGAATGTCAATTACAGCCTCGATTCTTTCATATTTGATTACAACCAATAAAGCTAGAATTGGTTTGAATGGACCTGAAGTTATTGAACAAGAAGCCGGAGTCCGTGAATTTGATTCCAGCGATAAGAATCTAATTTGGAATACTTTGGGTACTAAACAAAGATTGGCTACTGGTCTAGTAGATGAAGTTGTTGATGATACAGTTGATGATATTAAAGAAGCAGTTATCAATGAAATTAACGCCAAAAAAGATGCTCATCGAACTGAAAATGTTGATTTTTATTTGAGTTTATTAGATCAATTAGATTTGAATAAAAAATTGGATATTTCTAGTTATGATAAACTTTATCAACAAGTGAAAACTACTAAGCATGAAGTAGCTGATGCTGTCGTTGGTTCAGAGGCTGGCACTAAGAGCCGTGGTCGTCTCTGGTTTGAAAAACTAACTGGTATTAAGAATGCTAAAAGTTCTGTGCCAACAGTTTTACATGCTCCAAAAGATGGCAAAGAATATATTGCTATCGTGCCTGATGCTAAGAATGCTTTTCCTCGAGTTAGAAATGGTGAGGTTGGTTTGCAAGAAGGCTTTGCTGTTGCTAGTGTAGTTAATAAAATTGTGGCTGAAGATAAAAATCAGACAACTAAACGTCCAATTATTTTAGTAGTAGATGTTCCTAGTCAAGCATATGGCTACCAGGAAGAGTTAATTGGTATTCATGTGGCACTTGGTTCTAGTGCCGCTGCCTATGCTAAAGCTCGTCAGGCTGGTCATCCAGTGATTGCCTTTATTCCTGGAGATGCTGTTGCGGGTGGCTTTTTAGCCCATGGGTTACAATCTAATCGTTTGATTGCTTTAGATGATACTTCTATTACTATTCAAGCGATGTCAAAAGCCAGTGCTGCTAGAATTACTCAAAGAACTATTGCAGAGTTGGAAGAGGCTACAAAGCATGTTCCTGCAATGGCTTATGATATTGATAATTATGAAAAACTTGGGGCGCTTTACAAGTTAGTCAAGGGAATTGGTTCATGGGATGCTACTGATGAAAACGTTGCTAAAATTAAGCAAATTATTGATGATGCTATCCAAAGTACAGTCAATAAACCAGCCAATTTGCATTTCCGTTATGAAACACCAATTGCAAAGGAAAGCGGACGTAAAGCTACGTTGCAAGTTCGTCAATTAGTTACTGAACAATGGTAGTAGTAAAGCCACATGATTTATTACAGATAGCGTCACTAAAGGAGTTATTTGGAAATGATTTACCGGTATGGGCTACGGCTGTTTTTCCTCAATCTTTAACAGTAGTAGTCAGAAGAAGTCCAATTTTAAATAACCAAATTCCTGTTGGTATTAGAGGGCAAAAACGGGAACAACGTTTTGCTACCTATATCAATCGAACCGCCATTCAAAAAATAATTACACCATATGATTTGGTTAAAAATAAAGTTTGGAATGATCTCTCAGAAGATAGAAAAGAATTACCGGCGATAATGGCCTTGCCAGAAGTAGCAAAAATTTTGCAAACTTATCATTGGGGAGTTAGTGGAAGTGTTGGTTTTGAATTAGCCACTAAAGTTAAGACGGCCAAATTAAGCAGCGATTTAGATTTAGTTTGGCAACCGGATACTTCACTTAGTAAGAATGAAGCCAAGTTTTTATTGAAAAAGTTAAATCAATTTGGCGTTCATGTTGACTTGCAAGTTATTCGAGGCAACAATGGCTTTTCTCTAGAGGAGTATGCAAATAGTAAATCGACTATTATGGTAAAAACTTTGCGTGATCCAATTTTGGTAAATGATCCGTGGTTATAGAGCTAAGATATAAAAAACAATGAGTTCAGAAGAATTCATTGTTTTTTGCAATATTATTAAATTTTTAAGTTAAGGTTAATTTTTAATTCATATAATAGATACGATTGAATAAAGAGGAGATACGCAATGAAATATATGACGGATGATAAGGTTGAACTGGACTATTGTGATCAAGGTCAAGGACAGCCCGTAATTCTAGTCGAAGGCTTCGGTGGTTACCAAGAAATTTGGAAATTACAAGTTAAATACTTGTTAGAAATGAATTGTCGGGTAATTACATATGATCATCGAAATCATGGTCGTTCTCAGAGAACCGCGGCTAATTTAAGCATTGAACAATTAACAGCCGATTTAGCCGGGTTAATTGATTATTTGAAATTGGATCAACCAATCTTAATAGGGCACTCAATGGGAGCAAGTGTTTGTTACGATTATTTAAGTCATTACCAAAATGTTGATGCTGTCATGGCAATTGATCAATCACCCAAAATGTTAAATGATGTTGATTGGCCTTATGGTTTTGAATCAATTACAAATGCTGATTTTTCTGAAAAATTAAATTATCCTGACGAAGTGCATGAGACGCTTCATGGATTGGATCGAAGAATTACCTTAGCTTTAAATAGAGTTCGAAGCCAATATCCTTTTGACCGTAATCAGAATATGACGTTATTGTTTGACCATGCCCAAAAGGATTGGCGTAGAATTTTGTTAAAAAGTTCAATTCCAGTTACTTTAGTTACTGCTAGACAGAGTCCGTATTTTGATTATCATTTCGCAGACTCGCTTGTCGATCAAAATTCACTGATAAAACAAGTTGTAGTTGATAATTGTGGGCATGATATAATAGCTGAAGTTCCAGAATTGTTTAATCAAACGTTACGCCATTTTATTTTTAGTAGTACAAAAAAAAGATAACATTCCGCATGTAAAACACGAAGTATTATCTTCTTTTTATAGGATAATATTCTGTTAAAGAGATAATTTACTAATAAAAGTTGATTTATCAACACTTATTGGTAAAAGTTTGTGAAACAAAAAATGCGCCACGTGGGAGTCGAACCCACATTCCAGGAACCGGAATCCTGTGTGCGATCCATTACACTAGCGGCGCAAGTACACTCTTATTTTATCGCACTTCCATATCAAAAGTAAATCTCAAAAAAATTATTATTAATTTTACTTTTTGTAAACATATCCCTTGAAATTTTCACAAGAGAGTCTATAATTACAGTTGTGCTTAAGAGATGAGGTAAAACTCATCTGGGCTTTTATTTTTTGAGTACATGGGTCGTAAACAGACATACAGGGACAATATTTGCCCCATGGAGTATATCAATGACTAATAATGAAGATTTAGAATTGCTGGATTTAGTTGCCCCAGACTTCATTAAGACTCTGGAAAAGCGATTTAAAATACTTCAGAGTATCTCATTAATGGAGCCAGTTGGGCGCAGAGTTTTAGCTGATGATCTTAACATTACAGAGCGTGGTTTAAGAACTGAAACCGACTTGTTGAGAAAGCAAGGCTTACTTATTTCATCAAAGTCTGGAATGTCTCTAACAAAGACAGGTACAGATGTGGTAAGTAGACTAACCAAGATATTAGCTGATTATCAAGGAACAGCTCTTTTAGAGAAACAATTGAGTCAAAAACTTGGTATTAGTCGTTGTATCATCTTACCCGGTAATGCTGATAAGCAATATCGAGTAGTTGATTCTTTTGGTAGAAGGCTTAATCAACTTTTAGGTTCGATTTTACCAGCCGGACAGTCAATGATTTCTGTCACTGGTGGTAGTACTCTAGCACGTGTAGCGAGAAATCTTTCACCAGATTTATCTAAAAATCGCCAGTTGGTATTTGTGCCAGCTCGTGGTGGAGTAGGTGAGTCAGTAACGATTCAAGCAAACAGTGTCTGTGCAGAGATGGCTTTAAAAACTCAGGGTCAATATCGGGCAATGTATTTGCCAGAAGACATAAGTGAAAAAAGTTTTGAATCTTTGCAAAAAGAGACTTCAATTAAATCGGTTCTTGAACTAATATATAGAAGTAATGTTGTGATTCACAGCATTGGAACCGCAAGGATTATGGCTGATCGTAGAAATTTATCTGCGAAGGAACAAAAGATTGTCGATGATGGGCAAGCTATTTCTGAAGCATTTGGTGATTTCTTTGATCAAAGTGGTAAACTTGTATACAAGGTACCTAGGATTGGACTTCATGTCCGGGACCTTGATAAAATTAAACATGTGATTGCAATTGCTGGCGGTCAAAGTAAGGCTAAAGCAATTCAATCATATATGAAAAACGCACCTCATCATACGATTTTAATAACTGATGAAGGTGCCTCAAAGCTGATTTTAAGGGATAACCCTTTAAAATAATATTTTTTTGATTTCCTGAAGGAGGAATTTTTGTATGACTACAAAAGTTGGTATTAATGGATTTGGCCGTATCGGTCGTTTGGCATTCCGCCGTATCGCTGCACTTCAAGCAGCTGGCAAGACAGATTTGGAAGTTGTTGCAATTAACGATTTAACTTCACCTGCTATGCTTGCTCACCTATTGAAGTATGATACTGCTCATGGTAACTTCGAAATTGACAAGATCACTGCTGAAGATAACGCTATCGTTGTTGATGGTAAGAAGATCCCTGTATATGCTGAAATGAACGCTGCAGACCTTAAATGGGTTGCTAACGACGGTGTTGACATCGTTCTTGAATGTACTGGTTTCTACACATCACAAGAAAAAGCACAAGCTCATATCGATGCTGGTGCAAAACGTGTATTGATCTCAGCTCCATCAGGTGCTATGCCTACAGTTGTTTACGGTGTTAACGACGACATTCTAACAAATGACGTTAAGATCGCTTCAGCTGGTTCATGTACAACAAACTGTCTTGCACCTCTAGCAAATGCCGTAAACAAAGAATTCGGTATTAAAGCTGGTACAATGACAACTATCCATGCTTACACAGCTACTCAAAAACTTCAAGATGGTCCAGAACGTAAAGGTAATGTTCGTGCTGCACGTGCTGCTGCTGCAAACATCATCCCTCATTCAACTGGTGCTGCTAAGGCTCTTGGTCTTGTTGTTCCTGAACTTAAAGGTAAACTTGACGGACATGCACAACGTGTTCCAGTTATCACAGGTTCAGTTACTGAATTAGTTGCAACTCTTGACAAAGAAGTTACAGTTGACGAAGTAAATGCTGCTATCAAGAAGTATACAGAAAACAACCCTTCATTCGGTTACAACGATGATGAAATCGTATCTTCAGATGTTATCGGTACATCATTCGGTTCAATCTTTGACCCAACACAAACACAAATCGTTGGTTCAGGTGACGCCCAAGTTGTAAAGACTGTTGCTTGGTATGACAACGAATCAGGATTTACTGCACAAATGGTTCGTACACTTGAAAAATTTGCTACATTAGACTAATTCGTTAGCTTAATTAGTGATTAAATTAAGATAAAACCTAATTTAGTGTGATTTAAATTGGCGGAGGGAGGAAACTCCTTCCGCCTTTTTTTAAGGAAAATATTGGAGGAATTATTTACAATGGCTAAACTTATCGTTTCTGACGTTGACGTAAAAGACAAAAAAGTCTTGATGCGTGTAGATTTCAACGTTCCTATTAAAGATGGTGTTGTCGGCGATACTAACCGTATCGTTGGTGCTATCCCAACAATCAAGTATGTTTCAGAACATGGTGGAAAGGTTATCTTGCTATCTCACTTGGGTCGTATTAAGAGTGACGAAGACAAGAAAGCTTTATCATTGAAGCCAGTTGCTGCTAAACTTCAAGAATTAAGTGGTATGCCAGTTAAGTTCGTACCTGTTAACGAAGGTAAAGAACTTGAAGATGCTATCAATGAACTAAAAGATGGCGACATTCTACTTATGGAAAATACTCGTTTCCAAGATATCGACAACGACTTTGGTAAACGCGAAAGCAAGAACGATCCTAAACTTGGCGAATACTGGGCATCACTTGGTGATGTATTTATCAACGATGCATTCGGTACAGCCCACAGAAGCCATGCTTCAAACGTTGGTATTTCAACAGCTATGAAGGCTGCTGGTAAGCCAGTTGCTGCTGGTTTCTTGATGGAAAAGGAAATCAAGTTCTTAGGTAACGCCGTTGACAATCCTGTACACCCATTCGTAACAATTCTTGGTGGTGCTAAGGTTTCAGATAAGATCGGTGTTATTGAAAACTTAATTCCAAAATCAGACCATATCTTAATCGGTGGTGGTATGGCATACACATTCTTAGCTGCTCAAGGCCACAAGATTGGTAAGTCATTGTTCGAAGCTGACAAGGTTGAATTGGCTAAGGATCTATTACAAAAGGCTGGCGACAAGATCGTTCTTCCTGTAGATCATATTGTTGCTAAGGAATTCTCAAACGATGCTGAAGCTACAACTACTGATGGCGTTGATATTCCTGATGACGAAATGGCTCTTGATATCGGACCTAAGACAGTTAAATTGTTCCAAGATACTCTAAAGGGTGCTAAGACTGTTGTATGGAATGGACCAATGGGTGCATTTGAAATGAGCAAGTTTGCTGAAGGTACTCTTGAAGTTGGACGTGCTATGGGTAACTTGACAGATGCTATTACTATCGTTGGTGGTGGTGACTCAACTGCTGCTGCTAAGAGTCTTGGTATTGCTGACAAGCTAACACACATCTCAACTGGTGGTGGTGCTTCACTAGAATATCTTGAAGGTAAAGTATTACCTGGTATCGACTCAATTTCAAATAAATAATTATTTTTCAGAGGAGAATTAATTTTATGCGTACACCTATTATTGCGGGTAACTGGAAGATGAACAAAAATCCTAAGGAAACTCAAGAATTTTTAGACGGTATCAAAGGTAAATTGCCTGAATCAGGCGTTGAAACTATTATTGGTGCCCCAGCTATTGACCTTACAACACTTGTTGCAGGTGCTGAAGGTACACCTTTAAAAACTGCTGCTGAAAACAGTTACTTTGAAGATGCTGGTGCCTTTACTGGTGAAACTTCACCTAAAGCTCTTGATGAAATGGGTATTGATTATGTAATCATCGGCCATTCAGAAAGAAGACAATACTTCGGTGAAACTGATGAAGATATCAACAAGAAAGCTCACGCTATCTTGAAGAACAACATGTTACCTATCATTTGCTGTGGTGAAACACTAGAACAACGTGAAGCTGGCAAGGCTGAAGACTGGGTAACTGGTCAAATCGAAAATGCTGTTAAGGGTATTTCTGCTGATGATTTAGCTAAATCAGTTATCGCTTACGAACCAATCTGGGCTATCGGTACTGGTAAGACTGCTACTGCTGATCAAGCACAAGAAATGGTTCACGTAATCCGTGAAAAAGTTGCTAGCTTGTATGATGCTGATACTGCTGATAAAGTAAGAATTCTTTATGGTGGTTCTGTAAAACCTGCTAACGTTAAAGAATTGATGGCTAAAGAAGATATTGATGGTGGACTTGTTGGTGGAGCATCAATGGATCCAGAATCATTTATCGCCTTAGCTACATTCAACAAATAATAACTTCTATTAAGTTATTTATTTTAAGTACTAAAAAGGTTAAAATTAGTTTGTATTAAAATCATAAAGGAGATTTTTAAAATATGTCTGTAATTACTGATATTTTAGGCCGTGAAGTTCTTGATTCACGTGGTAACCCAACTGTTGAAGTTGAACTATATACTGAATTAGGTGGCTTTGGCCGCGCACTTGTTCCTTCAGGTGCTTCAACTGGTGAACACGAAGCTGTTGAATTGCGTGATGGCGACAAATCACGTTTTGGTGGTAAGGGTGTTCTTAAAGCCGTTGCTAACGTAAATGATAAGATTGCTAAAAAGGTTATTGGTATGGACGTTACTGACCAACGTGCCATTGACCAAGCTATGATCGACCTTGATGGTACACCAAACAAAGGTACTCTTGGTGCTAATGCTATTCTTGGTGTTTCATTGGCTGCTGCACGTGCTGCTGCTGACGAATTAGGTCTTCCATTGTACGAATACCTTGGTGGTCCTAATGCTCATGTAATGCCAACACCTATGATGAACGTTATCAATGGTGGTAAGCATGCTGACAATAACGTTGATTTCCAAGAATTCATGATTGTACCTGTTGGTGCAAAATCAATGCGTGAAGCTGTACGTATGGGTGCAGAAACATTCCACTCACTTAAAGCTGTTCTTGAAAGCCGTGGCTTGAACACAGCTGTTGGTGATGAAGGTGGTTTCGCTCCTGACCTTGAAAACAACGAAGCTCCTTTCAGGATTTTGGTTGAAGCTATTGAAAAAGCAGGTTACAAGCCTGGTGACGATGTTGCTATTGGATTTGACTGTGCTTCATCAGAATTCTACAACAAAGATACTCACAAGTACGAATTAAAGGGTGAAGGCGACAATGGTGCTGTTCTTTCAACAGACGAATTTATCGACTTGCTTGATGGTATCGTTGACAAGTACCCAGTTATTACAATCGAAGATCCTATCGATGAAAATGAATGGGAAGATTGGCAAAAAGTTACTGCTAAACTTGGTAAGAAAGTACAACTTGTTGGTGATGACTTGTTCGTTACAAACACAGACTACTTGAAGAAGGGTATTGAAATGGGAGTTTCAAACTCAATCCTTATCAAGCTTAACCAAATCGGTACACTTACAGAAACATTTGAAGCTATCGAAATGGCTAAAGAAGCTGGCTTTACAGCTGTTGTTTCACACCGTTCAGGTGAAACAGAAGATACAACAATTGCTGACCTTGTTGTTGCTACAAACGCTGGTCAAATCAAGACTGGTTCAATGAGTCGTACAGACCGTATTGCTAAGTACAACCAATTGATGAGAATCGAAGATCAACTTGGTGACCAAGCTGAATACAAGGGTATCAAGAGTTTCTACAACTTAAACAAATAATTACTATAAGTGATTAATTAAAACAGCCTTAGGGCTGTTTTTTTTGTACAATAATAGTAGCTTATAAAATTGGAGGATACTTGTATGACATTAAAAATTGCTTTCATTGGTTTTGGTAAGTCAGCTAATCGTTATCATTTGCCATATTTGAATATTAGAAAAAATTTTCAAGTAAAAACGATATATACTCGTAAAGCTGTTAATGAATCATTGGCTCAACCCTATCGTGAAAAGGGTGTTAATTTCACTAATGATTTGAATGATATTTTAAATGATCCTGAAATTGATGTGGTAACGATTTGCACACCGGCTCAAACTCACTATCAGTTAGCTAAGAGTGTTATTGAAGCAAAAAAATCAGTTATTGTTGAAAAACCGTTTGTTGATACTTTGGATCATGCCAAAGAATTAATTAAATTAGGGAAGGACAATAATGTTCTAGTGATGCCATATCAAAATCGCCGCTTTGATGGAGATTATCTAGCTGCTAAACAAGTAATTGACCAAGGTTTTTTAGGCGATATTGTTGAAGTAGAGTCACATATTGACTATTACCGTCCTAATAGTGTTAACCAACCGGGATCTAAAGAACAAGGTGAGTTCTATGGTTTAGGTATTCATTTGATGGATCGAATGGTAGCTTTATTTGGTCGTCCAGATCAGGTAGTCTATGATATTAGAAATACTGAAGTCAGTGATGCTGTGGATAATTATTTTGATGTTGATTTGCATTATGGCACTAAAATGAAGGCTAAGGTAAAAGTAAGTACTGATGTTGCCAAAGAGTATCCTCGATTTATTGTCCATGGCATGAATGGTTCATTTGTTAAATATGGAGCTGACCAGCAAGAGAACGATTTGAAAGCGGGAATCATGCCAGGAACTGCTGGATTTGGCGAAGATAGTCCAATGTATTATGGAATTGCCAAATATCAAAATACTAATGGCGACTGGATTGAAAAGCAAATTAAAACGCCATTAGGTGACTATGGTTTGTATTATGATTCGGTTTATCAAACTTTAGTCAACAAAAAAGCACGTTTAGTATCGGATGAAGAAATTTTGACTGATATGGAGATTTTAGAGGCCGGTTTTTACCAACCATCACCTTCAATTTATAATGTGCCAAAATTAGATTTAAAGTAATAGGGGAAAAAGATGAAGGTAGCTTTTAATGATAATGAAAAATTAAGATTAACTTTAGAGGGGATACTAGTTGGAATTATTTCTGGAGTTGTGGTTAGCATGTTCCGCTGGTCGATTGCCCATTCTTTAAAGTTATTTCAAGGACTTTATATTGCTGCCCGGACTAATTTAGGCTTAGTGATTGGCTTAGTTTTCTTGATGATTGCAATTGCTCTGGTAGTTGGCTATTTATTGAAAAAAGAACCTAATATTTCTGGTTCTGGTATTCCACAGGTTGAGGCTCAATTAGGCGGAGAAATGCAGATGAAGTGGTGGTCCATTTTGTGGCGCAAATTCATTGGTGGTATTTTGAGTATAGGGCCAGGTTTATTTTTAGGACGAGAAGGGCCATCGATTCAATTAGGTGCAGCTGTTGGTCAAGGTGTTGGCGATTTGACGCATGATAATGTGGGCGTTAATCAGCGGGTTTTAATTGCTAGTGGTGCGGCAGCAGGATTGTCGGCAGCTTTTAGTGCTCCAATTGCCGGAGCCATGTTTGTTTTGGAGGAAGTTTATCATAACTTCTCACCGTTGGTTTGGATTACATCTTTAGCCAGTGCAGTTACTGCCAATGTTATTGCATTATATGTTTTTGGATTACAGCCTGTATTGCAGGTGCCATACCGATTCAGTCTGCCAATTAAATATTATTGGCACTTGATTGTTTTAGGAATTATTTTAGGTTTGATGGGGCGTTTGTACCAGGTTTTAACGTTATCAATGCCAGCAATTTATAATAAGACTCGTTTGCCACGATATCTTCAAGGAATTGTTCCGTTAATTTTAATTGTTCCTTTAGGGATGATGGTGCCACAATTTATCGGTGGCGGTAATGAGATAATTGTTAGTTTGGAAAAATATGGAACTAGTTTGACGTTAATGTTGGGCTTGTTGGCTTTACGATTTATTTTTTCAATGATATCTTATGGTTCGGGAGTTCCAGGTGGAATCTTTTTACCAATTTTAAACTTGGGTGCCATTATTGGCGCCATCTATGCAATAGTTATGAGTCAATTAGGTTTGTTGCCAATTTATTTTGAAAGTAACTTAATAATCTTTGCTATGGCGGGCTACTTTGCTTGTATTAGTAAGGCGCCATTTACGGCAATTATTTTAGTCACGGAAATGGTTGGTTCCTTGAAGCACTTGATGCCTTTGGCCGTTTTATCTTTAGTGGCTTATATTGTGGTTGATCTATTAAATGGGGCACCGATTTATGAGGCTTTGAAAGAACGATTGAATATCAATTCTGATTATTTGAATCGTGTCAGCAAGTTAAATGATCGTTTGGAAGTACCAATTTATGAAGGCAGTTCAATTGATGGTAAATATATACGAGACATACCATTTCCAAAGGATATTTTAGTGGTAGCCATTTATCGAGGCGAACGTCAATTAATTCCTCGTGGCGACACATTGGTTAAGGCTGGCGACCGTTTAATATGTATGGTTAATGCTGGTCAACGAGCTCGCGTATCTCAAAAGTTAAAAGACTTGATTAATGGAATTAACTAGAAATTTGACCACTTTTATGTTATTGTTTTAGGAGTGATTTCAGCTTTTAACACCATGAACGGAGGTTTTACAGGTGTATAATATTATCGAGACAGTGTTGATAATCGTATCCATTTTGATAATTATTGCCGTGCTAATGCAGCCTACAAAGCAACAAGATGCTTTGAATGCATTGTCCGGTGGTGGTGGTGACCTATTCAGCAACCAGAAGAAACGTGGTTTTGAAGCCTTCATGGTTAAGGTTACCTACGTTTTACTAGTACTATTTTTTGTATGTTCACTCGTATTAGTATACTTATCATCTCACTAAGCGATTTATCCTCCTGAAGTTACTCAGGAGGTTTTTTGTTATAAGGAGCAAAATAGTATGAAAATATTGACACCAAAGCCATTCTATTTTGATAATGGAACTAGTGCTATTTTATTGCTACATTCATTTTCAGGTACGCCGAATGATATGCGACTTTTGGGACGATTTTTAGAAAGACATAATTATTCAGTCTATGCACCAATGTTCGCTGGACATGGAACATCTGAACCGTTAGATATTTTGCAGCAAGGTTCACCTGAAAAGTGGTGGCAACAAACACAAGCAGCTGTTCAATTTTTAAAGGATCAGCAAAAGACGAAAGTCTATGTTTTTGGATTATCTTTGGGAGCAATTTTTGCTACTAAAGCATTGGAATCAATTCCTGAAGTAGTTGCGGGTGGAGTTTTTGGTTCTCCTTTATATACTCATGGATATAAAGGAATAAAAAATGCCTTTCTGACTTATGCCAAAAAGGTGTACTCTATTCAACAGAACTTAACTGAAGTAGAAACTGATAATAAACTCCGTTTAGTAGATTCTAAGATTGATGCAAAATTAATGGAAATTAGAAAGACATCTAATCTTGTAGTGGAAAATTTAGCTGAAATAAAACGACCATATTTTATTGGTCAAGGTACGAGTGATAAATTGGTAGATCCTAAAGCAGCTAGTCAAGTTGCAAGGGACGTAAAAACATCACAGCTACATTTATATAATGCAGGGCATGTCCTAACGATTAACCAGGCTCATAATCAAGTAGCAAGTGATGTCTTAAATTTTTTAGAAAATAATTGAGGATAGAAATGCCAGATAAAGAAAATAAATTAATTGCCGACATATTAGAGGTTTTTAGAAGCAACCCTGATCGTCGTTACAAATCTGAACAGATTGAAGATATATTAAGATTGCACGGTGCTTCAGCTTTTAAGCGCGTCGTGAAATCATTAGCCGTCTTAGAAGGTGAAAGTAAGATTACTTTGACTAACAAAGATGAATTTAAAATGGCTACGCCAGAGACAGTTGTTGAAGGTATATTTAAGGGCAATGATAAAGGATTTGGCTTTGTTAGATATGATGAAGTAGATCCTGATGCTTTTATTGCTAGAAGCAATACGATGTTTGCTGTTAACGGAGATACCGTTGAAGTGAAGATCACTAAGCCTTCAAATCCTTGGATTGACAAGGGACCAGAAGGCGAAATTATTAAGATTGAAGAGCGTTCATTAACTAAAGCCGTGGGTGAATTCCATGCTTATAGTGATGCTCAAGTAGAAAAAACGGGTCATTATGGATATGTTCAAAGTCATGAAAAGAAGATTGCTTCATACATGATTTTTATTTCTGATAAGGGCCTACATCCACAAATTGGCGATATGGTTCAGGTGTCAATTGATGAATACCCTAATGCTAAACACCCTCAAAGCATGGAGGGAACAGCCTTAGAAGTTATTGGTAATAAGAATGATCCTGGTGTTGATATCATGTCAATTGTAGTTGACAACGATATTAATCCCGAATTTCCTAATGAGGTTCTTAAAGAAGCTGAAAAGGTTCCTGATCATGTCTTAGATTCTGATCGTGTTGGTCGAAAAGATTTAACTGACAATATGGTTATCACAATTGATGGGGATGACTCAAAGGATTTTGATGATGCTGTTGGATTAGATATCTTGCCAAATGGTAACTATCATTTGGAAGTTGACATTGCGGATGTAACTCATTATGTCAAAGAAGGTTCACCATTAGATCAAGAAGCTTATAGTCGTGGGACAAGTACTTACTTAGTCGATCGAGTAATTCCTATGTTGCCATTCAGATTGTCGAATGGTATTTGTTCTTTGAACCCAGGTGAGGATCGTTTGGCCTTAACTTGTGAGATGGAAATCGATCATCAAGGAAATGTTGTTAAACATGAAATTTATCCTAGTGTGATTAGATCTAAGTATCGTATGACTTATAACAATGTTAATGAAATTCTTAAAGATGATGAATTGTTAACAGAAGAATATGCACCAGTTGTACCAATGCTTAAACAAATGGCTGAACTTCATGAAATTCTTTTCAACAAGCGTCATGAACGTGGTGCTATTGATTTTGAAGAAACTGAAGCTCAAATCATCGTTGATGAGAATGGTAAACCAATCGATATTAAGTTAAGAGAACGTGGAACATCTGAAAAGATGATTGAATCATTCATGTTAGCTGCCAATGAAACAGTTGCTGAACACTATAATGTTAAGCATGTACCATTCTTGTATCGTGTCCATGAAAAGCCAGATGAAGAAAAGATTAAGAACTTCTTTGAATTTGCTGCTGCTATGGGTGTGCAAGTTAAAGGTAATCTAAAAGAAATTACACCTAAGATGTTCCAAAATGTTTTGCAAAGCGTTGTCGGAACACCTGAGGAACAAGTTGTAACTATTATGTTGTTGAGAAGTTTGCAACAAGCTAGATATTCAGATGAACCATTAGGTCACTTTGGTCTAGCTGCTAAGTACTATACTCACTTTACTTCACCAATCAGACGTTACCCTGATTTAACTGTACATCGTATGATTCACAGCTATGCTGAAAATGGCTTTACTGATGAAGAACAGACTAAGTGGTCTAATAAGTTGCAAGAGATTGCTGAACATACTTCTGGTCGTGAAAGAATTTCAATCAATGCAGAACGTGCAGTTGATGATTTGAAGAAGACTGAATACATGGCTGATCAGGTTGGAAATACTTTTGATGCCGTTGTTAGTTCTGTAACTAGTTTTGGGATGTTCATTCAATTGGATAATACAGTTGAAGGATTGATTCATATTTCAAATATGAAGGATGACTTCTACGAATATGATGAAAAGAGCATGTCCATGCATGGGCGTGGTACTGGTAAGACCTTTAAAGTTGGTCAACCAATCAAGGTTAAATTAATCAGAGCGGATGTAGAGCATCGTCAAATTGATTTTGAACGAGTATTAACTCCCGAAGAACAAGAACAAGCTGATAAACGTGAGGCTGAGTTTAAGAAGAAGCGTTCGATGCAACATGGACGCGGACGTGGTGGTCATGGTCGCCATAATGATAATAAAGGCCATGGAAATAAAGATAATAACCATAAGAGACGTGGTAAATACGAAAGTCGGTGATTCTTTTGAAGAAACATCATACAAAAGCTGCTAATGAAGTAGCTAATAATCCTAAAGCTCGTCATGATTATAATATTTTGGAAACTTATGAAGCGGGTATTTCTTTAACCGGAACGGAAATTAAGTCAGTCCGTGCTAGTAAGATGAATATTAAAGATGGTTTCGTTCAAGCTAGAAATGGCGAATTATGGTTGGAAAATGTCAATATCAGTATTTATGATCAAGGCAATATGTTCAACCATGATCCATTAAGAAATCGAAAGTTGCTGCTTCATAAAAAGGAAATCCGCAAAATAACTTCAAGTATTCAAGAAAAAGGAATCACAGTAGTTCCTTTAAAAGTTTATTTGAAGCAGGGTTTCGCCAAGGTATTGATCGGCGTGGCTGAAGGTAAAAAACAATACGATAAACGTGAAACAATTAAAAAACGTGATCAAGAACGAGAAATTAGACGTGTTATGAAAAACACGTATTAATTTTTCTAATGATCGCTTTTTTTTTGCCTAAAATAGGATGTATTATTTAATATGATAAAATACATATTATAGATATACTTGGGGGTAACAATGAAAAAAATATGGGGACTTCTTTTTACTATTGTGGCAATATTATTAGCTTTTCAAACCACAACGGTAGTTAAAGCTGATGGTAAGTTTGAAATAAAAAATTACCACGCTACTGCAGATGTTCAGAAAAATGGCGATATTGATTTAACTCAGCGAATAAATTATCAATTTAACGGTAACTTTCACGGAGTTTATTATAATCAGTCATTAGATGGAATTAAGGGTGCCAGCCGTCCAGAAGTTTACATTAACGATGGTTATCAAACTCAAAAACTAACTAGCTCATCATCAGGCGATGAAAATACTTTCAAAGTGTCACACGATTCAGAGGAAATGAATATCAAAGTTTATCATTCTGCAACGACTGAGAAATTGACTTTTATTTATAAGTATCGCTTGTATGGCGCTGTAACAAATTATTTGGACACTGCGGAATTAAAGTGGAAGATGATTGGCGAAGGTTGGGATAGCAGTTTATATAATGTTAAATTAACCGTTAACTTGCCTGAAGGAAACGTTCCTGAATTACAGGCTTGGACACATGGGCCATCAAATGGCTATACAAGTGTTCAAAGAAAAAAAGGTAGAGTTATTATGACTCTTGATTATTTACCTTCACATCAATTCGTAGAGACACACATGCTATTTCCTTCAGCAGTTACTTCTCAAAATCCCAATGTAGTAAATAAAAATGAAAAAAAGAAAGCTTTGGCCCAGGAGAAAAAATTAGTTGAAGAGGCTAATAGTAATCGTGAGCGTAAGGAAATGATTTTCCGAAGTTTAATGATTTTTGGTGCAATAGTTATTGTAATAATTTATTTGTATCGCTTTTTTAGCTATAAAAAGAACCCTGGAAATAAGCACGTTATTCCTACGCCAATTTATCATATTTTTGATGAACCTAAATTTAAACCTAGTTTTACAAAAGTGATTTTAGATCGAAGCGATAGGGCCGATAATATCTCTCTTACTGCTGATTTGTTGGAAGAAGTAGGAAAGCATCGGATGAAGATCGATAAGTTTGGCAGCACGTATGAAATTACTGCCTTAGTGCCACCAACGAATACTTTTTTTAAGTATTTAATTGAAGATATTGGTGATGGTAAAAAGGTTAATTTGCGTCAAATTAAGGCAGCAGCCCAAAGTTACAACAATAAAGATAAAATGCTACATAAATTTAATCATTGGGCGAAAGAAGCTGCTCAAGGACGAGACAAGTATTTAGATATTGAAAATATGAACATTGTTGATGATTTTCGCTTTTCTGCAATTGCTACTAATATTATTGTATTTATTATGTTTATGATTGGACTTATTTTTGGCAAGAATATCTTAGCAATTGGAATTTTGGCTGTAATTACTGCTTTGGTAGCTTGGGGACTGTATTTCCTTGCCAAACGTAAAATTACGCCTTATACAGATTTAGGCGAGGATGAGGTTAATCGGATCAGGGCTTTCAAGCGGATGCTAAATGATATTAATGATATCAAAATGGCTGAAGTGGGAGATTTGATCCTCTGGGAACAATTCTTACCCTATGCGGTAGCTTTTGGGGTTTCTGAGAAAGTAATTAAGGCCTTAAAAGTTAATTTTGGGGTAGAGGAAATAAATAGTTCGAGTGTGGCACCGTATTATATTGGCGCTGCTAGTTTTATTAATGTAGGATCGACTGGTTTTCAGGCTGCCTTTACTAGTGCTATTGGGGCTGGCGGCAGTTCTAGTTTGTCGGGTGGTTCAGGTGGTTTTACTGGCGGTTCAGTCGGTGGATTTGGCGGTGGCTCCGGTGGTGGAGCCTTTTAAAGATTTAATTTTGAGTATCAAAAAAGTCCATTGTGATTTACCATTCAACATGGTTATCACAATGGACTTTTTGTATATTTCAAATTTTTTAATTTCTAAGCACGACGACGTTTTGTATAAACGACACTTGCAAGAATAATTAAACCTAATAAAGTTGCAACGAGACTAGATTTTTCACCAGTTTGTGGAAGTGAACCATTGCTTGAACCGTTGTTTGAATTACCAGGATTAATGGGGTTAGTAATAAGTCCACCATCGGTATTGCCATTGTTGTTTGAACCTGGATTTTCAGGATCAACAATTACACCACCGTTGTTATCTTCTTCATTATCATTATTATCGCCAGGCTCTTCGGTATTGCCGCCTTCATTGCCACCATTAGTGCGTGGATCAGAGGTTTCGAGAGTACCTAGTCCAATATCTTTGTCAGTAACAGTAAAGTGAATAGGGTTAGGATTTAGACCATAACCATCTGGAGCTTTAGTTTCTAAGAAATAGTAGCTACCAGGTTTTAAATTATTAGCCTGAATAACACCATCTTCATTAGTTATATAAACATCAATAGGATTTCCATCAGCATCATATAGAGTATATTCAGCTCCGGGAACACCAATATTTTCATCAGGTACATCAGCATCATACTTAATCATTGAGACATTGAAATTACCATCAATTCCAGTTTCTTTATCATTTTCTACTGAAATGATAGCTGGTGTTTGAGAATTATCTCCAACGGTAAAATGAATATCTTTATCATTTAAAATGTAACCATCTGGGGCTTTAGTTTCCCTCAAAATGTAATTTCCATAAGGAATATTATACATATGGCCATAGCCCAAACGGTCTGTCGTTATTTGACCAATGACTTCGTTAGTATCAGCATTGATGACATCAAATTCGGCGCCTGGCAAACGATAGCCTGTCAGAGCATCCAACTTTTGAATGATGATTGAGCCTTCTTTAGAATTCTCTAATTCATCCTCAGTTGAAACCTCAATAGGGGTAGTTGTTTGTCCAGTTATTGTGAAAGGAATCAAATTCGTGTTACTTTGGTAGCCATCTGGGGCCTTAGTTTCTATAAAGTAGTAGTCGCCAGCACTGAGGCTATTGACTGTAATTTGACCATTTTCATTAGTAGTTAGGTTGCTTTGAATCAATTTGTCTTCGCCGTTAACTTTTTGATAAAGACTATAAGTTGCTCCGGGAAGCAGGGTACTGTTGTTATCAGCACTTGTTTTAGTAAGAACGACAGAACCCTTTTTAGAACCATTACCACTACCAGAATTTGCATTTCCAGTTACTTTTGCAGAGGTATTACTTTCGAATTGACTTCCCCCGTTACCATTCCCCCTTAAATGAACCATTCATGCTAGCCTCATTGCGGAAAACTGTTCCATCGGATGGTTGTTCTGGATTCTTTAATTTAGTTTGGTAGGTAATAAGAAACATCTGTGTACCAGTACCTTCAAAATCAACACTGAAGGTACCATTAGCATTAGTTGTTATTTGATGTTGATCGGTAACATATTTGCCTTTATTATATGAGCCACCTTCCTTATCGTTCCAAGTGGCCTCACGAATGGCGATTGAACCATCCACGAATTCTAGATTAGGATCTAGCATCGTGTCAGTAACAGTCATATTCTTCAAATCTAATTCATTACGGTTAACTAAAATAGACCAAGTTACTATGGCATTGCCATTTTCATCTGTGCCTAGTGTACCCTTTTTTGTTAAATCGTTTTCAGTGATAGGTCTAACATTCAGAGTACTTTCTTGGTCTCCATTCATAGTTGGAAAGTAAACTGAATTTTCACCAAGTTGAGTATTGTCTTTATTGACGCCAACGCCGTTCCCAATAGTAAATTTTCCGCTAGCATCAGGATGATTTTCAATTTTGTCGTTAAAGACAACCTTAATTTGATCTGGACTAACTAAAGTAGCAGTTCCAATAACATTACCATCATTGTCTGTAACATCGAATGTTTCACCATTATTAGAATTCTTAATTGCCAATTGATCTGGTAATTCAATAGTTAATGTATCTCCTGGATTCAATTGTCCGATTTTAGAACAATCATATTCATATTCAATACCAACTGATTGGCTATAACTATAGGTGGTATCCTGTTTGATGATCGTACCACTAGTGATCATATCAGTACTACCATAGTCAGCAGCTTGGACATTTTCAGAATTAAATGAAAATGCTAAGACAACTAAACCAAGAGCGGCCACGAAGGCAGCTAAAAAATTGCGTAATTTTTTCCCCATATTTATTCCCCTTTCTATTTCTATAGTACAAATTTAATTATAAGGGGAATTTACTATTTTAAACGGGGGATAAGCCAAATATTAAGAAATAATTTTTTAAAACAAAAAGCCTCTATTGCTGGGATGTAATCCGTTATCATACCTACCACATCTTGTGAAATTTTCGAAATCTATACAATATATAGAATAGAAGTGATATCATAATGAATGTTGTTTTTTTACAAATTAAGAGAATTAAATGAGGTATGGAGGAGAATAATGATGATCGTATTGAGCGGCGCAATCGGAGCCGGAAAGAGTTCATTAGCAGGAATTTTATCAGAACATTTAGGAACAGAGGCTTTCTATGAACAGGTTGATAATAATCCCGTTTTACCACTATTTTACAAGGACCCTAAGAAGTATGCGTTTCTACTACAAATTTACTTCTTAAACAAACGTTTTGAATCAATCAAGAAGGCTATGGTACAAGATAATAATGTTTTGGACCGTTCTATCTATGAAGATTCACTATTTTTCCATATGAATGCTGATATGGGCAGAGCTACTCCTCAAGAAGTAAAAGTTTATGATGAATTGCTTGATAATATGATGCAAGAACTTCCATATGCTGCATCTAAGAAAGCTCCAGATCTATTGGTTCATTTGGACATTTCATATGATACAATGATTCACCGAATTGAAAAACGTGGTCGTTCATATGAACAACCTGATCAAGATCCTACTTTGCCAGAGTACTATAAGCAATTACTTGCTCGTTACGATGGCTGGTATGATGATTATGATTATAGTCCTAAGATGAAGCTTAATTGTGATAAGTATGATTTTGTCGAAAACCTTGACGATCGTAAAAAAGTTTTGGAATTGATTGATGAACAATTACGAGTTCGTGGAACATTAAAATAAATCTGTAAAAAAGTTCGATCGGTAATTAAATTTACTGTTCGAGCTTTTTTTGTACTTGCGAGTGATACGAAAATAAGATAACCTATTAAAGGCAGTTTGCACTGGTAACCTGCTATCAATTAAAACAGTGGAGGTTTTATTTTGAGTAATCTAAAAACAAGGGATATTACACAATTGGCCTTGATTGCAGCTCTTTATGTAGCTGTGACAATTGCGCCAGGAATTTCAGCATTTTCTTATGGTCAAGTGCAATTCCGAGTTTCAGAAATTTTGATGTTATTGCCATTTTTTAATCATAAATACAGTTGGTCATTGATCATTGGTTGCTTCATTTCTAATATTTTTAGTGCCTCATTAGGAGTAGCGGATTTGATCTTAGGGACTCTAGCAACAGCGATTGCTTGCTTGATTATTACTAGATTACCAGCTGAAAATAAATTCTTATGGGCTGTACCGATAATTTGTGCGGTTGTTAATGGAATTATTGTTGGAGCTGAGTTACATTTTATTTTGCATTTGCCATTCTGGTTAAACTTTGTAACTGTTGGTTTTGGTGAATTAGTTGTTGTAGCCATTGGTGCTGTGATTTTCTACTTCCTAATGCGGAATAAAAATTTCAGCAAATTAATAAGATAAGATAGGAGAGGGAAGTGATTCCCTCTTTTTTTTGTTATAATCTACTTTATAAAGTATTGTGAGGAGATGTGTTTATATGAATATCGGAATTTTTACCGATACATACTTCCCTCAAGTTAGTGGGGTAGCTACATCAATCCAGACATTGAAAAATGACTTAGAGAGAAAGGGTCACTCAGTTTATATTTTTACAACGACTGATCCCAATGTCCCTAAGAACACGATTGAACCAAATATTTTTCGTTTGGCCAGTGTACCTTTTATTTCATTTACTGATAGAAGAATTGCCATTCGAGGGATGTTTCATGCGGTTGATTTAGCTAAAGAATTAAAACTAGATATTATTCACACACAAACCGAGTTTTCATTAGGTATGATGGGTAAGTTTGTTGCAAAGCAATTGAAGATTCCATTCGTTCACACATATCACACAATGTATGAAGATTACTTACATTATGTTTTGAATGGTCATCTGTTGAAACCTTACCATGTTAAACAAATGACGAGACTCTTTTTGAAAAATGCTTCTGGTGTAGTGGCACCAAGTAAACAAGTTAAAGAAACCATGGATCGTTATGGCATCAAGACACCTATTTCCATTATTCCAACCGGCGTTGATTTGTCAGAGTATACTAAACCAGTCAATGCCTCAGTGGTTCGAGAAAAATTAGGTATTGCTGAAGATACACCA
Organism: Companilactobacillus crustorum JCM 15951; assembly: GCF_001434585.1. Taxonomy (GTDB): domain Bacteria; phylum Bacillota; class Bacilli; order Lactobacillales; family Lactobacillaceae; genus Companilactobacillus; species Companilactobacillus crustorum. Next base: position 84,969 of record NZ_AZDB01000006.1, read on the forward strand.
GTCATTTTGATGTTGAGCCGAATTGCTTTAGAGAAAAAAATCGATCATATGTTAAAATCAATGCCAGAATTATTACAATATAATCCAAAGATTATGTTGGTAATTGTTGGTGATGGACCTGATATGGATGAATTGGTTCAGATGAGTAAGGACTTAGGAATCAGCAATAGTGTTATCTTTACTGGTGAAGTGGAACATGATCAGATTTCGCCTTATTATCATATGGCTGATTTATTCGTTTCATCTAGTGATACTGAGTCGCAAGGTTTAACCTATATCGAAGCAATTGCTTCTGGAACTAAAATTGTTGTTAGAAGCGCTCCGTATACTGATGCTTTGTTGACTGATCCTTCAGTTGGTGTAACATTCAACGAAGATGATCAATTGGTACCTAAGATAGAAACTTACTTAGATCATCCTAATTCATTTGATGATCGGGAAGCACGTCAAAAAGTACTATATGGCATTTCATCTGATGGGTTTGGAAATGCAGTTCTTGATTTCTATCGTCGAGCTGAAGACTACTTTGTAAGAGAGAAACTTTCTGATTCATCAATCGATCCAGAGGAGTATTCAAATGATTAAAATAAACATGTTTTCATCAGCAGATAAGGTTGCTGGTCAAGGCGTAGGCAGTGCATATAAAGAATTAATTGGTTTATTGAAAGATTACTTTAGTGATGAATTTGAAGTAAAAATTAATGATTATCATGCGAGTGATTTAAGTCATTATCATACAATTGACCCTCAATTTTATTTGTCAACATTTTCAAAAAAACGTGGTCGTAAAATTGGCTACGTGCACTTTCTTCCTGAGACATTAGAAGGAAGTATTAAATTGCCTGAACCAGCTAAGAGTATTTTCTATAAATATGTTATTAGCTTCTATAAAAGAATGGACCAAATTGTTGTAGTTAATCCCACTTTTATTGATAAGTTGGTTGCTCATGGTTTGGATCGAAACAAAATTAAGTACATTCCTAACTTTGTTTCAACTGAAAACTTTTATGAGAAAACTGCTACAGAGAAAGCTGATTTTCGTAAGAAACTGGGCATTCCTGAAGATAAATTTGTAGTTTTTGGTGATGGTCAAGTTCAAGAACGAAAAGGTGTCGATGATTTTTATAAGTTAGCTCAAACTAATCCTGATATTGAATTTATCTGGGCTGGTGGTTTTTCATTTGGCAAGATTACTGATGGCTATGACCGCTATAAGGATATGATCGACAATGCTCCTGATAATATGAAGTTCACGGGGATAGTTGATAGAAATGATTTAGTCAACTACTATAATATTTGTGATCTGTTCTTGTTGCCTTCATACGATGAGTTGTTCCCAATGTCTGTTTTAGAAGCCTTTAGTTGTGGAGCACCGGTTTTGTTACGGGATCTTGAGTTATATCGAGCTATTATTGATGGCTACTATCAAAAAGCAGATGATTTTGCAGATATGAATGCTTTCATTAACAAAGCTAATCAGGATCGGTCAATTCTGGCTGACTATAAGAAGAAATCTAAGAAAGCTGCCAATCAGTATTCAGAAGATAATTTGAGTAAAATTTGGTATGATTTCTATACGAGTCAATATAATATTGCTAAACGGGATAAATAATGAGTAGAAAACAAATAGCAGCACTTTTTGTAATGCTAGGATTAGGAATTGGTATTTTTTGGTGGGAAGCTAGGGATATTGATTTCAATTCTTTAGTTTCGACTTTTAAGGGGCTTAATTACTTCTGGCTAGCGGTGGCATTTTTGTCAATCTTACTATCGTATGGCGTTGAAGCAATGGTTTTGCATACCTTATTAAAAAAGAAAGAAGATCGTAAGTTTGGTTGGTGGGAAATGTACCGAATTCCATTGATTCAGGCTTTGTTTAATGCGATAACTCCGTTCTCATCTGGCGGTCAGCCGGCGCAATTAGTTGGTTTGATGCAGTCAAAAATAGATGGTGGGCGTGCTAGTTCAGTCTTATTAATGAAGTTTGTTATTTATCAGGCGATGGTTTTGGTTAACTTCATTATTGCAATGCTAGTTAGTTTTAATAGTGTGGCAAAGCACTTTTCTGGCTTAGCTACATTGATTGTTTTTGGAATGGTCATTCACGTTGCAACTATTTCTTTCTTGTTAATGATCATGTATTATTATGATTTCACTAAAAAAATGGTACAAATTGTTCTAAAACCAGTATTATTTTTCCTTAAAGAGGAAAAACGTGATAAAATTTTACAGTCAGCTATGGAAAGTATTGATAGTTTCTACAAAGAAAGTTTAGTTTTGAAGCGTGAAAAGACTAAAGTTATCAAGGCTTCATTATTAACTATCGTGCAGTTATTTCTATACTATTTTGTAGTCTATTTTGTTTTACTGGCACTCAATTGCGATCATGTTAACGTTGTCGATGTTTTGGTAATGCATATTATGATCGTTATGATTGTTTCAATTTTTCCCATTCCTGGTGGATCAGGTGGGGCAGAGTTCAGTTTCAAGACTTTGTTTGCTGGATTCATACCTTCTCCTTCAGGTTTAATCTTGGGTATGTTTTTATGGAGATTTATTACGTATTATTTGGGGATGTTCTTAGGGATTGTTGGTGTTTCAAGGAAACCAAAAATTGAACAACAAGTTGCTAATAAATCTATGGAGCGAAAATAATGAAGCGTATTACTAAAAGTATTTCTAATTTTTTAAATACTAGGCTGGGCTTTGTAATCCTGGCTGTATTTTTATACACCCTTAAAACTATCTATGCTTATGAAACTAAATTTAACTTAGGTGTTAAGGGTTCAATCCAAACTTTCTTGATGATTATTAATCCAATTCCAGTAATGTTATTACTGTTTGGTATTTCATTGTATATGAAAGGAAGAAAGTCCTATATCTTCCTATTAATAATTGATTTTTTGGATACTGTTTGGTTATTCTCAAATATTTTATATTATCGAGAGTTTTCAGACTTTTTAACAATGGTACTTATTAAGGGATCAGGTTCAGTATCGAATAACTTAGGTAAGAGTATCCTAGGTATTTTGAAACCATCCGATTTCTTAGTTTTTATTGATGTTATTATTTTGATATTATTATTGGCGTTCCATATCATCAAAATGGACGTAAAACGATTAAACTGGAAGATTCCAGTTTTAGTTAGTTCTTTGGCAGTGTTATTGTTTGGGGCTAATTTAACTTTAGCCGAAAGTGATCGTTCACAATTGTTAACAAGAACTTTTGATAATAATTACATTGTTAAATACTTGGGGCTGAATGTTTTTAACGTTTACGATATGATCAAAACAACAAAAACTAATGCAGTTAAATCTCAAGCCAAGAGTTCTGATATTGATTCAATTGAGAAGTATATGAAGAATAATTACGTTCAGCCAAACGTCGAATATACAGGCGTTGCCAAAGGAAAGAATGTCTTTGTTATTCATTTGGAGAGTTTGCAACAATTCATGATTGATTATAAGTGGGATGGACAAGAGGTTACTCCTAACTTGAATAAAATTTATCATGAAGATGACACTTTGAGTTTTGATAATTTCTTTAATCAAGTTGGTCAAGGTAAAACAGCCGATGCTGAGTTGATGTTGGAGAATTCACTCTTTGGTCTACCAGAAGGATCAGCCATGGTTACTGATGGTACAACAAATACTTTCCAGGCAGCACCAGCTATTTTAGGTCAAGATGGATATACAACAGCCTCATTCCACGGGGATGTTCCAAGTTTCTGGAACCGTGATAACGCATATAAGTCATGGGGTTATGATTATTTCTTCAGTTCTAATTATTATAAAGAGAAGAAGAGTTACAACGTCGGTTATGGTATGAAAGATAAAATCTTCTTGAAAGATTCAGCTCAGTATATCGAACAATTGCCACAACCATTTTATGCAAAACTTATTACGGTTACTAATCACTACCCATACACTTTAGATAAGAAGAATCAGACAATATCTAAAACTAATACCGGTGATAAGACAGTTGATGGTTATGTACAAACGGCCCATTATCTGGATCAATCGATTGGTGAGTTTATGGCATGGTTGAAAGAAACTGGTTTGGATAAGAATAGTATGGTTGTCTTATATGGTGATCATTATGGTATTTCTAATAACCATAAGAAGGCTATGGCTAAGTTGACAGGTATTAAAGGATTTAACGAATTCAATGATGCTCAATGTCAAAGAGTGCCATTTATGATTCATATGGATGGACTTAAGGGTGGCATTAACCATACTTATGGTGGTGAAATTGATGTCTTGCCAACCTTATTGAACTTGTTAGGTGTTGATAATAAGAACATGATTCAATTTGGTAGTGATCTCTTATCGAGTGAACATTCACAAGTTGTCGCCTTTAGAAATGGTAACTTTGTCACACCAACAGTAACCAAAGTAGGAAGTACTTACTATAATACTAAGACTGGTAAAGTAGATAAAAGTATTTCTTCTGCTGAGAAGTCGAAGTTGTCGAACCAGGTAACAACAGAATTGTCATTATCCGATCGGGTAATCAATGGTGATCTATTAAGATTCCATAAGTTACCAGGATTTACGACTGTGAATAAGAAGGATTATTCTTACAAGAAGGCAACTGCCTTGAAGGAATTAAAAAAAGCACAAAAGAAGAATGGAACTAGTTTGTTAGCTCAAAACGATAATAAGTCCATGTTGGACTTGTATCAAACCGATGCTCCTGAATTAAGTTCTACTAAATAAAAGTATTAAGGTCCTGGAGAAAACGTCTCTAGGGCCTTTTTGTGTGCTAAATAATGGTATTTTGAGGCTCTAGAGGGTAGTATAAAAAACGTATCGACTAAAAAATGAAAAAAATACAACTTTTTTGT
>NZ_AZDB01000060.1 GCF_001434585.1 Companilactobacillus crustorum JCM 15951
AAATTCGGATTAAATTTGCAATCTACCATGAACATTTGCATAAATATACTATTATGTAGGCTTTTGAAAATGATAATGGATTATATTTAAAAGAACCAGATCAATTGCCAAACGATTTTGAAATTACGAAAGCAATCATTAATGGTGATGAAAGGGAGATAGATGGTATTTCCGAAATAGTTCATCAAAAGTTTGATAAAGATTATTTTGTGGTTAGAACTGGTGTGGGTTTCTTAGAAATATTTCCTAAGGATGTTAATAAAGGTGCGGCATTAAAAGCTTTAACGAAAGTATTAAAATTAAATATTGATGAAACTATAGCCATGGGTGATCGTGATAATGATATTCCAATGTTAAAGATTGCTGGAAAGGGAATAGCCATGGGCAATGCATTACCAGATGTAAAAAAGAGCAGTGAGTATGTAACTACTGATAATAATCATAGCGGAGTTGGTAAAACAATCGAGAAATTTGTCTTGTAGTTTAAATAAATTATTTTTAATAAAAGTCTTAGAAAAGACGTTAATTATTTACAAAAAGAGATTATTAATTCTGCTTTTTGTAAATAATGAGCGTCTTTTTTGATAAATTAAATAATTATTAAAATGAATTATCCTTAGAAATAAAGAGATTCTATCATTGTACATAATGTAACGCCTTAATCATTGAATTAAAATTAGTAAATGTCTAATATTATTAAGGAAATATTTGACAGATTAAATATAGAGTGTTAATTTTACAATTAAAATTCGGAATGGGGTAATGGTTCATGAGCAAAGTAATCGGAGTAACAGCAGATGTATTTTTGGGCGCTACATCTGTCATTAATCAAAAACTAATGGATTTTGTACCAAGACCAGCAATCAATGGAGTATTAAATGCTGGCGGAATTCCAATTAGCTTGCCTTATCTTCCTAAGGAGGAAATAAATGGGCTCTTGGAAAGATTAGACGGAGTTATTTTTACTGGTGGGCCTGATGTTGATCCCACTTTTATGGGTGAAGAACCTATTCCAGAACTTGGGATTACTAATCGTAATCGAGATCTTTTTGAAATAGCACTTGTGCGAACGGTTGTTGCTAAACATGTGCCTATTTTAGGAATTTGTCGAGGAGCTCAAATTATAAATGTTGCTCTAGGAGGAAATGTTTATCAAGATCTTGCAAGTCAATATCCTGGAAAAATTTTAAAACATCATCAATCTGCTCCTGGAGATCAACCAACTCATTTTGTTTCGGTTAACCATGATTCCAAACTATTTAAAACAATTGGTGACAATGTTTTTGTTAACTCTAGACATCATCAAGCCATTAAGGATGTTCCTGAAGGATTACAAATTGTTGCCACGGCTTCAGACGGGGTAATTGAAGCTATTGAAAATAAAGATGCTAGTGTTCAAGCAGTTCAATGGCATCCGGAAAATATGTGGCAGTACGATTCTCGACAATTACAAATTTTCAAGGATTTTATTGATCGTATCTAGGGGGTAAATGTTATGAAAAAAGCAATTCCGATGCATCATGTTCAAACAATAAAAAAATCTCATAAAATGGGATTCTGGACAATTCTTTTATTTGGTATTAATGGGATTATTGGATCTGGAATCTTTCTTTTACCTAATGAAGGAATGAAACTATTTGGTCCCGCTAGTTTATTAGTTTTAGGTTTTGACGCACTACTGATTTTGACAATTGGTTTATGTTTTGCGGAAGATGCCAGTTTATTTAAAGAAACCGGTGGCCCTTATGTATATGCAAAAGCAGCGTTTGGAAATTTTGTCGGCTATGAGGTTGGCTTTGTTACTTGGGCAATTAGAATTATCGCTGAAGGAACACTTTATGTTGGTTTCGCGACTGCTTTGGCAGGTGTCTTTCCGCAACTTAATAATATTATGGCTAAAGATATTATCGTTACAATATTAGCTTTATCCTTGATGTCAATGAACTTGGTGGGGGTTCAGGTAGCATCAATTGTTAATAATGTTATTACTGTTTCTAAATTGGTTCCATTAATTATTTTTATCGCTGTTGGAATTTGGTTTATCAAAGGACCTAACTTTACTCCCTTTGTTCCAGCTGCAGTTGCTAATACAAGTTCGTTTTCATTAGCTGCAATTACAATGTTTTATGTTTTTACTGGGGTTGAAGGAGCTGTTGTTGCAGCTGGAGAAATGAAGAATCCACAAAAGGATTTACCGCATGTTTTAATTATTATTATTTTGGCCGTAGCAACTTTTTATATCCTAATTCAAGCGGTTTGCATTGGTGTATTAGGTAGTTCCCTTGCTAATAGTGTTACACCAGTTCAAGATGCTTTTGCTAAAATTGCAGGTGGTTTTGGAAAATATTTAATTGCCGCCGGAACCCTATTATCTATCGGAGGTATCTGTGTATCTTCATCGTTCATCACGCCACGTTCAGGAGTTGCCATGGCTAATCATGGTATGATGCCCAAGATGTTGGCTGAAAAGAACCGTTTTGGCGTACCATATCATGCCATTATTATTTCAGCTCTTTTGGGTCTAGCAATTGCCTTATCTGGAACATTTAATACTTTGGCACAAATCAGTGCCGTATCAAGATTTGCACAATATATTCCCAGCTGTATTGCGGTTTTAGTTTTTAGAAAAACAATGAAAAATAGAAAATCAGATTTTAAAATTCCCTTTGGCTGGTTAATACCTGTTGTAGCGGTAACAGTTTCAGTTCTATTATTGTCACAAACTAACTTGGTTAACTTGGCTTGGGGCTTTGGAGCTCTATTAGTTGCAGTTCCCTTCTATTTTCTAAGTCGTAAAAATTTTGATTAATAATTAAATTATAATTTCAAATACAAGGAAGATCTGTGTGATTATTACATAGGTCTTTTTCTTTTTAGAATATTTTTGGTTTAAAATTAAAATCAAGCTAATAATATTAGTGATTAATTTTACAATCTACCTAAATAATAAAATGTTAGAAGCAATCACCAATAATGATTTTCGCTCACTCTTAAAATTAGTTGTTGAAAATCCAATTGCACATGTTAACAGATCTGAATATTTAGCAAAAGTATTTAAAGTAACAGAATCAGATATTATCAATGGGCACTTAGATATTTCCTTAAAAGAAAGAAAAAAAGTTGCACAAAAACAAATGGCTCTGTGGGCTATGAGTCTTTTCTATTTGACTAATTTGTTGCACTTGAATTGTAAATCCGTCATTATTGAATATGCCAGAAATGTTTGAGCCAGAAGGAGAATCAGGAGGGCAGGCATAAATGCAGAAAATTGACAAAACAGACACGCTCAAAACAATTCTGAGTGGTCGCAAATACACCGTCGATTATTTCCAGCGGGAATACCGGTGGGGGCAGAAGCAGATCGAGCAAATTCTCGCCGACTTCCAGAGCACATTTGAGGAATTTTATGATCCGGATGATCATGATACGCCGGAAGAAGTCATGAACTATGGCTTTTATTACATTGGATGTATCATCTGTACTGGCGGCTCGGAAAAGAAAATCATCGATGGCCAGCAGCGTCTGACCTCGCTAACACTTCTCATCATCTATCTGAACAACCTGCAAAAAGAAACTGTCAAGGATGAGGATCTTCTTGTCCCGCTGGATGACATGATCTATTCAAAGGCTTTCAGTAAGAAGAGCTTCAATATCGATGTGGCTGAACGCGAGACTTGCCTGCAGGCTCTATTGCAAAAAGATGAGACCTATGTGCCAGTGAATGAGAGCTCACAGAATATGCTTGACCGGTATCAGGACATAGAGGACATCTTCCCTGACGAGCTGAAGGGAGAAGCGCTTCCTTACTTTATTAACTGGCTGATAGAGAAGGTCCTCCTTCTGGAGATCGACACACCGTCTGACGACGAAGCACATACGATTTTCCTGACAATGAATGACCGAGGACTGAGTCTGAACAGCGCCGAGATGATGAAGGCTTACATCATCCAGCAGGTTGCAGAAGCTGACCGCATTGAGGTAAATCGAAAGTGGCAGGACAACATCAACCGTATCAAGAACGCCTCTTCTTACGATACGAGCGGCATGGTGAATACGCAGGACATTGAATTCATCTCTATCTGGCTTCGCGCAAAATATGCCAATTCCATGCGAGATACCAAGCGCGGCGCTAAAGATGAGGATTACGAACTTCTCGGCGACAAGTTCCATACCTGGGTACGCAACAACGCCCGGACGGCGATGGGCCTTGTAAAGCCGAAGGACTACAAGGAATTTGTTCTCACTGAAATGACACGTGTCACTGATATCTATCTTCTGATGAAAGGCTATGGCAGCAAGCTGACGCCCGGATATGAAGAGGTCTTCTACAATGCAAACCGTGACCTGACCTACCAGACCATGCTTGCCATCGCTTCCATTAAAAATGACGACACAGACGACATCGTAAAGAAAAAAATACAGATGACCGCAAAGTTCGTGGACGACTTTGCCACCATCCGAATCCTGAATTTCAAGAAGGTTAACTGGAACACGAATAAGTATTTGCTGTTTCATTTGATGCAGGATATCCGCAATGAGGACTGTAAGACGATCGGCATGGTCTATGTCCGTACACTCCACCGTATGGACGTGACCGTCGAGGGAATCACCAGGTTCAGTCTGAACCGGTTCTCCGGACGTTACATGCTTCACATCCTCGCGCGCTTCACTTCCTACGTGAATGTGCTGATGGGCAATCCGTCGCATTTCGAGGAGTACGTTGACCGCAAGCGTCAGGGAAACACTTACGATATTGAGCATATCCTTCCGGACAAGTACGAAGACTACGAGGACAGCTTCACCGACTACGAGGATTTCGAATCCACCAGGAATCAGATTGGAAACCTGATCCTGCTCACCCGAGACAAAAACAGAAGCTATCAGGCAATGAAATACTCCGAGAAGGTCCAGAAGTACATGGGAGACAACATCCTTGCTCAGGCGTTGAACGTCACAGCTTACACGAACAATCCGAAATTCCTCACGGTCGTTAACGAGTACGGCTTTCGTGCGATTCCTGACTTCAGTGAGCAAAGCATCGCAGACCGGGCTGAGATCTATCTGAGAATGGCAAGTGACATCTGGAATCCGGACGCTATTAAGGAAATCGCTGGTGGATGGGCCGATGACGATGAGAAGGGCTTCTTCAAGAACGAGAAGGGCCGTGAATTTACAGTCGGCTATGCAGAAAGAAGCTGGCCTGACGCGCTGAAATACGGATTCCTGTCCGCGAACCTTGGCGGCAGCGGGAAATCTATTTATAACGTTCAGGTCGGAGATACGGTTTATTGCCATATCGCTGGATATGGCTTTGTAGGTATTGGCGAATGCACATCAACCGCTGTGCCTATGAAGAACTTCAAAGTGATGGTCGACGGCACTTCAACTCCTGTAGCAGACGCGCCGTGGGAATCCGAGGAATCCAAGGAGAAACTTGATTCCAACAAGGAAGTATTTATCGGAGTTGCATGGAAGAAATATGTGACGGATATTAATGACGGCTACTGGGAGAAGGGAATGACGACAGTCCCGCTTGTAGCCTACATGCTTAATGATAAGACGACGCATCAGAAGGTCAGAGACCATTTCGGATACACCGACAGCGCCGATTAAACTTTTCAGCGAGGGCCATACTTTTTACGATTGCAGATTGAGGGGTCGCGGAGCTAGTAGCAGAATGCCAGCCGAGAATCTGCGACGGTAGAAAACCGGACATTGGAGTCATGTCGGAACCGGTTCAAGAAGAAACGACTTGATCGCTGACCGACCAAGATACCGACCAGGTTAACGGCATACTGGGTTGAGACCTTGATCATAAACTGATCGAGCAGAGGAGAGCAGGTCGAGACGATGGCCTCCCTCATGCCCGCCGTATGATAGGTAGAAATAGCATGTGGACATATTTCCGCAAACGGAGAGCACCTGTAAAAATGCCGTTTTTGGCCTTGAGCAGTTCCCGCGAACGGACGGAAATGTGTCCAGGAACCAGACATTCAGGTGCTTGTCTCGAGCCAAGTGGTGACACTGGCTGGGAATCAGACGAAGCGAGTGACGGTTAATCTGAAGATTCCGGAACAGGGCTTTACCGGTGTGCTGCTTGGCGGCCTCTATCTTGTCGACCAAGAAGAAACTGCTGGGACCACTGGTGATGGCGTTCAGTTCAAAAATCGGGAAGTTTGTCAAATGGTGTTGAAGGATA
>NZ_AZDB01000061.1 GCF_001434585.1 Companilactobacillus crustorum JCM 15951
CTTCCACAGCTCAAATAAATCATTAATCGCGATTAATAACTTATTTGAACCCTGGAAAGCATTAAATCAGACGGCCATTTGGCTCGTAAGTGTTGCAATTTCAACTTGTAAGGGGGTCTGGTAGCCCAGTGAACTATGAATTCTCTTCCTATTGTAGAAAGCATGCACATATTCAAAAAGGACGGCAGCGGCAGTTTCATAATCTTCAAAGACCGGCACTGGATAAACACATTCCTTTTTGAGGGAAGCGTGAAAGGATTCCATTGGCGCATTATCATACGGACAACCCTTACGGCTGTATGAGTGGCGGATATGTAGTTCAGTTAAACGTTGATTGTAATCATCGCTGGTATACTGTGATCCTAAATCCGTATGGATAATCAGGTCCCCAGTAATGGTTCGATTTTTAACCGCGCTTTCAAGGGTCTTTAAGACTAAATCAGTATCCATCTTTTTTGAGAACGAATAGCCGATAATCCGTCGTGAGTGCAGGTCCATGATGGTTGATAAGTAACACCAGCCATTACGCTTCGTTTGAATATAGGTCATATCAGCGGTCCATTTTTGATTTAAACCAGTGGTCGAGAAATCCTGCTTAAGCAAGTTGGGACACTGTTCAACCTTGGTTTTGGAAGCCGAAGCCGCTTTCCACTTATTGACGGTAACGGAGTGGATATCCAGTTCCTTCATGAGCCGGGAAATCCGTCGTGGACTGCACCGAAGCTGCAGTGGTTGAAGTTCCAGATTCAATTCATGGTGGATCTTCATAACACCGTATCGCTGCTTAAATTCCGCAAAGATCCGCAGAATCCGTTGTTTCAAGTCCGCATCTTCGGCCCGGCGTTTTGAAGGTTTGGGGGATCGATAACGATAATACTGAGCTCTGGAAACACCGAGGATTCGGCACATCTTGGTTACCTGGTGGTGATGGCTTTCTTGGTGAATGTAATCAAAGATATTGGTTACTTCTGCGCAAGGAAGCCCAGGGCTTTTTTTAGGATTGCGTTCTCCTCAGACAGCGAAGCCAGTCGCTTTTCCATCGCTTTGATTTCGTCTGGCGATTTACCGGATTGAGTTTTGGCCTGGCCCTGGATCCACTTATGAACGGTTGAATAGCCAATGCCATATCCTCTGGCCAGTCGGGCAGCTGATTCGCCTTGCTTATATAGGTTGATAATGTTTTGTTTGAATTCTTTGTCGTAACGAGTTGGCATGTAAAAATTCCTTCCTTTTGAGAGACGATTTATTCATTATACCCTCTCTTAAAAGTTGTCTCAGGAATCAGCTTACATCCAAGTAGTACAATGTAGATATCGAGTTAAATGGAGGGAATTCAATGTATAAAGCGGTTGTTTTTTTTGATCTAGATGGCACACTATTTGATAATCAAAGGAATGTTTCTGATGACAACATTGCAGCAATTAATCAGTTACGAGAGAACAATATTCTCCCTGTAATTTCAACTGGCCGAAATATTTTTGAAATTCAATATGTGATTGACGCTACCGGTATCAATTCATTAGTCAGTGCGAACGGTAGTTACGTTCAATATCAAGGGAAAAGGCTAAAGGCTGAGCAAATTAGTGATGAGGTGATTGAAGAGATTTTAGCATTTGCCAAAAAGCAGGGCGATGTGATTTCATTCTATAACAATGAAGAATTTGCCTTAACAGCTGAAAATGACTTAACTAAAGTTAACTATCGGCTGTTAAGATTGACGCCGCACGTTGAGCCGGACTTTTACAAGACTCATGAAGTCAATTTCTTGAACGTTTTTAATTATGATAAAGATAAACTGTATCAGGATGAATTCAAGGGTGAATTGTCATTGGTTAGAAATAATCCTCGCTGTTTAGATACGATGAAGTGGGGGGTATCGAAGCAAACCGGCATTCAAGCACTCTTGAAGAAAGCGCAATTAGGGGACATTCCGTCCTATGCTTTCGGAGATCAGCTGAATGATTTGCAAATGTTTGCTGAAGTGGATTACCCAGTCGCAATGGGTAATGGTCACCCAGATGTGAAAGCCAAAGCATCATTCGTCACTACTTCAAATGTGAATGGCGGAATTGTGAATGGGCTGAAGCATTACGGGTTAATCAAATAACTTACGACATGCAATCATTTAAGGGCTTCACCCTGAAATCCTCGTTTTGGATTTTAGGATGAAGCCCTTAAATGATGGGATTAAAGCATCAATTGTCCCAGTTTTCCAAATGGATTGAATTAGTCCATCTGTTTTTTAATGTTAGCCAAGGTCATTTCACTGGTATCAGTAAAGTTCACATCTGCATCCTTCAAAATTGTCTTGTCACCAATTCCAATGGAGGTTTCCCCAGCGGCGTTAATTGATTCAACTCCAGCGGCAGCATCTTCGACTCCAATGCATTGTTCTGGTTTCAAATTGATCAGTTCGGCACCTTTGAGGTAAATTTCTGGATCTGGTTTGCCTTTGCTCAAAGTTTTTGGATCCACAATCTTTGGAAAATAATCAGTCAATTGTAGCTTCTTCAAAACAGTAGGAGCATTTTTTGATGCAGAAGCTAATGATAACAGATAACCACCATCTTTAATTTCATCCAGGAATTCTTTAATCCCCGGAAGAATATTAGCTGGAGTCATTTTGTCAACCAACTTCAAGTAGTTTGTATTTTTTTCCGTTGCAAGATCAACCTTCTGATCGTCAGTATAGTGGTCTTGTAGATTACCTGCTTTTAAAATCATTTCAAGAGAATCCATCCGGCTGATTCCCTTTAATCCGTCTTCAAGTTCTTTGGACCATGGGGCACCCACCTTGTCAGCAACTTGATGCCAAGCTTGGCTGTGGAAAACCGAAGTATCCGTAATTACACCGTCGAGATCGAAGACAAAACCTTTAATATCTGAAAACTTTGCCATTGTATTTCACTCCTAATCTTATTTGTAAGTAATAACAGTTGGCTTGTTCTTGGATAATGAATAACCCTTGTCACCAACCTTGATGTGACTGCTCGAATCGGCAGTCACATTGATTTTATGATGACCGATTTCAAAATTGTACGTGATGCCTTGATACGTTTGCTTAAATGATAGCTTACTCCAAGTGGTTGGAAGGTGCGGGTTGATGGAAACCTCGTCGGTGTCAAACCGAACCCCGCCGTAACACTTGGTTTCAATTTCAAGCGTAGCACCCATGACGCCAAGGTGAATACCTTCAGCAGTGGTCCCACCTTGGATATCATAGTAATCGGAGAACAAGGCGGTTGAGAACAATTGCCAGGATTGATCCATATTGCCATCCATTTCATCCAGAACTGAATAAACAATTCGTGAAAGGGTGGATCCGTGAGTCGTTCGATCAAGGTAAAATCTTAAATTGGTGGTAAAGTAGTTGGCGGGCAACTTGTAACCAAGCCGGGTAATGACGTTTTGAACTTCATCAAATGATAATTCGTAATAAGCCATCAAAGTGTCGGCTTGTTTGGCAACTTGATAGGAATCAGGTGACTTACCTTCACCCTTTAACAGTCGATCAATTCGCGATATATCACCGTATTTCTTCCGGTAAGAATCAAAGTTGAGCTTGGAAAGATTGAAGTAACCGGAAAATTGACCAATGATGCCTTCTTCGTTGATATCGAGACGAAGTTTGTGGGCAATATCACTCATTTGATCGAGTAAACTATTGTCTGTTTGGGCTTTTTCATTGGCAGATTTGATTATCTTAGGATCTTCATGACTCATCAGCTCTGCGACTTTATCAAATAACCAAGAAACCATGATATTGGTATAAGCATTATTAGTGAGTCCGTGATCATCAGAGTTTGGATATTCTTCGTGGAATTCATCTGGTCCCATGACGTGATGAATATCGTAACGATCATCTTTTTTATCGTAGCTTGCCATGCTGGCCCAGAACTTGCAAATTGACAATAACATTTCTAATCCGTAGTTCTTCATGAATTCGGTATCACCTGTTAGATGAACATAATTAATGACATCGTAGGCAACTGACAGTGAAACGTGACGTTGCAAGCGACTGTTATCCGGATCCCATTCACCACTAACCGGGTTCAAGTGAACAAATTGAGATTGTTCATCCCCATACATCCCTGACTGCCAAGGATACATTGCCCCTTGCTTGTCTTCCGAGGCGGCGTATTTGCGCGCTTCACCGATTCGATTATAGCGATATAACAAGCACTGTTTAGCAATTGCTGGGTAATGAATAGCATAAAACGGTAGATCAAAGGTGACATCCCAGAAGATGTGGCCTCGATAAGCTTCACCGTGCAAGCCACGAGCGCCGACTGAGGAATCTAATTGACCAGAAGCCAAGGCGGCACTTGTCACAAGCATATGGTAGATGTTAACCCGCGTCAGTTTTTGGCTGGTCATATCATTATCAATTTGGATATCTGAATTCTGCCAAACGTTGCTCCAGAACTTTTGACTGTCGGCGAGGGTGTCATTGAACGAAGAAGCGTTCAGTTCCCTTTGGGCGGGTTGTTTCAAGTTGGCATCCTGAGTTTGGCTGGTAAATACTGTGACACATTTTTCAAATACATACGGTTTCTCAGGTTCTACTTGGATATCCAATTTTTGCTGGATTTGTTTATCTTCAGTTTCAGCTGAAATTAACTTGGTGGTATCGATATCTTTGCTAGAAAGCTTAGAATTAATCACAAAGTTAACGTGGGACGTCTTGGTTTGACCGGTTAACGAAATCTGGTTATCGTGGGCAGCCATACCAATGACGTCGATATGGTGTTGATCGAAATCCTGATAGCGCTCAACATTGCCATTAATAACAGTCCCGTCAATTTTTGAATAGAGTTGAATGCTCCCAGAAAAGTTGATTGGTTTTAATTCATACTTGATGGAATAACGATGCCAATTTGTCATATTGGCAACTTTGGTAGCCCGAACTTGCAAAATGTGGCCAGTTGATAATTGAATATGCAAGGTGGTTGTTAAAACACCGGTTCGCAAATTTAGGCTTCGATAAATATCTTGAATATCTTCTTTTTTAATTTCAAACGGTTGTTGATGATCCACCCCAAAACTGATGTATTGAGCATTGGGGAGGTTTACTAGATCTTCGTTGACAACATCCCGACCGTTAATTTTGGTTGTGAGTTGATTGTAGACACCAGCAACGTACATCCCAGGGTAATTATCCTGGTTGGCGTTCGCTTCGACATACGCACCCCGCAGGCCAAAGTAGCCGTTACCGATTGTCAGCATGGCCTCTTGCCCATAGTTACGCTTGCCGCTGTACTCACCATAATAATCAAGGTGCCACTTCAAATATTCCTGTTTTTCTGCCACTGCTTTTTCCAAACCAACATCTTGAACCTTATGCAGGTTAACGACCGGAATATTCATCATGTTGGCAATTGCTAGGCCAATATCGATCTTTTGATGATTAATACCGATGATCGTGTCAGAGAATTCATAGTTCAATGAATTCTCAATAATTGCTGCATCAATTGGCAACCCAGTGAGGGCAGCCTTAATGTTCTCAAGATTATCGCCAATTGAAAATTTGGGGTTGTAGGTGATCATAAACTTCCTAAAAGGGGGCTTATTGGAATTCTCTGAATAATTGATTTCCATGACCCCATCATGAGCCCTTATCGCAAACGTTCTCATAACAAAACCTCTTCTCAAGTATTTCCATTTGTGAAAATCATCTATAAGTTAATTCTAGTTCAAATATCCGGTAATCGCAATTAATTGGGGGTTTGAAAGCAATTTGAGCAAGCCGGCTGTTTTCATTTTTGCTGATTTTCGAGTAGATCTTTGATTTCTGAAAGCAGGACTTCCTTGCGATCAACACTGGCGGTTTTGGGCTGTTTTTTAACTATCCGATTAATGATTTATTTGAGCTGTGGAAG
>NZ_AZDB01000062.1 GCF_001434585.1 Companilactobacillus crustorum JCM 15951
GCGTTCGGATTACTTTTACAATCTACCAAGAATAGAATGCTCATAATTTATGGTTTCAATCAGTATATCGTAAATTATGAGCTTCTTTAAAGTGATTTCATTATGATGTTGCTTTTCTTCGTGTTTAGGCTTACTATTTTGCAGTGCTATATTTCAATAATTAGCGTTGGGAGCAAGCAAATATGAATAAGCAACTAGAACGTGTTTCTTTTGCGGGGGCACTTGTTACTTTGGGAATTGTGTACGGTGATATTGGCACTTCACCATTGTATGTTATGAATGCATTGATTGGTGACGCCGGTAAAATGGGAAATATTTCTCCCAATTATGTGATTGGATCGATCTCGTTGATTTTTTGGACATTAATGATCATTACAACGTTGAAGTATGTTGTCATTGCAATGCAAGCCGATAATAAGCGTGAGGGCGGAATTTTTGCTTTATATGCATTGGTTCGAAAAAATTCAAAATGGTTAATTTGGCCAGCCTTGATTGGTGGGGCGGCCATTTTGGCCGATGGAACATTAACTCCTGCAGTAACTGTGACTTCAGCCATTGAGGGATTAAAAAAACAACACCTTGGCCCTGTGGTGTTTAGTAATTCTCAACATAACGTCTTGATTATCACAACAGTTGTTCTACTCGTATTATTTATGATTCAACGTTTTGGAACAGGTGTGATTGGGAAATCCTTTGGACCAGTGATGATTTTATGGTTTGGCTTTTTGGCTGTCTTTGGAATCGTTAATCTAATCAATTATCCAATGATATTGAAGGCTATTTCTCCTTATTATGCAATTAGGGTACTATTCAGTCCAGTTAACAAAGTGGGAATCTTTATACTTGGAAGTATCTTTTTGGCAACCACAGGAGCAGAGGCTTTATATTCCGATATGGGTCACGTTGGCAAGCAGAATATTTATGTAACATGGCCACTAGTATATAGTACCCTATTTTTAAATTACTTAGGTCAGGGTGCTTGGATAATTAGACATGCAGGTGATACTGCTTACAGGAACTTATCGAACTTAAATCCCTTTTATGAAATGCTCCCCGGAACTTGGCGCCTAGTTGGCATTTTGCTAGCCACACTCGCTGCAATTATTGCCTCTCAAGCGTTGATTACGGGTTCTTATACTTTAGTCGATGAAGCAATTGGCTTAAAATTTTTACCTAGAATGGTTATTAGACATCCAAGTAATATAAAAAATCAAATTTATATTGCAACTGTTAACTGGATGCTATGTATAATAACAATTAGTGTAGTCTGGTTCTTTGGTAGTTCACAAAAAATGGAGGCCGCGTATGGTTTAGCGATCACTATTACCATGCTTATGACTACTGTGCTTTTGCATGAATTCTTAAAGAAACACCTGGCTAAGGGAACAGCACTTATAATTGCCTTGTTTTTTGGTTTTATTGAGTTAATCTTTCTAATTTCAAGTTTGGTTAAGTTTATTCATGGCGGTTATGTTACGTTAACAATCATGTTGGGCATTCTTTATATTATGTGGCTTTGGTACTTTGGAAATAAACGAAGAGACCATTATGAGAAAGAAAGCGAGTATGTTTCACTTCTTGACTATCGTGATCAACTCTCTAAATTAAGCGCAGACAATACAGTACCTTTGTTCACGACTAACTTAGTGTATATGACTAAAATTAAGGGTGATTACCAAATTAAGCGTAGTACCATGTATTCTATTCTCGACAGACAACCTAAAAGAGCTAAAGTTTATTGGTTTGTTACAGTCAATGAAACCAATGCACCTTATGAAAGTAATTATACAGTTGATTTACTTGAGACGCATAATGTTGTTAACGTTCAATTTTACTTAGGGTTTAGGAAATCTCAATCCGTTAGTGTCTATTTACATCAAGTTGTAAATGATCTAGTGGAAAAAGGTATTTTAGAACCACAAATACCCACGTATTCAACAGAGCGACAACGGAAAGTCGGCGACTTTAAGTTTGTTATTATAAAGGAACAACCAGCAGATTTAATTGTCAATGATAAGTTAAGCTCGTTAGATAGAAGATTGATTGGCGGGCGCATCTATTTGCAGAAAATTACGGCCTCACCTATTTCATGGTATGGTTTGGAGTTTAGCAATGTAATAGAAGAAAATTCTCCGTTATTTATTAATCAAGATCAGGATCAATACTTAATCCAAAAGAAAATTTATCATCGAGGCAGATTAAGTAAGACTGAAAAATGAGTATGCAGTAGTTTAAGTGCAACAACTAAGTTAGAAAAATTATATTTAGTTTTAATTAATGGTCTGATCTCAGTACTTTACTGAGATCAGACCATTTTTATTCATCGAAATGCGTTTAGTGTTTTACTATAACACGTATTTAGAAGCAACTTGTTTAGATCTCTCGGTTTGTAAAATTAAGTTAATACTAATACAGTGGCCTACTAGACCATTATCAGTATCCGTTAATCTTTTTGATAAATGGCCTTGTTCTGATGAGCATTGTCTTTCGTTTCTTTGGCGTTCATCGCAATTACACTTAAAAACGGTTCCTTCAGTGCGTTGTGCATTCTGAAGGAACCGTTTTTCTTTTAATCAGAGTGAGTTGCGGATAACCGCGCACGCAACTTAGCCCGTTGTACTTTACCATTGCCATTGTGGGGAATCTCCACCACTGGGATAAAGGTTTGGGGAACCTGATAGTGGGCCAAGTGCTGCCGACCAAACGCGACTAACGCCGCCACATCAAGAGGATAGTCACTGACCACAAAGGCCACCGGCACCATTCCCCATTCAGCGTCCGACCGACCAACGACCGCAATATCGCGAACCCCTGGCGCCGATTGGTAGGCGGCCTCAATCGCATCAGGGAAGATATTTTCCCCGCCAGAAATAATCATGTCATCCAACCGGCCATCAACGTATAAGAAGCCGGCCTCATCTAAATGACCCACATCGCCGGTATGATACCAACCATCTTCCGTTAGCTTCGCCGCAAACTTCTCCGGCTGTCCTAAGTATCCGGCGGCTAACGCGGGTGTTTTTAATAGAATCTCATGCGTCTGCGGGGTCAACTGGAGTTGCGTGGTAAATAACGGTTTGCCTGATGATCCCACATGACTTGGCGCATCCGCAAAGTTTAACGCCACCACCTGAGAAGCCGTTTCGGTCATCCCATAGGATTGCACAACGGGAACCCCTTGCTGCTGACACCGCCGCAACGTGGCTTGATCAATGGGGCCACCCCCTAGCAGCATTCCTCGTAAAGCACAATAAGGTGCCGCCGTGGGGGTCTGTTGATCTAACAGCTTCTTGAGCATGAATGGCACTACCGAAATTAAGGTCACCGGTTCCGTTCGCAAGATGTGCGCAATGGCTGGCGCGTCAAACTGTGGTACCAAGCGCACCGTCATCCCATAGATTAAGCCACGCATCATAATTGAAAACCCACTGATGTGAAAAATCGGTACCGTACACAGCCATTCATCGTCTGGCATCACACCTAAATTTAAGGCAGAAGCAATTGCTGAGGTATAATGATTCTCGAAGGTCTGTAGCACGCCCTTGGGTTGTCCCGTTGTCCCCGATGTATACATGATACTGGCGACCTGATGCACATCAAACGTTGCGACAAGTGGGCGGGGCGTTGCGGCCGTGGTCAATAACGTTCCAAAACGTACCGCGTTCACCCCCAACCCCTCACGCCATAAGTCATCGGCAACGAGACACGTTGCCACCGTACTGTCTTGTAATTGCCGCCTTAGTTCTGTGGTCGGTAGACGTTTGTTCAACCAGACAATCGTGTGCCCCGTCCCCAATAAGGCGAGGGCAACTTGGTAGCCGGCGAGGGAGTTATCAGTCAGCATCGCTACTCGGGGCTGCGTTAAGGCACCAACCGCCGCCAGTTGACCGGCCACTTGTGTTAAGCGCTGTGCCAGTGTCGCAAATGTCAGTGACTGATGCCCATCCGTCACCGCGATCTTTTGGGGCGCCAACTGAGCTTGCTTCGTGATCCAATTATCCACGACTGTTGCTCCTTTCTATGGAAACTTAGGGTATTGGTCAAAGTCAGGCTGCCGTTTTTCGTTAAAGGCATCGCGTCCCTCTTTCCCCTCATCGGTCGTATAAAAGAGCATCGTTGCGTCGCCGCCCAATTGTTGAAGGCCTGCTAATCCGTCCGTATCAGCATTCATAGCGGCCTTGATAAAGCGCAATGCCGTTGGTGATTTCTGCAAAATCTCGTGACACCAATCCAACGTTTCTGATTCAACCTCGGCTAGTGGCACCACTTTATTAATCCAGTTCATTTGGTAAGCCTCTTCCGCGCTATAGAAGTGATTCAAGAACCAGACTTCCTTGGCACGCTTGTGACCAATGACGCGGGCCAGATAGCCAGACCCGTAGCCCGCATCAAAACTGCCCACTTTCGGCCCCGTTTGACCAAATTGTGCATTGTCAGCCGCAATCGTTAAATCACAAACCAGTTGTAAGATGTTACCACCACCAACTGACCAGCCCTTAACCATGGCAATCACGGGCTTGGGAATTACCCGAATGAGGTGTTGCAGATCCAAGACGTTGAGCCGGGCAATATGGTCAGGACCCACATAGCCCCCGTTACCCCGCACGGTCTGATCACCACCGGAAGAAAAGGCCTTATCACCGGCCCCCGTTAAAATAATCACGCCAATGCTACTATCATCACGACAAATCGTGAAGGCCTCAATCATTTCCTGGATCGTTACCGGCGTAAACGCATTGAGCTTTTTCGGACGGTTCATGGTAATCTTAGCGACCTTATCCGCTCGTTCAAAAATAATTTCTTGGTAATCCTTAACCTGTTGCCAATTTGCTGTTGTCATGATTTCACAACCCTTTCAAAAGAGATATTATTATGGAAAATTTATTAACCACCTTAGGCATCAAGCAATGCTTAATCACTAAGACAAAATCGATTATAGCACTCCCTGTGAGCGCTGCCATCAAACAACCCTATGGCGTCGTTCATGGGGGCATCAATGGCGTATTAGCCGAGACCGCGGCCTCGCTAGGCGCCAATGCTAATCTCGATGCTGATCAGGTCGCCGTCGGAGTTAATTTAACCGTCCAACATCTCCAAGCTGTGACCCAGGGGGAATTAATTGCGACAGCTACACCGTTGCATATCGGGCATCACTTGCAGACCTGGCAAGTCGCCATTACAGTCGCTGACCAACTCACCAGCCAGGCCACCGTCACTCTCACAACAATGAAAAAATAATCGTTAGTTTTCAAAAAAGACTTACGTCGTGAAAAAATTTGTAGTACGCCGAGTTCTCGTGAGCAATCATTCCTGGTGACCAGCT
>NZ_AZDB01000063.1 GCF_001434585.1 Companilactobacillus crustorum JCM 15951
AACTAACAAATTTAAACTTGTCCAGTTTTGATACGAGGAATGTTATTGACATGAATGATATGTTTTCTGGCGCAGATAAACTAACAAATTTAAACTTGTCCAGTTTTAATACTAAAAATGTTACTGACATGTCAGGCATGTTTTCCGGGACAAGTTCACTAACAGATTTAAATTTATCTAATTTTAATACTGAAAACGTGGCTAATATGTCAAGTATGTTTTCCGGAGCAAGTAAACTAACAAATTTAAATTTATCTAATTTTAATACTAGTAAAGTTACTGGTATGCAGACAATGTTTTACGGTATGAATTCCTTAAGCAGTTTAAACGTCTCAAATTTTGATACTAGTAATGTAACTAACATGCAACAGATGTTCGCACAGATGAGTAATACCCCTACCACAGGCTGGAAGTTAGATTTATCTAGTTTTAATACCAAAAATGTAGAAGACATGAGTAGTATGTTTAATAGTTCTCAAAACATTGCGTCACTTGATATTTCCAATTTTGATGACAGAAAATTGTATAGCGCTAATCCGGAACCCAATTCTTCTCTTTATTATATTTTTTTGGATAATACATCTTTAAGTAAAATTAAAGTTGGTGAAAACTTTAAATTAAGTAATGCTTATATACCAGCTGATGACTATCACAACCTTAAAGAGGGTCAAATAAATAATAATACTTGGTTTTCTTATAACAAGGACAATGAAAATAATCCACGACTAGCGGACTTAACAAAATCTGTTCTTGTGGGAGATCTTTTTGATGGTAAAGCACATCAATATGCTGCTGTTCCAGGTGCCCCTTATGAGGGTTCTAAGACCGTTAACATAAAAAACAATCTTGATAAAGATGGTACTAATGTAACCATTCAGGATTCAATAAGTCCTGAGTATATTAATAGTTATCTTTATATTGATGCGCCAAAGAAATCTGGTTACACAGCTAGTCCAACTAAAATTAAGGTAACAGCTACTGCAAACGGATTAGTCGCTTCTCCAGATGAAATTACATATACAGCCATTCCACATACTTCTGGTGGCGGTTCTTCATCTAGTGGATCAACTTCAAATGGCAATATTAAAAAATCAATCCAATACGTAACTGTTAATCCCGACATCGGTCATGCTAATCTTTATACTTTTAGTGGTAAATTAGTCAAGAACCGTGGATTAGACCATGATTCTGATTGGTACAGCGATGAAATAATGACTTTGAAAGGGGATCATTACTATCGTGTAGCTACTGATGAATGGGTTAAAGCAAACAATGTTCATGTATATCAAAACAAAAATAGTGTCGTTGAAACTAAAGATGAACCAGTCACTTCTTTGTCAACGATTTTAGGTACCAAAGTTACCAATCGTGGCCTTGCCAAATATACATCTTGGAAATCCGATAGAACGGTAATAATTGACAGACAGTTGTACTATCGCGTTGCCACTGGTGAGTATGTCAGTGCCTCAGATGTTAATTTAATTTTTTAATTAAGCTGTTTAAAAATTGAAAAATATAGAACTATAAATATCTACAGCAAGAATTCTGATTCACCAGTTGGAAGCTATTTAATGCCAGCTAATGGTCAATATTTCCAAATTTGGTAATGTCGCATAACTTGCCTTTACAATAATAATTAGTTATATTTTTAAGAGGTCGGTGCAAAACTTAGGTTTTGCTCAGGCCTCTATTTTAGTTATCTGAAAATTAAGAAAATAGTATTGTGATTTTCAGTCTTCGAGCTTTGATTTTATTATGTAATTATTTGAATAGAGGATAATAAATGCGGAAAAGAAAAGTATTTCTATTTGTTTTGTTTTCGCTACTGATATTTGTAGGGGGATGCAGTCAAAAAAAGTCATCTCAAAAGATTATCACAACAACGGTTAATACTTATATTGAGCCGATCAAAAGCGTGGTAGGAAATAAATATAAAGTTGAATCAATTATTAAGTCGGTTAACGTTGATCCACATAGTTTCTCACCCTCAAGCAATGATGCTAAACAAATTGCCGATTCAAAAATAATTGTTTCGAGTGGTTTAGGGTATGATGATTGGGTCAATAAAATTGTGACGGCAAATAGTCAAAATAAAAATTTGATTGATTTTGCTGACGTTTTGCATAAAAAAGATGGGGATAATGAACATATTTGGTTTGGGGTTCAAAATATTCAAAAGTTAAGTCAAGCAGTTTACCAGCAGATGATCAAAGTTGATCCTAAAAATAAAGCTTATTATCAAGCTAATTTTAAGGAATATGATTTAAAATTAGCTAGTTTAATCCAAAGAGAAAAAGCTTTAAAGAAATATACCAATGGTAAAAAAGCTTATGTCACAGAACCTTTGCCATACTATATGTTAAAAGATTTAGGTGTAACGATTGCTAATCAACACTTTGCTAAGGCGGTTGAAGATGATACCGACCCTTCCATTGATGATGTTAAAGATATGGAAAATGGCTTAAAGAAACATCAAGTTAGTTTTTTAGTAGTTAATAAACAAGTAACCAGTGGAATTATTACCAAAATGACTGATTTAGCGAAAAAATATCACGTTCCAATCGTGTATTTTACTGAAACTTTACCAAATGATTTAGGATATTATGACTGGATGGATGGCAATATTACTCAGATCGAAAGGATAGTGAAGAAGTAGCTGTGATTGAGGCAAAGGATTTAACAAAGAGATTTGGAAAACAACTGGTATTTGAAAACCTTAATTTTCAGATTCCTGACGGTGAATTTATTAGTTTGATAGGTCCAAATGGATCAGGAAAAACGACTTTAGTTAAGATTATGATGGGATTGGAAAAGAAGACCAGTGGCGAGTTGAGAATCGATAAAAGACAAACTATCGGTTATGTACCCCAATTTCGAAATATAGATTTGGATTATCCATTAGATATTGAACAATTTGTCAGATTAAATTTAAAGTTTACGCTCAGTCCTAATAAGCGCCGAGAAGATAATAAATTGATCGAAACAATTTTGGAAAAGACTAAGTTGACGAGTTTAAAGAATCGGCCATTAGGTTTAGCCTCTGGTGGTGAAAAGCAAAAGGCCTATTTGGCTCAAGCATTGTTGAATGATCCAAAGATTTTGATTTTAGACGAATCAACGGCTAGTTTGGATGTTGAAGTTAAGATGCAATTAATGGATCTAGTTAAAGAGCTCAATGAAAAATATAATTTAACAGTTATCTTCATTACTCATGATTATGAATTGACTAAGAAGTATACTAGTCGGGCTTTATTCTTCAAAAATAAGACCATTGAAGAGGTAAAGGTTGATAATATTTCTGAAGATATGTTTGAGATGGGGAGTTAATTATGTTTGGATATGAATTTATGCGTGAAGCCTTTATTGCCAGTACTTTTATTGCGATAACTGCTGGATTAGTGGGAGTATTTGTTGTTTCAAGAAATATGTCATTTCTTTCGCATACTCTGTCTGAAATTGGATTTGCGGGTGCAGCTTTTGGAATTCTGATAGGAATATCACCATTGGCGGGAATGATTATTTTTACTTTAGTTAGTTCGATAGCTGTTGGTAGTTTGAGCTCCGAATCATCCAGACGAGAGGCTTCAATTAGCGCTATATCGTCGTTATTTATTGGTTTGGGAATTTTGTTCTTATCGTTATCTTCTGAATCAAGTAGTTATGCAACTAATATTCTATTTGGAAGTATCGTCGGTATCAGTTCAAAAGAAGTTAATCAATTGATGATTTTGGCATTATTCGTTATTTTTGTGTTTATTATTTTCTATAAACCATTGTCATTTGATTCATTTGACCATATTGGCGCCCGTGCGGCCGGTTTGAAGACTAGATTACTATCGATAGCCTTTTTAGTAACTTTGGCTCTCAGCGTCAGTATTGGCGCCCAAATTGTTGGATCATTGTTAGTCTTTGTTCTGTTAACTTTGCCCGGAGCAACTGCTAAATATGTCGTTCATACGGTTCCTAAGTTGATTATGGTATCAGTTGGTTTGTCATTAGCTGGAGTTTGGTTGGGATTATACCTAGCTTTCGTGACAAATTGGCCAGTGACTTTCTTTATTTCAGTTTTTGAAGTGATTGCTTACTTTTTAGGATTAAGCTATAAAAATTGGAAATTAAACCATTAAGGATCTGAACAAATGTTAAAAGAATTATGGGATAAATATAAAGATGCGATTCCGTACTTATTTTTCGGAGTCTTAACAACCGTAGTAAACTACTTGGCCTTCGCTTTGTTGTGGCGCGTGATGGGTATGAACTCGCAAATTGCTAATGCGATTGCGTATTTGATTTCAGTTATCTTTGCCTACGTAACGAACAAATTGTGGGTTTTCAATTCTCATACAACTACTTGGAAAGCCTTTTTCCAAGAGATGGGTTCGTTCTTCCTTTTCCGTGGTGGATCTTGGATTATTGATCAAGGAACCATGTTCATTGGTATGATTTTATTACATGGAAATGGATTTATCGTTAAATTGATTGCTAACGTAGTAGTAGTTCTGTTGAATTATATTTTTAGTAAATTTATTATTTTTAGAAAAAGAAATTAAGAGCGTAATAAAAAAACATTCTGACATATTCAGAATGTTTTTTTATTATCTAGAAAGTAAGTTTATGCTTTTCCCGCAACCATTTTTTGATCTCGGCGAATAATCTCATATAAACCAAAGAGCAACAGTAAAATAACCACCGCTATAACGACGGCTTTAGTATTTCCAAAAATTAATTCATCGCCTCCAAAAGCATA
The DNA here is from genome assembly GCF_001434585.1 of Companilactobacillus crustorum JCM 15951. Classification (GTDB taxonomy): domain Bacteria; phylum Bacillota; class Bacilli; order Lactobacillales; family Lactobacillaceae; genus Companilactobacillus; species Companilactobacillus crustorum. The sequence goes on from NZ_AZDB01000063.1 coordinate 4,748, forward strand.
TAGAAATGAGACTGGAAGTGAACCAATCAAAATACAGAGTGTTTTATTTTTTAATGACATTTTCAATTCAAGGGCAGCGTAATTAACTAATAATGTTGGTAACATGGGAATCGCATAACCGATGCTTAATCCCATTCTAGGATGACGCATGTTCTTTAAACGATCCGCTAAATAACGAAAACGGCTTGGCTTAATTTTGTGGGGGAAAGCTCCCAAAATATTGATGGCTAAAAGATTACCAATAACAATTCCACAAATATTGATTCCAAATCCTAACCAACGACCAAAGCAGATACCTGACAATATGGCAATCGCGGCAATAGGAATACCAGGAATAGCTGATCCTATAGCAATTACGGCCATAAATAAAACGGCGTTATGTTTAGGCTGTTCGTCAAATCAAGTTGATGGC
>NZ_AZDB01000064.1 GCF_001434585.1 Companilactobacillus crustorum JCM 15951
ATTTTTTGCGGACGATGGCATATTTCAACTACACCAGTTAGTATACTCACGCTATAACCAAATTTGAGAAAGAACCATGAAAGTCTTTATTTGAAACTTTTTTAATAAAACTAATTAGTTTTGGATTAATTATTTCTATATAATTAAGTAGTACTATGTCACTGAAAATTAAAATATTTGATTGTGAGGAATATATTTTATGACAAGAAAAATTGGAATTGTTGGTATGGGTAACGTTGGTGCAGCTTGTGCTCACTATATTGTTGCTGGTGGCTTCGTCGATGATTTAGTTTTAATTGATTAAAACGAAAAGAAAGTAAAAGCTGATGCATTGGATTTTGAGGATGCAATGGCTAATTTACCTTCCCATACAAATATTTTTGTGAATGACTATAATCAATTGGATGATGCTGATATCATTATTTCGGCCGTTGGACATATCAAGTTGATTGGTGGCGACCATCCTAATCGTTTTGGTGAATTAAATCCAACTGGCGAGTCGGTTACTGATGTGGCTAATAAGATTAAGCAAACAAATTTTCATGGGATTATGGTGGTAATTAGTAATCCTAATGATGTTATGACTTCCATGTATCAACAAATTTTAGGGTTCCCCAAAGAACGGGTTATTGGAACAGGTACTTTGCTAGATTCTGCTAGAATGAAACGTGCGGTAGGTAAAGCATTTTCTGTCGATCCTCGTTCAGTTTCTGGTTACAATTTGGGTGAGCATGGTAACTCCCAATTCACAGCTTGGTCAACGGTCAAAGTTATTGATCAACCAATTGAAAAATTGGCTAAAGAGTCAGGCTTGAATTTGGAAAAAATTAATGAAGATGTCAGAATGGGTGGTTTTACCGTCTTTGATGGTAAAGGCTATACTAACTATGGTGTTTCGACGGCTGCAGTTAGGTTATCGTTAGCTATTTTGAACGATGCTAGAATTGAATTGCCAGTTTCTAATTATCGTGAAGAATATGGCGTCTACTTATCCTATCCAGCAATTGTCGGTCGTGATGGTATCTTGAAACAATTGCAATTGGATTTGCCACAAGAGGAATTAGATAAGTTACAATATTCAGCTGATTATATTAAAAAGAATCTTAATAAATAATTTTTATATGCAGAGCCTGGTCACTGTTTTGTGATCAGGTTTTTTGTATACGATTTGCAAATTTTTAAATTAATTGCCTATTATTAATATTTTTTTAATGAAATTAGAGTATAATTGCAGTCACAAATTAATTTTTAGATGCGAGGTAATTTATATGACAAGAAAAGTAGCTATTATTGGAATGGGTAATGTTGGTGCAGCCTGTGCTCACTATATTGTTGCCAATGGTTTCGTTGATGATTTAGTTTTGATTGATATTAATGACAAGAAAGTAAAAGCCGACGCCTTGGATTTTGAAGATGCAATGGCTAATTTACCGTTCCATACAAACATCTTTGTTAATGATTACTCTCAATTAGATAATACCGATGTAATTATCTCTGCTGTAGGAAATATTAAATTACAAGATCAAGTAAAGCCAGATCGTTTTGCAGAATTGAAGTTTACAGGTAACGCAGTGAATGAAGTGGCTAAAAAAATTGCCAAAACTGAATTTGATGGAAAAATAGTTGTTATCAGTAATCCTAATGATGTTATGGTATCAATTTATCAAAAGGTTACGGGGTTGCCTAAAAAACATGTCATGGGAACTGGAACGTTGCTGGATTCGGCACGTATGAAACGTGCAGTTGGGGCTGCTTTGAATGTCGATCCTCGTTCAGTACAAGGATATAATTTGGGTGAACATGGGAATTCTCAATTTACGGCCTGGTCAACAGTTAAAGTTTTGGAACAATCAATTACTGAATGGGCTCAAAAAGATGGTTTAGATTTGGATAAGCTGAATGATGATATAAGAATGGGCGGTTTCACGGTATTTAGTGGCAAAAAATATACTAACTATGGTATTTCAACAGCTGCTGTTAGACTAACCATGGCGATTTTGAACGACGCTCATATTGAACTGCCAGTCTCTAATTATCGTGAGGAATATGGTGTTTACTTGTCATATCCGGCTGTTATTGGTCGTGACGGAATTATTCAACAAGTTCAATTAGATCTGCCACAAGAAGAATTAGATAAATTACAATATTCAGCTGACTTTATTAAAAGTAAGTTACCTCAAGAAGTTAAATAATGTATATATTGGTAAGAAGTTGTCAAAAAAACGTAGTTATAACGCTACGTTTTTTTTATTGCTCAGTTTTAAGCAAATAGATAAATAATTTACTAATGAAAAAAAGGTATACATATGAAAAATTGGTAAGACCAATTAGCCAAGTGGTATCTTTTGAAAGCGTTATTAAAAAAAGTACCACTTGGCTTTTTGAGGACCATATTCCTTGATATGGTTGATTTTAGCTGATAAACCACCATTTTAATGGTCTATCCCAGTTGCTGTTTTATCTTCTGTAACCGGATACAATGGTCTTGTGGTTGATACCAGAAAGGATTCGATTCGTATGAAAATTACTCTTCAAGAACAGTTAATCAACTTGCTGACTAATTACATTCAAACTTTACCAGCCAACGCTAAATTGCCTTCTGAAAGGGAGATAGCTGAAAGATATGAATTATCTAGAACAACTGTCAGAGCTGCTTTGATGGAGTTAGAAGTTACTGGGATGATTCGCCGAGTTCATGGTAAGGGGACTTTTGTTAATAGGGTTGATCTCAATAGTGATTTGAATAGTAGTTACAGTTTCAACAAGCAGATGATTTCGCTGGGAAAAAGACCACAAACCAAAATTCTTAGTTTCGAGCGAAAGGAGGCCAATGCTTACTTCGCTAAGAATTTGGAAACTGAAGTGGGCAGTCAAATAATTAAGATAAAGCGTCTTCGCTATGCTGACGATATTCCTGTTATGTTAGAGAAAACTTATCTACCGGCTGATCACTTCAGTTTAATGACTGAATCAATGTTGAACAATCATTCTTTGTATTCAGTTTTTGCCGAAGAGTTCAATGAGCAAGTTTATTACGCTGATGAATATTTTTTGGCTGGCATTATTAGTGTCAACGATAGTAAATATTTACAGATTAAAGAAGGCGCACCTTGCCTGAATCTCAGACGACAAACGTATGATCCACATAATCAAATTATTGAATTTACTTTAAGCGTGGCGAGAAGCGATCAATTTGCTTATCACATTCGTCATGATATTAGTAAAAAATCCTAAAGAAGAGTAGTTAATATTTGGAGGTATAAAGATATGGGTATTATTGCAGTAAGAATTGATGAAAGATTAATTCACGGACAAGTAGCTAATTTATGGACAACTAAATTACAAGCATCAAGAATCATGGTAGTTGATAACGAAATTATAAAGAGCGATATTCAAAAGACTGCCCTTAAATTAGCCAAACCTGCTGGGGTTAACCTAAGTATTTTAGGTACTAAAAAATCTTCAGCAAATATCTTAGCCGGCAAGTATGATTCACAAAAAGTATTCCTTGTTGTTAAGAGACCTGAAACTCTTGTAGAAATGATCAAGAATGGCGTTAAATTTGACACTATTAATGTTGGTAACATGTCTCAAAAGGATGATTCTCAACATTTGACACAATCAATCAATGTTACGGATGCCGATTACGATGCATTCCATGAAATTCTTGATGCAGGGGTTAAGATTACTGCGCAAATGGTTCCAAGTGACCCAATCAAAGACTTTGCAAGTATCTTGAAAGATTATAAAAAATAAAGATTTTCAATCGGGGGAATGAACTATGAGTTTTACAATTGTTCAAATATTGCTTTTAACAGCATATTCCATGTATAACATCTACGATGAATTACAAATGAATTCATCATTAAGTCAACCTGTCTGGGCCGGAATGATTTCTGGTTTGATCATGGGTGATATGAAGACTGGACTTATTATTGGTGCTGCTCTTCAATTAACTGTTTTAGGTGTTGGTACATTCGGTGGTGCTTCTAAGATTGATGCTAACTCAGGTACTGTTTTAGCTACAGCCTTTTCAATCGGTACTGGTATGAAAGCTGCTACAGCTATTGCTGCTATTGGTGTTCCAGTTGCCGCACTTCTAACATCATTTGATATTCTTGCTAGATTTGCTAATACATATTTCCAGCACAAAGTTGATAAGGATATTGAAAACTTCAATTACAAAGGTATTGAAAGACATACAATCATGGGTGCTTTGCCATGGTGCTTATCACGTGGTATTCCTGTATTTCTAGCCTTAGCTCTAGGTCAAGGTGTTGTTAAGACTATGGTTACATATCTAAATGGAGACCTTCAATGGTTAAATACTGGTCTTCAAACAGCCGGTGCTACACTTCCTGCTGTTGGTTTTGCCATCTTGCTTCACTATCTACCAGTTAAGAAACACATTGCTTACTTGATCCTTGGTTTCACAATTACAGCTCTACTATCAACAGTATTTACAAATATCCAAGCTTTAGGTACAGGTTTGGGTGCTGCAAGTAAAGCCTTTACAACAACATTCAATGCTCTTCCAATGTTAGCTATTGCCTTAATCGGTGGTGCTTTTGCCATTCTTGAATATAAGAAATCAATGGCCAAAATTAATACTGCTGGCCCAGCTGCTGGTTCTAATAACAGTGGTTCTGACGATGAAGATGAAGACGAAGACGATGAAATTGAAGATGCTAACGGGGAGGTAGACGGTGATGAAGAAGAATAACGAATATGAATTGGTAGATTGTAAAATTAATCCGAACGC
>NZ_AZDB01000065.1 GCF_001434585.1 Companilactobacillus crustorum JCM 15951
GCTGTTCTTTTTACGTATATTCAGTTATGAATTTGTTTGATTTTTTAGCTTTACCGGTTTAATGAGAAATTTATTTTTTTGTGAACTAGCAACGGGAATAAATTTTTTACCATCTTTATAGACAAAGTTGATCTTTTAGGAATTAATTATCTAGGTACACACACAATGCGCAAGACTTGAGCTTATCGAGTTTACACGCAATCTAATTACAATATTGGCCTAGTCATGCACTTATTAAATCATTCTAGTGAAGCCATGACTTTAGCTTATTTAGGCTTAGACCAAGCAAGTACCGAAAGTATGTTAGAGCAAATTGATTTTGGTTAATTTTATTTGGGTTTTTAGTTGTCGCCAACGGCGACTTCTGATACAGGTTTTTTGGGGGTTATCACAACATAGAATTTCTTCTATGTGTAAGTGCGCATTGACCTCGTTTCACTCGATCTTCTGATTCTCTTAACTTTAATTTAGTGTATGCCTTCCGCTTCGCTATTTCAAATTTTATACTTTGACTTAACGTTTACTATATGATATAGTTTCGGTGATTATTTCTAATATGATTGGAGGGATCGTTATGTCTCAAAGTAACTTAGAGAAACAAGAAGCTAAATTAAAAGCCCTTAATCAAAAATTAAGGACGAAAAAAATAAGATTGAACAACGGCTAGGTAAACAAATCATCAGTCAAGCCAATTTAGATTATGCTAATTTATCTAATGACAATATCAAGTCCTTATCCAAAAAAGTATCCGAGTTTTTAAAGGAAAAGCCCGTAGATCATTAGTCATAGGAGATGGGGAATTCCATGCCTAATCAATATGAAAAACTAATTGAACAACAAGCGCGTTTAAAACAAAAAATTGAGCGGGAAGATTTTAAGTTACGCCAATCTAAGTATTATGAAAATCGACAAGCACGAAAAGCCCGTTCTCGCCGATTAATTCAAAAAGGGGCTTTATTAGAAAAGTACTTTCAAGCTAATAACCTCTCGGTCGAACAAACCGAAGAACTTTTAAAAACATTCGCTGACTATGTCAACGCCCATAAACCGGATAAATTAAAAAACGATCAACCTAATAACTAGGCCGATCGTTTTTATTTTCAGGATTGTTTTTTGGCTTAACTTCTGGATTGTGTTTAGCAAAGTCTTTTAACTGTTTTTGAATTCTTTGTGTAAGCTCTGCTTTACTTTCTTTGTGCTTCCTTTTACTTGATCGCTGTTGAATTATCTTTTGACCCTTACCTCTTCTTTTTGATTTTAGGTCAAGCGTAAAATCTAAAATTTTAGGTAGCGTCAAGAATCTTGTGTAAATGAAATGCCTTAAATTTTAATCTAGTTTTGTCACTCGGTTCATATCATTAAGCTGGTACGTCTTACTCAACGATAAGCCAAATCATGATTGCTAACCCAACAATCCCAATTAAGAACAACGCAACTATAAACATTATCATTGGAATAATGCCAAAAATTTTTAACCACATGTTATCATTTCTTTCTGTAATCAATTCTAAGCTCTTTTAAGCCATTCTATCTTATTCACGTATTTATATTCAAGTTGTTCTAAAACGTCTTAGAACGTATCTCATAGCTTTAAATTAACATGAAATCAATGAGGATAGAAATGCAATTAAGATTATCCCAACTGATAACAAAACTAATCCTAAAAATATTGAAAAAAACATATATTTTCCCTTCCAGCTCATTTTGTTTAACTTAGGCCTACCCTAATGTAATCACTAAAAAGCATTAATTTTATTAGTAACAATTAAGTGTTCCGGTGGCGTTCTTAGGTTACTCTTCTTATCTATATCATTGAGAAGTTTCTGTAATTTCTGATACTCCCGTGTTATGATTAATCTCGTTCTGACATTCCATTCTTAAAAAGACCATCTAAGAAGGTACCCTCAACTCTTCTTTGGATGGTCTTTTTTATATACCAATTTCTACTTTACATAATGCGGCTTATCCCAAGTAACCCACATTCACCGCGGTACTTCCACATTCTGTTATTTTTTGATTGTGAACTTGTCCAAAAAAGAAGTGGTATAGGTCGCAGATTGGCTTTAATTGGGGAAAGAAATTTTGTGAAATTTACTGGTATTACTCCTAGACCATTCCCTTAAATTCAACTGTCTCATTCTTTGTATTAACCAAAAATTTGCCAACACTTCCCCGATACTTCACTGATACTTTAAATGAATACTTGTAATTTACCCGAGTGTATCGAATACTACTAATTCTTCCCTGATACCCTTGACTACGCAAAACTCTCTTCACTTGGTTCCTTTGTCGCTCAGTAATTCTTGCAGAACTCCGGTAGATTGTCTTCTTAATGATCACATCTGGATTCAATGGAACAATGTAATCCTTACATTCCAATAATTCCATCAACTTTCTTTTTTCTTTAGAATTTGTCTTGACGGGTTATGGCTTTCCATTTAGTTTAGAGGGAGTGACGTTTTGAGCGCAGAATTGTTCCCTGGAATCAGCTATTTGGAATAACTGAACCAGAGTACAATTCTACTACTAAAAGTTTCCCCTTAGTTCGTCGGTCGTTAACGCCCGTCGCTTGTCTGTACAATTGCGGTATTGCTACCACCACTCATTATAAACCTACGTTTTCGGTTTAACCTACTAAAAAACGCCCTAGCAGGCGTTGGTAATACGTATTTATTTTTGTTCGATCACCAACTAATCAGTGGCACCAAGCCGAAGCTTCGTTTTACCACCCGCGCCGTTAATGGTCGCGCTCACCATTCACCACCCAGCCGTACAGATGACCTTGTTGTGGTATAGCCAGACTTATTGAAGTCGCCCTGGCAAACGTGTCCCCTTAGATTTAGACCCCAGCTTGTCCCCTAGGGCTTTAAAAATCGCACCGGCCATGATATAATAATAACTAAATTAAATTTATCTTTGTGGCGCTCACCGATTCCAGTCAGTGGGTGTTTTTTTATGTTCCATTTTATATTTTTGATAATACCCCACCTTAGCAAGAAAATAAAGATAAAATTAGTTTTTGTATACTAATATTCAAATAGTAATTTATACGAATATCCTAATAGTGAAATATACATTTAGTATGATATTCAAATATACGGATAGTAAAAAAATATGTACTGGTATATCAAGAACAAAGCGGTTGTTTTATTTGAATATTTGAATACAAATATTCAAATATTCAAATAAACAAATAGTCCAATATTCAGATATACAAATAGTAAATTTAAATAAACACACAAATCAAAACAAATATGTGGTAATATTTTTTGTAGTAAGGAGGGGACATGTTGACTAAGAAAATATTATTCGGAAATTTTAAGGGCGGTGTAGGCAAGACAACCAATTCCGTGATGACTGCCTATGAATTAGCAAAGAAAGGGTATAAAACCCTTGTATGTGACTTAGATCCTCAATCAAACTCCACTCAACTATTGAGAAGAACATATGGATTGCAGCATAACTCTGAATTAAAGATTGATAAAACTATGATGGTTGCAATTCAAGAAGAAAAACTCCCCGATGCCATCGTTGAGATAATGAATAACCTGTACTTATTGCCTTCTTACAAAGACTTCGTTAGCTACCCGGATTTCTTGGAAATGAAATTTATGCCTAACGTGCCAAACTATAAAGAAAAAAGAATGTCATATTTCGGTACTCTTCTATCTGAAGTAGATAATAAATTTGATTACATTATTTTTGATGTTCCGCCTACACTATCAATATTTACAGACACTGCTTTATACGATACAGATTATGTTATTATTGTTCTTCAGACTCAGCAAAGATCATTAGACGGTGCAGAAGCATTTTGGGAATATCTTCAAGAATTCTACAACAATCACACAGCTATAGACTTCGATATTGCTGGGATCTTGCCAGTCCTGTTAAAAAACAATTCCGGAATTGACAATCAAATCATAAAAGATGCTAGAGAAACTTTTGGCAAAGATATGATTTTTGAAAACATCATGCACCATATGGAAAGATTGAAGCGCTACGATAGAAAAGGAATATCAGAAAAAGGGCTAACTAGTGTAAACGACTTCCACGATATAAGGCTACACGCATTGTACGGCAAATTAACGGAAGAAATCATTGCTCGGACTGGGGGCAAATAGCAATGGCTAAAATGGAATTCAAAAAGCAAGATAGAAACCAGTTAAAACAAACAAAACCCGTAGAAGAAACTGTCATATCTCGTCCTAGTAAAACATTTGATATAAAAGATATGGAAAAAAATGAAACGAATAAGAATCCCGTTGGTCGCCCTCGAAAAAACAAAAAGTATGGAACTGTTAGACTTCAAAAAAATAATGTAAATAGAATTAACTCCATTCAAAATTCGTTAGGATATATTACTCAAGATGATCTTATATCAGCACTGTTGGACAAAGCTGAGCGTGAATTATCAAATGAGCAAAAAATAATGTTCGAAATGTATATGAAGACATACCAAAACCGTAGTTCAAAGCACCCATAGACGACACGTTCAGCTTTTAGACGTATACTTGTCCGTTTAAATGAAGCAGAATGCATACAAAAAATCCCGGAGTAGGGGCCTTTTTTGGAAGTTTGTCAAATGGTGTTGAAGGATA
>NZ_AZDB01000066.1 GCF_001434585.1 Companilactobacillus crustorum JCM 15951
GCCATCAACTTGATTTGACGAACAGCCAAGATAGTTTATCTATCCTTGAATTAACAGTTTTTTTCAAATATCTATTCATTTATTTTTTTGTCATTTGATTCATTACTTGGGCAGTTACTGGAATATCAGAATACTTGCCAATTGATTCCTTATCCATAACAACTGTATTAGTGTTAGAGCCAGCTAAAGCGGCAAAAGCTTGAATCTGTTGAGCCGTAAAGTATTTTTTGTCAGCAGAAGCTAACATATCGTTCAACTTCTTAATTTCATAGGCCTTTGCGTCTGCTCGTGCAATTGTTGCCTCAGCTTCAGCCTTAGCAGTTGAAACAGTTGCTTCATTTTTAGCCTTTGTTTCAATTTCAATACTTCTTGCATCCCCATTAGCTTTTGCAATAGCAGCAGTCTTTTCACGATCGGCTCGAATTTGCTTCTCCATTGATTCGGTAATTGAAGCTGATGGTTTTAATTCATCAATATTAACTCGATCAACCTTGATACCATAAGTATCAGTCAAATCTCCAATCGCAGTTGCTAAATCAGCATTAATTTGCGAAGTTGATCCTAGAGCCTCATTCAAATCTAATTTACCGATAATATCACGTAAATGTCCACGAACCAATTGAATCATTGATTCTACTGAATTGCTGTTCTCATATTCGAATTTTCTAGCATTAGTAACATGATAGTTCAAAGTTACTGTTGTCTGAACTTCAGCATTATCCTTCGTAATAACAGAATAACCTTGTAAAGACAAAGGAATCATTGCTAAATCAACGATACGAATCTTTTGAAAAATTGGAATATAGAAATTCAAGCCAGCATTTACTTCGCGGCTATATTTCCCCAATGTTTCTACCAATCCAACATGGTTTTGACGCACAATTTTTAATCCGAACATGATTTTCCCCTAACTATTACTCTGATTTTAATTCCTGAATCGTCAAAATATTACCAGTTGCTTTAATAACCTGATAATTACCCCTGCTATTAACTGAATCATTTGCCAATAAGTCATAGCGGTAGTAGATACCCTTAACTTCGATCAAATCATTTGCCATATTGATCTTATCGCCTCTTACAACAGACCCTACTATTTGGCGTTGCTCCAAGTTATTTGTAGGTACTGCCTCACTCAACTTAGTGACAATATAATTATTGATGCTCCGATTTTCACGAGCTGCATCTTCTGCAATCCGCTCGTATAAATCTTTATCTAATCTTAAAGCAATCATTTTATCTGCCATAGCTTGATTATATCACTATGATATCAAAGTGATATAATTTTATTTATGTTTTTAGCCCGATGCTGGTAATGTTTATATAACCCTGAAAAACGTTCTTTATATTCAGGACGCCATGGTTTATCACGACCACAGAAATGCAATATAGCAGTATTGTCAATTACCCAATCTATATTCCAGGCTCCATTGCTTTTAGCAAAGTAAAACGGGTTCATTCGAGCATCGTAATTATAAATTTCATCAGGTATTTTCATAATATTTTGACCATACAAACCATTCAAAATATCTTGATCAGGTAATAATAAGGTTCGACCTCTTTTATTAATATAGGAAAAAATATCTTCAGCTTTGACATGCTCTCTTATAGCCATAAGATCCATCAGAATAACGCCAGAATTATAATAGCTTTCGGCTTCATAATTACCCAAGCGCAATTTATTTAAATCATCAGTTACATCCAAGGATGTATGACTAGCTGCGGCATACCAGTAATCTTTTAAATCCAAAGAATAAAGTGGCTTCAAATCATTGATAACTAAAATATCAATATCCAAATAAAGAATTCGTTTAACATTCTTGGGTAAATACTTGTAAGCCAATAAACGATAATAAATTGTCTTCGGATACCGATCAGTTGTCGGTGCACTATCAAATTGATCATCTTCAATTATTACCGGATGATAATGCATGCCTAATTTTTGACAAAAGCTTTTAATTTTTTCTGTTTCCCGTAACTTTTTATCTTGAATCACATATACCGAATATTTTTCTGCTGAAGAATTTATTTTGATCGACAGCAAAGTCGTCATTAATTGTTGTGTTACATTATCATCGATTGCAAACAATAAATTCATAAATTACCCTCCTATTAAAGTTGCCTCAATTAAATTATACTAAGAATAATTAACAAACTAAATAGGAGTATAAAATGATAAAGCCCATCAATCACAATACCAATTTTTTATCTCAAAAAGCTGAATTAGCTAACAAAAATGATTATCAAACAATTGCTGATCTAAAAGACACCCTAGAAGCCAACTCTGAAAACTGTGTCGGAATGGCCGCAAATATGATCGGCATCAACAAACGAATCATTGTTTTTTCAATGGGAATCATGACAGTACCCATGATCAACCCCAATATCATTAGTAAAAGCGGTAAATATGCCACTTCCGAAGGATGTTTGTCTTTGGTTGGTGAACGCCCAACTCAACGCTATAAATCTATTACTGTTAAGTATTTGGACGACAATTTTCAAAGTCATACTCAGACCTTCACTGATTTTATTGCCCAGATAATCCAACACGAAGTGGATCATTGTAATGGAATTCTAATTTAATAACATTAAGCACTAATAGAATCAGTCATACTCCAGGTTAATATTCCCTTATAAAGACCGCTTTTATTATCGCTACGCATCCGTAATTTCCAATTATTGACACCAATATAGTCAGTCAAATTAAGGTTAACCTGATTACCAGAAAACCAACCTGTCTGTAAGGCAGTACCCTCAGAACTAACTGGTTGCCAGCTTCCGTCTTCATCAGCTGACTTTTGACGTTGTTTCAAAAACAATAATCCTGAACTATCTATTGGAATTAAAGAGTTGTTTTCCTTATCTTTCATGTCATCTAAAGAAACTGCCACACTAAAATCCTTGGTAGTCGGATGACTGACGATCAGTTCGCCTTTAGTGGAAATATTAAACAAAGTTCGATTAATCCCGCCTAAATTTACATTTCCAAAATCGATTAAACTTGGCACTGAAATAAAGGCGTCAACATCCGAAACATTCAAAGTTGTAAGATTAGATACTACATCTTCATGGGATTTACCATCGCTTTTGGTGATATTGTTAACTATTGCCGAGTTCACAATCCCTCCAGGTTTAGTACTATTTACTGTGGCTTTAAATTTCACTTCAACTTGTTCGCCCTGCTTAATATCAGGTAAGGTTATATTAACTTGATCTGCAGTAGAATGATCAATCATCCCATTAGTGTCGCTTACTTCAATACTTTTAGGAACCAAGCTTAAGCCTTGGGGTAAGGTGTCAAACAAATTAGCACCTTTAAGCAAATACTTATCACTCTGCGAATCTACAGAATAAATCAACTTATAATCAACTGTATCATTCTGACGTGCCTTAGTTTCAGTTAGATAATCCTTATCGCCGTTAGATTCATTTTTAACGGACTTTATTAATTCACTTTAAAATCAGGTGGAGTAATTGGTATATCGACTGATGCTTCATACTTTCTATCAGACGATCCTATGTCAGATACCGTAAAATTAGCTACATTAGTTATTAATTTTTTCTTATTCATACTAGTTAAAGCGTCGTTAGTTAAGCTAGCTTTATAAGTCACTGTCATAAATTCATTTTCGCCTAATTGCTGAGCCATCGGGATGGATATTGTTCTAGTTGCCGTATCATAATTTGAAGGATCAATGTCTGTCGTAGCTCCACCATTAAATGCTTGCTTCATACTAGTAGGATCTACTTGCAAGCCCTTAGGCAAAGCATCAACCAATTTTTTAAAATTCCACTTTGAATCATAACCATTATTAATAATACTTAACGTAAACTCCAATTTATCTCCAGGCCGATTTGTTCCGTCATTATTAGTCAAGTTCTGATAAGTTTTAGAGGGGGTTGGTATAGAGTATCCTGCTTGCATAACTCCCATAGCTGATCCAAAGTGGGCTGTTTCTCCTTTTTTCAAGACCGTAGTTGGCCATTTCAAAGCGTATGCTGTATCTCCACTATTTAATACAGTATCGCCGAAATGATGTCCTTTAATCTCAGCACCATCTCCAGAAATATTTGCAGGATTAAATTTGTTAGTCCAATTTAATTGATCCTCATCCCAGTCATTACCCGTATATTGAGTAAACCCATCTTTTACATGATTATTGATAAAAAGTCGATGCTTTTCATCATCACTTTGAATAAATATACCTGACTTGTTACCTATATCAAGAATGGGCACAGCATCATTATCACCTAATTTAGTATCTTCACTATACATAGTTCTAAACGTTTGAGTCGAATTAGTATTATTTTTCAAATACAACTCACGATGTACAATGGCTGCATTGGTTGGCGATGGACGTAAAAGTAACTCAGCCTCCATCTGATAGTTTCCTATTTCTTTTTCATTATTATTAATACCTGTATGGTAGATTGCAAATTTAATCCGAATT
>NZ_AZDB01000067.1 GCF_001434585.1 Companilactobacillus crustorum JCM 15951
CACGAAGTGTAAAATGATTAGTTTCAAACTGGCCCATAGCGTTCCAACAGCATTCACAATTTTTGTGGAGGACAGGAAGTTAAACATATTTACGCTATAGCTCAACTTGAGAAAGAGCCCGATATAAAAGGTAATTGACTTTTTTGGCATTTAAAATCAAATTTTTACATCGTGCTTAAACAAAAGTCTATAATATACATAAAGTAAATTAGTAAAGCGGGCGAGATTATGTATACTGGAGAGTCAGTTTTAACTAAAACTAAAGTTCAACCACAAAAATTATATAATGCTAATAAAAAACATGTAGGAATTTTGACAGGGCCGTTTAATCCGATCCATTATGGTCATTTAATGATTGCAGAACAAGTTTATGAACAATTATGTTTGGACAAAATCCTCTTTATTCCAGATAAGGTACCGCCACATCGCGGTGTCAGTCGTTATATCCCTAAAGTCAGTGTTGACGACCGTATTAATATGATCAAATTTGGCATTCGTGATAATCCTCATTTTCAACTGGATATGACGGATATTGATTTAGGTGGTATCAGTTATACTTATGAAACGATTAAGAAGCTTAAAACTCGAAATCCAAATACTGATTACTATTTGATTGTTGGCTACGATATGATTGAGAATCTCTCTAAGTGGTCACATATTGACGATTTGGTTCAACAGGTTCACTTTGTCGGCGTGTGTCGGAAAGGTTTTGAGAAGAAGTCTCAGTATCCGATTCTTTGGGTCAATACGCCAGAAATAGAAATCAGCTCATCTGAAATCAGGAAACGAGTTCGGGAAGGGAAACCATTGAAGTATTTTGTTCCTGATGATGTGGCCTGGTATATTAGAGATCGAGGGATTTATAAGAAACAATAATTTGTTTTATAGTCGAAAAATTTTAACTTAAAAAGCTGAAAGAATAGGAAGGTAAAGTGCTTTCCTTATTCTTTCAGCTTTTATTGTAAATAATTTAATTTGCCCTTTGACTTTGTTGCTGCATATGAGTGTCAGCCAATAAGAGGGTATATGAATTGACTCCGAAGAAAGCTACTACAACCATTAGACCGGTTAGAAAGAAACCAAGAAACATGAAACCAATACCTAGTAAAAGTCCAAAGACAGCAAAGCAGCGCATTAAATTTTTAGCTAGCGAGATTAAGCTATTTTCATTTTTAAAAGTTGACTGATAAATGCTATCAATTTTTTGTGAATGATATTGTTTAGTATCTGCTTGATGTACGACTAATTTTAGTTGATAAGGTACAAAGTCATTTGAAATAGTATCTTCGCCATATTCGGTTGTTATAACTTTTTTACAGTTACCCCCAGAGATTTGTAGGGAAGGATAATAACCATGACTTAAAGCCAATTTTAATTGATTAGTTAAGGCAACTGTTCCAATTTTAATGACTTTTGAATTCCAAACGCTAGCCAGAATATAGACTGTATTATTAGTTATATGTAGATCAATATTGGCTAAATCTAAGTTGTTTAGTTGTGAAATTTTGAAAATAAATTTATTTTTTAAGATTTGCTTGTCAGTTAGTCCTTCGTAGATGTCGGCAGGATTAACTTCCCCAATGTAATTGATATATTTTTGAATGAAAACTTGTGCATCTTCAGTTAAAGTAATATTTTTCTTAATTAAGATAGTCGTAATTCCCCCAAAAAAATGTAACGACTAACGTTAGTATAACAAAAATGTATGCGCTTTTGTGGGAAATTATGAAAACGTTTTAATTTATTCACTAATATTACTGTGTAACCAATTTATCAATAGATTGCTGATGATATTTTGTTGTTTAGCATTACTGATTGAAGCTACATTATCGCCAGACTGCTTGCCATAACTACCGAAGCCAGCGTGATTTCCTCCAGAAATTTGTTCATAAATTGTATCGGGAGGCAATAATTTTTTGGCTTTTTTATAATTTTTACGATTTAATACTCCATCATTGCTGGCAGTTAGTGAGATAACGGGAACTTTAGTTTCATGTAAGTTGCCCTTTTGTTCGGGATAACTAGCAAGTAAAAAGACTCCTTTAAGATTCTTGGAATTATTTTTGGCATATCGACAAGCCATAGTTCCGCCTAAAGAATGGCCTCCAATAATATAGTCGCGATTTCTTTGAACTGAAGCAGCAGCATTAGTTTTAAGAACTGCTAAATCTAATGGGAAGTGAACAATATAAACGGAGTAACCTGCTTCGGCTAAGTTTTTGGCCCAGATACTATAGCTTTTAGGAGCGACTAAGGCACCAGGGTAGAAGATAATCATAGGGTTAGTATCGTCGCCTTGAAACTTGGTAGTACCATTAACTAAAGTGGAGTCACTAGCAGCGTTAAGAGCCGTGGCACTAGGATGATATTCCTTACTTTTAATAAACAGGATGGAAGCGAAGCCTACAACGATTAATGCGATTACAATCCCGATTAACCATTTAAAAGATTTTTTCATTATTATTCCCCCAAATAATAGAAGTTTTCACTTAATATTGTACTTTACAATCTGTATGAAAATATGCTACATTTAAGAAAATTAATATATAAGATATTAAAAGAAGGAGTACTGTATACTTTATCTACAGGGAGCCAAGGTTAGTGAGAGCTTGGCGTGTCGGTATATAGGAAAAACATCTTTGCTTTTCTAGCTGAAATTTCGAGAGTAGGTTTAGACGTGGCCCAGTACGTTATAATTGGAGAGTATGTAATGTACTTTGAGGTGTTTTTTTTAAAAAACTTGGGTGGTACCGCGGAAAGGTCTTTCGTCCCTTTTATTAGGGATGAAGGGTCTTTTTTTAGTGTTATAGTATTCCGATTTATAGAAGGAGAAATCAATGCAAAACGTTTTAGTTAAAGATTTATACAAAAAAGAATTTGCTGACGGTGATCAAATCACTGTTTCTGGTTGGATTCGTACAATTAGAGGATCAAAACGAGTAGGCTTTATCGAATTAAATGATGGTTCATTTTTTAAAAATGTTCAAGTCGTTATTACTAGCGATATTGAAAATTACGCTGAAGTAGTTAAATACCCTATCAGTACAACGATTAAGGTTGTAGGTGAATTGGCACTTACTCCTAAAGCTCAACAACCATTTGAAATTCATGCTACAGAGGTTGTTGAAGAAGGTGCTTCAGATTCAGATTATCCTTTGCAAAAGAAAGCTCATTCATATGAATTTATGAGAAGCGTAGCACACTTGCGTCCTAGAACTAATACATTCTATTCAGTTTTCCGTATTCGTTCGTTGGCAGCTTTTGCTATTCATGAATATTTACAACACAATGATTTTGTCTACGTTCACACACCAATTATCACGAGTTCTGATGCCGAAGGTGCAGGGGAAATGTTCCAAGTTACAACCCTTGATATGAACAACGTTCCTAAGACAGATGAGGGCAAAGTTGATTATAATGAAGACTTCTTTAGAAAAGAAACTAACTTAACAGTTAGTGGACAACTAGAAGTTGAACCATTTGCCTTAGCCTTTAGAAATGTCTATACTTTTGGACCTACATTCAGAGCTGAAAATTCACATACAGGACGTCATGCTTCAGAATTTTGGATGATCGAACCTGAAATGGCTTTTGCTGATTTGAAGGATGAAATGGATTGTTCCGAAGCCTTGCTTAAATATGTGATTAATTACGTTATGGATCATGCCAAAGAAGAACTAGACTTCTTGAATGAAAATGTCGATAACACCTTGATTGATCGCCTGAAAGCTACTGCTAATGAAGAATTTGCTCATGTGACGTATACTGATGCAATTGATATTCTTGAAAAAGCAACTGATGTTGAATTTGAGGTTAAACCATATTGGGGTCTTGATCTTGATTCAGAACATGAACGTTATTTGTCAGAACAAGTTTATAAGAAGCCTGTTTTCATTACAGACTATCCTAAAGACTTCAAAGCCTTTTATATGCGTGCTAATGATGATGGCAAGACAGTTGCTGCAGCCGATTTGTTAGTACCTGAAATTGGTGAATTAATTGGTGGCTCACAACGTGAAGAGCGTCTCGATATGCTTGAAGAAAGAATGTCAGAACTTGATATGAACGAAGATGACTACAAGTGGTACTTAGAATTACGTAAGTACGGTGGTACAGTTCACTCAGGATTTGGTATTGGCTTTGAAAGATTAGTTATGTATATCACTGGTATGGAAAATATCAGAGATGTTATTGCTTATCCAAGAACACCTGGTAATGCTGAATTCTAGGTAAAAATTTTGAGAAAATAATTAAAAATAAAAGTTAGTATCTATGAAAAATGATTCTCACTCAAGTTTGGTTATAGTATGAGTATACTAACTGATGTGGTTGAAATA
>NZ_AZDB01000068.1 GCF_001434585.1 Companilactobacillus crustorum JCM 15951
TTATGTCTAACAATTTTAGGGCACTTCAGTCATTAGCCCTTTTTCGTAAATTTTAATTACTTAATCAATTTGTGTGCCACCAAATAATCATGAGCTACTTTCGATGCCTTTTCATGCTTAACTGAAACTAAATAATTCATCTTTTGCATATCTGACTCTGTAATTTTGCCAGCTAATTTATTCAATGACTTTTTAACTTCTGGATGTTGCATTGCAAACTTTTCAGTCATCAACGGTGCTCCCTGATAAGGTGGGAAATGATTCTTATCATCTTTTAAAACTTTCAAGTTATATTCCTGTACTTCTGGATCAGTTGTATAACCATCAACAATATTAACCTTGCCATTAGCAATTGCCTTATAACGAATGGAAGGTTCCATCGTTTTAACACTTGCTAAGTCTAAACCATAAGTTTTTTTAATTCCTGGATAACCATCTTTTTGTTGATAAAAATCAGGATCAAAGCCTGCATGCAAACGATGCTCAACCTTTTTTAAATCACTAATGGTTTGCAAATTATACTTCTTAGCAAAGCTTTTCGTTACAGCCAAATCATATCCATTTTGATATTTCATTGGTTTGAGATATTCCATATTGCTTTCTTTTTTCAAAGTGTCACGGGCGGCCTGATAAGTTTTTTCAGGATTATGGCTCACATTTTGCTTATTCTTAACTAAAGTCTGCAAAACAGTTCCTGTAAACTCTGGATAAATATCAATTGAACCAGACTCCAAAGCTTTATATAGGAAAGAAGTACCACCAAAATTGGCTTTAAGGGAAACCTTCATATTAGGATTATCTTGTTCAATCAAATCCTTATACATATTAATCAAAATTTCCGGTTCACTTCCCATTTTACCAGCAATCGTTACATTAACAGTTGGTTTCACTAAACTTCTATATCCAGCAAAGCCACCAAAAAGAACGATCAGTGTTGCAAAAAGAATACCCATCTTTTTCAAAGATAATTTTGAAATAGCTTTGATCAAAGCACTAAAAATCAATGTTAAAACAGCTGATAAAACAGCTCCGACCAAGAGTAGTGCATTATTATTAGTTTCAATTCCTAAAAGAATATAAGTACCTAGACCACCGGCTCCAATTAAAGCTGCTAGTGTAGCCGTACCAATAATCATTACCATAGCAATTCTAATCCCAGAAATAATCATTGGCATTGCCAAAGGTATTTGAAATTTAAGCAACTTTTTACCTCGAGACAAACCAAAAGCTTCAGCAGCTTCCTCCAAATTAGGATCAATTGTCGTTAATCCCGAGTAAGCATTCTGAAAGATTGGCATTACTGCATATACTACCAAAGCAATGATCGACGGAACTGTTCCAATGCCCACAATTGGAATTAAAATACCTAACAAGGCTAAACTTGGAATTGTTTGTAAAATACTGGTTATTTGTAAAATAATTTCTGCAATTCTTTTATGCGTCATCAAAATAATTGCCAGAGGAATTGCAATTATAGCTGCTATAAATAACGAAATTAAAGAAATAGAAATATGCTGTCCTAAGGCCTCTATGATGCCATTGCCTTGGGTCTGTAAAATATTTAGGATTGCTTGCATTAGTTATCTTCCTCCTCTGCCAAAAAATCTATTAAATCAGAGGTAGTTAAAAGATAATTATTGCCATCTTTTTTGAAAACAACTTTACCGTTATGCTCTTTTAACTCAGTAGCTAAGGTATTAATTGTGTCCTCTTTCAATAAGGAAGAATTGATTTCCAAATCGCTAGTCTGTCCTAAGCCCGAATCAAGCATTAAGTTAACGGTATCCTGACCATTCTTCTCTAACTTAAAGAACCCCTCAACGAATTTATTCTTGGGATGATTTAAAATATCGTCTCGATTCCCAAGCTGTTCCAGATGACCCTTGCTCAAAACTGCAATCGTATTGCCTAAGCGAATAGCTTCAGACATATCATGGGTAACAAAAATAAACGTAGTTCTCAATTCACGATGAAGTTTTAAAACTAAATCTTGGAGTTGTCGTCGAGAAATAGGATCTAAGGCACTAAAAGGCTCATCCATCAAAACCATCTTTGGCTTTGTTGCTAAAGCCCTAACAATACCGACTCGCTGTTGTTCACCACCAGATAATTCATGGGGATAACGTTTAGCATATTCCTTAGGATCAAGTCCTACTTTTTGTAGTAAATCCCAGGCTGTATTCTTTCGCTTTTCTTTAGACCAGCGTAATGAATCGGGTTGTATCGTAATATTTTCCTCAATTGTTAAATTAGGAAATAATGCAATATTTTGCAAAACATATCCCATATTCAAACGCATTTTTCGCAAATTATATTTTTTTATATCCTGACCATCAATCAAAATTTTACCAGTCGAAGGTTCTATTAAACGATTAATCATTTTTAAAGTTGTCGTTTTTCCACTTCCACTAGTACCGACCATCACAAAAAAGTCACCATCATTGATTTCCATGTTCAAATCCTCAATGGCGGAATTACCCTCATATTGCTTGTAAACATGTTCAAACTTTATCATAACAAATCTCTTTCATGTAACTTTTTAAATGTCACCATAAATATATGATAACCAATTTTTCCTGTCAAACTTTACGCACGCTCTCAAGAAATTGACTATTTCTTAAAATCCACTTATGATAATAGTTGTATATTCAAAAGTTACATTTTTGAGGTAAATACTATGAGAATTTCAACCCGTTTCAGCGACTCTGTTCACATTCTAGCTTTTCTAGAAATACATCAGAATCAAAAATTATCCAGCGAGCTAATTGCCAATAGTCTCAAAACATCCCCCGTAGTCGTCAGAAGACTTATGAGTAACCTCCGTCAAGCCGGATTGATTGATACTAAAAGAGGTTCAGCTGAACCTAAATTATCAAAAGGTCCCGATGAGATCACCTTATTAGATATTTATCTAACAGTTGAAGGCGATAAGCAATTATTCACCTTAGACATTAATACTAATTCTGATGACATTGTCGGAGGAAATATTCAAAATGTTTTAGGAACATATTATGAAGATGCTAAATTGGCAGCTTTGCGAAAGTTTAATAATGTTTCTTTGCAAGATATTATCGAATCTATCTTAGTTGAGCAAAAGGAGAAAGAACATCATGTTGATTAAGAACATGGTGTTTTTTACTTATGATAATTTTCCATTAAAAATTGTTTTAAGGGTGTAGCTGTACGTCCCATAATAGTTTGATAATCTTCACTTACTTCATTCAGAAAGCCCCTTCCGCCTGCATCGTACATAGATGACAACATATGACCTTCATTGCCCTCATTATAAATAGCGGCAAATTCGTCTAAACTAACTGGCTGATAGCCTATTTCTGAACCCGAAACTTCTGTTAATACTTTAGCCAATTCTGGTATCGTATAATTTCTTGCTTGAGTTAAAGTATATACTTTTTCATTCTTTAATAAGTCTTTTGTTGCTGCTACTTTAGCAAAAGCTTGAGAACTATCATCTAAACTGATAAAACTTAATGCTTGATCCTTCATTGGATAGATCACATTTTTTCTTTCAATCAATTCAGGTAAATATGGCACCAAGGGATCAGCATAAAGTGCATTTTTCACAATTGTATAAGGTATTCCTGAAGAGGCCAATCTTCTAGGTAAATATCCATAAAAAGCTGATAAATCAAACGGATTGTTAGCTTGATCAGCAATAAAGCCCATAGCTAAGATATGTCCTACCTGAGACTTTTGAGCTGCCTTAATAACATTTTCTAATTCAGTTACCCTACTGAAGCTATCGTGACTTTTGCTAGGAACATAGATCAAAACATCTTTCTTCTCAAAAGCTTTAATTAAGGTATCTTCTTGGTAGATTGCAAATTTAATCCGAATTT
>NZ_AZDB01000069.1 GCF_001434585.1 Companilactobacillus crustorum JCM 15951
GCGTTCGGATTACTTTTACAATCTACCAAAATAGGAAATAATTTAAAATATCCTTTTTCATGATCTTTCACCTGTCTTAGATTTTAGAAGTATCACTTGGTTTCTCAATTAACTTAAACCGTCGCTGCTGCGTGCGTTTACTAATCCCCGTCTTTCGTTCAATCATTTTATAGGTCATGCCTTGTTTTCGTAACTCGTAGGCAAATCTGATTTGTTCCTCAGAATACGTTTTCGGTCGCCCTTCCCGAAACAACGGATCATGTTGCTTGGCATACAATTTACCTTCTTGTGTGCGCGTGACAATCATATCGCGTTCAAACTGCGCAAAGGCGCTAAATATTGTAAAGACTAGTTGTCCAGTCGGCGTATTGTCAATTAAGCCCATATTCAAAATGTTAACTTTGACATTTTCCTTAAACAACTCTTGGATAATGGCTAAGGCCTCGCGTGTGTTCCGCGCAAACCGATCCAACTTAGTGACAATCAAAGTATCGCCTGTTTTTAGAACGCGCAACAGTTTTTGAAACTCCGGTCGTTCGGTAGTTGTGCCGGTAAACTTTTCTTGAAAGATTTTTTCTGCTCCTGCCAATTTTAGTAACTCAATTTGATTTGCTAATTTTTGATCAGTGGTACTGACCCGCGCATAGCCATATTTCATCTTTTTATCTCCTTAATTATGTCATTAAGTAATGACACGGTTCTAACCCTTTAATTATACAGTATCAAAAAAGAGGCCACAACTGTTGAGTTATGTCGCTTTTCTGTAATCAATGAAAGTGGTCATTTAAATCTATAATTAATTTTTTAATCTCGTCACGAACCTTACGGAATACTTCTAGTTGCTCTTCTAATGTTCCTGTTGCTTGCGCTGGGTCAGATAAAGGCCAGTGTAAACTTTTTGTTTGCGGGGGAAGCATAGGACATTTATCCTTTGCATCACCACATAAAGTAATAACTAAATCTGAAGTATTAAAATACTTTAGATCAATTAATTTAGAGTAGTGGCTACTAATATCTACTCCGTCTTCAGCCATAACTTTAACAGCATTTGGATTTAGTCCATGCGTTTCAATACCCGCGCTTTCTATCTCAAAAATATCGGGCGATAGTATACTTTTGGCATATCCTTCAGCCATTTGACTGCGACAAGAATTTCCTGTACATAAAAAATAAATTTTTTTCATTTTAAACCACCACCGATTTAATTTGTGTAACATCGTTATACACAATAAAACTTAAATGCAATGTTTCAATGCCTATTAAGGTAATATAACATTAATCATCAATAAGTAAATTACTAGTTATCCTGTATAATAGTTCAAGTAGAGAAGTTAAGGCGGTGGCTATTTCCTTAAAGGGGGTGGTGCTTATGGTGTAAAAACTATAAACTCACATTCTAGGAAAGGAGTAGCCCAAGTGTCCGTTTCGGACGCTTTACAATTAATGCTGGCTTTCGGTACTTTTATCGTGGCCTTAATCGCATTAGTTGTTGAGTTGATTAAAAATCAGCAAAAAAAATAACCGCCTTAGCTCTGGCAAGCTAGCGGTTATTTAATCGTATTAAGTTATGCCACCGTCTTAAACGGTTCTACATGGGAAGTCTTGTTCAAGCAAGGCTTCTTTTTCTGCTTCTATTATATCATGTCTGTAAAAAATTGGGTAGTAAGGTATTTTTCAGCTTATTTTTTATAACAAATCTATTTCGTGTCTTATAAAGGCTATGAATTTTTTATTTATTTTTGTATTTTTTTAAAATGGTTTCAACTAATTCTTTTTCAGCTTTTTTTCGAGCTTGGATTGCACTTTCCTTATCTTTAAAATATCCTAGCTCGTAGCGTATATGTTTTACTGTGATATAGCTACGCCACCTCTTATCACGTTTACTATAAGAAACCCCTGTTACACCACTAGAATTATTTGCCTTTAATTTGTCGCTTGTTGCTAGTTCCAATATAGATAGTTTAGTATTTTTTTCACGACCGTCATTTTTTCTAAAAGTTTTTTTTATCTTCTCTTGTATCTTTTCATCTTTGTAAATATTTTTCCGTTTTTCTCGTGCCTTCTTTAATTGACAACCACAACTCTTGGTAGTTCCTTGAATAAGTTTTGTGCTTGCCACGTCGGTATAATTACCACAATCACATTTACAAAACCATGTAGTACCCGATCCCTTCTTAACACCAACGGATTGTCTTAAAACTGGGTTCTATAATATTTGGTACTGATAGAAAAATCTTCTCTCAGTACCAATTTTGTTTTATGATAAAAAAATAGAGATGAAGACACACTTCATCTCAAAGAAACAATCCCTACACTGAAAGAAATGTCCTACATGAAGAATTGTACACTGGATCTATTGGGAATTAAAGACTCACACCTGGAATTTGATCCAAAATATAAGAATAAAGTGATAGCTGCAGGATTTTACCAACATAAAAAAGTCCGCAAGATCCATTTGCGGCAATCTTATCCTTGTGCTTGCCCAGTTTGTGGTCAAAAAATGCGCTACAACGGTTTTAAAACCGTTGAGATGCTCGGTTTGCCTTCGGGTGGGATCACAAATGTTTTTTCGATCCGCAAACAAAAATATCTCTGCCCGGCTTCAGCTGCCTGCCCTAAAACTATTACAAAACTTGCGGAGATCAAGGACGTCAAGGCTAACGACCAAATCTCACAAGCCGTTAAATATCAGGCTATTTCTAAATTAGACCAGGATATCTCGCAAAAAGATATTGCCGCTGATTTTGGGATCTCTGGAATGACAGTGATGCGCTTTGCGCAAGAGCTCTCAACTTACTTAAGGCCCAATCATCATTTCTTACCGCAAAATATCGCTTTTGACGACTTTAAAGCGGGCAACTTTTCTAGTAGCGGCATGAGTATCATTGTCATGGACATTGCGACACGCCGCACGTTAGATATCGTGCGTTCTCGGCATAATACATACTTACGAAGTTACTTTTTACAATATGACCGTCAAGCTCGCTGGGCAGTCCAAACGGTCACAGTTGATCTGTACTCGCCTTATCGATCCTTGATCCATGAGATCTTTCCGCAAGCGCTGATCATTGCCGACCGCTTCCATGTCGTAACCCAAGCTTATCGGGCCTTAAACTTAGTTCGGACACAAACCATGAAACAGGCGGGACAGGGTTCGCACAACGCACGTGCTTTGAAACATTATTGGAAATTGTTAACTAAAGACTCGAACAAACTTGATTTTAAAACCTATCGTAAAAGCAGAAACTTTCGTAATATGCAGTTATGTGAACAGGATATTGTGGAGCGTTTATTAAACATGTCCTCCGCTTTGCGACAAGCTTACGTTTATTATCAAACACTTTTACAAGCTGTCCAGCAGCGAGATCCAAGGCTCTTAGAAAGTCTAACACGTTCAGCTGCAGGCATGCCTGAGCCCATCAAAAAAACTAATCGTACCTTGCGTAAACATCTACAAGAAATCAAGAACAGCTTTCAGACGACCTTTTCTAATGGACCCGTGGAAGGAACAAACAACAAGATCAAAGCCATTAAAAAGACTGCTTACGGTTTCCGGAACTTTGAAAACTTCCGTTTACGTCTTCTCATCGAATTAAAGAATAGTTATGTCAGTTTGAATTTTCATAGTCACATTAAAAAAGCTGCTCATTCCATTCAGGAACAAGCAGCTTGACCAAGTAGACCAATTGCTTATTATTTTGGCTGTACGATAAATAGAGTTG
>NZ_AZDB01000007.1 GCF_001434585.1 Companilactobacillus crustorum JCM 15951
CATTTACACAAGATTCTTGACGCTACCAAAAATACCAAGACATATAATCTGTTAAAAATCCTATATTTTCTCTGAATTAAAACGTGCTCCACAACTGTCATATTTTTCAATTAACAGTTATAGAGCACGTTATTTTAATCCCTTTAATTACCATTAAGTCAGGATTTATATATTTGATTAATAAAGTTATTTAAAGATATCTTAATTAAGATGTACTGTATCGCCTGCAACGAATTCATTTGTCGCAACTCTATAATAAAGTTTGCCATTAATTACAGCTGAGCGATCTGTTGCCCACATTGCGTCAGATCCCAACGCACGATTAGTGACTTTCTCTCCCTTAGAATTTACTAAGTAAGTTATTTCCTTCTTTGGAGTAGTCGCAATTTTTGAAATACTAACGTATTCATATGCATCTTTTTCGCTTATCCACTCATTTGCAGAAACGCGATAGTACTTGGCTCCATTTTTAATCATAATTCTATTGCAAATCCAGTTAGTTCCACCTTGTAATGTTCTATTTGGAATTTTTTTCGCATCGGATGTATACAAAGGAACTCTTTTTTGCGTGCCAAGTCCATGTAGAGAAATCACTTTATCGACTTCAACTACTGAAGTTGAATTAGAATTATTACCAACATTTGAATTATGTGACGATCCGGAATTTGAATTATTATTTCCTGGTCTACTTGGTTGAGTTGGTTTGCCTCTTCCATCAATATTAGATAAATCAACTAAAATTTCTTTTCCATCTGTTGTTCCAGCCATTGCTTGTTTGACAGCTACTTCTGCTGTATTTCCATTGCCAGCTGGTGTTAATTTAACTTTTGCTAAATCCTTAATTGATTGATGATCCAAACTTAATGTTAACTTCAACATGCCGTTTTTAATGTCTTGGCGTAAAACTTTAACCCCTTTACCAGTTTGAACACTACTGATGCCCCGACCAGCTAAATCAACTTGCATGTCAACTGCACTAAGTTTTCGTTTCTTCAAATTAGTTAATCCAAGTTTAACTGTATTGCCTTGATGAATTAACTGAACCGTTTCAACATCACGCTTCTTTTTAGCTAATTCTGTTTGACTAAGGAAAGCGGATTTATCGAAAACTTCACTCTGAACCATATGAGATGCACGTGGAGCCTGTAAAGCATCCAATACCAAAGCTGTGATGTCAGAATTGCTACCACCTTGCAAGCGGCGACCACTATCAACAGTCTCACCACCTAAAGCCATAAAAATATTGCGATCAGGTTCATCGTTCGGACCATGATTCTTACCTGCACCACCATGATCGGCGTTTGCAATCACTAAAGTATCATGTATATGTCCCGTAGATTCCAACTTATCCATTACTTTTTTGAACAGAGCATCGTATTTACTATATTCATTCCAATAATTATCGTTATACCAGCCCTTACTATGACCCTGTCCATCCATATAATCACTTTGCATGAAAACCATAGATGTATTTTGAAAATCGTCTGTTCCAATGTAGTCCGCTACATCATCAAACGACTTCAATGAAGCGGATTGTTTAGTTTTAACCGCAGCATCAGGTTCCACAATGGCATTGACAATTGGTCCCCATTCGGCAAATGCTGCTGCTTTTTGAGTAGGATTATTTTTTTGCAATACTTTAAAGACAGAAGGATATGCCGGATTTTCTTTTCCAAAATCAGCAAAATATTTTTTTCCCATTGTATCGTTCGTTCCTTGATACTCAGGTGACAAAGTTCCCCATGGTCGACCATGTAACATTGAAATATAATTTTGAGCTGAAATAGCTGGTATTACAGAATGAGCTGTTGTACTCATAGCAAATTGCTTGTTAAACAAGTTCATTGTGTATGTGTTTTTACGTTTTTTCATTATTTCCGGATCTGTTGTCCATACAGGTGTCGATGGTCCAAAGAATCCACCTTTAGCATAATAGATTCCGTGTGGATCCCAGGGGTTACCACCACCATCTGTTGTCAATACAATGACATGTTTATATGGTTTGATTTCGGCTTTGGCCGCTACAGCTGACTTCTTATCTACAGGTGCTAAAGCAATATCCCCAGCACCAACAATACCATCACCGTTATAATCTAAAGGATTCTGTGCTTGAATATTTACGGTTAATGGTGAACCTAGTTGAACCTTATTTTCTTTAGTAATTTGTTCAAAATGAATACTTGCTCGACCTGATATACCCTTTTTTGCACGTAAATTAAGACGTGCTAAACGAGTTTTGGCATAATACAAAAAGTCTGCATTAGATAATTTAGCAGAAGATGTGATTCGCACTCGTCCAGCTTCAATCTCCTTAACTGTTGTTTTGCCGCCTTCTAATGTATGTTCTGAACTAACATAATCAAATTGTTTAGGATTAAAGGTAACATCTAAAGAAAGGGTATCAGGATCTCCAACCTTTAATTGTCTAGCATGCACATTTAAACCATAGATTGCCCCAGCAGCAATTTGCTTAGGACCAACTAATTGTGTACCCACCATTTGATCCACTTTCTCTGGCTCATGATCAGGTTTATGTTGATCTAGGTGTGCAGTTTGACTCAATTGTGCAATTTGAGCTTCATTCAATGTGTGATTATATAATCGAGCTGATTTAATATTCCCCGTCATCTGTGATTGAACATGAGTCCCTGGTTTTGCATCTCCACCCAAAACAAGATCCTTAGTATTTTGAGCAAATTTTAAATTGCCAGGCATATCTACAGACTGAACTAATTTACCATCTAGATACAAACTAGCCGTCCTATTTTTATCAATAACTCCTACGGCATGAACCCATTTACCGGGCTTTAATTCACCAGAAGGTTGTTTGTACCCGCCGCCATCATGAGCATAGAAAACAATCTTATTTTTTTGAACACCTAGTCCAAAGCCACCACTTTCTTGGCTAGAAAAGATTTCATGTTCACTATCAGCATCTGCATATCGATCATACTTAAAATATGCTTCGATTGTTAATCCATTTTTTAATTGACTAAATTGGTCATCTGTAAAAGTAGTATAAAAAGCTGAACTACCATCAAAATTCAGAACGTTTCCGTTCATTTCACCGTCGGTTGTAACTGTTGGTGTTCCTGTTGATTGCCATTGACTCTGATTTTTAAAATCTGTAAGTTTGCCATCTTGTATCCCTAAATCAATAAAGGCTGCTGGTATCTCCTGGAGTGTCTGTGAGTCTGAACCTTTTGATATTTGTGAAGAAGAAGCATCAACAGAAGCTGGCACTTGCGTGGTTGCTTTAGATGCTGGAACTGTAGCAGCAATAGCTGGTGTTGCTGTGGTCATCAGTGTTGCTGAACAAATTAATAAGGTCGTTAAAATACGAGGCTTCATCGAAAAAATCACTCCAAATTTTTTTATTAAATTTAACTAGCATGATGCGTAAATTGTTTTTGTTCACACATATTTTTAATATCTGTGAAATTATTTGAGTATTAATGGTCATTTTGAATCATAAATAGAATCGAAAGTAGTCTATATTTTGATATATTTTTCTAAAGAATTATTTACTATTAAAAGAATCCAATACAGACTTTTTTTACAATCCATATTTGATAAAAGATCCAATATTACCTTTATTTACATTACTCAAAGATACAGTTTAGGAAACAAAAAAAATCATAGTCATATGTCTACTTTTCTTAGATAAGCTATTTTAATCAAACTAATTTGTCATATTATCCTCCTAAATTTTTGAATAAATTCAGTCTATCATTGCGTTATGTGGTATTAAAAATTTAAATTTTAATGAAATATATAAATCACCAAAACAATTTTTCTTTTAAAAGATAAATTAAAAATATACAATTTTTAAATTTGCATATTTTTCAAAAATGAAAGCGTATAACAAAATATACATATCAAATGGACAAATTATCAGTAACATCATTTAGAAAAATAATATTTACAAAATATATGAATAAACAATATTTTGTCGAAGATAGTGACGATAAATAAGTGAAATTTCCATACAAAAAGTGCTCCATAACTGTCAGATTTCTTGTCTAACAATTATGAAGCACTTTAATAACACTAATTTCTTTTTATATTTAAGTATAATCTTCCAACTCGCGCCCACAGCGTTCCAGTCAAATTTCAATTTTTGTAAAAGGCTGAAAATCTAATCATTTTCAGCAGCATCAACAGCTTTAATAACTGCATTTCTAAAGCCATTCTCTTCCAAAGCTGCTACGCCACGAATTGTTGATCCACCTGGAGATGTTACTTCATCTTTTAGGGCTGAAACATTTAATTCTGACTGCTTAGCTAACTTGCTAGCACCGATTGCCATACCAATGGCAGCTTCATAAGCCAATTTTCGATTTAAGCCATGCTTTACTCCGGCATCGCTCAATGCCTCAATAAAGACATCCAAAAATGCTGGTGAACAGCCTGCTACTGTTCCTAAAATCCCTAATTGGTTTTCTGGTACTTCAACTAATTGACCAGTGTATCCCAAAATTGAAATAACTTTCTTTTTATCATCATCAGTAAAGTTATCGGAATAAGTAATACCTGTAAAACCAGCACCAATTTTTACTGGCGTATTAGGGATAGCATGAGCTACTTTTACGTCGCCCAAAACTTGTTTTAAGTGAGTGATTGAAGCACTGCCAGTAAAAGCAACAACCAACTTGCCAGCAACAATTTCCTTCAACTCTTTTAAAACGCTATCCAAAGCCGTAGCACCTACAGCAATAAAAATCACTTCAGCATCTTCTAATTGCTTAACTCTCTTAACTACTTTAAAACCTAACTGTTCGCCCAATAGGATAGTCCGATTTGAATGACCACCCTTAACGACTATGTTATCAGCTTCAAAGCCATTTTTTATCATACCCGTTATAACGGCTCCGCCAATACTTCCTGCACCTATAAATCCAATCATAAAATCTACTCCTTCATAAATGATCAAAAGTTCTATTATATTTAAAGATAATTCCTTAGCTAATTAAATGCAATAAATATCCAATATTCTCTTATTCGTGTATCCTTAAACAACAGGGAGGAATTTAATATGAAAAACTATCGAACTCGCTCAGAGTTAAAGACAGAAATTAAAAATCTACTACGGGGCAATTGGAAGAAGGGCATTCTTCTTTATTTGATTCCGTTAATTGTTTTTTGGTTCAACAGTGGCTACAACAATTCAAAAGTGGAATGGCATTTCGATCCAACTAACTTTGATGCAATGCATTTCACTCGAATTGCTTCATCGTTTGGGATCATCAGCTTTATCTTGAGCTTGGTCTTTTTGATAATAAATTTATCAGCATCATTTAGGGGATTAGACTGGATTGAGGATCCAGAACTTGATTTTGACCCTCTTAAAAGCAACTTTACTTATTTCCGCAGCCCCGATTGGTGGCAATTAATTTTTATTTACGTCATTATTAGTATCTTTACTTTCCTTTGGACATTGTTATTGATCATTCCAGGGATCGTTAAGAGCATTGCTTATTCTCAAACTTATTTCGTATATAAAGATCTAAATGACCGTGGTTTAACTGACGGTTATTCCTTAACAACTTATATCAATAAAAGTCAGCAATTAATGGTCGGTAACAAGTGGCGTTATTTTGTTCTTCAATTAAGTTTCATTGGTTGGTGGATCTTGGGATTCATTACCTTAGGAATTGGTTTTATTTGGATTTATCCTTATTACAAACTAACTATGGCTAATTTTTATCGTGATTTAGTTGAAAAAAATACTGAATATTTAAATTAACTTACATAAAGAATTCCCGTATACAACTATTAAAGTTGCTGTACGGGAATTTTTTATTACTCAAAATCTATCTTATTCAGTAAATTGATAGATTACATCATGCAATAATTTAACGACATCCTCTTTAGCTTTATCGTTATAATAACTTCCAAAACGATCATCATTGATATACAAATCGGCCAATGACCGATGGGCTGCTTTTGTATAATCAGGCCAAGTAAACTCTAGCCATTCTTTATGTTCTTGATATATATTTGATGCCAATTGCTTATCAAATTTGTCAGCATGTTTTAAATCCAATAAATTTTTTATCATTTCAGCTTCAAGCTGATTCATTTTCTTAAAATCACTTTCACTCAAATTAATATACTTTTGGTTGGATTTATCAATAATCTTAGGATCATATTGCGAACGAATTTCCGATCCATATTCATTTTCATTACTAGCTATCTGCTGTTCTTTAAAAGCTTTGAATTTATCTTTATCTGTCATTTTGCCTTCTCCATAATAATTTTTAATAGTTTCATCAATGTTTGTTAAGAGTGAATTTATCGTCGCTTGTTTAGCCAATAAAAGTTGCTGCTGTTCACGTAACGCCGTTATCTCCGAAAAGTTTGGATCATCCATTAGCTGTTTTATTTTCTTGAGTGGGAATCCTAAAGCTCGATAAAACATAATTTGTTGTAATTTATTTACGTTTTTTTCATTATAAATACGGTAATTATTATTATTCTTCTCACTAGGTTTCAACAAGCCAATCTGATCATAATATCTCAAAGTACGTGTACTAATATCAGCCAGTTCGGCTAATTTTTTTATTGTATATTTCATAATTATTGCTCCCAACAAAACTCATTTTAATGATTTACGCTACGTCAAGGTCAAGTAAAACTAACAAAAATTGCCCACTTTTTCCTTTTTTACTGTTAATATAGGGTTTAATAATTATTAGGTGGGTGACTATATTGAATGAATTTACTCAAGTTTTAACTATTGCTGGCTCTGACTCTGATGGTAGTGCCGGTGCTCAAGCTGATTTAAAAACATTTATGGCCTGTGGTGTCTATGGAATGTCCGTTCTCACAGCTGCTGTTGCTGGTAATTCATATGGAATACATGACAGCACTAACATGCCAATTAGTTTTATAAAAAATGAAATCAAAGATATCAAAGATGATTTTAAAGTCTCTGCTTTCAAAACTGGTATGTTGTCAGATTCCGAAATTATTCACACTATTGCCGAAGAGATTAAAGACAAGCCTTTCGGTACATTTGTCCTAGATCCAGTTATTATCACTAAACATGGAGCTATGCTTTTAGAAACTGAAGCTTACCAAACTTTGATTGATGAGTTATTCCCTCTTGCTGATTTAATTACGCCAAACTTTTACGAAGCCAAAAAATTATCAGGTCTAGAATTAGAAAATAAAGAAGAAATTGTTAAGGCTGCGCATAAATTGAGACAATTAGGTCCAAAAAATATTATGATTAAGGGTGAACACAGTAGTGATTCAATTGCTGAAGTTGAAGACTACGTTCTATTAGAAGATGGTCAATCCTTCTGGATCTCTGAACCATATGTCAAAACTGATCATATCAATGGAACTGGCGATACGCTCTCTTCATGTATCGTTGCCGAAATTGCCAAGGGTCACAGTATGGAAGAAGCCATCAAGACTGCTAAAACATTTACTTACAATGCTATTAAAAATGAAATTGCTGTGGGACATAAATATGGTCCAATTAACCATTTTAATAAGTGATGATATACAATAGTATTTGTGAGTAAAATTGGAGGTTTATTTATGGTAAGAATAACAAAAATTTCTGCCGGAATTTTATTGCTTATACTGTCAATTATTTTAATGATCAAAACTGGTTTTGAAGGTTTTATCGCTGCTTTGGTAGGTACTGGAGCAATTGGTGGTGCTGCCGGAATTCTCATGGCAATTACTTATATTATTTCCGCAGCTATTTATATTTTGACTAATCGTACTTACAGTATCGTACCCGATATTGTTGGTTTCGTTATCTTGATATTAGGTGGCCTAATGGGTCTATTTAATGCTAATATGCCTGGTGCTGGCTTCTTAAAAATCTGGGCTTGGGTCGGTATTATTATTGGTGCAATTGATTTAATCATCGTTATTGTGGACATGGTCCTAAATCCTGCTCCAGAAGAAGAGCCTGAAACAAATTACGATAATAATCAATTTGATAACCAGCAGGGTCAATATTATAATCAGCCACAACAGCAACAATTCAATCAACCCAACAATTTTAACCAACAAAACTATGGTTACAATAATCAAAACAATGGCTATGGCTACAATCAGCCAAATAGCAATCAATATCAACAAGGACAATATAATCAACAACCTATGAATCAACCATATCGTCCTAACGCTCCATTAAACCAAATGAACCAACCACAACAACCTATGCCACAAAATCAAAATGGCAATTTTAATAACAACAACCGCTTTAATCAACAGCCTATGAATAATAATCAAATGGTCAATGAATACGGTCAGAATCAATTTCCTAATCAAAATCCTAACAATAATCAAAGACCTATGAATCCTAATCAACCACAAGGCAATTTCCAACCAACTCAGGGTAATAATTCTTATCCTAATCAATATGGAAATCCTGCTAATAACGGTCAGGGGCAATTTAACAATCTCAATCCCAATTACGCTCCTAACAACAATAATGATCAAAACTTTAATAATCCTAATAACCGCCTTAACAATCAGGCAAATCAAAGACAACTAGGTACTCCACAAGCGAATAATTCTATTGGTACTAGAAGTCGTAGTCGTCACTAAAGGATTTTTAGTTAAATAGAGGGCAGTTTTTTTTAAAGTTTTGACTCCGCTTTCTTTTTGTAAATAATCTTTATCAATAATGATGAAATAAACGTTAATTTTAGGTTTATATTTTATATTGTAAAGAAAAATATTATTTGATTATTATAAAATTAATTAAACATTTTATCACACTTTATTAGGTTATTTTATTTAATGCTAATCCAATAGCTAAGGCAATGTAACCGATTTTTTCACAAGTGTAATTTGTTGCTTAATAATTTAATTAATCATATGATAAATTTGTATAGTTTTGGGTTTAAATTATTGTTTTAAGGAGGTTATAACCATGCTTGGTGTTGGTTTAAGTATTGTCTCTTTGGCACGTTTTCAATTTGCTATGACTACTGTTTTTCACTTTTTCTTTGTTCCGTTCTCAATCGGAATGGGATTTCTTGTAGCAATTATGGAAACAATCTACGCTGTCAAAAAAGATAAAGTTTACCTAGATATGGCAAAATTTTGGGGTAAGATCTTTCTATTAAGTTTTGCCGTTGGTATTGTTACTGGTATTATTCAAGAATTCCAATTTGGTATGAATTGGTCTGAATACTCACGTTTTATGGGTGATGTATTCGGTGCTCCATTGGCTATTGAAGCCCTATTAGCATTCTTTATCGAATCGGTCTTCATTGGGATTTGGATGTTCACTTGGGATCGTTTCAAACCAGGGGTTCATGCTTTTATGATCTGGATGACTTCAATCGGTACAATGCTATCTGCCATTTGGATTTTAGCTGCTAATAGTTTTATGCAGCATCCTACAGGTTTTAAGATTAATAACACTACTGGTCGAATTCAATTAACTGATTTCGGTGCTGTAGTTGCTAATCCACAATTGTGGAGAGTTTTCCCTCACGTTATTCTAGCAGCCTTTATGACTGCCGCAGTTGTAATTGCAGGAATGAGTGCTTGGGGACTTTTACGTAAAAAGAAAAATGAAAATCATTTCTTTAAAACGTCTTTGCGCTTTGGTCTTTGGGCAAGTTTGATCTTTGCTATTCTATCTGCTGGTGCAGGTGATCTTCAGACTCAACAAATTATCAAAGATCAACCTATGAAATTCGCTGCTACTGAAGGTATTTACAAGGATACTAAAGATCCTGCTCCTTGGACAATCGTGGAATTGATTGATGCTAAGAACCACAAAGCTAGCGGTCAAATCGAAGTTCCTGGTGTCTTAAGTATCTTGGCCTACCACAGACTAAGTGGTTCAGTTAAGGGTATGGATACTATCAATAAAGAATTACATGCCAAATATGATAAACAATTCGGCAAGAACATGAATTACTATGTTCCACCTAAGACACTCTTCTGGAGTTTCAGGGTCATGACCGGAATTGATGCTTTAATCATGTTAGTATCCTTTGTTGGTCTGATCTTCTCTCGTAAGAAGAAAGATACCATTGAAAATCACAAATGGATGTTGGTTGTTTTAGGCATCTGTATCTGGGTTCCATTTATCGGTAATTCTGCTGGTTGGTTCATTACCGAATTCGGTCGTTATCCATGGATCGTTTATGGACTCTTTACAATTGCTCAAGCTGTTTCTCCAACTTCAACAGTTGCTAACTTATTATTCAGTAATATCATTTACTTTGCACTCTTCTTATTCTTGGGTGGCGTTATGGTTTGGTATAGCAGACAAACTCTTCATCATGGTCCTTACTTTGAAGAAGCTGATTCCAAACAAAACGTTGATCCATTTGCAAAGGAGGCCTTTGGAAAATGACTCTAAGTACATTATGGTTTATCGTAATCGGTCTTCTCTTTTCTATCTTCCTCTTTCTTGAGGGTTTCGACTTTGGTGTTGGAATGTCTACTCGCTTTTTAGCTAAAGATGAGCAAGAAAGAGCTGCTATCATGTCCACTATTGGCCCACACTGGGACGGTAATGAAACATGGCTAGTAACCGCTGGTGGTGCTATGTTTGCTTCATTGCCAATGTGGTATGCATCACTCTTTTCCGGCTACTATATTCTCTTCTTATTAGTATTAGTTGGATTAATTTTACGTGGTGTTTCCTTCGAATTTCACAAACATGCTGAAACAAAAACAGGTAGAAATATGTGGATGTGGACTTTCTTCATTGGTAGTATTCTCCCTCCATTCTTCCTATGTATGATTCTTTTAAGTATGGTTCAAGGTATTCCAATGAACGCTAATGGCGACGCTTTTCCTAAGTTCTTCGACGTTGTTAATCTTCTATCTGTTGTTGGTGGTGTTGCTGGTGTTCTATTATCATTGGTACACGGCCTAAACTTCATCAGATTAAGAATTGAAGGACCACTGCGTGAACGTGCTCGAAAATTAAATCAGATCTTATACCCGATTCTTTTCCTTGGTGAAGTTGTCTTTGCTGTTTTGGTATTCTTGCAAACTGACTTCTTTACTAAGAGATTTGGCTCTTCACTCTTCATTACAGTCCTAATTGTTTTGTTCTCACTATTAGGTTACTATGGAGTCCTAAAGGACAGAGAAGGCTGGAGCTTTGCTGGTAGTGGCTTATCACTAAGTATGGTTATCGTCTTATTGTTCAACGGTCTATTTCCACGTGTTATGATCGCTACTAACCCAGCTCACAGTATTTTGATCAAAAACGCTGCTAATTCCCAATACACCCTAACGATTATGACAATCGTAGCTTGCATTTTAGTTCCAATTGTAGCGATTTACTTCATTTGGTCATATTCTCTATTCACAAAGAGAATAAATCCAAGAGAGAATACGGTGAAATATTAATGATCGATAAGCGTTTATTTCGCTTACCAGGAACAAAAAAACTACTCTTAATGCTTGCAGGATTAACTCTCTTGCAAGCATTTGTTATTTTATTCCAAGGTAAGTACTTAGCAGAAGCACTCGTAAATTCATGGGAACAAAAATCACTGCAAACGATCATCTATCCGATGATTCTATTTGCAATGGCTTTCGTTTTAAGACATCTGTTCAATCTACTTAATACTAAGATTGTTGAACATTACGCCAGCCAAACTTCAGAGGAAATAAGATCCCAGTTACTTGATAAAATTTATAATGCTGGTCCTGAAATGATTTCTGAAGAAGGTACCGGTAATTTAGTTACCTCCTCACTCGATGGAATCGACTTGGTAGAAAATTACTTTAAATTGATTTTTACCAAACTAATGAATATGTCGATTATTCCACCAGTTTTATTAGTTTATATTTATATGCAAAATATCGCTTCAGGAATAACTTTAACAATTATCGTCCCATTAGTTATTCTATTCATGATTATTTTAGGCTTGGCAGCTCAATCAAAAGCTGACGCACAATACCAGCAATATACCATCCTTTCAAACCATTTCTTAGACGCCTTGCGTGGTTTACCTACTTTGAAAATGCTTGGTTTAAGCAAGCGTTATGCTAAAAATATTTATACTGTCAGTGACGAATATCGTCGTCGGACAATGAATACTTTACGTATCGCCATTCTTTCAACCTTTGCGCTCGATTGGTTGACTACTTTAGGAATAGCTATTCTGGCCGTTTTTCTTGGTCTAGGATTGATCAACAACAGCTTTCCTTTATTTCCAGCTTTAGTTACATTGATTTTGGCTCCGGAATACTTCTTGCCATTACGAGACTTTTCAAATGATTATCATGCTACTTTGAATGGTAAAAATGCTTTAAATTCTATTTTCGAAATATTAGAACGTCCTATCACTAAAGATACTGATGCCTTAGATGACTTCACTTGGAATGAAAACTCTACTTTCTCTATTAAAAATCTTCAATTCTCCTATAAGGGTGTTGGGACTAGTGACGTCAGCCTGGATATCGATCAAATCAAATTATCTGGTTACCAAAAAATTGGTGTAATTGGTAAATCCGGTTCTGGAAAAACTACTTTAATTAGAACAATTGGTGGTTTTATCGTCCCTAATCAAAGTGAAATCACAATTAATAATCAGAGCGTGGAAAATTTTAAACAGCTTCATTGGCAAAAGCAATTAACGTTTTTGCCTCAGTCACCTTACTTATTCTCAGGATCAATTGCCGATAATATTGCTTTTTATCGACCAACTGCTCCCTTAGAAGACATTAAAAAAGCCGCTGTTTCTGCTGGATTACAGGACTTTATCGCCACTTTAGATGATGGCTACCAAACTCAAATTGGTGAAGGTGGACGTGGTATTTCTGGAGGTCAGCAACAAAGAATAATGCTTGCCCGTGCCTTTTTAGCCGATGATCGTCGCATTTTGATTTTTGATGAACCAACCGCTCATTTGGATATTGAAACTGAGTATGCTTTAAAAAAGCCTATGGAAAAATTATTTAAAAATCATTTAGTTATTTTTGCAACGCATCGCTTGCATTGGATCAAAGAAATGGACTATGTCATCGTTATGAACAATGGTCAAATTGCTGAGCAAGGTACTCCTCAGGAACTCGCTAATCATAACGGTGCTTACTCGCAATTAATTGCAAATATGAGAGGTGACCAACTATGAATTTCTTCAAGACATTCAAATCTGATACCTGGGTCAAACCTTATATCAAGCAATATAAAGGCTTATTGATTACAGCCTTATTGTTAGGTCTAATGACCTCATTTTGTGCAGCCGCTTTAATGTTTACTTCTGGATACACGATTGATAAAGCTGCTACTCACCCTATCAATATTCTTCTAATCTATATTCCAATTCTTTTAACCCGTGCTTTTGGAATTGGACGTCCTGTTTTCAAATACATTGAACGTCTGATGAGCCACAATTGGGTTCTAAAAGTTACATCTGATTTAAGAACTAGACTTTATAAAAATCTTGAAGGAGACGCCTCATTTTTTACCGAACATCACAAAACCGGCGACATTATGGGACTGCTTTCTGAGGATATTAGCCATCTCCAGAACCTGTACTTAAGAACGGTCTTTCCAGCAGTTATTTCCTATTTGCTAACAATTGTTGCCTCACTCGCATTAGGTGTCTTTAATCCTTCTTTTGGCTTTTTCGTTTTTCTGCTACTATTCGTTGAAGTTTTTCTTGTACCTCTAATTTCAGTCACAATTGAAAGCGCCCGTCGAGCCTATCAAAAGGAAGTTAAGAATGATCTTTATATTCAATTAACTGATAATATCCTTGGCGTAGATGATTGGGTGGTTTCTGGCCGTAAAAAAGATTTCAAAAATCTTACTTCCAAAAACATTAAAAGTTTAGATTCTTCAAAAAATAAATCTAAAGCATTTCGTCGTAATCGTGACTTTGGACTGCAACTAGTTTTTGTAGCAATAGTTGTCTGTTTCCTTATCTTCACTAATCTGACAATGACTCATAATCAGGCACAGGCTAATTTCGTTTCTGCGGTCGTCTTAGCCATTTTCCCCTTATCTGATGCAATTATCCCTGTCAGTCAAGGATTTGAAGAGTGGCCCTTATATAAGGACTCTATCAATCGTTTAAACACTGTTCAGCCAGTTACTAATAATTTACCTAAACAGGTTACTATTAATCCTAAAGATTTTAATTCCATTTCACTTAATAACGTGACTTTCGAATATGATTCGAATTCGCCAATTTTGATCAAGAATTTCTCTCAAAATATTCACAAAGGCGAAAAGTTAGCTTTGCTTGGTCCAAGTGGAATTGGTAAAACAACTATTTTACAATTAATTTTAGGTGACTTATCCCCTCAACAAGGACAAATTCAGGTTAACGATTTTGATATCTCTCAAATTCAAGAAAATCGTGAACAAATTTTTTCTGTATTGAATCAAAAACCTTTCTTATTCAATACCACACTGATGAATAACGTTAGACTAGGCAATGAGCAAAAATCCGACGCTGCTATCAAACAAGCAATTGAGCGTGTTGGTTTGAAAGATCTTATCGAATCATTACCAGATAAATACAACACTATTGTCGGTGAAAATGGTGCCCGTTTCTCAGGTGGCGAACAAGAAAGAATTGCCTTGGCTAGGATCTTGCTTCAAGATGCTCCTGTGGTTCTTTTGGACGAACCTACAGTTGGTCTGGATCCTATTACCGAAAACGAATTATTAGAGACGTTCTTTGATGTCCTTCAAGATAAAACTATTATCTGGGTCACTCATCATTTACAAGGTATCAAGCACGTCGATCATGTCGTTTTTATGAATGACAAGGGCATTGAGATGGAAGGATCACCTCAACAGCTCTATCAAACAAATAGTCATTTCAAAGAACTGTATCAAATGGATCAAGGAATATAGCGTTATAACGTTAAAAGAATATATAGTTTTCGCTTAATTTTTGTTAAAACATACCGCCTTCCACAAAAATCACAATTTTACAGCTGAGCCAATTGTGATTTTTGCTCCAGGCTAGAGTAATGGTAAAATTTCTTATTAACATTTAGACAAGAAAAAAAACTCAAATGACTATTTATATTAAGTCATTTGAGCTTTTTTTATACATTGAAGTTTATACAAAATAATTATTCAGTCTGGAGCGGAGCTAGGATGGTCTCAGCCATTAAATTGTTCTTAGTTGGCGATTTATGCCGGCTTAGAACAAGACTCGCTTTGGAAACAATTTGAACTTTAATTGGTTTCAAACGATGTCCATGGCGTTCCAGACCATTCCTAGCGCAGTGGAAGACGGCAATCCTTCAATGTTAATTATGCCAAACTGCCCCATTAATCATTCCAATAAGACTCTGTGACAAAGTTTTTCTTGATATATCAGTCATTTGCTTTAATATTTCATTTTGTTCTTTACTGAATTGGTATTCTTTATGGATTGCCAATTCTTCTGAAAGAATAACTATCGCAGATAAGGCCTCGGAAATTTCTTTATATTGTTTTGAAACCTTCTCTGGCTTATTAATGGCAGCATACGATGTTTGAATTACTGATTTCAATTTCCCATTGTCTGTGGAATTATTTAGTTGATTCAACAATTGGTTTACTTTAACTACTATATCCGTCTTTTCGTTCTTATTCATTTTTTACCTACTTAATCCGATTAATCAATCTTTTAACAACTGCTAATAGTACTTTTTGGCTCTTATTAACTGGCAATTTTTTAATTTCATTGATAGCGTGCTGCGTATAACCTTGAGCTATATCTTTTGCCTGATTTAAATAGCCATCATCCACTACAATATTAGTAGCTGCATTGATATCCTCGGTGGTTAAATTATCTTGGGATAAGAGAGCTATTAATTTCTCATTTTTAGATTCTAAACCTAAAATATAAGGCAAAGAATAGACGCCATTTTTCAAATCTTCATGTACTGGCTTTCCTATTTGAGCAGAATTGCTAAAATCTAAAATATCATCAATAATTTGAAAAGCCATACCTATGTCATATCCAATTTCTTTACAACGCGTGACAACTTCCTGACTGCCATAGCTTACAGCCGCGCCCATTGTGGCACTCAAACTGAACAATTCAGCTGTCTTGCCTGATATTTCTTTCAGATACATATCAGTCGTAGCATTTACATTAAAGTTGATCAACATTTGATCAAGCTCACCAATTAAAATTCTTTTCATACTTAAAGCATTTCTTAAAATATCAGCATTGGCATCTAAATGTCTTGAAATTAATTCAAAGTATATCGTAAATAAATAATCGCCAGCATATATTGCATTTCTTCGACCATAACGTGTGTGAATTGTTGGTTGAGCCCTGCGCATGGGGGAGTCATCAATTACATCATCATGAATCAATGTTGCCACATGCAATATTTCTAAGGAAGCAGCTAACGGTATTAGATCATCATTTGAGCGCTTTTCATTTCCAAATTCACTGAATAACAAAAAGAAGGCTGGACGCAACATTTTGCCACCTGAAGTTAAATCTATAATCATTGAACTTATGTCCAGATTACTAATATTCACCATTTTATGAATATATTCTGTTGTTAAATCCAATTTCTCCCCGAGTTGAGGATAGCTTTTCCAAATTGAGTTCGCCATAAAATATTTCTTACCCCTGTATTACTTATTCAAAAATAATTCTATAATAGAACCTATCAAATCCAAAGGACTGATTTTTTGAAACCATCTGTATTTTTTGAACTTGTCGAAATAAAAGCTAAAACTGCTAGTGTCTTCCCTTTCTTAATGGGAACTTTGTATTCATATTATCACTGGCACTCTATTAACGCTCTTGATTTGATTCTCTTTTTTATCGCTATGTTTCTTTTCAATATGGCTGTCGATATTAACGACAACTATTGGGATTACAAAAATGCCACCGGAGTCGAAAGTTTTAGACGTGATACTAACGTTATAGGCGTGCATCATTTAAATATTCATTTAATCGGCTGGTTAGACTTTTCCTTTACTGCCATTGCTGCCATTATTGGATTATTCATCGTTTCAAGAACCGGTTGGCCTTTACTCTTCTTAGGGCTATTCTCATTTGCCATAGGTTTTTGTTATGCTGGTGGACCATGGCCAATCAATCGTGGACCTCTAGGTGAATTTTTCTCAGGCTTTACAATGGGCTACGTAATTTATCTAATCGCCATCTATATCAATGTCGTTCATAACCCTACTGTTATTTTAGACTTCAAATTTTATGGAGACGCTCTCCTATCATCATTGTTGACCTTCTTCGCCATCTCTAATCTTCTTTTAGCTAACAATATTGCTGACCAAAAAGAAGATATCAACTTAGGACGAAAAACACTAGTATATTATCTTGGCAAAGCTAACTCTATCTTTATTTTGAAATCGCTCTACGTCTTGGGATACTTAGCCTTGATCTGTTCAGTTATTCTAGGATTATTGCCTAAACTAATGCTACTGACACTGCTAATTACACCAATAGTTTATAAAAATGCCAAAGCCTTCAGTAAGAATCCGATTAAGAAGAAAACTTTCCCACTTATCATCAAGAATCTCTTACTAATCACTTTGACAGAAACTGTAACCTTTATTTTAGGAGTTATCTTTAATTTTTAACTTCTTCAATTAATTTAGCAAATCCATAAGTATCTTGAGCAATCATTAATTCTTCATTGGTTGGAATTGTGTAGGCGGCAATTTTAGAATCGTCTGTAGTGATCTTAATCTCTTTACCACGAACTTGATTGTTCTCATGATTTATCTTCAAGCCCATGAATTCGAGGCCACTTAAAATATCCTCACGAACTTCTGCGGAATTTTCACCGACTCCAGCCGTAAAGGCAATAACGTCAACTCCACCCATTTCAGCAATATATGAGCCAATAAACTTAATAATTCGGTTACGATACATTTCCAAGGCTAATTTAGCTCTTTGATTAGTATCTTCATCTGCCTCAATATCACGCATATCTGCAGAAACACCTGAAATACCAAGCAAACCAGATTTATTATTCAAAATATCAATCATTTCAGAAATGTCTGTAATACCTAGTTTGCGCATCAAGTATGGCAATATGGAAAAATCAATATCGCCACTACGAGAACTCATCATAATACCAGCTAAAGGCGTGAATCCCATTGAGATATCAAAGGCTTTGCCGTTTTTAATAGCACTGATTGAAGCTCCGCTACCTAAATGAAGTACGATAACATTTTTATCTTTAATACCGCCATCAACAATTTTGTCTAAACGTTGAGCAATGTAACGATGGCTTGTACCATGGGCGCCATAACGGCGAACATGGTATTTTTTATAATCTTCTAAGTCAATACTGTAAATATAATTAACTTTTGGCATATCAACAAAAAAAGATGTATCAAAAACTGCAACTTGAATAGCTCTAGGAACCAATTTTTTAAAGACATCGATATAATATGCTTCGATTTTATTGTGTAATGGTGCATATTCAGACAAAGCTTCAATCTTACGTAAATTAG
The DNA here is from genome assembly GCF_001434585.1 of Companilactobacillus crustorum JCM 15951. Lineage (GTDB taxonomy): Bacteria > Bacillota > Bacilli > Lactobacillales > Lactobacillaceae > Companilactobacillus > Companilactobacillus crustorum. The sequence goes on from NZ_AZDB01000007.1 coordinate 18,416, forward strand.
ATTCTGTAACGATTTCAGACTTTTTAAAAACTTCTCCACCTGCAACGACACGATGACCAAAAGCAACGATATCTTCGAATTTTTCAATAATTTTCATATCTTTTAAGGCATCTAAAATAGACAAAACGGCAACATCGTTAGATTTAATAGCTTGTTCACGTTCAATTTTTTTATCGTTATACTTTAATTTAAAGACAGCCTTAGGGCTACCCAAGCGATCTATCATACCGGAAGCAATTGTTATTTTCTCAGGCATTTCAAAAAGTTTCCACTTCAATGTTGAACTACCTGCATTTATAGCCATAATCTTCATACAAAAATTCTCCTTTTTTGGTCTAGGTATTCTCCTTAAATAGCTTTACACCAGACTTTACACTAGTATAAAAAAATGCTACTCTTTAGTAACTATTATAAGTCTTTTTATGGGGGAATTCATTCGTGAAATTTTTAGACATACTACGCAAAATTGATGAGAAACCTGAGCAACCATCTACACCCGCTTCGGATTCTCCTATCAAGGACGAAAATCCTAAACAAAACGCTACAGAAACGGCCTCTGATACTCAGGTTGCTGCAGAACCTAAGCAGAAGGAAGAAAACCTACCAGTGTCTGTTCATGATAAGCGCATTAACATTGAAGGGCAAATGAATGACCTTTCACATCAATATGCACAATTAAGAAACGATCTAAAAACTAATCTTTTCACTGAAAAAGATGAATTTGAAGCTAAAAAAGACACTCTTGATAATTATCTCAAGACACTTAAGCGTGATGAAAAAGAATCAAACGACAAATTAGCCGATACAAAAGCTCAAAACGATGATGCTGCTAAAGAGCATCTTGCTAGCGTTAACGCCGATCGTAAGGAACAAGAAGAAAATCTTGCTCAATTGCAATCACAACTTAGCGAATTAAATTCCGAAATCAATACCAAGACAGCTAAACTAGAATCTTTACAAAACGACCTTGCTCATAATGAGCAATCTGAAACTGATATGTCTACATCCATCAAGGAAGAAAAAGACTTACAAAAAATGATGGCTTTGATGGAAGAGCAAAAGAACTCCATCAATACTCTTTATGACGAACGTAAAAATCTTAAGGGCCAAATTAATGATATGCAGGAAGATATCACTAGATTGAATGGTCAAGCTGACGATTTAAATACTAATATTAGTAACGTCAACAAGCAAATTAATGATTTGAAACAAAAAGCTAGCGAGATCGACGACAAGATGAAGAGCGATCATAACTACCGTATTGAAACTATTGCTGGTTTGAAACGTCATATTCAAAGTCTTGGCGAAGAACACACCAAGATCAATGGTGAATTGGAAGAAGTTAACGGCAATATTGAGTACATCAGCAAGTACATCAAGGATGTTTTCCATTCTGCTTACTTAGTTCGTGACGTTTATCTTAATAAAGATAAGCAATACTATATTGCTTCAGATGACTTCGGTTCTGACACTGCGAAGAATGATATTTTTGGCATGATGACTTACCTTGAAACTAAATTACAACAACCTGTAACGCTTGTTTCAACTTTCTATAATAATCATATTCACGAAATTATTGATGCTAAGGCTAAAGCTGAGCATTTACCTATTCCTAATGTAATTAACCTCTTTGATCAATTGCAAACTAGTCCTAACCCTACTGACAAGAAAGTTACTATTCCTGAAAATGACAGTTGGGTCACAAGAACTGACGTTGAATCACAAGACACCTTCATCTATGATCAAAAGCAAACTCTTTTGATGACTGTTGAATACTTTAACAAGATTATTGATCGCATCAATTACTATAAAAACGATCAAATCGTAAAAACTAATATTTATAACGGTGATGGTCAATTATCATCAACTCAAAACTTCAACAAGAACAAAGAACTTTCTGAACAAAACTTTTATAGAACTGATGGTTCAATTGTTTTAACTGTAATCTTTGAAAAGAATCAACCAGTCAGTTATCAACTATTCGACAAAAATGGCTTGCTTGAACATGACTTTAATGAAAAGTCTGAATTGATTACTTGGTGGTTGAAGAGTATCTCTCCAAATACTGACAATGCTGTATTCGTTGGTAACAACTCCGACTTGCTATATCAACTACTTATGAGTGCCAACAGTATCGATAGCGGCGATACAATTCGTCTACTTCAAGATGTTGTTAAGAATATTGATGCTGTCATTGACTTACTTGATAAAAATAATGATATTAAAGACATTTTCGTTCAAACCGAAGATGACTTACATGCTATTGAAAATAAGACCAACCGCGATATTAGTGTTAGTGTTATCAACACTTCCAGCAATGGTACCTTATCTCTTCCAGAATCATTAAAAATCTAGCTTAATTAAAAACGCTCATTCATGAGTGTTTTTTTCTAATTATTTACGAGAGTGAGAAATATGAAAACTATATCTATTATCGTTCCGTGTTTTAACGAAGAAGAAACCATCAATATTTATTATGATGCTATGACCAAGTTAAAAGAAAAAACTAACAAATTTAAGCTCGAATATTGGTTTGTAGATGATGGATCAAAAGACCATACCTATTCAATTTTAAAAGAATTACAAAAGAACCATAGTGATGAAGTACATTTCATTTCCTTTTCACGTAATTTTGGTAAGGAATCAGCATTGTATGCCGGTTTGAACGAAGTCACTGGAGATTATACTGCTGTTATGGATGTTGACTTGCAAGATCCTCCTGAAATGTTACCAGAAATGTTCGATATCCTTGAAGAAGGCGAATATGACTGTGTCGGAACAGCCCGAATGGATCGTGAAGGAGAAAATAAAATCATTTCCTTTTTCTCCAATAGTTTTTACAAATTGATCAATAAAATGTCTCAAACAAAGATTATTCCTGGTGCGAGAGATTATCGCTTAATGACCAAACAAATGGTTGACGCCATCAAATCAATGACTGAATACAATCGCTTTTCAAAGGGAATTTTTAGTTGGGTTGGTTTTAAAACTAAATACTTACCTTATAAAAACCGTGAACGTTCAGCCGGTACTACTTCTTGGAACTTTTGGAAATTATTCAAATATGCCATTACCGGTATCGTTGATTTCTCTGAGGGACCATTAATGTTCGCTACCTGGATGGGAACTATCTTCTCGATTACTTCAATAATCGCTATTATTGGTATAATCATCAGAAAGTTTATCAATCCTCTCAGTAGCGTCAATGGTTGGGCTTCATTGGTCTCAATCATTCTCTTAATTGGTGGAATTCAGTTATTGAGTATCGGAATTCTTGGGGAATATATTGGTAAAATTTTCTTAGAAGTTAAAAAACGTCCAATTTATATTATCAAAGATAAAAAATAACAGCAGAGTTGATTTGCCGGTCTCCGACAAGTCCTCTGCTGTTTTATTTTTATCATATTAACACTATCGATATGATAAACGTTTTACATTACTATATAATTAAAGCGAATAGAGTAAGGGATGGGATTAAAATGAATGTACGAGATCAACAAGCTGAGAATACTAAAAACGCAATCCTAAAAGTTGCAGCTGAAATGTTTCTTTCACAAGGTTACCAAGCTACTTCTACTAGAAAAATCGCTCAAGAATTAAATATTACTCAACCTAATATGTATCACTACTATAAAAACAAAAAAGTCCTCTACATTAAAGCAATTGAATATGCGGTTAGTGGCTTTAGCAATAATCTATTAGAAGAGTATAAGCAAAAAAAGGACCTGCCTTTTGAGGAACTTCTTTTACACATGTCCCAATATATGATCGGTAATTTTCGAATTAATTATTTTGTTATGAGAAATGATATCGAAAATTTTTTTACCGATGAGGAACGCAAAAATCTTAGCAAGAATTGGAATGGAGGCTACTACAAGGTCTTATTTAATGTTTTCCAATCTCACAAAAGCGAACTTCGTTCCGATTTAGCTATTCCCGTTCAAGTAGGAACTTTTTTGACAATGTTACTCCCTTACATTGAGTATAACGATGCCAAAAGGAAGCGCAATATTGCTAATCTTAAAACGGTTATCAATATTTTCATCAATGGCATCAAGAAATAGGAGTATGTAATGGAATTTGTAACTCTCTTAGCTTTAATGCTTTTTTTGACACTCGTTGTCAGTCACATTTTCAATAAACTAAATCTTCCGGCTGTAGTTGGACAATTAATTTTAGGTGTAATCCTGGGTAAAGGTATCTTAAATATCGTTCACTCTGATTCAAAGGTAGAACTTTTCGCTGATATTGGCGTTATCTTATTAATGTTTCTTGCCGGCCTAGAGAGCAATTTAGCACTCTTGCGTAAACATTTATTGCCTAGTATTAACGTTGCTATCTTTGGCGTTATTCTTCCTGTTTTTCTGACTCTCGGAACAGCTTTGATTTTTGGAATCACTCCCAAAGAGAGTATTTTTATGTCAGTTGTTTTCGCAGCTACTTCTGTTTCAATCTCAGTCGAAGTACTCAAGGGACTGAATTACCTATCTAGCACTGCTGGAACTGTCATTTTAGGAGCTGCCGTTGCCGATGACATCATGGCTATCTCTATTTTGAGTGTCATGTCCGGTACTCTTACAGGAAACTTTTCGTTTCAAAAAATTCTATTATTATTAGGGCTTTGGATATTTTTTGGTATTTTAGTTGTCGTCTTTCACAAGTGGGTCATCCCTGAATTAATGAAACTTTCTGAATATCTTGAAGCAACGCATGCTCCAACTATTTTTGCCTTGGTAATTTGTTTTATCATGGCCTATATTGCTGAAAAGGTCCAATTAGATTCGGTTTTGGGTGCTTTTGTCGCCGGAATCGCTGTTTCTAATTCGAAAGATTATGATTCTAAAATCAGTCGGAATATTGAACTAATTGGATATTCTATCTTCATCCCTATTTTCTTTATTAGTATTGGCCTTAACTTAGAGTTCAATAACTTTCTTCGTGATTTTTGGCTGATTGCACTCTTTACCATTACCGGTATTGTCGGAAAATTATTTGGTGCTGGCTTTGGAGCTAGAATTTCAGGTTTTAATTTCAAAGATTCTTACGTTATTGGTTCCGGAATGATTTCCCGCGGCGAAATGGCACTTATTGTGGCTCAAGTTGGCTACAGCGTTCATTTACTCTCCGAAGAATACTACTCTACTGTTATTATCAGCATTATTTTAATTACGATTATTGCCCCATTTTTTCTAAAACACTCAATTAATAAAAATCCTTTGTAGCATATGGTTTCCTCTAATTACCTCTACGATATATAATGGTAACGTAAACATTTAATTCCGGTACAAAAGGAGAAGGTTAATTATGGCACATATATTAGTATTAGGCGCTGGCTATGGTGGCTTGAAAGCTGCACGTGATTTAGCCAAAAGTACTCCAGCGGGGACTCAAATTGATTTAATCGATAAAAATGAAAGACATGTTGAAAAAACAGCTTTGCATACTATTGCAGCTGGAACAAACAGAGCTGAATCTGTTAGCTTTGATGTCCGTTCTGTTCTACCTTCAAATGTTAACTTTATTAAGGCCACTGTTTCTAAACTTGACCTTGATAATAAGACAGTTGAATTCTCCGATCATGATGACATTACTTATGATTATATTGTTGTTTCACTAGGCTTCCGTTCCGAAGACTTTGGACTTGAAGGTGCCAGCGAAAATGCTTTGATCCTTCAAGACCTAGAAACAGCCCAAAATATTTATAAAAAGATAAATGAAAATATTGCTAATTATAAAAAATCTCAAGATCCAGCTGACTTATCAATTGTCGTCTGTGGTGCTGGTTTCACAGGAGTTGAAATTTTAGGTGAGTTAGTAGACACTGTGAAAATTCTTAAAGCCAAATACGAAGTACCTGAAATTAAAGTTACTTGTCTAGAAATGGCAACAAGAATTCTTCCAATGTTCGATGAGAATTTGGCTAGCTATGCAGTTGATTATTTAGATAAAAACGGCATCAAGCTTCTTACAGGTGCCAAGATTACACGTATTGATCCTAAAGCCGTTGTTTATATGGACGGCGACACAGAAAAGAGTGTTGCTGGTAGCACAATTATCTGGACTGTCGGTGTAAGTGGCTCAGATGTTATCAAGGATTCTGGTATCGATGCTAGAAGAAATCGTGTTATGACAACTGAATTTCTTAACTTAGAAGATCATCCTGAAGCCTACTTTATTGGTGACGACTCAGCTGTCATTCCTAAGGGCGAGAAACGTCCATATCCAACAACTGGACAATTAGCAACATCTGAAGGAACTGGTGCTGCTTATAACATTGCTGCTGCTTTGAACGGTAAAGATTTGAAACCATTTGTCTACCATTCAATGGGTACGGTAGCTTCATTAGGACAAAATCACGGTATTGCCGAAATTACTGAAAAGAATTACAAGTTCAAGGGTATTTTTGCTTCACTACTCAAACACTTGTCTGCTGATCGTGGAATTATGGAAATTGCGGGTATTAAAACTGCAATTAAAAAGGGAACAATTTAATCTAAATATTAAATATATGGTACACAATTCCCCAACAAAAAAACCAGTGTGGTAACTGTTACCGCACTGGTTTTTTGATTTAAAAATATCTCAATAATATACTTAACTATATAAACAAGGGGTGTTTGACTATGGCAATTAAAAAAAATCAGATTTGTATAATTTGTGGCAATCGTTTTACAATCATGGAAGGATTATTTCTACGTGACTTAAGCGATACTCTCAAAGAGCAAGTTTTAAAAACTAACAGTTATGCCAAGGAATCTTCGTTTATTTGTCTAAAAGATATGCAAAAATTACGGATCGAAAATATGCAAACTATGATTGATCAGGACCTACGTATCGACCAGGAAATGAGCGATAAACTAAAAAAAGAATTAGAAAAAGATACTTATGTCATCACTAACATCAATGACACAGTTTACGCTAAAAGAACTACAGGTCAACGATTAGCTGATGCCGTGGCTAAATTCGGTGGAAGCTGGGGATTTATCATATCTTTTACTCTTTTACCATTATTCTTATTGTATGGATGACAATCAATATCGTGCACTTCTTAGGCATTAATTTCGATCCTTATCCATTTATACTCTTGAACCTATTTTTGAGCTGTGTCGCCGCTATACAAGCACCTATCATTATGATGAGTCAAAACCGTCAAGCTGAACGTGATCGTGTCGATTCAGAAAATGACTATAAAACTAATATGAAATCGGAAATGGAAATTCGCATTCTACATCAAAAAATTGATCAATTGAATGAAGTTCAATGGCCTCATATTTTGGACATTCAAAAAATGCAAATTGAAGTTTTAAGTGAAATCGAGAATGAAATTCAATCATTAAAATCTGAAAATGAGCCTAAAAGAGATCGCAATACCAGACACCCCAGCAGAATAAAAAAACCTGACTAATAGTCAGGTTTTTTTATTATACAGAATCAGATAAGACCCATGAAATCGTTGAGCTGTATGTCCCTGCTTTAACGGCTCCATCTTGCTTTAGCAAAATTCCAGTATCAGAAGCCCAGTTATTAGAAACATCGCTGTCTTTATTGCCACTCGCAATATTAATTACCGAATTAGTCAAACTCTGCTCTGCTCCGCCGCTATTGCCAACATATACCAATCCGCCTGACCAATCATTATCAAGTGCGGTTGCACTGGCTGACAGCTTCCAATTAGAATCACTATTTCTATTGTCATCTACATCAACAATCCAATCGCCAGAGCGTTCGATCAATTTATCATTCGGCAAAGCTTGAACCGTTTTAAAATAACTATTTTTTGATACTGTTAAGGTCAGACTATTATCAGTCACATTAATAGTAAACGTTATTTCATTTGAAGCATTATGAGTCTCTTTATTCACAACATATAGCGTTACAGTGTTCTGACCAACTTTTAATTGATCTGCTGGAACCGTAAAAGTAAATGGATTATCAGAAGCGTCACCGATCAACTCTTGAGAGCTGCCATTAACTTTCGCATGAACCTCCAATTTAGAAACATCAACTGTTGAACTATCACTATACGAAACCAATCCTTTTACATCAACATTTTGATTTGTCAAAGCAGAGATTGTACTATCGCCTGATACAGCTAAATTCAATTTAGCTGTATTTTTTATAACAAAAGCTGGAGTATCAGTATCTTGCTGCAAATTGCTTCCGTCAAAACTTGCATCAGCTCTATCAACGTTAACATCAGAACTTGTATCGCCACTATTAGCGGTTCCTTCAAAAGTTATTTCTGCATGAGGGATGCCACTCTCAGACAGTGACTCAGCTAACTCATATTTTATAGCACTATCACTCAAACCACTTAAATCAATTTTTTCACTTGTTTTATTGCCACTAGCATCAGTATAAGTAATCTTCGCATCACTATAGTCGATTTTTTGAGGCAATTTTATATTAGCCTCTATATCATTCCAAGATTGCGTTCCGCTTAGATAATTGAGATTGTAAATAACATTTAACTTATCGCCGTTATAAACGACATTGCGGTTTGGATCTTCAGTCGTTGCTGTATCAATATAGCGATTCGATGACTCGTCATAAATTTTAGCAGTAGTACTAGCTTCAACAATTGAAGGAATCGATTCAAAAACAATCAGATTATTTTCAGTACTTCTACCAGTTGACCCAGTAAAGCCCCAATATAATTTATCGCCGCCACTTAGATTAAATTTAGTTAAATCAATTGAATAATCTTTACTGGCCCCAGGAGTCTTCAAATCGCCATTAATAGTTTTATCATCGTATTGTAAATTCATATCAGCAATAGTCGATCCACTTGTCGGTGGCGTCCAAGTTAACGTGATATGGTGCCATCTATCATCAGTTAAAAAGTTGGTACTATAATCGGAACTAGATATTTTAGTAATCGGATTCTCATGTATCATTTGCATTGGAGCTGAAGGCGACGATTTAACGTAGGTAGCTGCTGAAGCTGGATAGTTAGCTCCAATATGATTAATAGCATTATAAACACCACTATCATATCCATCAAAATAGTTACCTGCTCCAGAAGTATCATCATAATTAGCATATGTATCGAACTCTAGGGCCCAGCTATTATCAATCGCTCTTTGAGAAACTGTAGAGGAAGAATCATTCAAACTTTCTTCTGTACCCCAAACTCCCAAAGTCTCACCGACAAACCCACTAGTAGGAACCGTGGTAAAGGCTTGATCACCCTTAGTTGAATTTTGCAGTACTAAAGCCATACCGTCACCAGTATCAGCCCCACCACTTTTGTGTGCTCCACCAAAAAACATCCACATTGACATTGTTTGCTTTTTATTAACATCTATATAATTATGATTGCTGCTAGAATCTTGATCTCTTTTAGCCCAAATAGCACCAACTTTGTTGGTATCACCATACTGAGTCAAAGCAATAACATCAGAATTACCCTTATTAGTGGCTGAACCGACTTTATCTCCCGGTTTAACTATTACTGCATCATTACTAGATATCGTTGGTACTGAAAACCAATTCGTAATTCCCTTTAGTCCTTTAGGAACTGTTCTATCGACACCACTAACGTTAGAGTTATTCGACAAAATTGTTCCTAAATCTGTCTGTGCTGCAGCAGAAACATTTTTTATAGTTCCATTAAATATCAAAATAGTACCAAAAATTATTAAATTTATATATAGTATCTTTTTATTAATTCTCATCATAAATACCCACCCCTCTCTTAATAAAGTAGGATTGATGATATTATATGCCATGCAGGGTACAAAGTGTATTTCTTTGTTTACAACTATGGCATGCTTTTATATCTTAAATACTCTAAAAAGTTATCCCATTATATCAGAATTTAAAGCCTTAATTCAATTCATTTTATATATTCGAATAAATTTTTAGATAAAAAAAGAAGGCTTTTATTTTTAAGCCTTCCCTTTAAGCTAGTTCTAAGGACAACTGCTTAATTCCAACTTGGTTTTTAAATAATTTTTTTAAACCCATTATAATAATAATACTTATAATAGAAACAAATATAATTGTAAAAATTACACCAATTACTTGTACTCCCAATAATTTAAAACCTCCGCCGTAAAAGAGTCCATTTGTAACGACGTTATGGTTGACGGTCTTGGTAGCAAATAAACCAACGCAAATCGAACCAACTATCCCACTGACACCGTGACATCCAAAGATATCCAAATAATCATTCAAATGCAATTTATATTTCAGATAATTCATAAAATAAAAACTACTGATGGCCGAGATTATTCCAATAAGAAATGAACCAAAAATCGTTACATAACCAGTACCTGGAGTAACCCCAACTAATCCACAAATACTTCCCGTGCAAATACCACTAATCGTCACTTTTCCTTTAAAAATCTTTTCTAGAGCAATCCAGGCCATCAAAGCAGAACAAGCAGCAATCGTTGTTGTTAAAAATGCATTCAATGTTTGAGCGCTGATGTTTAATGCACTACCAGCATTAAATCCATACCAGCCAACCCACAAAAGTATTGTTCCCATCAAGATCCATAAAGGATTACCATTGACCTGTTCATTATTGTATTTATAAGGATCTCTTAACGTTATTGCTAAAATCATTGCCGTAATACCAGCATTGATGTGGATTACCGTTCCTCCAGCAAAATCTAAAACTCCTAGTTGAGCTAAAAAACCATTTGTTGACCAAACAATATGAGCCATTGGGTAATAAATAAATATTGACCATAAGGTCACAAATAAAATAATGAATCTTATTCTAACCCGACTAGCAACCGCACCTAAAAAAAGAGCAGGCGTTAAAATTGCAAACATCATTTGAAAGATCAGATAAACCGACGTTGGCAAACCCGTTGAACCATAAGTAGACGATAAGTCTATTCCTGACAGAAATAGGTGCTTAAAATTACCAATGATCCCAAAATTATTACCCTCAAATGAAATAGGAAAACCTATTGCAATCCATAACAAACCTGCTAAACCAAACATTAAAAAACTATCGAATAAAATTCTAGTGACATCTCGTCGTGGTACAAAACCACTATAAAAAATAGCTATTCCTGGAACCATAATCCAGACCAATATTGTTGAAAGAATCATAAACACTACATTCATATTCATCACTTTCTTTTCATATAAGATTTTTTTATTATTTTTAGTATTGTATTACAAATTTCATTTCATGTATACCAATTTAATTTGTGATAATCATAAATATTTTTAATTGTCGCCAAAAAAACTATAATGATCTTTATAAAATTATTAAATGAGGGAGATTACCATGAAAAAGAGAACATCTTTATCTGCCTTAGGTATGTTGATTACTCTAGGCATTGTTTATGGTGATATCGGTACTTCACCACTTTATGTAATGAATTCTATTCTTAACGATGCTGGTACTATGTCTAATGCTAAACCCGAGTATATTCTTGGGAGTGTTTCTCTAATTTTCTGGACCCTAATGTTAATTACTACCGTTAAATATGTTCTCATTGCTATGAGAGCCGACAATAACAATGAAGGTGGAATCTTTGCCCTTTATGCTCTGGTTAGATCGAAGAAATGGTTACTGATTCCTGCTCTAATCGGCGGTTCAGCCTTACTAGCAGATGGAACGCTTACCCCTGCGGTAACAGTTACTTCAGCTATTGAAGGTATCAAGGGTCAGCACTTTGGCAGCTTGATCTTTTCAAACCAACAATCCATCGTTTTAATTATTGTAACGGTGATTTTGTTAACAATTTTTATTATTCAAAAATTTGGTACTGACAAAATCGGAAAATCCTTTGGTCCTATTATGTTAATTTGGTTCAGTTTTATTGGTCTTGCCGGTCTTTTGAATATGGGTACCGATTTGAGCGTTCTGCGTGCTCTTTCACCAGTCTATGCAATCGAGGTTCTTTTCAGTCCCGTCAATAAAGTTGGTATCTTTATTTTAGGGAGCGTCTTCTTAGCAACTACCGGTGCCGAAGCTCTCTATTCTGATATGGGACAAGTTGGAAAACATAATATCTACGCAACCTGGCCTTTCGTTTATCTAATGCTAATGTTGAACTATCTAGGACAGGCGGCTTGGATAATATCAAATTATCAAAATGATGCTTATAAAAATATAAGCGGCATCAATCCTTTTTATGAAATGCTACCCAACAGTCTAAAAGTTTTTGCAATTATCATCGCTACTTTGGCTGCCATTATCGCCTCACAAGCTTTAATAACTGGCTCATTTACTTTAGTTCAAGAAGCTATCGGTTTAAAAATATTACCCAGATTAAAAGTTAAATTTCCCGGCAAAGTTCAAAGTCAGCTTTACATTGAAACAATTAACTGGTTACTGTGTATCGTAACGGTCGGCATTGTGTGGGGCTTCAGAACTTCAGAACATATGGAGGCAGCTTATGGTCTAGCTATAACGCTAACTATGTTAATGACTACCTTGCTCTTGCATCAATTCTTAATCATGAAACATCAGAAACTTGCTGCTAATATTTTCCTTATTGTCTTCTTTACCCTTGAAACTTTGTTCCTAATCTCAAGTCTAATCAAGTTTGTTCACGGTGGTTACGTTACCGTTATAATAACTATGGCAATTCTTGCCATAATGGTAGTTTGGGTCTTTGGTAACAGACGGCGCGACGCCTACTTAGCTGAGAGTGAAAATGTTTCACTTCTGGATTACATCCCTCAACTGCAAAAGCTCAGTCAAGATGAATCTATTCCCACATACGCTACTAACCTAGTTTATATGGTCAAATTAGGTACTAATTATTCTATTAAACGCTCGATCCTTTACTCAATTTTGGATCAAGATCCTAAGCGAGCCAAAGTTTACTGGTTCGTCAGCGTTAATCAAACCAGTGCTCCATATGAATGTAACTACACTGTTGATATGATGAATACTAGAAATGTCGTTAACGTTAAATTGAACCTAGGTTTCAAAAAATCTCAGCACGTCAATATCTATATTAGACAAATTATCAATGGCCTTTTAGATAAAAAAATCATCGATGATCAAACACCAACCTATTCAATGGTGCCAAATCGCCGAGTCGGTTCGTTTAAATTCGTTATTCAGAATCAGCAGTTCCAAGATTTAGGCGCTCAAGAATACATGGGTACGATAGATCGCTTCCTTATCGGTGGCAGGCTGCTTTTACAAAATATAACCATTCCACCCGCACTATGGTTCGGACTTCAATTTAGTGACGTCGTGGAAGAAAAAGTTCCTTTATTCCTTGGAAACCATGAGGATCAATATTTAACCGAAAAAACCGTTATTAACAATGTCAAAGAAACAGATCAAAAAACATATTCAACTTCCAAACATTAAATTGAAAAGGACGACAACTCGATTTTGAGTTGTCGTCCTTTTTATATTAAGCGAAGTGATGTTATGTTTTGTTCCACATTTTTATTTTATTATTTCTGCTCCCAAACAATTCTTAAAATGTTCCAGAGCCCACTGATGTCCAGCTTGATTAAACGAAGCAACTCCATTTTCATGAATAACAATCTTATATCCCAAATTATAGGCATCTACTGCCGTATGCAAAATACAAATATCAGTACAAACACCTACTAAATGTAATGTATCGATTTTTCTTTCCCGTAAACGTAGATCCAAATCAGTTCCAGCAAAAGCACTGTAGCGAGTTTTATCAAATAATTTAACTTGTTCATCGTTATTATGTTCAACAAACCAATAGCTAATATTGCCGTACAATTGGCGTCCCCAGGAATTCATAACGTTATGTGGTGGAAAAAGTTTTGTCTCTGGATGATAAGGATCATTTGGCTTATGAACATCGGTTGGGAACCAAATCCAATCGCCCTCTTGATACATTTTGTCCACTAAATCAAAAATATACTTCTCAATTGCCTGTCCGGGTTTACCACAAGTTAACGCTCCTTTATCGGCAACAAAATCATTCGTATAGTCAATAACTAACAATGCTTGCTTTGAAGACATATTTGTTCTCGCTTTCTTTTTTGTTTAATCATAGTTAAATTATTAAAAAAACACCAATTAATCACCTTACAATAGAGCCATATTATCTCTCAGCATATGTTATAATCTCCCTAATAATGAACCATATAGGGGCTTTAATATGCATACTAAATATCGGGAACCTATCAACAAAAAATATCTAATAATTTCTATTATTGGAGTAATAGTTTTTGCTGCTTTACTATCTTTCTTTACTCTAAAAAATACTAATACTAAAACAACCAATAATAATCTGCGAACCACACAATCAACTCCAGAATATAAATCTATTCGCAAGAATCTTAATCAAAAATTCAACCAGAACGGTCGAGTTGTAGATATTAAGGTCGATCATAATATCAATGACCAAACCAGTAAATATCCGCATACAGTTATTGTGATTCTCTTAACTGACAAACAAACTCAAAAATATCTCAAAACTTCTTACGAAAATATTCAAAATAATCAAGCTACCGAAGATCAAAAGAATTACGTTTATGCTATCCAAAAGATAGTCTCTCAGCAGGCCAAAAAGCTCGACAACAATTATGACGTTATTCAATTTGTCTACAAAGATGGTAAAAAATATGTTCCTGTTGCTAGCTCACAGAAAAACAAATCTTTAATCAAACCTGTAAAATCATCTAAAAAATAATAATCTGCAAAAAAACGATCGAGAAATTATTCTCGGTCGTTTTTCTTAACAGTTGTTTCATCAAATTTAATAATCTTTTGGGCAATTTCTTCTGGTTTTTCAAGCATAGCCAAATGACCAGCGCCTTTAATATCCTCTATTTGAAGATCAGGTACTCGTCCAATAGTTGCCTTAGCATCTTTAATTCCCTTTTCAGTCAAGATCTGATCTCCATCGCCAAACATAGCCAATGTTGGAATCTCAAATGAACGTAGACGTTTGTTCAGTGGCTTTTCAGATAGATAATCGACTGCCATTTTTTGAAGTTTCTTAGCAACTTTGCGATCTACCCTATTTGCTGCTTCATCCACGATTTTAGGATTCTTTAAATCATTACGATTAAAGTTCTTATCGAAATACATCCCTGCTTTAACTGGAGATTTAGACAATTTACCCAATAAAGGAAGATTAGCAACTGCAGACGAAGCGTCCATATCAGCATACTTGTCATTAGCTGGTGTATTCAATAGAATCAACTTGGAGATTGTAAATCCACGCATTTCAGCCATATTGACCGCGACTAACCCGCCGACTCCGTAGCCAGCAATGACTAAATTATCGGTGATTTTCAGACGAGCAATTGCTTCAAGCATATTCCAAGCCTCTGAATCAATTGTATAGTGGTCACTCTTTGATTTAGAAGACTTACCTTGTCCTAATAAATCGAGCGACAATACACGATATTTTTCTTTTAAGTAGGGAACCATTTCATCGAAATACTCAACAGAACCATTGATACCTGGTATAAGAACAAGTATACGTTTATCGCTGTTCTCTTCGTTTAGTTTTGTATTTACACTGCCCTCAGATGTAGATAATATTTTTTCCAAATTTATTCTGCCTCTTTAGTTTTTACTCTTATTAAAAAATATACCTAACTTATGAAGATTTTGCATTGTTTCTGGCAATTTTTAATTTATTTTTATTTAATGACGGTATTTTATTGACAATTTTTCGAAAATGCATTAGATTGGACTAGACCAGAAAGATAGAGATGGGAGATTAATATAATGAATATAATTAAAGTTAAAGACACACAAATGGGTGGCAAGGAAGCTTTCAAGATCGTTAAAGACGACATTGAAAACAACGGTGCTAAAGTTTTAGGTTTAGCTACTGGTAGTAGTCCCATTACACTTTACAACGAAATGACAAGCAGCGACCTTGATTTTTCAAATATGACATCAGTTAACTTGGATGAATATGTTGGTCTAAAGCCTGACAATGAACAAAGCTATCACTATTTCATGAACGAACATCTTTTCAATAAGAAACCTTTCAAGAATTCATATGTTCCTGATGGTTCAAATCCTGACGCTGAAGCTGCTACTAAAGCTTACGACAAGATTATTGAAGAGAACCCTATTGATCTTCAAATCCTTGGTATCGGTAGAAATGGTCACATTGGTTTTAACGAACCAGGCTCACCACTTGATGGTACAACAAGAAAAGTTGGTTTAACAGAATCAACTATCGAAGCTAATACTCGTTTCTTTGAAGATGAAAAAGACGTACCACGTTTTGCATACTCAATGGGTATTGGTTCAATTCTAAAAGCTAAGAAGATCATTCTTCTAGCTTATGGTGAAAATAAAGCCGACGCTATTGCTGCTACTGTTGACGGTCCTGTTACTGAAGACTGCCCCGCAAGTGCCCTTCAAAATCATCCTGATGTAACACTTATCATTGATGACGCTGCCGCATCAAAGTTAAAATAAATTATAATTGATACTAGTCGATAGCCTTCCTTCGGGAAGGTTATTTTTTTACTGCAATTCTAAAACTAAATCCAGTGCGATAGCCAACGGCTGACACTGGATTTTTTACATGAAAGAAATTACCTTCCGGATTCACTTTTCTAATATTCACATTTTAATTAAAAATCGAAAAATAAATTATTATCTGTCTAATACATTGGTAATTTCAGCCACAATTTGTTCAGGCGTTAATTTAAATTCTTGCCACAATTCTTGAGTTGTTTCATTTTCATTAAATCGTTTTGCCGCACCAAAGTTTAAAACCTTCACTTTAGTATCGCCATAGTAATGACTGACCTTTTCTCCAAAGCCGCCGCTCAGACTAGCCTCTTCCAAAGTAACTACCACTTGGTGATCCCTTTCTAACGATTTTAATGTGGCAGTATCTAGATCAGAAATATTTCTTGGATCAAGCACTGTCGCATTTATAGCTTGAGCTTTTAACTTCTGTTCAACATCTTGAGCTAAAGGCAATAAACTTCCCACTCCCAAAATGGCAACTTTTTGACCAGCGTTTAGAATATTCATTTTATTAGCATCAAAATCATTCAAAGTTGCTGAATGAACTTCATTACTAGGTACTCTGATAGCTACTGGACCCTTGTCTTGATGTAATGACCAGTGCATCATAGCTGTCAATTCTTCCTCAGTTGTAGGAGCCAAATAGGTTAAACCAGGAATATTACTCAACATTGCTATATCAAAAATGCCTTGATGTGTCGGATCGCCTGCAGTAATTTTTCCACCTGAAACCATGATAGTTACTGGTAATTTATTTATTCCTAAATCATGAGAAATCTGATCATAAGCTCGCTGCAAGAATGTTCCTGAATGGAAGACAATTGGTCTCAAACCTTGTTGGGCCTGACCAGCTGCTAAAGTAATTGATTCTTGTTCAGCAATCCCTACATCAAAGTAACGTTCAGGATATTTACGGCCAAAGCGTTTCAAGTCATAAGTTCCCGGAATAGCTGCGGTTATTGCTGTAATCGGAGTTTTTGCGGCCATTTCTTGATCTAATTCAGCGTGAATCACATCAGTATAAGTTTTAGCGGTATTAGGATGCAAAGACTTTCCAGTCTCTAGATCAAAAGGAACATGCCAATGAAAGGCCTCTTTGTTAGTTATAGCCGGTTGATAGCCATGACCCTTTTCTGTATGGACGTGCAATACAATCGGATGATCGATATCTTTAACTTCTTTAAAAACATCTAACATAGTCTGTAGATCATTCCCATTTTCAACATAACGATAATCCAATCCCATAGCTTTAAAAAGATTATGCGAACTTTGTCCATTAGTTTCACGTAACTCTTTTAGACCTTCATATAAAACACCATGGTCCTCTGCAATGGCCATCCCATTATCATTGACTAAAATAATTAAATTAGTCTTTAATGTAGCAGCAATATTCAATCCTTCCAATGCCAATCCACCCGACAATGAACCATCGCCAATGACTGCCATAATATTGCCTGATTTTTTTTGCAAGTCCCGTGCAGTCGCCATTCCAGTTGCTAAAGCAATTGAAGTTGAAGTATGTCCAATATCAAAAAAGTCATGTGAACTTTCCATTGGTTCCGTATAACCACTGACATCTTCAAAATGCTTTGGATCTAACCAAGCTTGTTTTCTTCCTGTCAAAATTTTATGTGTATAAGATTGATGCGATACATCCCATACGACTTTATCAACAGGCGAATTAAAGATTGTATGAAAAGCAATCGTTAACTCCACTACCCCCAAATTGGGACCTACATGTCCACCAGTTTGGCTAATTTTATTCAATAAAACGTATCTAATTTCTTTAGATAACTCAGTTAATTCAGCTAACGTTAGCTTTTTTAAATCAGCTGGTTGATCAATCTTTTTTAAAATTGGTGTTTCCATAAATATTTATGCCTGCTTTCCTAATTGAAAATATCGATAGAACTATCCTAATCCCTAAAGCTAACTTGAGGTCAAGTATTTTGAATTCATATTGACAATATCTTTCTAAAAACTGTAACCTAATTAGGTTGTATTTTTATAGGTGGTAATTATGAAAGAAAAATTATTTAAAAAAGCTGACTTTAATAAGTTTGCTGCGGGCGATGCCCATTTTGAAAAAACGTTAACTCGAGGAAACTTAATTTCGATGGGAATTGGTGCCATTATTGGTACCGGTATTTTTATACTCCCAGGAATTGTGGCCTATGGTACTACTGGACCAGGAATAATGCTTTCCTTTATTCTAGCCGCTGTCGTCTGCGTTTTGACGGCAATGTGTTTCGCAGAATTATCCTCAACTTTTCCAGTTGCTGGCAGTACTTATTCGTATGGCAGCATTATCTTCGGACAATTTCCTGGCTGGTTAATTGGCTGGGCTTTGTGCTTGGAATACATTTTAGGCGTTTCTGCGGTCTCTTCTGGCTTCTCAGCCTACTTTGTCAGTCTCATGAACAGTTTTGGGATTGTTCTTCCAAAAGCCGTGACAGGTCCCTTAGAGCCTTCGAATGGAACCTTTATCAATCTTCCCGCAGTTGTCGTTTTAATTTTGATTTATTTACTCTTACGACGCGGAATTCAAGCTTCAACCAAAATGAATACCGTGATGGTCTTCGTTAAAATAGCAGTAGTTATTACATTTATTGGCGTGGGAATTTTTTATATCAAACCGGCTAACTATCATCCCTATTTTCCAATGGGAGGATTTGGAGTTGTTAAGGGTGCTGCCTTAGTTTTCTTCGCTTATTTAGGATTCGACGTTATTCCTTCATCAGCCCCCGAAGTAAAAGATCCTCAGAAGAATATTCCTATTAGTATCATGGTTTCTTTAGCCATTTGTGCTATTCTCTACGTTATCTTATCAGCAGTTTTAACTGGTATGGTCAACTACAAAGATCTTAATTATGCTGACCCCGTTGTTTATGCTTTAAACCATGTAAAACTTGGTAAAATAGCTTTCTTAATTACAATTGGTGCCCTAGCTGGGATGTTTACTATGATGCTCAATACCGTCTACGGTGGTTCCAGATTGATTTATGCACTCGGACGAGATGGAATGATTCCTGATGCTTTTGGTAAAATTGATGAAAAAGCTAAGATGCCAATTCTTTCATTGAATACTATTACTATCTTGGCAGTTGTACTTGGTGGCTTTGTTTCTTTAAAAGAATTAACTAGTCTGGTTAATATTGGGACCCTTGTTTCATTTACTTTCGTAGCCTCAGGAATAATTAAATTACGCCATCGTAAAGACGTTCCCCAAAGTGATTTCAAAGTACCCTTTTATCCTTGGCTACCGATCATCTCAGTTATTCTTTGCATCTTGCTGATGACCCAAGTCAGTATCAATTCTTGGATTACCTTTATTGGTTGGTTTGCTATTGGCGTCGTAGTCTATTTCCTTTATGGATATCGCAAAGTTAATTAAAAAAAGAGGGCGTTCTGTATGTCTACAGAACGCCCTCATGTGGTAAGGTGCAGTGATTTTCCAAACGCTTGCGCGCCAACCACGTACCCTTACCTCGGTTTGGCACCGTCATGTAGTATCGCATGTTATCATCAACAATGTCAATCTAAAGAATTAAGCGACCACTATATTTAGTTAATATTCACAATACTTCTAAGTATCCGTTTTCAAAATAAAAAAGACTGAAACCGCTTGGTTTCAGTCTTTTTTTACTATTGTTTCACATGGAACATATTGTATAAAGACATATGTTCGCCACAATATATGGTATTCAAATTATTTTTCTAAAGTTTTTGCCAAATCATAACATAATTTATGACTCAAGATAGCTGAATCGGGACTTACAGGATTCTCACCTTGTTCCGAAACTGCCTTTAAAAATGATTTAATAATGGGATCAAAACCTCTTGTCACAAGAGTGTTCTCCCAATCTGGTCTTGCTGTTTGCATTATATTTTGAGTCTGATAAGTCCTCAATGAGTTTAAGTTAGTTACCTCTTGACGAGTTTTAGTTCCTTGAACTGTTGACAATTCCAAGTTACTGCCACCAATCATGTTGGTTACTACTTGAGCACGCGAGGTTTTACCGGTCAAAGTAATATAACCTTGTTCTAAATTATTATTATTTGTTACAAGGAAATTATCTACTTGTTCAATCTTTTCATCCATCAAGTAAACGGCCGTATCGACTGAGTGAATCATCAAATCAAAAATAGCAAATTGAGCTGGTTGCAGAGCATGCTCTCGAATTTTTTCAGAAACAATCGTCCTTTTGTCAGTAATTTGCTTCAATGCCTGATTAAAGGGGGCAAAACGTCGATTAAAGCCACAAGTTAGCAAAAGTTGCTTTTCTTCAGCCAAATGATATAGCTCTTCAACTTCAGATAAATTTTCGGAAACTGGCTTATCAACATAAACGTTAATATCATTCTCTAAAAGTTGTTTGATAATTGCAAAATGCGTAGCTGTTGGTGTGTGTACAAAAACTGCCAAAGGTTTTTCGGCAATCAATTCGTCTAAGGTTTGATGAAAATATTTGAAACCATATTTATTTTCTAACATCTTACCTTTTGATTTATTTCTGGTCGTTAAATGCCACTCATACTGATCCTGAAGAGTAGCCATAACTGGTAAATAAGCTTTTTGCGCAATATTTCCCAGACCAATTACCCCAATTTTTTCCATCCTATTACCTCTTAATATTCATTGAATAACTGTAAATGTTCTTTAAGATACTTTCCGGTCAAACTACTAGAATTGTTTGCAATCGTTTTCGGAGTACCCGTTGCAACAATTTTACCACCATTAATGCCACCTTCTGGTCCTAAATCATTTATATAGTCAGCATTAGCAATAATATCAAGATCATGTTCAATCACGATAATCGTCGCATGACGTTTTAATAATTTATTAAAGACATCTAATAAGACCCCGACATCTTTAGGATGCAGCCCTACGCTAGGTTCATCAAAAATAAATAATTGATTCTTTTGACTATGCTTCATATAAGTTACTAGCTTCATTCTTTGAGCTTCACCACCAGATAAAGTTGGCGTACTCTCGCCCAATTTAAGATAGCTTAACCCCATACTGTTTAAAACATCTAATGTGTTTTTGATCTTAGGCTCTTCTTTGAAAAATTCAGCGGCTTCTTTAACTGACATATCCAATATTTCTGCAATATTTTTACCTTGCCATTCAATCTCTAAAATTTCTTTTTTATAACGATTGCCATGACAAACTGGACAAGTTTGCACCATATCGGGCAAATATTGAATGTCCAAAGTAATCACACCGGTGCCGCCACAATTAGGACAAGCTCCTTGTTTATTATTATATGAGAAATAAGTTGGCGTAAATTTTTTTGCTTTAGCTGCCGCAGTTTGTGCAAAAATCTTACGCAAATGATCTAATACCTTTGTATATGTCCCCACTGTTGAACGAACATTTTTTCCTATCGGTACAGAATCAACTGTGACGATATTTTTTATACCTGCAGGATCAACATTTTGAACAAATTTTGGTAATTGTTCGCCATCAATTTTATCTTTCAAAGCTGGTAACAAGCTGTCAAAAATAAGTGTTGTTTTACCAGAACCAGACATCCCTGAAACTACATTTAATGATTCTTTGCTAAACTTAGCAGTCATATTATGAATGTTATAACGATCACTAATTTCAACGCTAATAGTGCCTTTGGTAAAAGGTTTAGTTTGTTTATGTTTGAGAATATCAGCCTTACCAGTTAAATATGGCTGAACAACTGAATTGGGATGTTCTTTTATTTCAGCTACAGTCCCTTGAGTAATAACGTTACCGCCATCTTTACCAGAATCTGGACCAATTTCAATTACATAATCAGCAGCAGCAATAATACTAGTATCATGATCAACCACAATTAATGAATTACCGAGTTGAACTAGTTCACGTAAAATTTTAATCAAACCAGCAACATTAGCTGCATGCAAGCCCACACTGGGTTCATCCAAAACATACAGTACTCCAGTCATCTGGTTTCGAATTGTCCGAGCCAATTGAATTCGCTGCAGCTCACCTGTTGACAATGTGTTTCCGGCTCTAGATATAGAAAGATAATTCAATCCTAGATCAACAATCGGTGCTAACAAATCTAATAACTCCGTAGTTAAGTTTTTACCCAAAGCTTGCATCTCATTTGGCAACCAATTCATAATATCCGTACAAAAACTCTGCAATTCAGAAATAGTGAATTGACTGACTTCAGCAATATTTTTATCAACTAATTGATTACTAAACAATTTGGGATTGAAGCGACTACCATGACAATCTGGACAAACTTTTTCCGAATAGAATCGTTCTAAACGAGCTAAGGTATTTTCGTTTTTAGTGCTCTTAAGACTGTTTTTAACAGCCATTACAGCATTTTCATACAACGCGTTTAACCTAAAAGAGCGCCCGGTTTTAGTAGGAACCAAAATTTCTTTTTTCTGTTCCTTGCCATTGACAACAATTTCTTTTTCCTTGGCCGTTAAGTCCTTAAATGGTACGTCAGTTCTGACTCCTAACTCCTTGATGATATCTTTTTGAAGAGTTCGCCCAGGTAAATTCCAGGATCTTATGGCACCATCGTCAATCGACAAATTTTTATCAGGAATGATTTTATCAATTTCAATTTCTTTCAAAAAACCAGTTCCCTGACAAGTGGGACAAGCACCATCAGAGTTAAAAGCAAAATCCTCGGCACTAAAGGTCATAAACTTAGCTCCGCAAACAGGACAGGTCATCATACCCATATCTTCATCAGAAGTGGGAAGATCCATCACCTCAGATATTTTCAAAGTGGGCTTCAAACGATGTCCATTAGGACAAACAACTGAAGCTAACCGAGAAAACATTAATCTCAAGATATTCAAGCTTTCGGTCATTGTTCCTACAGTCGAACGAACTCCAGGTACAACTGGACGTTGACGCAAAGCAATCGTAGAAGGTAGATTCTTGATGTCCTTAACATCCGAACGCCCCATTTGAGTTATTCTTCTTCTAGTATAGGTTGATAAAGCATTAAGATATTTTCTAGCTCCCTCAGCGTAGACAGTATCCATTGCCAAAGATGATTTGCCCGAACCTGATACACCTGTAATTGCTACAAAAGAATTCAAAGGTATATCGACATTGATATTTTTAAGGTTATTAGCATTGGCCCCAATAACTTCAATATTATCCGGAATATAATTTTTATGTCTAATTGTCATAGTTTCCCTCTTCTTTCGATGGGTCGATTATAACATTAGTAATAATTCTTTTAGAATATCTAGTCTTGTTATCCTTCTGTGGCGTTATAACGGTTGTTTAATTTTGTTTATCAGTTGATAAAAAGAGATAATGACTTTACATACTGTCATTATCTCTTTTTCTTACAAATTTATGGTAAATCAAACTTTATTCAAACAAAGGAACCCTAATCTGTGTTTTTACATCAAACATCCCTTTATCAGAAATCTTCAACACAGGAGATACCAGCAATGAAATAGTTGAGAACGACATAATCTCATTAAAGTTTTTATATCCAAGATCCTGCATGCCTTTTCTAACTGCTTTTAATTCCAATGCCAGCTTTTCAATGGGTTCTTCACTAATAATTCCGCCTATTGTTAACGGAGCATTGGCGGTTATTTTACCCTCTTTAGCAATAACGTAGCCACCTTGATCAGCTAATATTTGATGTTGAACTTTTACCATAGAGTCAATATCTGTTCCCATTACCATTAAATTATGATGATCATGAGCCCAGGTTGATCCAACTGCACCTTTTTGATTCAAAGCATTTTTTACAAAAGCAAAAACCACATTGCCATTCTTTCCATACCTTTCTTGAATCATCAATAGGGACAATCCAGCTGCCTGCCACTCAACATTGCCATCTTTTACTTGCAATCTGATTTGAACTTTCTTGGTAAAAGTACCTTTAGAATTTATCTCAATCACATTAGCTAACTCTGACTCATGATTACTTTTTATTAATAAATCATCTTTAGTAATTCTTTTAGCATGAACTGATTGTTTTAAATATTCGGGAAATTGAGCTTGCATAGGTTTCAAATTGTTAACTGAAACACCATTTTTATAAACATCATCGATTTCAAATTTCTGAGGATCATTCAAAAATATTAAATCGGCTACTCTACCTGGTGCGATGGCTCCACGGTCATTCAAAGACATTCTTCTAGCTGGAGTATAAGTTGCCATATAGATGGCTTTTTCAACCGGCATGCCCATATCAATCGCTTCTTTAACAATGACATTCAGATGACCATTAACTAGATCATCAGCCATTACATCGTCGGTTACAAAGGCGGCGTATTCATAAAAATCGTTATCAATAATTGTTTGCATATTTTCTGGAGACATGGATTTTTTTTGAAATTGGATAAACATCCCATTATTGATTCTTTCGACAATACTGTCAGGCGTTTGATAAGTGTGGTCAGAAGTAATCCCACTAGCAGCAAACTTAGCTAAATCTAATCCTGAATATTGAGGGCAATGTCCTTCTAAAGGCATCGTAGGACGCATTTCTTTACAAAGATCGATAATCTTTCGAATTAGTGAATCTGGTTCTGAAACGATTCCTTTGAAGTTCATTGCCTCACCCAAACAAATAATTCTGGGATCTTGTAACATTTCTTTCGTTTCAGGAAGTCCAATGATGCCACCAGTTGTTTCCATATCCGGTTTGGTCGAAGGAACCGAGGACGGTAAAGCATAAAAGACATCGATCAAACTTTTTTGAGCCATAAAATCTTTTAATCCCTTAACTCCAGCAACATTAGAAATTTCATGGGCATCAGCGATAACTGTCGTTGTTCCAAATTTAAGTGCTTCATTTCCAAAATTTGCTGGATCGGTCATTGAACTCTCAATATGCATGTGTGAATCAATCAATCCCGGAATCAAATATTTATCTTTAGCATCAATAACTTTCTTTGCCGAAAAATCCAGATTTTTGGCTACCATTAAAATTTTACCCGATTCAATAGCAATATCTTTTTTTTCAAACTTTTGTGAAAAGGTATTAAAAACTTGGCCATTCTTTATTAACGTATCAACTTGCATATTCTACATCCCTTAATTCATAGTCTGATTCCATTTTTTGATCCATGATGGCAATTGTTTATTTACATAATTAAAATCGATCATCTTAGCACGTTTAGCAACTTTTCCATATGTCATGTATTGTGGATCCTTCAACGTTACTGAGCTGTTGGTAGGCGCATTATTCAATGAATTCTTTTCAGCAACCTTAGCTTGTGATGCCTTGCCGATTCGATAATCAATGTACTTATATGCTGCATCTGTATTCTTACTATTTTTGAGAATTGATGCTGTATCATAATTAGCATAAGTTCCAGATTCGGGTACTACATAGTCCACATCAGGCGCAGCATTTTTTATCATGCCAACAGCAAAGTCGCCAACAACTGCTACATCGATCTCACCAGATTTAAACATATTAGCCAGATCAGATGATTTAGAATAGGTTTTTACCACGTTTGGTTTTAGTGCCTTTAATTGATTAAATGCTTGATTTTCATCGACTTTGCCATTATCGACAAAACTAGATGTCACCTGAGTATTTTGATAATGCTCATTTGCAATATAAACCATTGCAGGTCCAAATGTTGTTGCAATATCAGGAATTGCAATCTTATTAGCTAATTTTTTATCCCAAAGTTGATCCCAAGAAGTGATTTTACCAACTTTTTTAGGGTTATAAATTATCCCAATGCTGTTAACTGTGTAAGGAACACTATTGGTTTCCTTAGCTAATTTCTGTTGATCTTTAGATAGATATTTAAAATTCTTTAATTTGCTAAAATCTAATTTTTTAAAGGTATTCTTGTTATTACCAGCAACAGCATTGTTCTGTGCCAACTCAATTACATCTACTCCTGAATTAGGATTATGAGAAATTTGAGTGAACCTCGAAGAGCTATCACCAAACTGACTTTTGACTGTCAAATTATTATCTTTACCAAATGGAGTAAAAACATCCCTAGTCATTTGTTTAGTAGCTAGTCCAAAAGTTGAAACTGTCAATTGCTTGCTGGCCCCTTTATTATTGCTGCATCCAGCTATAACCAACATAGCTAAAAGAGTTGTTACAATTGTGAAAATCTTTGTATTTTTTTTCATATTTAATCCCCGTCTTCTAATTCAATCAATGATTTTTCAGAAAAACTCAAACCAATATCATCATTTATTTCATAATTTTCTTGTTGAGTATCAACTTTCATTCGACCTAATTCAGTTTCAACAATGTATTGATAATTGTTGCCCAGAAAATTCTTTACTAAAACTTTTCCATTTAAAATATTCTCATTCGATCCCAGTTCAATTTTCTCTGGCCTAATAGTTAATTGGCTTCCGGAAATGATATCGTTATAACGCCAGTTATGTTCTTTAGCCCATTGCTTAGGTACAAAATTCTCATAGCCAACAAAAGCTGCAACAAACTTTGTCTTGGGATGTCGAAAAATATTTTGTGGCGTATCCAGTTGTTCGATTTTTCCATGATTCATAACCGCAACTCTATCAGAAATCGCAAAACATTCTTCTTGATCATGAGTTACAAAAATAGTTGTCATTTTCATCTTTTTTTGTAAACGACTGATTTCTTCACGCATTTCAATTCTTAATTTTGCATCTAAGTTACTTAAAGGCTCATCCAACAGTAGAACATCCGGATTGATTGCCAATGCTCTAGCTAATGAAACTCGTTGTTGTTGTCCACCCGAAAGTTCATTTGGCATACGATCCTTTAAATCTAATAATCCAGTTGTTTTCAAAATACTTAGAGTTTTTTCAAAAATTTCACTTTTGGATAATTTTTTACGTTTCAATCCAAAAGCAACGTTCTGAAAAATAGTCATATGAGGAAATAACGCATAACTTTGGAAAACCATTCCAAAATTTCTTTTATAAACAGGAACTTTAGAGATATCCCCTCCGGCCACGATAATTGAACCTTCCTGCATAGGCAATAACCCAGATATTAATCTCAACATTGTTGTCTTACCACAACCACTTGGCCCTAGGATGGATAACAGTTCCCCATCGTGAATATCCAACGACAAATCTTTCAAAATTTGCTTATTTTTTTGATACGAATGCGATAAATTATTAATTTTAATTTGTGCCACGATAATCTCCTAGACTAGTTTATTTAATCCCAAATACTTCTCAGCAATCATCATCAAAGCAGCAGTAATTATCATTAAAATTACTGAAACCGCTGAAACTGTCGGATCATAATTATTTTCTAGATAATTTAAAATCGAAGTTGGTAGCATATTCAAAGACGGTCCATTCATAAATAACGTAATTGGAATATTATTGAACGAATTGATAAACGATAAAATGAACGCAGCCATAATGCTTTGTTTGATATTAGGAATAACAATTTTGAAAAAAGTTATGACTTTGTTATAGCCAACCATCCACGCTGCCTCTTCAATGCTTTTATCCAAATCCAGCATTCCTGCCGTCAATAAACGAATCACATATGGCAAGCACAAGAGAAAATGTCCAATTAATAAACTTATGAATAAAGGTAATCCAAAACTAATAACTAGAGTTTGATAAAGGGCAAAACCAATTACAATTTCTGGAATCAATGCAGGACTCAAAAAGATGTTTTGAAACCAGTTTCTTCGATGAATCTGAAATCTAGTTAAAGCATAAACCGCTGGTATTCCAACCAATAGAGCCAAACAAGAAGCGATTATGGCTACGATAAAACTCATTTTCATTCCATCAACAAAATCTGGCTGTTGAAAAAGATTGTGATACCATTCGAATGTAAATCCCTTAATAGGAAAAGAAATTGTTGCTTCTGTTCCAAACGATGTCACCACAACCATTGCTAACGGTAGTATCAATAACAATAGAACGATGAATCCTACTATGGATGAGAATCTAATTTTTGATTTCATGACTATTTCTCCGATCAATAACCTTTGAAACCCAGTTCAACGCAATCATCGTTATAAAAGCTATAACGGTAAGAACAATTGCAATTACACTGGCACTGGTCCAATCACCTAATGTAATAGATTGTTGCTGTAGCAAAGTTGCCAATACCATATTTTTGTTTCCACCTAAAAGTTGTGGTGTTGTATATGCAGTTAAAGCACCGACAAATACTAAAATTGAACCTGTAAAAATCCCAACTGAAATTTGCGGAATAATTATTTTGAAAAAGACAACTATAGGACGTGATCCTAAAACTTCAGCTGCTTCTTCTATCTCGCTATTTAACTGTGTATAGGAACTAACCAATGAAGTTATCATGATTGGCAAAAACAAGTAA
Organism: Companilactobacillus crustorum JCM 15951; assembly: GCF_001434585.1. GTDB lineage: Bacteria > Bacillota > Bacilli > Lactobacillales > Lactobacillaceae > Companilactobacillus > Companilactobacillus crustorum. The sequence continues at coordinate 47,126 of NZ_AZDB01000007.1, forward strand.
ACTGCACCAATGATGATTGCTAGGTTGGTATATAACAAGGTTAGCGGAGAGCTAATAATATGCATTTTCATCAAAAAGTTATTGATTACTCCGTTCTTTCCCAAAATCATAATCCAAGCAAAATTTCTAACAACAGCATTGGTTAAAATTGGAAATAAAACAATAATGCTTATAATCTTACGCCATCGACCGCTTAACCTAGATATCCAATAAGCAGTTGGCAAACCTAACCCTAAAGTTACTAAAGTAGTCATTACAGCAATGAATAATGTTCGGAAAATGATTTGGACATTATTTTCACTTGAAAAAAATGATTGGTAATTACTAAAAATTGTTTGTCCCCCAGTGAATGTTGGAATAAACATTCGAATGACAGGATATATCAACAAAATAAATATCAATAATAATCCTGGCAATAGAAACAAAACTGCACGTTTTTTCAAAGATGCTCAACCTTTCTAAATCAATTAATAATCATAAGTTACCATCTAATTACGAATAATGTCAACATTATTTTTATAATAGTTCGTAAGTTACAAATATTTTATAAATTTTTGTATAATTATTTCTTTATTGTTTCTAATTTGTAGCTTTAAAACTTTTTATTTGCTAAGTTCTTGGTCACAATCATCTGATTTTGATTCTTAATCAAACTCTACAAAATATATTTATTTTAAAAAGATCGTTATAACGGATATTTAATTTCATTTATAAAGTGATAAATAAAACTAAATTCATTAAAAAAGACCGTAAATTCATCATGTTACTGAATTTACGGTCTTACGCCAAATATACTTATTTTTTATACATAACGGTACATACTTAAAAACTAATTTTCAGCAGGTACCTTAGCAATTTTTCCTTGTTCAATATAAACACTCAAAATTCCAATATCAGCTGGATTTACTCCACTGATTCTACTTGCTTGCGCAATAGTTTGTGGATTGATTTTACTTAGCTTTTGAACAGCTTCAGTAGCTAAACTATCGATCTTAGTATAATCAATGCGATCAGGAATCTTCTTCGATTCCATCTTCTTAAGACGTTCGATTCGCATCTTTTCTTTCTTGATATAGCCATCATACTTAGTAGCTATTTCAACTTGCTCTGCCACACGACGATCAACTGGATAGTCTGCAGCACCAACCATTTCAATAATATCGCTGTAATGAACTTCCGGTCTTCTCAAGAAATGATCAGCTAAAACACCATCTTTTAATGGCTTTAAATTATGGGCTTTTAAGAAAGGCAAAGCTTGCTTAGGAGTAATCATTTTGTGAGAGATACGGTCTAATTCTTCTTTAATTGTAGCCCACTTCTCTTTGAATGCGTTATAACGGTCATCGCTAATTAAGCCTAACTTATAACCATAATCAGTTAAACGAAGATCAGCATTATCATGACGCAAAATCAAACGATATTCAGCACGACTCGTTAACAAACGATATGGTTCATTTGTTCCCTTAGTTACAAGATCATCAATCAAAACACCAATATATGCTTCATCACGACGAAGAATAAATGGATCTTTCCCTTGGGCACGCAAAGCAGCATTGATACCAGCCATAATTCCTTGTCCAGCAGCTTCTTCATATCCGGAAGTACCGTTCATTTGACCAGCTGTAAAGAGATTTTTAACAATCTTTGTCTCAAGATTTAATTTCAATTGCCATGGTTCGATAACGTCGTATTCAATTGCATAACCTGGACGCATTAGTTTAGCATTTTGCAATCCTGCAACTGAATGTAACATTTTCAATTGAATTTCTTCTGGCATAGAAGTTGAAAAATCGCCAACATAATATTCTTGAGTATCCTTACCTTCTGGCTCAAGGAAAATTTGATGTCTTGGCTTATCAGCAAAACGAACAACTTTATCTTCAATAGATGGACAATATCTTGGACCGACACCCTTAATAACACCAGAAAACATTGGAGCACGATTTAGGTTATCACGAATGATCTTGTGTGTATCAGCATTAGTATAAGTCATCCAACAAGAAATTTGATGTTGAAGATAATTTGAATCTGGCGTTTCGAATGAGAAGTGATTTGGTTCCTTATCGCCAGGTTGTTCGATTGTTTGATCAAAATCAATCGTATTTTTGTTAACTCGTGGAGGTGTACCAGTTTTAAAGCGAGTAAGCTTAAAGCCACGTTTTTCAAGATCCTCTGATAGCTTAATTGAAGGAATACTGTTATTAGGACCAGATGAGTACATCAATTCTCCAATAATAATCTTGCCTCGTGAAGAGGTACCAGCAGTCAAAACAACTGACTTAGCATGATATCTTGCTCCAGTTGCTGTAACGATACCTTGGCAAACACCATCTTCAACGATTAACTTTTCAGCAATTCCTTGACGCAAAGTTAGATTAGGTTCATTTTCCAAAACATCTTTCATAACGCGATGATACATATTTTTATCAGCTTGAGCACGCAAAGCACGAACCGCTGGACCTTTACCAGTATTCAACATTCTCATTTGAATATAGGTCTTATCGATATTTCGACCCATTTCTCCACCTAAAGCATCGATTTCGCGGACAACGATTCCTTTAGCGGGACCACCAACAGATGGATTACATGGCATAAAAGCAACCATATCCAAATTAATAGTTATTAATAAAGTCTTTTCACCCATTCGGGCAGCCGCTAATGCCGCTTCTGAGCCAGCATGGCCGGCTCCGACAACAATAACGTCATAAGTTTCTGAATCAAATTCCTTAATTTCCATCTTTTCACCTATTTATTTATTTTCCTAAACAGAATTGTGAGAATAATTGCGTGATCAATTCATCTTGATAACTTTCACCCGTAATTTCTCCTAAAGTGTCCCAGCAGGCCGTCATATCGATTTGAACAAGGTCGATAGGCATTCCTGCTTCAATTCCTGAAATGACATCATTTAAGCTATTTTTAGCTTTACGAAGCAATCCTGCTTGGCGAGCACTCGTGATAATGACATTGTTACTGTTATCTTCAATTCCTGAATTGAAAATTTTGCTAATTGTTTGCTTAATGGTTTCAATTCCATCATTCTTAATGGCTGAAGTTTGTAAAATTATATCATCAGCCTTCAATTGAACAACCGCATTAGGCGTTATAACGGGCATCAAGTCATTTTTATTAAAAATAACTATTCGTTTCTTGTCCGCAGTAGCATCTAATAATTCCAAATCGTCATCTTCTAATTCACGACTAGAATCAAGTACCAGAATAACTAAATCAGCCCCCTGCAAAGCCTTCTTAGAACGTTCGACACCAATTTTTTCAACTTTATCGTCAGTATCACGAATACCAGCAGTATCGATCAATTTCAATGGCACTCCATCAATATTGATATATTGCTCAACAACATCACGGGTAGTTCCTGCAACATCTGTCACGATCGCCTTATCTTCATCCAAGAGACGATTCAACAAACTTGATTTACCAACGTTAGGTTTTCCAACAATTGCTGTAGCCAATCCATGTTGAAGAATTTCACCACTATCAGCAGTCTTTAACAGACTATCAATACTGGTACTAACAGTTTTTGCCTTCTCCAACAACATTTTAGTGGTCATTTGATCAGTATCATATTCAGGATAATCAATATTAACCTCAACTTGAGCCAACGAATCCAAAATTTCTTGACGCAAATTAGAAATCAAATGGTGCAAATTCCCATCTAATTGATTAACTGCAACTTGCATAGCCTTATCAGTCTTAGCTCGAATCAAATCCATAACAGATTCAGCCTGAGTTAAGTCAATTCGACCATTCAAAAAAGCTCTCTTCGTAAATTCGCCCGGTTCGGCCATTCGAGCACCATAACCTAGCAATAATTGCAGAACCTTATTGGTTGCAACTATACCCCCATGGGTATTTATTTCAACTACATCTTCTCGTGTAAAAGTCTTTGGTGCACGCATAACCGAAACCATTACCTCATCAATCAATGATCCATCTGCTGGATCTATAATATGACCGTAGTTAATTGTGTGACTAGCAACTTTTGCTAAATCTCGTCCTTTAAAAATCCTCTTAGCGACTTCAACAGCTTGATCTCCAGACAAACGAACAATAGAGATAGCACCTTCCCCAGGAGGCGTTGAAATGGCTGCAATCGTATCGTATTCAGTTACTGAACCTGCCATAATAAAACTCCCTTCTCAAATTTTGAGCATAAAAAAAGTGCATAATCCGCCAATTTTTGACGGAAAAGCACCTTGACTACTTTTCTATATAAATTATATGAACAATTTCTAAAACATCTTAACTAGATTTTTAGCGATTGTCAATTATTTACGATTTTTATAAACTCGTTTCTTAGCTTTTCTAAGACGACGTTCTTTTTCTTTCTCAGCCTCTTCAGCTTCACGTCTTTCACGACGATATTTGAATGGGTTTTGGAAAGCCAATGTCTGAAGAACTTGGAACGCATTAGTTACTACCCAGTAAATTGTAATAGCTGATGGGAACGTTAAAGCTGGCACGAAGATAAAGATTGGCATAACCCACGTCATGATCTTTGTCGTCGAATTTTGCGTTGGCTGTGAGTAACTTGAGATGTAAGTACTCAAGAAAGTAAATACAGCCGCTAAAATAGCCATAATGTAATATGGATCAGCCTTACCAAGTTGCATCCACAAGAAACTACCATTACGCAATTGTGTAGTCTTATAAATAGCTTGATATAAGGCAAACATAACTGGTAATTGAATTACCAATGGCAAACATCCAGCAACTGGATTAACGCCGGCTTCACTATATAATTTTTGTGTCTCTTCACGTAATTTTTGTTGAGTATCAACATCTTTAGCTGAATATTTCTTTTGAAGTTCCTGCATTTGAGGTTGGATCTTCATCTGCTTATTCATACTTCTAATTTGGAACCAGTTAAGCGGCAATAGAATAACTCTCACGATAATTGTGAAAATCACAATAGCCCAGCCATAACTATTACCAACTAATGAAGCTAACCAAAGAATAAATTTTGAGAAGCTGTACAAAATATAGTGATCCCAAAATCCAGTACTATTACTTGTAATTGGCTCGTTTAGGTTTGAACATCCAGCTAAAACCAAGACAACACTAAGTAACAGAGCGATACCTATGTATTTCTTTAAGCTTTTCTTATTCACTTTTGCACCTATTAATTATATTTTTTTACTCTAATCTAATACTTTACCTAATTTCAACAAATGTACAATATTTTTCTTTGTTTCAAACATATCCAAATCCACTGCTGGTTTTCTTGCAATGATTAAAAAGTCTAATTCCGCAGGAATCTCAGGTTTTAATTCCAACAATGATTGGCGAACATATCTTTTAATACGGTTGCGTCCTACTGCTGTATGTGAAACCTTCTTACCTACTGACAATCCAACCCGCCAGTGCTTTTGACTTTCCTTGGGCATTTTGTACAACACAAAATTACGGTTAGCTACAGAATGACCGTTGGAATAGACATATTGAAACTCATTTTCTTTTTTTATGCGATAGCTTTTTCTCATATGTCACCAGACTACTCTCGTTTTGTAATAAAAAAAGACCACCAAAATGTTTAGTGATCCTTCAAAACTAAGCTGATAATACTTTTCTGCCCTTTTTGCGACGTCTTGCTAGAACCTTGCGACCATTACTTGTACTCATTCTTTTCATGAAACCATGGACGCGTTCACGATGACGCTTCTTTGGTTGATATGTTCTCTTTGTAGTCATCAATAAACCTCCTGACTTTTTTTATCTTTAAAATATAAACTTCTTCAGACAATTGCTTAACTATAATATCATGTTATGCCAACTTTTTAAATAACTAATTTCCTATTAATGTCAAATCTTTTAGAAAGTTTTTCTCAATCTTCTTTGTGGATAAATTGTGCAAGCTTTTGACAAGTATTTTTTTCCACAGGACAATGAACAAACTTTTCCAACGATGTTTTTTACTGTGTTTTAGTTTTCCACAGAACCTGTTGAATTCTTGTTTTTTATATGTAACACCCGAAATAAAGGCTTTTTTCAGCCTGTTAATTGTGGATAACTATGTTGATAAATTATACAGTCTCTTTTTTTCCACAAACCTGTGAATATAGAAACCACCTTGTGTTATTTACTTAAAATTTAAACGTGTGTTCTGTGGAAAACTAGTTACTAGAATGATAAACTATAGAATGTCATTTTAGGGAAAAACTTATCCACAACTTAAAGATTGGGGGGAAATAATTGCAAAATCTAAATAACTCAACTGATCCAAAACTAACTGAATTTTGGGATTACTTTACGAATAAACTTCGATCCCAACTAACTTCCGTTAGTTATTCGACTTGGGTTGAAAGTGCTAATCCCTTATACATTGATGGAAATAACATTTATATTTCTGTTCCAACCAAACTGCATAAAGATTATTGGGAACGAAATTATACCGAAAAAATTGCTATTTACTCATATGAATTAAACGGAATTGAACTTAATCCAATAATTGAAAATGATGAAGATAATACAAAAAAAGAGGAGCAAACAATCACTCCTCAAGTAGAGACGACAACCGAATCGGCTCAACCAAAACATGTATTTCATAATTCTCATTTGAATCCTAAATACACTTTTTCATCATTTATTGTTGGTAGCGGTAATCAAATGGCACATGCTGCAGCTCTAGCTGCAGCTGAAGACCCCGGCGGGGTTTACAATCCACTATTTATCTATGGTGGCGTTGGTTTAGGAAAGACTCATTTAATGCAAGCAATCGGACATCAAATGATTAAACTAGACCCATTAGCCAAAGTTAAATACGTTACCAGTGAAACTTTCGCCAATGACTTCATTAACTCAATCCAGATGCGCACTCAAGATGACTTCAGACAAGAATACCGAAACGTCGATCTACTATTAATAGATGATATTCAATTCTTCGCTGAAAAAGAGGGAACACAAGAAGAGTTTTTCCATACATTTAATGAGCTATACGAAAACGGCAAACAGATTGTAATGACATCTGATCGTTTGCCAAACGAAATTCCTAAGTTACAGGCTAGACTAGTTTCAAGATTTACCAGTGGTTTGTCGGCCGACATCACTGCGCCAGACCTTGAAACTAGAATTGCTATTTTGCGCAACAAAGCTAAAGCTGAACATTTGGAAATTCCCAATGACACGCTTTCTTACATTGCTGCTCAAGTTGATACTAACGTCCGTGAGCTTGAAGGCGCACTTATTCGCGTTCAGGCTTATTCGACGACTAAAAATACTGACATTACTAAATCCGTAGCTGCTGATGCTCTGAAAGTCTTCAAATTATCTAATGATAAAAAGGGACTTTCTATCGCCAAGATCCAAAATAAAGTGGCTAAGTATTATCACGTCTCAATCCAGGATCTTAAGGGAAAGAAACGTGTTAAATCAATTGTTGTACCACGACAGATTGCGATGTATCTAGCACGAGAAATGACTGACAGATCTCTACCACAAATTGGTATGGAATTCGGGGGCAAAGATCATACGACTGTCATGCATTCTTGCGAAAAAATATCAGAATTAGTCATTAAAGATGAAGATTTAAAACGCTCGGTCAACGAACTAAAAGATGACCTCAGAAATTAACATGTTTATAACTTTGAGTTTTTCCCAAACTTATCCACAGTTGTTAATAACATGAATTTTTCTTATCTTGTCTAGTGTTAGAATAGTTATCCACAGTTTTCACAGTGCCTACTACTACTTCTATCTTTATATTAATTAAATAAAAAAGGGAGTTACCTATGAAATTTTCTATTGATCGATCAAAATTCATCAACCAAACTAGCAATGTTCAACGAGCAATTTCTACAAAAACAACTATTCCTATTTTGACAGGAATGAAATTAGATCTTTCTGAATCTGGTTTAACTATTACTGGTAGCAATTCTGATATTTCAATTACTGCTTTTATTTCTAAAGAAGATTCAGATAACGATTTAAAAATTGAAAGTACTGGCTCGATTGTTTTACCAGCTAGATTCTTTAACGAAATCATTAAAAAACTTCCTGGTGACAATTTCGAACTAGAGGTTTTGAATAACAATCAAACCTTGATTAAATCAGGTGTTTCAGAATTTACGATTAACGGACTTGATGCTGTAAATTATCCACATCTTCCTGATGTAGAGACAGATAATCAATTAGTTTTGCCAACAGATGTTTTTAAAGAAGTTGTTAATCAAACTGTTATTGCTGTTTCAACTCAAGAAAGTCGTCCTGTTCTAACTGGTGTCAACTTCTTAATTACGAGTGAAGGATTAACAGCTGTTGCTACTGATAGCCATCGTCTTTCACAACGAAAAATTAATATCACTAGTGATGAAGATTATAATTTGATTATTCCAGGAAAGAGTTTGACTGAATTAGTTAGAACTATCAGCGACTCTGTCAAGGAAATTTCAATGTCGATTTCTGAAAATCAAGTTCTATTCAGTTTTGACAATATTATGTTCTATTCACGACTACTTGATGGTCGTTATCCTGAAACTGACCGTTTAATTCCTGATGAATCTAATACACGTCTTACATTTGATTCTTCAAAATTGTTAGCATCTGTTGAGCGTGCTTCATTGCTTTCTCATGAAAGTCGCAACAATGTTATTAAACTAGAGATCAAGGCTGTTGATAAAAAAGCCACGCTTTATGGAAATTCACCAGAAGTTGGTACTGTTGAAGAAGTTCTTGATTTTGACAATCTTGAAGGAGACGACTTGGAGATTTCATTTAATCCTGATTATTTGAAAGATGCTTTGAGATCGTTCGGAAGTAACGCTTCAATCGAAATGAGTTTTACTTCTCCATTGCATCCATTTACTTTAAGACCAGTCGAAAATCGTGATAACTTTGTTCAACTTATTACTCCAGTACGAACATTTTAATGTGAAATAGTCTAAATAGACTGAACTTCGGTTCGGTCTATTTTTTTTTAGATTATATATTTAAACGCCGTAATTTAGCTTTTGGACTTTTTTAGGTTATTTTAGTGGGTGGATACTCATTGTTTAAAAAATTTCTCAAAACGCCTGAGATTTCGTTTTGAGTTGTCTTTTATTGTGAAAACAACTATAATATTACTATGTCATTAATGGATAAATCTAATAAATAGGGTGTTAACTATGTCTGAAAAAATTAAACTAGAAACTGAATTTATTACTTTAGGTCAACTACTAAAAGATGAAGGCGTTATTGCCACTGGCGGACAAGCTAAATGGTTCCTCAGAGAAAATTCAGTTTTGGTTAATGGCAGTCCTGAAGATCGTCGTGGTAAAAAATTACACTTAGGAGATGTTGTAGTTGTTGGCGATCAAACATTTGAAATTGAATAAATGTTTGTTAAAGAATTAAAACTTCAAAATTATCGCAACTATGAATCCTTAGATGTTAATTTTTCACCTGCAATCAACGTTTTTTTGGGAGAAAATGCTCAAGGCAAGACCAATTTATTAGAGGCTATGTATTTTTTAGCTTTAACAAGAAGCCATCGAACATCGAATGACAAGGATTTAATTAAGTGGGGCAGTGAATTTGCTCGAATTTCGGGAACAGTGATCAAAGATAATTCCAGTCGTCTGAAATTGGATTTGGTTATTAGTAAATCTGGAAAAAAAGCCAAATTGAATAATTTAGAACAACGTAAATTATCAAGTTATATTGGGAATTTAAATGTTGTTCTTTTTTCTCCGGAGGATCTATCAATTGTTAAGGGTAATCCTGGAATTCGACGTAAATTTATTGATATGGAATTTGGTCAAATGTCAGCTCAATATTTGAAGACAATGAGCCAGTTTCGTTCAGTATTAAAACAACGTAATGCTTATTTGAAAAAACTTCAGCATCATCAAGCCAAAGATATGATTTATTTGGACGTTTTGTCCGATCAATTTTCAGCCTATTGTGCGGAAGTTGTTTTTTCACGCTTACAATTTTTACAAAAATTGCAAACTCATATTGAAAAAATTCATGCAAACATTACAGAGGACAATGAAAAACTGAAAATTGTTTACAATACTTTTTTCAGTACTGATGGAAAATCTCTTGAAAATATTTATGATACTTTCAAAGATAATTTCAAAAAAAACTATCAACGAGAGATCCAGCGTGGCGTAACTTTGTTTGGACCTCATCGGGATGATATTAAATTCCTTGTTAATGAAAAAAATGTTCAAGATTTTGGATCTCAAGGTCAGCAACGTTCTGTGGCTTTGAGTCTGAAATTGGCTGAGGTCGAATTAATTAAGGATCAGGTGGGCGATTATCCAATTTTATTATTGGATGATGTTTTATCTGAGCTGGATCATAAGAGACAAACGCATCTGTTGTCGTCAATAAAAAAGGGAATTCAGACTTTTATAACGACAACTTCAATTGATGATGTTGATCCGGAATTAGTTAAAGATCCGAATATTCTAAATATTACTAATGGCAAAGTTCAACAGGAGGAGATTTAATGGCTGAAGACAGAAAAGCTGAGCTGGAAAAGAAAGAAGAAAAAGTCGAAGAATATGACGCGAGTCAAATTCAAGTTCTTGAAGGACTAGAGGCTGTTCGTAAACGTCCTGGTATGTATATCGGCTCTACAAGTAAACAAGGTTTACATCATCTTGTTTGGGAAATTATTGATAATGGTATTGATGAAGCTTTAGCTGGTTTCGCTACAAGGATCGAAGTTACTGTTGAACCAGATAACTCCATTACAGTTACCGATGACGGACGTGGTATTCCAATTGATATTCAAAAGAAAACTGGGAAGCCAGCTCTAGAAACGGTTTATACAATTTTGCACGCTGGTGGTAAATTCGGCGGTGGCGGATATAAAGTTTCTGGTGGACTTCACGGTGTTGGTGCTTCAGTTGTTAATGCTTTAAGTAGCGAACTTGACGTTGAAGTTACTCGTGGCGGCAAAAGATATGGTATCGACTTTAAACGTGGCAAAGTAAACAATGCTATGCATATTTTGGGCGACGCTGGTGAATTTGAACATGGAACACGAGTTCATTTTGTTCCTGATTCAGATATCTTTACTGAAACGACAATTTATGATGATAAAGTTTTGACAACTAGAATTCGTGAGTTGGCTTTCTTAAATAAAGGTCTAAAACTTACTTTTACTGATAAGCGCGCTGACACAGCCGAAAAATTAGTTTTCCACTATGAAGGTGGAATTAAGAGCTATGTTGAATTTATGGACAAGGATAAAGAAGTTCTTTTTGATGAGCCAATTTATCTTGAAGGTGTTCAGGATGGTATTACCGTTGAAGTTTCACTCCAATATACTGATGAATACCACACTAATTTGATGACTTTCGCTAATAACATCCATACATATGAAGGTGGAACGCATGAGGTTGGTTTTAAGACAGCCTTAACACGTGTTATTAACGATTACGCTCATAAAAATAAATTGATGAAAGATACTGAAAAATTGTCTGGGGAAGATGTTCGTGAAGGAATGACTGCTGTTGTTTCTATTAAGCATCCGGATCCACAATTTGAGGGTCAAACTAAGACAAAACTTGGAAACAGTGATGCTAGAACGATTACTGATCGTTTATTCAGTGAACATTTCTCCAAGTATTTGATGGAAAATCCTGATATTGCCAAAAAGATCGTAGAAAAGGGTTCTCTAGCAACTAAAGCACGTTTAGCTGCTAAACGTGCTCGTGAAGTAACTAGAAAACAAAATGGTTTGGAAATCAGTAATTTGCCAGGTAAATTAGCTGATAATGCAAGTAAAGATCCTGCAATTTCAGAATTATTTATCGTCGAGGGTGATTCTGCCGGTGGTTCAGCTAAAACTGGTCGTTCACGTTTGACACAAGCTATTTTGCCAATTAGAGGTAAAATTTTGAACGTTGAAAAAGCTTCAATGGACAAAATTTTGGCTAATGAAGAAATTAGAACGTTATTTACGGCTATGGGTACAGGCTTTGGCGAAGATTTTGATATTTCTAAAGCTAGATATCATAAAGTTATTATTATGACTGATGCCGATGTTGATGGTGCTCATATTAGAACACTATTGTTAACGTTACTTTACAGATATATGCGTCCGGTTGTTGATGCAGGATACGTTTATATCGCTAAGCCACCTTTGTATCAAGTTCGTCAAGGCAAGATGATGAGATACTTTGATACTGATAAAGAAAAAGATGACTTTGTTGAACAATTGCCACCTAAGCCAGAACCAAAGATCCAACGTTACAAGGGTCTTGGTGAAATGGATGCGGATCAATTGTGGGAAACAACTATGGATCCTGATAAGAGAAGATTGGATCGTGTTAACCTCGATGATGCCATTGAAGCTAATGAGATTTTCTCAATGTTAATGGGTGACAAAGTTGAACCTAGAAGAGAATTCATCGAAGCAAATGCACGTTATGCAGAAGTAGATTATTAGGGAGGATGGCAATTTAATGGCAGATCATAGAATAGAAAATGTTAACTTGACAGAAGTCATGAAGAATTCCTTCGTTGACTACGCTGCCAGTGTTATCGTGTCACGTGCGTTACCTGACGTCCGTGATGGTCTCAAACCAGTTCATCGCCGTATTCTTTATGGTATGAATGAGTTGGGTGTTACACCTGACAAGCCATACAAGAAGAGTGCTCGTTTTGTTGGTGATATTATGGGAAAATATCATCCACATGGGGATTCGGCTATTTATGAATCAATGGTTAGAATGGCTCAGGATTTCAGTTATCGTTATCCATTGGTCGATGGACACGGAAACTTTGGATCAATCGATGGTGATCCACCCGCTGCTATGCGTTATACCGAAGCTAGAATGAGCAAAATGGCAGTTGAAATGTTGCGTGATATCAACAAAGATACCGTCGATCTTGTTCCTAACTACGATGGTGAAGAAAAAGAACCAATGGTTCTACCAGCTAGATTCCCTAACTTATTAGTTAATGGTGCTACTGGTATTGCAGTTGGTATGACAACTAATATCCCTTCACATAACTTAAAAGAAGTTATTGATGCATTGCATATTTTGATGAGAAATAAAGATGCTACTGTAGCTGATTTGATGAAGGCAATTCCAGGACCCGATTTTCCTACTGGTGGAATTATTATGGGCCGTTCAGGAATTAGAAAAGCCTATGAGAATGGTAAAGGAACGATTATTCTTCGTGCTAAAGTTGATATTGTGACAAAGAAGAGCGGTGCTGAACAAATCATCGTTACAGAATTGCCATACATGGTCAATAAGGCTAAATTGGTTGAAAGAATTGCTGAATTAGCTCGTGAAAAGAAGATTGAAGGTATCACTGACTTAAACGATGAATCCGATCGTGAAGGTATGCGAATCGTTATTGATCTTCGTCGTGATATGAGTGCATCAGTTGTTTTGAATAACCTTTACAAATTAACGCAGCTTCAAATTTCTTATGGTATCAATATGGTTGCTATTGTAGGTAAGACCCCTAAGGTCTTCTCGCTTAAAGGCATCTTAGTTGAATATCTAAAGCATCAAGAAGTTGTTATTAGAAGAAGAACTGAGTTTGAATTAAAACGTGCTCAGGCAAGAGCTCATATTCTTGAAGGTTTAAGAATCGCACTGGATCATATTGATGATATCATCAGTATTATTCGTGGTTCTCAGACATCGGCTATTGCTAAGCAAACTTTGATGGATAAGTACAAGCTATCTGACAAACAATCACAAGCTATTCTTGATATGCGTTTGGTTCGTTTGACTGGTTTGGAACGTGAAAAAGTAGAGGCTGAATACCAAGAACTCTTGGTTAAAATTGCTGATTACAAAGATATTTTGGCTAAATCTGAACGTGTTGATAAAATTATTTATGATGAATTATTAGAGATTCAAGAGAAATTTGGCGATGCTAGAAGAACGGAAATCCGTGCTAGTGAAGTTGCCAATATCGAAGATGAAGATCTAATTGAAGAAGAGAATATCTTAATCGTTTTGACACATAATGGGTACATCAAACGTTTATCTGCTGATGAATTTCGTGTTCAAAATCGTGGTGGTCGCGGTGTTCAAGGAATGGGTGTTCATGATGATGATTTCATTGAACAAATGCTCTATACTTCCACACATGATCGTCTATTGTTCTTTACCAATGCTGGTAAAGTTTATCGAATCAAGGGTTATGAAGTTCCCGAATATGGCCGTACTGCTAAGGGGATTCCAGTTATTAATCTTTTGAATATCGAAAAAGGCGAGAAAATTGAAACGGTCATCAATGTTGATCGGGATGTCGATCCAGATAATTCATATTTGTTCTTTGTAACTAAATATGGAACTGTTAAACGTACTCCAGTCAATGATTTTGCTAATATCAGACATTCTGGTTTGCGAGCTATCACATTGAAGGACGAAGATGAGTTAAATAATGTCTTCTTAACTGATGGTGATAAGGTTATTATTATCGGAACTCATAAGGGCTATGCTGTAACCTTCAGAGAAAGCGATGTTCGTCCAATGGGAAGAACGGCTGCTGGTGTTCGTGGTATCAAACTACGTGACGAAGATTATGTTGTGGGCTCATCTATTGCAGAGTCTGGTCAAGAAATTCTAACTATCTCTGAAAAAGGATATGGTAAGAGAACTTCTGTTACTGAGTATCCAATTAAGGGTCGTGGCGGTAAAGGTATCAAGACTGCTAACGTCACTGAAAAGAATGGTCCAATTGCAGGGTTAACAGTAGTTGATGGTGATGAAGATATCATGTTGATTACTAACAAGGGTGTCATGATTCGTTTTGAGGTTCAAAGCGTATCACAAACTGGTCGTGCAACTTTGGGCGTTAGATTGATTAAGGTTGATGATGATTCAGCTGTCTCAACTATGGCGAAAGTTGCTGAGGATTCTGATGATGAAGAAACAAGTACTGACTCAGATACTGATGCACCTAATGTAGCTAATGATCAAACTGAAGAATCAGATAAAGATAATTCAGACAATAATTAAAATAAAAATCGTTTCTGCGTAATTTGATTATGTATCCCTCGATGGGGGATGCGTGTCAGTCAGAAACGATTTTTTTGTTAGAATTGGTTCTAGTATTTGGAGAGGTTTTATGCTAAAATTATATTTCGTGAGTATAAAATGTAGTTAATTTATGCTCCTTGTTCTTTAATTAGAACCATTAGACCATAAGGAGGTGTACAGTCATGGCTGAAGCACATTACGAAATCACTTATATCATTAAACCTGATATGGAAGAAGACGCAAAGAAGGCATTGATCGATCGTTTCGATAAGATCATTACTGATAACGGCGCCAAAGTAATCGACTCAAAAGACTGGGAAAAGAAACGTTTAGCATATGAAATTGCTAATTACAAGGAAGGTATCTACCATATTGTAAACGTAGATGCTGACAATGATGAAGCAATCAACGAATTCGACCGTCTTTCAAAGATTGAAGATAACATTCTTCGTCACATGATCGTTAGACGCAAAAACTAGTTTTTGTTTCACGTGAAACAATAAGGAGGCAGATTAAATGATTAATCGAGTAGTTTTAGTTGGACGCCTGACACGTGATCCTGAATTGAGATATACTGCCAATGGTGCAGCAGTTGCAAGTTTTACAGTTGCTGTTAACCGTCAGTTTACTAATTCACAGGGCGAACGTGAAGCTGATTTTATCGGTTGTACTATTTGGAGAAAAGCTGCTGAGAATTTTGTTAATTTCACTAAGAAGGGTTCATTAGTTGGTATCGATGGACGTATTCAAACAAGTTCATACGATAATCAACAAGGTCAAAGAGTCTACAGAACAGATGTTATTGTAGAAAACTTCTCTTTGCTTGAATCTCGAGCTGAAAGTGAAAGAAGAGATTCTGGTAGCGGCAATTCCAATCAAGCATCAAACTACAACAATAATTCCAATCAATCAAATCAGTCTCCGTTCGGAAATACTAACAGTAATAACAATAGTTATGGCAATAATAGTGCCAATAACAATAGTAATTACAATAATAGTAACAACAATTCAAATAACAATAATCAATCTAACAATTCTAACAGTAACAATAATGGCGATCCTTTTGCTGATAAAAGCAAGCCGATTGACATTTCTGATGATGATTTACCATTTTAATATAGAAGGGAGCAATTTATAATGGCCCAACAAAGAAGAGGCGGACGTAGAAGACGTAAAGTTGACTTCATCGCTGCTAACCATATCGAATACATCGATTACAAAGATACAGACTTACTAAAGAGATTTATCTCAGAACGTGGTAAGATCTTACCAAGACGTGTTACAGGTACAAGTGCTAAGAACCAACGTAGACTTACTGTAGCTATCAAGAGAGCAAGAATCATGGCTCTATTGCCATTCGTTGCAGAAGACTAATTAATTTAAGATCACACTGATGGGTGATCTTTTTTTATACCTAAATTTAGATAAAAAGTCATTAATCAGGATAAATGATTAATGACTTTTTCTTTATATAGAAATGAAGCACAATAGTTTAAACTTGAAGGTACGGTAGAAATTAGTAATAATAAATAGTTGTTTAAGAAACCGCTTTCTAAAAACGTGTCATATATATTTGACAACAAATATATAAAGAGTTATATTATTGATGTCAAATATATATGACTTTTAAAGGATGAAGTGATGTAAATGAATCATGTCCGTGAATATCGAAATAAACAAAAGTTATCGCAAATGTTACTTGCTGAAAAAATTGGAGTGGCCCGACAAACGATCAATTTAATTGAAAATGACAAATATAATCCATCGTTAGATTTATGTTTGAAATTGGCTTGGGCATTGGATACGGATTTGAATACGCTTTTTTGGAGGGGGAAGAATGAAGAAAAAATGGAAACAAAAGTTAATTAAACATTTCTTTGGCATCGCTGGAATTTATGATGAGCATGTTGAATTGGAAGTAGGTAAGGCGACGACATGGGCCGTAATAGCGGTTTTTATTTTTGAAATGATCTTTAATTTTGGAATGCTTTTGTTAGCTAGTCTAGGAGCTATTCATAATTTTGAAACTGTTTTTTATTTAACGTTGGCAATTCAAATAATAGGTGTAAGTGCGATTATTAGTTTAGTAACTTATTTTAGGTTTAAAAAATCAGGTATTAATAATAAGGAAGTAATAGCAGAGAAGAAGACAGCCACTCTAGATAAATTTTATCGAAAGTCCGTTAGTGTGGGGACTGGTTTCTTTCTGTTTGAATGGATATTTAGTACACTGTTTGATATGAATGGCCAAGGCCTCTGGTTTACTTTATTTACATGGAGAGAAATAAGAATGGCCTTATTAGAAGCAATTATTTTTACTGCTCTTATGACATTTTTTGGCAGACGAAAAATTAAGACAATAAAATATGATAATGAATAAAAAACATCAACACGTTGCTAAAGGGCGCCGATGTTGATGTTTTTGTCTTATCAACTTTCCAAATTTCGTTACATGTTTTTCAGTGCAATATATCTTAAGAAAGAACAAGTCGGCTGTGATAAAATTAAGAAGTATATCTAAGAGGGGACTATTATGAAAAAGATAAAAGCTAATCTGAAATTCTTCCTTTCGAGAGTTGATCATTCAACTCAACTTACGGCGGTCTCTTTGATTGTTATGTTGATATCAATATTAATTGTTGGCTTGATTCACGGCTCTATTGCCGGATATATTCAAGCTATATTGATAATTATTTCGTTGGTCTTATTTGTTTATTTATTCCTATTATTAGGGGAAAAAGCGGGTAAGTATACTAACAATTTGCAATATCGAATTGATCGGGGAACAGACAACAGTTTTGTAGAGTATCCGTTAGGCATACTTTTATATGATTCTGATAAGCAGATTCAATGGGTAAATCCTTACTTTGTAGAAGAAACAGGATTTGATCCATCTAACAGCATGAATGTGAAGGACATTTCATCGGAGTTATCGAGTTTGATTGATGATGAAGAACATGCTGACAATAAAACGATTCAAATTGATGATAAATATTACTTAGTTCAAGTTCAGACTGAGTTAAAGGTTATCTATTTGATGAATATTACACATTATTCTAAAATTGAAAAACGTTACGAGGATAATCGCTCAGTTATTGGCCAAGTTTATTTGGATAATTATGCTGAAATTACGCAGTCAATGAGTGATCGGGACATTTCTAATTTGGATAATTACATTACTAATGAATTATCGAATTGGGCATCTGAGCAACAGATGTTCCTCAAACGAATTGATGACGACCATTTCTTTATCATGGCTTACACAGGGCGAATCTTTGATATGGAAAAGAATGGTTTCAAAGTTTTGGATATTATTCGTGAATACACATCGCAACAAAATGTTCCCTTAACTTTAAGTATGGGATTTTCTTACGGAATCGATGATTTGCATAAATTAAACGATGAAGCACAAAAGAATCTTAACTTAGCTTTGGGACGTGGTGGTGATCAGGTTGTTGTTAAGGAAATTGGTGAAAAAGCTCGTTTCTATGGTGGCAATACTGATCCGATGGAAAAGAGAACTCGTGTCCGGGCTAGAATGATTAGCGAGGCTTTACAAGAACTATTGAAAGATAGTGATCAAGTAATTGTTATGGGACATTCGCATCCAGATATGGATGTTTTAGGATCATCCCTTGGTATCAGACGTATTGCAATGATGAATAACACACCATGTAAAATTGTGATTAATCCTAATACTTTGCATTCAGATGTCAGTCGACTTTTAGGCATGATCAATGAAGATCCTGAGATTAAAAAGGATATCGTCACGCCAGATGAGTCTATAGCAATCAAGACACCTAAGACATTGATTGTCATGGTTGACCATTCTAAACAAAGTATTTCGATAAATCCGGATTTATTTAAGGGCGATAACAATAAAGTAGTTGTGATTGATCACCATAGACGTGGTGAAGAGTTCCCAGAAAATCCAATGTTGATTTACATTGAACCATACGCATCGTCTGCTAGTGAATTGATTACAGAAATGTTAGAATATCAGCCTAAGAACAAAAAGGCTATCGAAAAGATTGAAGCAACAGCTTTGTTGGCTGGTATTACTGTTGATACGAAGTCATTCTCACTCAGAACTGGTACTAGAACTTTTGATGCTGCAAGTTATCTACGTTCAGTTGGTGCTGACGAAACAGTTATTCAAAACGTTTTGAAAGAGAACATTGATTCCTTTATTCAAAAGAGTCATTTGATTGAAACAATTACCATGGTTAATGGTAATATGGCTGTATGTTTTGGCGAAGAAGACAAGTCTTATGATCCAGTGATCGTTGCTCAAGCAGCTGACACATTGTTATCATTAGATAATGTTGAGGCATCGTTTGTCATTAGTAAACGTCCTGACGGTCGAATTGGTATTTCGGCACGAAGTCTAGGTAATGTTAATGTACAGGTTATTATGGAAAAACTAGGCGGCGGCGGACATTTGTCTGATGCAGCAACTCAAATCGCTGATGCAACAGTTGATGAAGTCAAAGATCGTCTAGTTGATGTTTTAAATGATTCTGATAAGAAGAACTAAGAGAGGGGTATTTATATTATGAAAGTTATTTTCCTAGAAGATGTTAGAGGAAAAGGAAAAAAAGGCGAATTAAAGAATGTCGCTGACGGATATGCTCAAAATTTCCTTATTAAGAATAAAAAGGCTATTGAGGCAACTACTGCTAACGTAGCTAAATTAAAGGCTGAACAAAATCGCGAAGCCAAAGACTATGAGGCTGAAAAAGTTGAAGCAAAAGTTTTGAAAACTAAAATTGAGAATGACAAGACAGTTGTTGAAGTTTTAGCTAAAGCTGGTACCGATGGTCGTCTTTTTGGTTCAGTAACAACTAAGAAGATCGCTGATGAATTAAACAAGCAATATAATATTAAAGTTGATAAACACAAGATGGTTCTATCTGATGGTGTTAAGTCTCTCGGATACATTAATGTACCCGTAAAGTTGTTTGAAGGTGTAGAGGCAACTATCAGAGTCCATGTTGCTGAAAAGAAGTAGGATATAAATGAATAATGATATAACTTCAAGAATACCGCCCAATGATAAGGATGCTGAGCAAGCCGTATTAGGAGCGGTTTTTCTAAGTCAAGATGCTTTGATTGAAGCAATGGAATATGTGGAGGCAGATGATTTTTATCAACATGCTAACCAACTAGTATTCCAGGCTATGATGAATTTAAATGATGAAGAGGAACCAGTTGATGTTGTTACCGTTCAAAATGAACTGGATCGTCTGAATCAAATAGAAGATATCGGTGGCGTGAGCTATTTAGCAGAGTTAGCTAGTGCCGTTCCAACTGCTGCTAATACAGTTTACTATGCCAAAATTGTCAAAAATAAATCAACTTTGAGACGTCTGATCAATGCCGCCACCGGAATTGTTCAACGGAGTTTTGAAGAAGATGACGATGTCGACAGCATTATTGATTTATCTGAAAAAGAGATCATGGATGTCTCTGAAAATCGGAATCATAAAGGATTTCGAAGAATCTCTGATGTTGTTAAATCTTCTTTTGAAGAGATTGATAAACTTTATGATCAAGATAGCGATGTTACTGGACTTTCAACTGGATACAAAGATCTTGATGATATGACGACTGGTTTGCACAAAGATGAATTAATTATATTAGCCGCTCGTCCGGGTGTTGGTAAAACAGCTTTTGCTTTAAATTTGGCTCAAAATGCTGCTACCAAGTCGAATGCTACAGTTGCCATATTCTCGCTAGAAATGGGTGCTGAGTCATTAGTTAACCGTATGCTATGTTCTGAAGGTAGTATTGATGCTAATGCTCTGAGAACCGGAAAATTGGACGAGAATCAATGGAATAGTTTGGTTGTAGCTATGGGAAGCCTATCACGCACCAATGTATATATTGACGATACTCCTGGTATCAAAATGGCTGAAATTCGTTCTAAGTGTCGGCGTCTTTTGAAAGAAAGTGGCCAGTTAGATCTAGTAATTATCGATTATCTTCAATTGATTGAAGGTACTGGTCAGGAAAATAGACAACAGGAAGTTTCTGTTATCTCACGTAATTTGAAAAAATTAGCAAAAGAACTTCATGTACCAATAATTGCGCTATCACAGCTTTCCCGTGGTGTTGAAGCTCGTCAGGACAAACGACCAATGTTGTCAGATATCCGTGAATCTGGTTCAATTGAACAGGATGCCGATATCGTTGCTTTCCTTTATCGTGATGATTATTATCGTGATGAAGATGGCGATGGTGACAATAATGAGCAAGAAGATCCTGAGGATCAAGATGTAGGTGAAGTTGAAGTAATTATCAGTAAGAACCGTTCAGGTCCTCGTGGAACGGCTAAGTTATTGTTCGTGAAATCTTATAATAAGTTTTCATCGATCGCAACAATTCCAGAAAATTAAATAGTGTAGGTGTAGAAGAAATATGACAACAGTTGTTGTAGTAGGTACTCAATGGGGCGATGAAGGTAAAGGCAAGATTACCGATTATTTCAGTGGTGAAGCTAACATTATTGCACGTTACCAAGGTGGAGATAATGCTGGACATACTCTCAATATCGATGATCATGTTTATAAATTGAGATCTGTACCCTCAGGTATTTTGTATTCAGATAAAACTAGTGTGATTGGTAATGGCGTTGTTTTAAACTTGGAATCTCTTCAAGAAGAATTAGGACGTTTGCATGATCAAGGCGTTGATACTTCTAGTTTGAAAATTTCCAACCGAGCACAGTTGATTCTCCCTTACCATATTGAATTAGATAAACTCCAAGAAGCTGCCAAAGGTGATTCTAAGGTAGGAACTACTAATCGAGGAATTGGACCTGCTTATACTGACAAAGCTTCTCGTGTCGGTATTAGAATGGCTGATATTCTTGATAAAGAATTGTTTAAGGAGCTTTTAACCGAGAATCTTAAACAGAAGAATGAATTATTTACTAAGATTTACGGTGCTGACCCAATGAATTTTGATGATATTTTTGAAAAGTATTATCAAATTGGTCAAGATTTAAAAGACCGTGTCATTGATACATCTGCCTATTTGAATAAAGAATTGAAGAATGGTAAAAATGTTTTATTTGAAGGCGCACAAGGAATCATGCTTGATATTGATCATGGTACTTATCCTTATGTAACTTCATCAAACCCTGCTGGTGGTGTTACTACTGGTGCTGGTGTTGGTGCACCATTGATCGACAATGTAATTGGTGTTGTTAAGGCGTATACATCACGCGTTGGTGCAGGTCCATTTCCAACTGAGCAATTGAATGAAACCGGCGATTTCTTACGTGAAGCAGGCCATGAATATGGTACAGTTACACATCGTCCTCGCCGTATTGGTTGGTTAGATCTTGTTGTTTTACAACATTCATGTAATGTTGCTGGAGTAACTCACTTGTCATTGAACTGTCTAGATGTTTTGACAGGTCTAAAAGAAATTAAGGTATGTACTGGCTATGAATTGAACGGTAAAGTCATTGATGAATATCCAGCTAACTTGAATGTTTTAGCCAAATGCAAGCCAGTTTATAAATCATTTGCAGGTTGGGATGAAGATATTACTCAATCTAAGAGCCTAGCAGATCTTCCTAAGCAAGCTACCGACTTTTTGAACTTTGTCAAAGATCAATTAGGCGTAGAGTACGCTACAGTATCTGTAGGACCAGATAGAGAACAAACAATTGAAGTTGATGATATCTGGAAAGACTAAATATCAGTACGATAACCATTTTTAGTGGTTGTTGTACTGATTTTTTTTATTTGAGAGTAAATAGTTGCTTGTTAAAAAGCTCCTGTTATAATAAGAAACACAAGTTAATAATAAAGTAACATTAAAAGGGGCTAAAATTATGACAAAATATGCAATTACAGGTGTAACAGGAACTTTTGGTGGGAATGCCATCAAAGAATTAGTAAAATTAGTTTCAACTAATGATATTGTGGCGTTAGCACGTAATATCGAAAAGGCTAAAACAATGGTTCCTGAAGGTGTTGAGGTACGTTCTGGAGACTATGACAATGAAGCAGAACTTGAAAATTCTCTAAAAGGTATTGACCGTCTTCTATTTGTATCGTCACAGCCAGGTGGAAGTGTTCCTAGATTGACACAGCATCAAAATGTTGTTAAAGCTGCTAAGGAAGCGGGAGTGAGCTATATTGCTTATACTAGTTTCCCACATGCCAATAATTCAACAGCTCTTTTAGCTGCCGATCATAAAGCAACTGAACAAGCTATTAAAGATTCTGGTCTAAAGTATTCGTTCTTAAGAAACAATTGGTATTTAGAAAATGAAGCTGCTAGTTTAAAGGCCGCCGATAATGGCGATGCTTTTGTGTATTCAGCAGGCGATGGCCGTGTTGGCTGGGCTTTGGAAGCTGAGTATTCAGAAGCCGCAGTAAAGGTTTTGGTAAATGAAAATGCTAAGGATATTTATGAATTTTCAGGAGCAAGTCGGACTTATAGAGATTTAGCTGATGCAATTTCTGGAGATTTTGAAGTTAAGTCTCTCAGTGATGATGAATATACCAAAGTATTGAAAGATAGCGGCATGGATGATGGTACTATTGGTGTTGTCATTGCTATTCAAGATAGTATTAGCAATGGTCAATTGGACGAAAAAACTACGGATTTAACTGATGTTTTGGGACATGAATTAGTACCAATTTCTGAAGCTATTGAAAAAGTAGTTGCACCTAAGTCTCTAACCAAGTAAGGTAGATTCTATGATATTACTGGGAGGTACAATCAATGAAGTATTCAAATAAATTAAGTGATGGCGTACATATTCTTGCCTATGTCGAGATATATAGTGATGGCGATTTATCAAGTGCGGCTATTGCCAATAGTATTGAATCAAATCCCAGTTTGATTCGACGAATGATGTCACGTTTGAAAAAAGCCGGTTTATTAAGCAGTCAGCCTGGAGTAGTAGCTCCTAAATTAGGTCGACCTGCTGATCAAATTAGTTTATTGGATATTTATCGAGCTTTAGAGGACAATCCTAATTTGCTTCATGTAGATGAAAAAACTAATCTACAATGTATTGTTGGTGGAAATATCCAAGAAACTTTGACTGATATCTACCAAAAGATTCAAACTGATGCTGAAAAAAGCATGTCACAAGTTACCTTACAGTCAATCATTGATGACATTTTGGTAAGAGAAGGACAAAAGAAATAAAAAGATTTCTGAAAATTTAATGTAAGTAGTTAATAGTAATCAAACAAATAGCCCTAATGACTTTTTTTAGTCATTAGGGCTATTTGTGTACTGAATTTTCTGAAAATTATTTATTTTGATCGTCTGTAGAAATAATCCCCTTTTGAAAATTAATGAAACGACCACTGTTGCGACTGAAAGTTAACGTATAATAGAAACTATCTTCCTTGCTTAACTGTTTTAAATATATCCTTGTGTAGCGGGGTACATCTGAAATTTGATAGCCAACAATACTAGAATTGCTGACACGAGAGTTTGAATTTCTGGCTAGGAAGAAAAGTCCCGAATTGCTTTTATCGGGATTCAACCCTAGATTGATAGAAATTTGATTGAAATTACCTGGTTCATTAGCGTTAGTGGCTGTTAGATTAGAATTAATAATGGCTGTTTTTAAACGTTGGAGAAAAGCTTGAGCTTGATCTGTTCCAGATTTACCTAAAGCAATATTATCAAGAACATATTGTGGTGGATATTTGTTAGATTTAGAATTTAGATATTTAGCCGAAATTATTGAATCGCCTTTGTGGTATAAGCGATACCGATAGCTGACAATTGTTTTGGTATCATCATAACGGTTGCAACTGACAGTAATGTATTTACCGTGAAGATCCTTGCCGAAATTTAGGAGTGTCATTTTGAAAATATAGCGATGTGACTGTTTGTTAACCTTTTTTAATAAATCTTTTTCCTGTTGATTGGATAAAAATGATAATTCTTTGGTATTATCATAATCATCATTGATTGTGCTGACAAGATTGATAGCTTGTTGCTTGGCCTTGGTCATATCGCCATTATTTAAACTGATGGCTTTAGGAGCAATATCTTCATCGATATTCTTGGGATTAACAATTAAGGAAAAAGGAATGGTCATTTGAGCGATACCATTGATGGTTCTATCCTTTATTTTCCCCAGATTGAGGGCATATGAAGTGACAATCATTATTAAGAGGACAAAAATTATTATCCATTTAATATATTTTTTGTTTAATTTTTTCAAAATTTCCACCCTTTATTTACATGATAATTTACTATATATAATATACAAGATGAACTAGAATTTTGGGGAAAATAATGAAAGATAAGAAAGATTTAAAGAGTAAGACTAAATCAGAACATTATTTACTATTAGGTGCCGGCGTTGTTGGTGTTATTACAGCCATCATCTTTTTTATTATGTTTTCGCTAGGAATCGTCAATGCGGTCGTAACTTCCAAAATCTCTAGTCAGTATCAGGATAAGGAATTGGAAGTTTTAAAAACTAATTTGGATTATAATTCTTTGAATTTTATTGGCAAGCTAATCAAGGTTAGCGATGGACATATTGTTACTGCTAGCAATGTAAAAAAATATCAGCAACTGGAAGATTATGTTCAAGCTCGTAAAAATCGTACTAAAGAGGTAGCTGATCTTTATGATGGTAAAAATAATTATCGTGATGATGTTAACAGCGATAAGATCAATGATTTAGATAAAACCCTCTTAAAGGAAAAGAACCAGGATATTTATCAAAAACAACGCAATCAGTTAGATACAATTTAAATTTGGTATGAACAAACGCAAGACGCTGATAAGTATTTAAGTAAGACATGGAATAAATATCTTGCCGACAATAGTAGTCTTAGTTTCAAAAAGATTTCAATGGTAAATACATATTATAAATTAATAAAAAATAAGACGGTGAAAAAGCGTTGGACCGAAGCTGTTACGAAAATGGATGATTACTTCTCCAATCATCAAGGCGAAAGTTCACGAGTAGCAGCAGTTAAAGCTGAGTTGGAAGCCTTGAAAAACTCACCTTTAACTGAAAAGTATACTCCCGCCAACGTAGATATTGTTTCAAGTCTCAACTCTTCTAGCGGGGCATCAGATGCTTTGAGCCAAGCCGGAATTACAAGCAAGAACGTGCTTTATTATAATTCAAGCAAGAATACTTTGGCCTTGATGACTAGAGTTAGTGGCAAATATGTTGCTGAGAATGGTTCAATTAATGTCATCAGTTCACAAGTTAGTTCAGGGAAATATACAATTAAGAAATTAGTTGATGCTGGTAGTTCGGATGCAATTATTACTGATAGCAGCAACAGTAATTTTGGACAATACGTTTCAAATGCAACTGATAGTACTTTGAGTTCGTTGAACGTTACTTCTCCGGAAAATAGTACGTCTGACTTTAATTCAGCAACACCAGTTTTCTGGTTTAAAAACAATTCTGCTTTAACCAGTTCAATTTATTTCAGTGATAGTTCGTCAACTATTGGCTTTATCTATGCTGGAGGATCAAGTTATAACAATGGTATGCAAATTAGTTCATCAGACTTGTCTAATTTGATGTCACAAATCTCTTCTGGAATAACATTCTATGTTAATTAGGGGCTAATTATGCGTAAGAAAAAAATGGAACACAGATTAATTAAAAAACGAAGAAAATGGCCGTGGGTACTGTTAACTCTAGTACTACTAATTCTATTAAGTATTAGTGCTTTTTGGTGGAAGTATGGCTATGAGATAAAAAATACAATTGCTGATGGATATTCTTACAGTCAAGTTTTAAAGAAATCTGACTTTCATCCCAAAAATTCGACCGTTATATATGATCGTAACGGTAAAGTTATTAAGAAATTGGCTCAGTCCAGCTCTAATTACACACCTATTAGCAAGATAAACCCTGATATTCGTAAGGGACTAGTTGCCGTTGAAGATCAACGTTTTTATATTCATCACGGTGTCGATCCTTATGGTATCCTGCGTTCGACCGTTTCGACAGTGTTACATCGTCGAACTGAAGGTGGATCGACCTTGACGCAACAATTGGTTAAAAATGTTGTTTTACAAGATCAATCTCAGAACTTAAATCGAAAACTCAAAGAAATGGTTATTGCCCAACAGTTGGAGAAAAAATTTACTAAGCAACAAATTTTAGAGTTTTATATTAATGATGTCTATATGGGCCACGGATCATATGGGTTTAGTGCAGCATCTGATTACTACTTTTCACAGAAACAAAGCAATTTATCAATTGATAAATTAGCTGTGCTAGTTGGAATACCTAGTAACCCAGTTTATTATGATCCTGTTCAATACCCGGAGCGGACTGTAAAACGCCGCAACATGATTTTATATATCTTTTATCAACGTGGCTTGATTTCTAAAAAGACCTATCAGACAGCTCGGAAACGTCCACTAGGATTAAAAGTCAATCAACGTAAGTATGATAATGACGTTTCTAATAATTATGCTTTGAATTATGCCGTTTATAATGCAACTGAAGAGTTGATGAAGTCATCTGGCTTTACGATGCGATATGACTTCAAAGATAAAGCAGACAAGAATGCATATGATGCTAGCTATAATCAAGAATATGCACGAGTTAAAGGTGAACTGATGGATGGTGGCTATAAGATTCAAACCACTATTGATATGGATATTCAAAAAAAAATCGAAAGTCTCGTCAATGAAACTTATAAATCTTATACAGGTCGAGATGCCAAGGGTAATTTAGAGCCTCAAGTAGCTAGTACAGTTATAGACAATAAAACCGGCGACGTTATAGCGATAGTTGGTGGGCGAACAACTGAAAACGATCAAAATAATCGAGCGATAAATGGATATCGTCAACCTGGTTCAACTGCTAAGCCTATTATTGCTTATGCACCAGCATTTGAACGGGGATATTTGCCTCAGAGTACGGTAATTGACTCAGCAGTCGGAAATCCGGTTATTCACAACTGGTACAGCGGATATACAGGTAGTACTACAGTTAGACACGCTCTAGAGAATTCTATTAATACGGTAGCTTATAAACTAGCTACTTCTGATACAAAAGCAAGTTATTATGATGATCTTGTTAAAATGGAATTTGCTAATTTGGATCCTGCTCAAAAAGCTGATCCAAGATTGGCTATTGGATCATTCACTTACGGAACAACTACGACTGAGATGGCTTCAGCCTACAGTTCATTCTCTCGCGGCGGTCAATTCGTTCATCCAAGTAATTTAACAAGTATTTATGATAGTAGTAACAGCCGGTATATTTATCAAAATACACATATGAAAAAATCAGTTTATACGAAGAATGCCAGTTATATGATGATCAATACTATGCAATCAGTTATTACAGATGGCCTGGGTAAAACGGCAGCTTTAGATAATTACAAATATACAGCTGGTAAAACCGGTACGACTGATAATACCAAGGATGCTTATTTTGTAGGAATGACGCCTAACTTTACAATAGCTAACTGGACTGGTAACGATCAGCCCTCTAGTTTGACAGATACGGAGCAGTCATTGCCAATGCAAACATTCAAAGCTGAAGGTGAGTATCTGGTTGATCAAATGAAGGAAAAGAATAAAGATTTTAAGAAACCAAGTACAGTAACAGTCAATGGTAGTAATTTATCTGTTAATACAAGTAGTGAAAAGCCAAGTATTCAAGATGTTATTGATACTAATTTTTCCAAATATAATACAGCTCAAGAAAATAAAAATACTCAGCGTCTTTATAATCTCGATTACCGAATTATCTATCATTTAACTAAGAAAGAAGAGTTTAAGCGAGAAGATAAAGTACAAAAGGCGATAGATAAATATAATGAGTCTCAGATTACTAAAGAGTCTCAATATAATAAGAAATTAAGTGAGCTTCAGAAGATTCGTTATTTGAATGCTAATGTTAAACGTCAAAGTGCCAAAGTTAAATTTAATAAACAAATATTAGAAATGCAAAAAGATCTTAATATGAGTCAGGCCATGTTCCAAGCCGCCAAAGATAATAAGAAGGTGGCGCAATATGAGTCTGAAAGGGAATCTATTGAATCCCAGAGAGCTCAAAAACGACAAGCAATGGTTGATAAGTTAATGCCACAATATAATTCGCAATTGCAGAAAGTAAAGAGCGCTTATAAGAATAATGATTCCGATAAAGAGGATCAAAAGCAAAAATTAGTCGATATTATGAATGAGATTAGAAGCTATGGTGGGACTGTGCCAGATGTAAAAATTGATGCTAATGGTAATTCAAGTAGCTCTTCTAGTTCCAGTTCATCAAGTTCCAGCTCTTCGAATACTAGTTCAACATCGTCTTCTGATGATGATTAATTTAATAAAAATACGGGTGTTTGGTTAAAATATAAGGATGCCGTCTTCCACAAAAATCACAATTTGGCTGGAACGCTGTAGACACGACTTGGAGCCCTGCGGTCTTCAAGCTCGGTCTTGTACTAAGTGGGAAACCCACTAAGTACAATTTTACAGCTGAGCCAATTGTGATTTTTGCTCCGGACTAGATTAACGGTGGAATTTTATTAATATTAAAAAAAGCTCAAATGACTATTTATATTAAGTCATTTGAGCTTTTTTTATATTTTGAAGTTGATGTAAATGAATTACCCTTATTGAAAATTTAAAAATCAAATCATTCAATAATTATTTAGTCTGCAACGGAGCTAGGATGGTCTCAGTGGTGAAATTTTTCTTAATGTGGAACACATTTAGAAAAAGCTGGAGCTTGAAGACTGAAGGAATCGCCAAGAGGCTTCAAGTCCGGCCACCACGTTCCAGACCATTCCTAGCGTAGTGGAAGACGGCAATGTTTTAACCAAACATCTGTATTTTTTGAATTACTTATCGTGCAGAGAATAAATAATCTAAATTTCGTCTGTATTAGTACGTTTGGCAATAGCTGGTAAAATCAATCCTAAAGCAATTAATGCTAATGGGGTAATGATATTAAGCGCTAATTGGAACCACCATGATGATGGATCTTGAGCCATATTCATCTTTGGTACCATACCTAAGATACATGCAAAGGCAGTTAATAGAAAAGCCCAAAGACCGAAACCAATGCCGACATATCTGTTTTTAACAAACATATAATCGGATTTATATTTATCGAGTTGTTTAGTTAGCATCATATATGCTAGGAATACCCAGAGGTAACGCATTGGCATAACGATGGAATTAAGATTCAATAACCAATTATAAAGATCATTCATTCCATTGATACCAAGTGCTGGAACGATAATTAAAATAGAAACAAGAACAGCAGTCATTTTGTAACCATTGATAGCAATACCACGTTTGTTTTTCTTCAACAAAGCTTTAGGGATGTATTTTTTATCTGCATCGCCTAAAAGCATACGTAAAGGTGCATCGATAGAAATAGCTAATGCAGCGGCAGAAGCTATTGTATTAGTAATTGCAAACGCCCAAACGAATAGGTTCCCAACATGGAAACTATTGCCTAAGAATTGGAATGCTTGGTAAGCACCATTAGCCATCAAATCGGCTGGAATATGATTTGAATTAACAATCATACCAATGGCAAATGAACCTAGAATTGCTGAAACAGCAACCATAACAGCCAAAATGATCATGCCTAGTGGAAATTCCTTAGATGCATTCTTTGTCTTATTAACATATGGCGAGATTTTTTCCGAACCACCAACAGCGAAAACTAACATTGAAATCGTAGTAAAGTATTGGAAGTCAAATTTAGGAATGTATGTATGAATATCGCCCATATTTGGTGTAGCGATTTGAACATGAGTGATAAATGGAGCACTGACACCTAAAATAATGAAAAGCATCGACATAGTAAACATTGCGATACCAGCAATACTACCCAAATTATTCAAAGTAGTTGTACCTTTGCTGGCTAGCCAAACGAAGGCTAAGAAAATAAGTAAGCTGGCACCCTGAACGACAAGAGGCGAAGCTGTTTTAATGAAAGAACCATTCCCCTTGAACAACCAGCTTAAACTAACCATGATGATTTGTGGCTTTTGAGCAAGATAAGGAACATGAACAACCCAATAAGTCCAAGCAGCAAAGTAAGCTAGCTTATTATTGGAAAGAGCTTTGACCCAAGAACTAACTCCCCCACCTGCTTCTTGAAAGGCTGATCCTAATTGTCCCACCATTAAAGTGTATGGAACAAAGTATAAGATCATGATTAAAATCCATGATGTTACAACAGCAAGACCTTGGTTGGCAAAGTTGTTGATAACATTATTAAGACCCCAAACAGTGGCAAAGCCTAGAAGAGCAATGTTCCACCATCTAAACGTCTTAGCATTATTATTTACATCTGACATTTTTAAATCCTCCTACGAAGGTGATTATACAGGAAATATACAATTAAAACTTCTAAATAATGAGATAGTTTTTTTTATATGTTTGACATTATATTTTAGTAAATTTTTTTCAATAAAATTGACAGATTATGTCAGAAATTTATAATTTAGAAATACGGCTATTAAAAAAGAAAATTTTTAATCCTGGTAATTAAGCTGTATAATTGCAATCTATCTACTATAATAGTTTATTGAGAAACTGTTTATTGTAGATAGCAAATTAATCGGAGTTTATTTATGGATAATAATAATAGAAACAATATGTCCAGAGAGCATAGGCAAAGAACTCGAAACAATGCCTTAGCTTCTGAAAATAATGGAAAGATTAAGCGTCCATTTTTAAAGATCATCGGATTAGTATTTTTGGTGATGATTTTTGTTATGGGAGCTTATGGTTTTAGATTATATGCTCAAGCCCAGAATTCTTTAGGCAAGACTTATAAAGCTTTAGATGGCAAAACGGTCTCAACAAGAATCAGTGACAAGAAGCCAGTTTCAATATTATTATTAGGTGTTGATACAACTGATAATGGTGTCAGAGATACTGAAACAGATTATCATGGTAATTCAGATACAATGATTGTCGTAACGGTCAATCCTAAAACCAACAAAACTACTATGATGTCTGTACCAAGAGATTCCATGGCTCAAATTTGGAAGAGTAGTACTAAGAATACAAAGAAAATCCAAAAAATTAATTCAGCTTATAATATCGGTAACGAAGAGGCCGCAGTGGCAACTACCGAGAAATTTTTAAACATACCAATTCAATATTATGTTAAGGTTGACTTTAATTCTTTGAAACAAATTGTTAACGCAGTTGGTGGAGTTGATGTTAAGGTACCATTTAGCTTTTCTTACGGTGATACCGGTGAAAAAGAATCACACTTTACCAAGGGTAAGATGCATTTAAACGGGAAACAAGCGCTTGATTACTCAAGAATGCGTTATGAAGATCCGCAAGGCGACTATGGACGTCAATTGAGACAGCGTCAAATCATAACTGCTATTATTAAGAGTGCTGCCAGTGCCAAAACATTTACGCACTATCAAAAGGTGCTAGATAGTATTTCTAGTTCGATGACAACCAACTTAAGTTTTAACGATATGCAATCGATGTTCCTTAATTATCGTGGTGCTTCTAAAGATATTGGTTCTGACCATGTTCAAGGCTACGGTTCAATGATAGATGGCTCATCGTATGAAGTTATTCCAACTAAAGAGTTGCAACGAGCATCTAATAAGCTTAGAAAGCAATTAGGATTATCAGAAGAAGAGTTAGATAATGAAGAAACAAGATTAAATACATTGAATGAAGACAGAGGTTTCTCATTTAAGAGTGAAGACCAAAACCAAAACTATACAATCTTTACAAGAGACCAAACGTCTGAATAAGAATTTGATAAAGACTGAGACAATAGTTTCAGTCTTTTCTTATGTATAAAGGGAGATAAATATGAGTGTTTTAGAAGTACATGATCTGACACAACAATTTTTAGATAAGAAATTGTATGATTCAGCGGATCTACAGGTTAATAAAGAAGATCATTTAGGAATAATTGGTCAAAATGGTGTTGGTAAGTCGACCTTCATTAAAATTTTGACTGGTCAAATTGAACCTGACGAAGGAAAAATTACTTGGAAGAAACATTTAACAATTGGTTACTTGGATCAACAAGCTAAATTAGCACCAGGGATGTCGATTTATGAGTATTTAAAAACAGCTTTTTCAAAATTATATGAAACAAGCGATAAGTTAAACGAGATTTACATGAATAATCCGACAGATGAGGATCTTGAAAAGGCTGGAAAGCTTCAAGAAATCTTGGATGCCAACGATTTTTATGAATTAGATACTAAGATTCAACAAGTTGCCACTGGTTTGGGACTAGATGCAATTGGATATGACCATGACGTTTCCAAACTTAGTGGAGGTCAACGTTCAAAGATTATTTTGGCTAAAATTTTACTAGAGCAACCAGATATGATCCTCTTAGATGAGCCTACTAATTACCTAGATACTAATCACATCGATTGGCTAGCTGATTACCTAAATGATTTTAGGGGTGCCTTTATTGTAATTTCCCATGATTATAATTTTTTGGACCGTATTATTAACTGTGTGGCTGATTTTGAGTTTGGTAAAATCACTAAGTATACAGGTTCTTTGAAGCAAGCATTAAAACAAAAGGCTGCTAATAAAGAGACTTATATGAAGGCTTATGTTAAACAACAGGAACAAATTTCTAAAACTAAGGCCTATATTAGAAAGTTTAAGGCCGGTTCTCGTTCTAAGAGTGCTAAGAGTAGAGAAAAGCAATTAGCTCACATGGATGTTCTAACACCTCCAGGGAATAAGACTGCTGCAAGCTTTGGCTTTCCATATGTAGAAGTACCAAGTTCACGAATGCTATTAGAAGTTAACGACCTAAAAGTAGGATATGAAGGCAAAGCTCTATTTGATAAGGCTTTGAATTTCTCTATAGTTAGTGGAGAAAAGATGGTCATTAAAGGGTTCAATGGTATTGGTAAATCTACCTTGATCAAGACGCTCCTAGGCATAATTAAACCTATTGAGGGTAATTTTGACTTCTCAGAGACAGTTAAGATTGGTTACTTTAAGCAGGATCTGATTTGGAAGAATAACCTCGAGAGTCCTTTCCAATACATCAGTGATGAGCACCCTGATAAAGATGGCAAGGAAGTCAGACGTGTTTTAGCTAGAACAGGATTAACTAATCAACAGATCATGTCCTCTCTAAGATCTCTGTCCGGTGGGGAGCAAACTAAAGTTAAAATTGCTGATTTGATGTTTGATAATACAAACTTCCTATTTATGGATGAGCCTACTAATCATTTAGACGATGAGAGTAAAGCTGCATTGCGTAAAGGGCTAAAAAACTATGATGGATCAATGATTCTAGTTACCCATGAGGAAGATTTTTATAGTAGTGACTGGATTGATAAGGTCCTAGATATTGAAAAGATCAAAGAAAATTGATTATTTTCAAAAAAATATGAAAAAGTACTTGCATTGGTTTACCATAAACGGTAAGATATTACCTGTTGTCACGAGAGATCAACAGCATCAACGGATTAGCAATGATATTGCTAATATGTTGAATTAATTAATTAAAATAAGTTCTTGACAAAACGTTTTGAACTTGTTATGATTATTAAGTTGTCTCGTGAGACAACACCTAA
>NZ_AZDB01000070.1 GCF_001434585.1 Companilactobacillus crustorum JCM 15951
AAAATGTCTAACTTTTTTATTGCACTTCACAATCATCTTGGTCCTTTTTGTATATGCAAAATTATCCCTTTTTAAATAGCAAATCAAATTTAGTACCTTTAGGTTTATTATCACTAATTGTTATAGTAATTTTATTTAAATCTGCCAAACGCTTAACGATTGCCAAACCTAATCCAGTCCCTGGTATATTTTGATTTCTAGCCTTATCGACGCGATAAAAACGTTCAAAAACTTTATTTTTTTCTTCATCAGAGATGCCAACACCCCCGTCAGCAATTTCAAGATGAACTTCCTGGTTTGCTTGAAAAAGTTTTATCGTAATTGCTTCTTCTGGAGAAGAATATTTACTGGCATTATTCAACAACGCTAAAATTATCTGTTCCAAGCTATCGCTATTAACCAGTGCCCAAACATCACTAGATAATTTCAAGATTATTTTTTGTGAAATACTATCTCGATACCCTTCAATAAATTCTTGTATTACTTGAGTCATATTAATCTTAGTAACTGAAATAGTACTTTTGTCCAAACGCGATAAATTCAACAAACTTTCTACTAATCTTTGCATACGAAGTGATTCGCTATCAATAAATCCTAGCGATCGATCAATTATTTCTGGATGAGTTTTGCCATGACGCTGGATAAACTGAACATGGCCTCGAATGGCTGTAATCGGTGTTCGTAATTCATGCGAGGCGTCAGAAACAAATTGTTGATTTAATTTAACTCGTTCATCCAGCTGCCGTAACAAACGATTTATTTCCTTAGTTAATTCTTGTACTTCTTGAGGATTTTTAGGTACCGGAAATTGGGTATCTTCCGGCAAAGGCTGACTCTGATTAATAATCTGAGCTGATTTAGTTAAATTTAACAGTGGCTTATTCAATTTTTTTGCCAACACCGAAATTAACCAAGTTCCAATTAAAAAACTAACTAGCATAACAAGAATAATTGTATAAAAAATCAATCTAAATAAATGGGTAACGCTGTGAAAGCCAACCCAAATTTCATAATGAATACCCTTGTTAGTTTTATAAAGATGATAATACGGATGCCAAAAATCCCGTATCTCAATTGTATTTAATAAGGGAACATGCCGTTGTTTTTTAGTTAAATAATCTTTTGTATTTTTAGAATAAAAAGTATGCCGCTCATTATTTCTATCATAATAAACTTTCACATAAGTGTCCTGAGTATCAATATTGCTATTGGCGCGCCAATGTTCCCAGTCTAAACGATCATCAATAAAGGAACTTTGTAAACTGTTCATCAAACCATTGGCATCGTTTATTTTGGAAACGGCTAATTGATAGCCAACCACACCTGTTAGGGATAATCCCATTACGACGGTTATAAAAGCTAAAACAAACGAATAATACCAAGTAATTTGCGTAGCGCTCGATCTACCCTTGGTTATCTTCATAATGATCATCCCTCAATATATAACCGACACCACGTACTGTTTGAATAAGTGAATTATTAATATCTTTATCTATTTTGTGACGCAGATAACGTATATAAACATCCACAATGTTTGTTTGGCCTTCAAAGTCGATTCCCCAAACCTTATCTAATAATTCATCACGTGTCATAGTGGAATTAATATTCTTTAATAGAGTAAGTAATAATTCATATTCACGCTGTGTTAATTGAATAACTGTTTTTCCACGAGTAACCTGTCTGGACTTAGTATCTAAAGTTAAATCTTCAAGTTGGTAACGTACTGGTACACTTTGAGAGTTCTTTTTATGACGTAAAACAACTCTAATACGGGCTAATAATTCTTCAATTTCAAAAGGTTTCGTAATATAGTCGTCAGCTCCACTATCCAAACCAGCTACTTTATCGCCAACGTAATCTCGTGCCGTCAGCATAATCACAGGAAGATTCGTTTGTCGGCGTATTCGGCGTAAAACCTCTAATCCATCCAACTTAGGAAGCATCCAATCTAAGATGACTAAATCTATTTGAGATATATTCTTTTGAAATATATTCCAACCGCTTTCGCCATCTAAAGCTGTTAAAACATGATAATTTTCAAATCCCAATTCTGGTTCCAGATAAGAAACTAGACTTTCTTCATCTTCAACCAACAAAATCATTGTCATGGTAACACCTATCCTAACTTTTCCAAGAAGCTTTTATTGCTTACATTATAGTTTAAATTAACTTTCTATAAAAAAATTACGATTTTAATTTGCTGATTACCTGACTAGCCAGATCATAATATCTTAGATACAATACCTCAGAAAAGTTCCACCACCCTATGGCCAAAAAAATACTTCCCACAGCATCGGAAGGATAATGCGAACGCAGACATATTCTAGAAATTATCACTATTAATAACCAGAGACCAGAGATATTTTTTAGTAAAAAAATATTCTCATAACTTTTTAAACGCGGTACAACAATCTTTACTATCAGCATTACCAAAATCATTGTTCCAAACACATGACCACTGGGAAAACTGTACCCGGTATCGCCACCAATAATGTTTGAAGGTCGAGGTCTTTGGACTGTTTCTTTAATAATGAATGCTAAAGCATCACCACCTAAAATTGTAAAAGCTATCCAAAGCGATGTTACTGATTCTTTCTTGATTAAAAAATAAATTATTAAAACCACGCTTAATAACAAAACTATCATGGGACTGCCAAAGAACGTTATAAATTCAAAAAATTTAGCCATACTGGAATCTCCAGCAATTGTTGTTATTCTTTGTAACATGCTATCTAAATTAATTAACCATTTAGCACGCATTCCTACTGCAATTAACAGAAAAGTAAAAGCTAATAACCAGCTGAAACTTTTAATACCTTGATTTTTATCATTCGAAAATAGCATTTAATATACCTCCTTACAAAGATTCCTTTATTATCGTAATTTTAGATAGCTTATCGGAAGACTGCCACATATAAAAAATGAAACTTTTCTGAGAATTTTTCAGAATCAATTCAATAAGCAAAAAAAAGAAAAAAATATAATGTTTTTTAAGCATATTATTTGTATCGTATTCTAATATGCTTTATAGTTATAAGTGTAATAAATGATTTTGTACAAATTAGTTTTGTACAAACTAGTTTTGAATTTGAAAGGAAGTTTCCTATGAAAATAAATATTAAACCAGAAGCTTTAAGTTACTTAGCAAATAAGATTCCTGCGGGCAGTCGTGTTATTTTGACTACTGATGACGGATCAAACAAATATTCTAGTCTTGGCGGAAGCTGTGCCATTGGTGATAAGTTTCAATTAGTTATTTTAAAAGAAGCTGATCCTAAGTACTCTATTCCTTTAGAAAATAATGCTAATTATGAGATGAGTACTTCACCTGACGATGAAGACTTTCTAAGCAATGGTCTTAATATTGATTTCATTCACAATACCCTTGCCCTTAAAGACAACAGCGGTATTCTTGATGGTGCTTTAACAGTAGTTGACTGGAGAAACGTTGACCCTGAGACAGCTGCCGAACGACGTGAAAAAATGCTTAGTTTAGGCGATAAAATTTGTTAGGAATTTAGGCTGTACGATAAATAGAGTTGATA
>NZ_AZDB01000071.1 GCF_001434585.1 Companilactobacillus crustorum JCM 15951
AGCGTTCGGATTAATTTTACAATCTACCTCTTTCATAAAATCAATACCAACAACTTGGGCTCCAGTATCAGCAATTGACTTAGCTTTGGAAATCGTATGGACTCCTGCTGTTATATCAGAACTTGGTACTAATTTAATCAAATCATTAAAGATATGGCTTCCCAAATGACCAGTTGCACCTGTTATCAAGTATTTCATAATTAATTACCTCTCTTTAATTTACATGTTACTTTATTAATCACAGAAAATCAATCATTATGTTTCAAAAAATATAATATATTATTAATCAAGTTCTGTATTAAATTAAAATAATCCTCAATGATTTTTAACCATTGAGGATTATTTTTCATGTTAATTACCACTGTTCATGATTCCACAAGCGCCCATCAACTTCACCTTTTAGTTGTTCAGTACGCATATTTTGCTCTTGGATAACTTGCTGCATTGCGACCAAGAAAGCCCGGTTCTCATAAGCTTTTTGCTTTTTTGCTAAATCGGAAACTTGCTGTTCCAACCACTTACCAGTATCATCCATTATTATTCGTCCTCCCCTTGTTTAATCAAACCGATTGTACTTTTCAACTGATTGATATCCTCTTTACGTTGAATAAAAGTGTCAAGTACCGTCTCGCATTCAGTACAATTAGTTCCGTCAAAGTTCTTAAAACGATCCGCAAATTCACGTTCAAACCACTCTTGACGATTGGTTAAGCTATCAGGATATGTTTGAGTTAAATAACGTTGATAATCAATTAATAATCTCATTTGTTTCTGTTCATTTAAATATTGAAATTGAGCAATTGTAAAGACTGGTAAAATTTTCATCTTGCCACGTTGAGCGATAGCAAAATATGGAGCCATAATTTCATCAATTGTTACATTTTCACTGCCGCCTCGTTGAAATTCTTTTAAGGGCATCCCTGTACTTACTACAATACCAAATTCTTTATCGCTCAAATTGTCGTCGCCATCACCGTAAACAAAGTTACGAGTTAGTACTTGGTCTTCCCAATCTTTTAGTCCCGCCGGTGCAGCATACCAATACAACGGAAATTGAAAGATTATTCGGTCATTTTCCATTAACAAAGCTTGTTCTTTTTCGACATCAATTTCTTTTAATTCTTCGACATGATGCCATGTAACATCTTGTAATTTTGCACCTTGCAACAAAAATTGCTGCGTCTGCGAATCATTTATTTTTGGATGTGAAACTACTACTAAAGTCTTCAAAATTAACATCTCCAGTCATTTATAGAATAGCAAAAAAACTTCATTCTTTAAACCAAACAAAACAGTCACATGCTATAATTTAAGGGATAGATTTATTTAAGGAGATACGTAATGGAAAAATATTATATCGTCGACAGTTCTATTCTTCCTGAATCTTTCGATCGTGTCATTAAAGCTCGTAATTTACTACAAACTAAGAAAGTTCATAACGTCAGCGAAGCCGTTAAAGAAGTTGGTATCAGTCGCGGAACTTACTACAAATATAAAGATTTAGTTTTTCTTCCTGATGAAGAAATGAACGATCGCAAAGCTGTTATTTCAATGATGCTGCATCATCAACAAGGCATCTTGTCCAAAGTACTAGTCGATATTTCTGAATCAAATGCTAGTATTTTAACCATCAATCAAAATATTCCTATTCACAATATTGCTACTGTCGTTATCTCCTTGGATATCAGCCGTCTTAGCGGAACTATTGATGATCTTATTGATAAATTAAGTTTGTCCGATTCAGTCGACAATGTCCATCTGATCTCCATTGAATAATAACCAAAAGCGTCTTCGAAATCATTTAATTTGATTCGAGGACGCTTTTTTATATTCTCTTTAAAACGACAATATATCATATCTTAATCCATCAATATAATCATTTTAGTGAAAATGTAATTCAATAATTTGACAATCTAATCAAATTAATTTAATGATATACATGGTATTACTAATAAGCTAATAGATTGGAGAATGTATTTATGTCGAAAAAACTAACAACCGAAACCGGTCAACCTTGGGCAGACAATCAGCATTCACAAACAGCCGGCTCTCGTGGTCCTGTCCTAATGCAAGATTATGATTTACTTGAAAAATTGGCTCATTTTGATCGTGAAAGAATTCCTGAACGTGTAGTTCACGCAAAAGGCGCTGGTGCCAAAGGTGAGTTTGTTCTTGAAAATGATATGAGTAAATATACTAAAGCTGACTTATTCAATGGTTCCGGGAAGAAAACTCCATTAATTATGCGTTTCTCACAAGTTGCTGGTGAAAAAGGCTATCCTGATACCGTTAGAGATGTACGTGGCTTCTCAGTAAAATTCTATACTCAAAAAGGTAATTACGATATTGTAGGTAATAATACACCTGTTTTCTTTGTAAATGACCCACTTAAATTTCCTGATTTTATTCATTCACAAAAGCGTGATCCAAAAACAAATCGACGTACTCAAACAATGCAATGGGATTTCTGGTCACATTCACCAGAATCTCTACATCAAGTTACCTACTTAATGGGTGATCGTGGATTGCCCACTTCTTACCGTGAAATGAATGGCTATGGTTCTCATACATTCAAATGGGTAAATAAGAATGGTGAACAATTCTGGATTAAATATCATTTAAAATCTGATCAAGGCGTCGTCAATATGACAAATGATGCTGCAGAAAAAATTAGTGGCAAAGATACCGACTTCCTTCAAAATGACCTTTTTGATGCCATTGATAAGGAAAATTATCCATCATGGACTATGTATGTTCAAATATTGCCATATGAAGAAGGACTCCATTATAAATGGGATATCTTTGATGTAACTAAAACTGTTTCTCACAAAGATTATCCGCTCATTAAGGTTGGTAAATTAACTTTAAACGAAAATCCTTCTAACAACTTTACTGATGTCGAAGAAGCTGCATTCTCACCTGCTAACCTAATTCCAGGAATTGAAGCATCACCAGATAAATTATTACAAGGACGTTTATTCTCTTACAAGGATACTCAAAGATATAGATTAGGCGTAAACTTTGAAGATTTGCCAATAAACAAGCCTATTAATGAAGTACATAATTACGAACGGAGAGCGTAAAATATCTTGTGTAAATG
>NZ_AZDB01000072.1 GCF_001434585.1 Companilactobacillus crustorum JCM 15951
AACTGCTGTAAACTCTTTACTCGATTAAGTCCTCGATCTATTAGTACTGCTCAGCTCCATGTATCGCTACACTTCCACCCGCAGCCTATCTACGTCATAATCTCTAACGGATCTTACTTCCATAAAGGAATGGGAAATCTCATCTCGAGGGGGGCTTCACACTTAGATGCTTTCAGCGTTTATCCCTTCCATACGTAGCTACCCAGCGATGCGCCTGGCGGCACAACTGGTACACCAGAGGTATGTCCATCCCGGTCCTCTCGTACTAAGGACAGCTCCTCTCAAATTTCCTACGCCCGCGACGGATAGGGACCGAACTGTCTCACGACGTTCTGAACCCAGCTCGCGTACCGCTTTAATGGGCGAACAGCCCAACCCTTGGGACCGACTACAGCCCCAGGATGCGATGAGCCGACATCGAGGTGCCAAACCTCCCCGTCGATGTGAACTCTTGGGGGAGATAAGCCTGTTATCCCCAGGGTAGCTTTTATCCGTTGAGCGATGGCCCTTCCATATGGTACCACCGGATCACTAACTCCGACTTTCGTCCCTGCTCGACTTGTCAGTCTCGCAGTCAAGCTCGCTTGTACGTTTACACTCTGCGAATGATTTCCAACCATTCTGAGCGAACCTTTGAGCGCCTCCGTTACATTTTAGGAGGCGACCGCCCCAGTCAAACTGCCCACCAGACACTGTCCCTCACCGCGCTAAGCGATGTAGGTTAGAGTTTTCATATAACAAGGGTAGTATCCCACCAACGCCTCCTTCGAAACTAGCGTTCCGAAATCAATGGCTCCTACCTATCCTGTACATGTCACACAAAAACTCAATATCAAGCTACAGTAAAGCTCCATGGGGTCTTTCCGTCCTGTCGCGGGTAACCCGCATCTTCACGGGTATTATAATTTCACCGAGTCTCTCGTTGAGACAGTGCCCAAATCATTACGCCTTTCGTGCGGGTCGGAACTTACCCGACAAGGAATTTCGCTACCTTAGGACCGTTATAGTTACGGCCGCCGTTTACTGGGGCTTCAATTCTCAGCTTCGCAAAAGCTAACTGATCCTCTTAACCTTCCAGCACCGGGCAGGCGTCAGCCCATATACGTCATCTTACGATTTAGCATAGACCTGTGTTTTTGATAAACAGTTGTTTGGGCCTATTCACTGCGGCTGGCTGTTACACCAGCACCCCTTCTCCCGAAGTTACGGGGTCATTTTGCCGAGTTCCTTAACGAGAGTTCACTCGCTGACCTTAGGATACTCTCCTCGACTACCTGTGTCGGTTTGCGGTACGGGTAGTTTATTTCTAACTAGGAACTTTTCTCGGCAGTGTGAGTTACTGTGCTTCGCTACTAAAATTTCACTCCCCATCACAGCTTGTCCTTAAAGATATAAGCATTTGACTCATATCAAGACTTACTGCTTGGACGCGCATATCCATCAGCGCGCACACATCATCCTCCTGCGTCCTTCCATCGTTCAAACAAAATAAACTAGTACAGGAATATCAACCTGTTATCCATCGATTACACCTCTCGGTCTCATCTTAGGCCCCGACTAACCCTGGGAGGACGAGCCTTCCCCAGGAAACCTTAGTCTTTCGGCCGACCAGATTCTCACTGGTCTTTCGTTACTCATACCGGCATTCTCACTTCTAAGAACTCCACTGCTCCTCACGGTACAGCTTCAATGCTCTTACAACGCTCTCCTACCACGTATCTTACGATACATCCACAGTTTCGGTATCATGCTTAGCCCCGGTACATTTTCGGCGCAGAATCACTCGACTAGTGAGCTATTACGCACTCTTTGAATGAATGGCTGCTTCTAAGCCAACATCCTAGTTGTCTATGCGTTTCCACATCCTTTTCCACTTAGCATGAATTTTGGGACCTTAACTGGTGATCTGGGCTGTTTCCCTTTCGACGGTGGATCTTATCACTCATCGTCTGACTCCCGGGTATAGATTGATGGTATTCGGAGTTTATCTGAATTCAGTAACCCAAGACGGGCCCCTAGTCCAAACAGTGCTCTACCTCCATAATCCTAATCCCCGAGGCTAACCCTAAAGCTATTTCGGAGAGAACCAGCTATCTCCAAGTTCGTTTGGAATTTCACCGCTACCCACAACTCATCCCAGCATTTTTCAACATACACGGGTTCGGTCCTCCAATGCGTTTTACCGCATCTTCAACCTGGTCATGGGTAGGTCACTTGGTTTCGGGTCTACATCAACATACTTAGTCGCCCTATTCAGACTCGCTTTCGCTACGGCTCCGACTTTTCATCTTAACCTTGCATGTTAACGTAACTCGCCGGTTCATTCTACAAAAGGCACGCGATCACCCATTAACGGGCTCTCACTACTTGTAGGCACACGGTTTCAGGATCTATTTCACTCCCCTTCCGGGGTACTTTTCACCTTTCCCTCACGGTACTGGTTCACTATCGATCACTAGGGAGTATTTAGCCTTGGGAGATGGTCCTCCCAGATTCCGACGGAGTTTCTCGTGTTCCGCCGTACTCAGGATACTGAATGGAGTGGGTCAGATTTCGTTTACGAGGCTTTCACTCTCTTTGGCCAAGCTTTCCAGCTTGTTCAACTATCATTACCTTTTGTTCTCACAACATCAGTCCTACAACCCCAGAGAGCAAGCTCTCTGGTTTGGGCTATTCCCGTTTCGCTCGCCGCTACTCAGGGAATCGAATTTCTTTCTCTTCCTGCAACTACTTAGATGTTTCAGTTCATTGCGTGTTCCTCTTGATTGCTATGTATTCACAAACAAGTAAATATCCATTACGATATTTGGGTTCCCCCATTCGGAAATCCCCGGATCAAAGCTTACTTACAGCTCCCCGAGGCGTATCGTCGTTAGTTACGTCCTTCATCGGCTCCTAGTGTCTAGGCATCCACCGTGCGCCCTTTATAACTTAATCTTGACAAAATATGGAAATACATCCATTTTTATCGCGCAGTTTTCGGTGTTTCTTTAATTCATTAATTCTTAATATCCAGTTTTCAAGGTACGAGTTTGA
>NZ_AZDB01000073.1 GCF_001434585.1 Companilactobacillus crustorum JCM 15951
CTATCAACTCTATTTATCGTACAGCCAAACAATGAATCCATAATTATAGGGTTCATTGTTTTTTATTTATTGGGTTTATCGATATCGGCTGTGGCTGAAATCAACAATAAAACTCCCCCAGCTACGGCTGCCGAAATTAAGTTTGTACGACTGAACCAATTGAAGATGAAACCTAAAATTGCTACAACCAATAGCAAAATTCCCAACCAGCGGTCCAATTTCATTAATAAATTCATTTGAAACAACCTTTCATTATTAATTTGAGACAAATAATACTAAAATGAATAGTGAAACATTTGTTAATGAACATTATACATTATCTTAGAGGGGTACAAAATGGACAAAGCACAAAGATTGAGTGTTTTAGACGATTTAATCAAACTAGAAACTGTTAACGGCGATGAGGAAAAAGTTGCCAACTACCTTAAGGATCTATTTGAA
Source organism: Companilactobacillus crustorum JCM 15951 (assembly GCF_001434585.1). Taxonomy (GTDB): domain Bacteria; phylum Bacillota; class Bacilli; order Lactobacillales; family Lactobacillaceae; genus Companilactobacillus; species Companilactobacillus crustorum. Next base: position 442 of record NZ_AZDB01000073.1, read on the forward strand.
AAAAATGGTATCGAAACTGAATTAAATAAATATGCTGATAATAGATATAACCTAATTGCTTCTATCAAAAAAGGCGACGGACCCATTTTAGGATTTACCGGTCATGAGGATGTCGTTCCTACAGTTAATGACGAGAAATGGAATTATGGTCCTTTTAATCCTAAACATATCGATGGCAAAATTTTCGGTCGTGGTTCATCCGATATGAAGAGTGGTTTAGCAGGATTAGCAATTGCCTTAATTGAATTGAATGAAGATCCCGATTTTAAAGGCAATATTAAATTTCTTGCCACAGTTGGTGAAGAAGTCGGTGAAATTGGTTCTCAAAAGTTATCCGAAGATGGCTATGCAGATGATTTAAAGGATCTTATCGTTGGTGAACCAAGTAATTCATCCTCAGGTTTGGTTATGGAAAAATTAATCAATAGTGGCTTAATCGAAACTAATGGTGCTACGCCTGAATCAAGAATTGCCGCCTTTTGTGCCCACAAAGGTTCCGTTACCTATAAAGTGGTTTCTCATGGACGTGCTGCCCACAGTTCTATGCCAGAAGTTGGTATCAATGCTTTGGACAATTTGATTTCTTACTACAATAAACAAAGCGAATATTTTGCTGAACTTGTTAAAACTGAAGATGACGTTCTCGGAACTACTAAACCATCAGTTACAATCATGAATGCTGGTAAACAAGAAAATACCATCCCTGATTATGCTGAAATGACCGTTAAAATCAGAACTATTCCTGAACATGACAATGACAAAATTATTGCCGAATTAAAAGATTTGATCGACAAAATGAACCAAGCTGATCCTAGAATGAAGCTTGAATTCCAACTTTTAAGCAGCAATTGGCCAGTTAAGACCGACATCAATTCAGACTTCATCAAATTAGTTAAAGAAAGCTATAAAGATGTGCTTGGCGTTAATATTTTGACCGTTGGTGCACCCGGTGGTACTGACGCCTCAAAATTTGTCCAAGCTAAACCTGACCTTGACGTTGTTGTCGCTGGTCCTGGTAATGAGAGTGCCCATCAAATTAACGAATTTGTCTTTGAAGATGATTATTTGCAATACATTAATATTTACGAAACTATTGCACGTCACTTCTTTGAAAGTAAGTAATAACTCATTAAGACATATTAAACGTACTTTATAATCAAAAATCCCACCAACCCATATAGGTTAGTGGGATTTTTTGAATTCATGTCTTTTCTTCCTACCCAATACTTTTATTTTGACTTGGTTGTTAGGACCCATGTTATTTTATTTTTAAATAAAATCATAGGAGATGTTCTTGATGACAAAAGTTTATCGTTATGAATATGCTTCACTATCCATTGCCCTATTAATTGTTTATAGTCATATGGGAAATTGGGTGTTGATACCAATTTTATATTTAATTCCTGATATTACTGCTTTGGGATTTTTTGTTTCCACCAAAACTGGTGAAAAAACTTATAACTTATCCCACACGCTACTTTTACCAATTATTTTGTTATCCGGTAGATTGTAAAATTAATCCGAACGCT
>NZ_AZDB01000074.1 GCF_001434585.1 Companilactobacillus crustorum JCM 15951
CTCAAAACTAAACAAAGTTTTAACAATTGTGTATTTCCGTTGGTACCAAAGTACCATATCCTTAGAAAGGAGGTGATCCAGCCGCAGGTTCTCCTACGGCTACCTTGTTACGACTTCACCCTAATCATTTGTCCCACCTTAGGCGGCTAGTTCCCCGAAGGGTTACCCCACCGACTTTGGGTGTTACAAACTCTCATGGTGTGACGGGCGGTGTGTACAAGGCCCGGGAACGTATTCACCGCGGCATGCTGATCCGCGATTACTAGCGATTCCAGCTTCATGTAGGCGAGTTGCAGCCTACAATCCGAACTGAGATCGGTTTTAAGTGATTTGCTTACCCTCGCGAGTTCGCAGCACGTTGTACCGACCATTGTAGCACGTGTGTAGCCCAGGTCATAAGGGGCATGATGATTTGACGTCGTCCCCACCTTCCTCCGGTTTGTCACCGGCAGTCTCACCAGAGTGCCCAACTGAATGCTGGCAACTGATAATAAGGGTTGCGCTCGTTGCGGGACTTAACCCAACATCTCACGACACGAGCTGACGACAACCATGCACCACCTGTATCCATGTCCCCGAAGGGAAAGACTAATCTCTTAGCTTTTCATGGTATGTCAAGACCTGGTAAGGTTCTTCGCGTTGCTTCGAATTAAACCACATGCTCCACCGCTTGTGCGGGCCCCCGTCAATTCCTTTGAGTTTCAATCTTGCGATCGTACTCCCCAGGCGGAGTGCTTAATGCGTTAGCTGCAGCACTGAAGGGCGGAAACCCTCCAACACTTAGCACTCATCGTTTACGGCATGGACTACCAGGGTATCTAATCCTGTTTGCTACCCATGCTTTCGAATCTCAGCGTCAGTTACAGACCAGAAAGCCGCCTTCGCCACTGGTGTTCTTCCATATATCTACGCATTCCACCGCTACACATGGAGTTCCACTTTCCTCTTCTGCACTCAAGTTTACCAGTTTTCGAAGCACTTCCTCGGTTGAGCCGAGGGCTTTCACTTCAAACTTAATAAACCGCCTACATTCTCTTTACGCCCAATAAATCCGGACAACGCTTGCCACCTACGTATTACCGCGGCTGCTGGCACGTAGTTAGCCGTGGCTTTCTGGTTGAATACCGTCAGTACGTGAACAGTTACTCTCACGCATGTTCTTCTTCAACAACAGAGTTTTACGATCCGAAAACCTTCTTCACTCACGCGGCATTGCTCCATCAGGCTTTCGCCCATTGTGGAAGATTCCCTACTGCTGCCTCCCGTAGGAGTTTGGGCCGTGTCTCAGTCCCAATGTGGCCGATTACCCTCTCAGGTCGGCTACGTATCATTGCCTTGGTGAGCTATTACCTCACCAACTAGCTAATACGCCGCGGGTCCATCCAAAAGCGATAGCAGAGCCATCTTTCAAGCTACGATCATGAGAAAGTAGTTGTTATGCGGTATTAGCACCTGTTTCCAGATGTTATCCCCCACTTTTGGGCAGGTTACCCACGTGTTACTCACCCGTCCGCCACTCACCAAGGTCTGAATCATGAAGCAAGCTTCAATCTTCAGGATGGTTCGTTCGACTTGCATGTATTAGGCATGCCGCCAGCGTTCGTCCTGAGCCAGGATCAAACTCTCATATTAAAAGTTTGTGACTCATAAAAAATATACTAGCGAATTGACTTCGTTGTAAATCCAACAAATAAATGTTGGCCTACACAATTTTAGTGTTAAAACTTTGTTCAGTTTTCAAAGGTCTACCAGCTGATTAAGCGCTTACGCTCATCAGCGACTTAATTATTTTATCAAGCTGACAAGTTGATGTCAAGGCTTTTTTAAAATAATTTTTCTAAGTAATTAATGAAATAAATCATTAATTACTTAGGTGTTGTCTCACGAGACAACTTAAT
>NZ_AZDB01000075.1 GCF_001434585.1 Companilactobacillus crustorum JCM 15951
CATTTACACAAGATTCTTGACGCTACCGAATCTCGAATAAAACTTAGTCAATTAATACAGAAGGATGATAATAAAATTGAGTAAAGAAATGCGAATAGCCAAAATTATTGATACTACTTCAGTGGTAATAAATGCTGGAGAGGATGATGGAATAAAAAAAGGTGATAAATTTCAAATAATTGGAAAAAAGGGTGTCGAAGTACTTGATCCAGAAACCGGCGACTTCTTAGGTACGCTTGATGATTTAAAAGCAACCATCATAGCAAACACTGTCTACCCTCATATGACAATTGCAGAGTCAGAAAAGCATAAAATACCCGGTATGGGCAATCCATCTACACTTGCCTCGACTGCCTTAACTCAAGGAATGTTCAACTCAATTCCTAAGGAATTACTGGAACCTCATTATGTTCACGAAGATTTAAATGTTGATAAAACACAAATAACAGGGAGTTTCAAAAAATCCGATAAACCAATCCAAGTCGGTGATCTTGTAGTAAAAGAATAAAAACCTCGAATATTAAGCCCTAGTTGGCTTTTTATTTTTATCGCCAAAAGAACATATGTACCCCCTTTTGTGAATTTAAGTATCTTGAAATACAAAAAGGGACCATACTCCAACTGAAATCAGATGAAATATGGTCCAAATGTGAACTTAAAAACAAAAAATACACGGAGGTTTCCTATGAAGAAAATAAACGCCATTAAATCATATACATTAAAGAATGGCCAAAAGAAATATCGTTTTACTATTCGTATAGATAAGAAACATGTTACCTCACGCAATGGATTCTATACTTATGATGATGCTGCTCTAGCCTACCTCAATTTAAAACAAGAAATTATGGAAAATAAATATAGGGTTGATCAGAACCTAATTACATTTAAAGAGGTATATGATGATTGGATGCCAAGATATCGACAATCAATCAGGGACACAACCTATTTCAATATTCATAGATCATTTGAACATTACATATTACCTCTGTTTGGTAAAAAGTATGTAAACAAGATTACAATTCGAGATTGCCAAGAAGCCGTCGATGATTGGATAAATACTATAGCTTCTTATAAGCCCTTATTTTTACGTACAAGAAAGATTTTAGATGAAGCAGTCAGATTAGAATATATTGATTCAAATCCTATGAGAAAGATTGTGTTACCTACAACAACAGTAAAAATCAAAAAGGTAATAGCTAATCGCAGAGAAAAGAACTTTTACTCTCTAGAAGAACTTCAAAGGTTTTTAGATGCTGCTCATAGAACTGGACTTCAACAATTTGCATATTTCAGAACCGTAGCATATACGGGTATGAGACGTGGAGAAAGTCTTATTTTAAAATGGTCCGATATTGATTTTGATAAAAGCTTAATATCTGTGACAAAAACTCTCGTCTACTCAAGTGAATATCGCAGATATGAAATTCATCCGACTAAGAATGGCTTAAACCGTACCTTAATTATGGATGATGAAACTATGGAAATACTATCTGCATGGAAGGAAGTTCAGAAAAGTTTCAAAAATAACGATAATTTAGTTTTTACGAACAGATTGGGAAATTATTGGAGTTCCAGAGTGATCAATGACTGGCAACAGGCTCTCATAGTGACGGGAAAATACTTAATGCATTGAATGATCTTGATAAAAAATCTGCAACTACATCGACCAATAAAAAGAAATAAATTTAGCTCTTTTTGAGTATACAACTACATTGCAACTACATTGAGCTTTATAACTATGAATAACTATAAAAAAAATAGGCTGTACGATAAATAGAGTTGATAG
>NZ_AZDB01000076.1 GCF_001434585.1 Companilactobacillus crustorum JCM 15951
TACCCGCGAGGATAGGGAGCTGCCACGCTGTTATTATTCCGGATTAGCTCAGTTGGTAGAGCATCTGACTGTTAATCAGGGTGTCGTCAGTTCGAGTCTGACATCCGGAGTTATATATTTGCTTGGAGAGTTGTCCGAGTGGTTGAAGGAGCATGATTGGAAATCATGTATACGGGTATTGACCTGTATCAAGGGTTCGAACCCCTTACTCTCCGTAAGGACAAACTAAACAAATAAGCAATGTCTTAAAAGACTGTTATATCAATAGATATAACAGTCTTTTTATTTCCATTGATAATGAAGCCTGCTAAAAGTGAAAACGAAGATGGATTAGGAACTGTTCATAATAAAGCGATTAGGACCAGCAGACTAAGAGCATTTGAAATTCACGACGACCTATCAAATCCTTTTGGATGTAGAAACAATTTTTTATTTTTTTAAATAAATATATACAAATTGTAAAAGTATATGATATACTTATAAATGTTGAAAAGATATGCGCCCATAGCGCAATTGGATAGAGTGTCTGACTACGAATCAGAAGGTTGTAGGTTCGACTCCTACTGGGCGCATCAAAAATTAAGACCTATGAGATCAAATCTCATAGGTCTTTTTATTATTAACTAATTCTAAACTTATGTTACGTATAAATAAAATGATAAATGTTCTATAATTGGATTAGGTTGATTTAGTAAGCAGGGGGGATAATGATGCGTAAAATGTTTTTTGCATTAATGATTGCTGTGGGTCTGATTAGTTGCAGTAGTGTATTGATAACTCAGGCTGCTGAAACTAACAAGTTTGGAATCAAAATAGATGGAAATTTTGATGACTGGAAAGACAAGCCAATGACGGATATAAAAAATCCATGGAATGGTGACCCAGTAAAACAAGCTTCATTGTTGACCGATGGGAAGTATATTTACTATTACATAACAATGTCTAAAACGGGGCGGGATAATTATCCGTTTCAAGTCAATGATCATCAATTAACGGTAGGCAATAAGATGCATTCAATATACATTAAACGAGCCTATGATATTCCCGCTAATAAAACTAAAAAAGTTATGCTAGTGGATACTTCTGGTGGGGATGTTCCAATGGTACATTCACCAGCTGTGATTCATCGTTACGTGAAAAATGGCAAGGAATATGGCACTATGGAAGCCAGAATTTCTTTTTCAGATTTAAAAGCTGTTCCTACTGATGCCCAACATATTTCTATAAAAGTACCGCTTATAGGGAGTACTGTTGTGACTGCGGAGAGCGGGAGTACAGGTCCAATTGTTCTAGCAATTGTGGGATTGTTAATTGCAATTCTGAGTTTCTTTAGTCTACCTAAGTTAAAGAGAGTACTTACAAAATAATGTGATTTATAGTAATTATTCACTTTGCTTTTTGAAAATTGTTAATTTGTTGTTTAATACGGACTTTTTTATAAATGAATATACATTTTCGTTTATAATGGCACTTAGAGAATTACATAAAAGAGGGATAGCATGAAAAAAATATTCTTGTCTCTATTAATATTATTAGGATTGTCTATCTTTGGAGTTACGACCAATGTTCAAGCTAGTTCTAATGAGAATCCATCAAACATTAAGATCGATGGAAACTTTGATGATTGGTCGGATAAACCAATAACAAATATTATATCAGGAAATGGTAGATTGTAAAATTAATCCGAAC
>NZ_AZDB01000077.1 GCF_001434585.1 Companilactobacillus crustorum JCM 15951
CATCAACTTGATTTGACGAACAGCCATTATTTTTAATAATTCATTTCATCAGTACCACTTGATAAAGAACCTATTATAAAGAAGAAAGTTTAATGGCTGATTTATCTGTGTTTTTATTATCAGCAGCAATTAAGTTATAGATGTTTTCTATGTGCTTAATATAGCGAGAAATATCAAATTTCAAAACTGTTTTTTTGATATCTGTATGATTATATTTACCACGCAAACGATAGATTTGCCGGCATGCAGCTATAAAAGCTTTTTGGTCGTTCATTGGAGTTAAAATTCCATTGTGGGAATTAATGATGTCTGCCGGTCCAGTAGGACAGTTTGTTGAAACAATTGGCAAGCCATAAGAAGCAGCTTCAATAACAACCATTGGGAATCCCTCATATTTTGAACAGAGCAGCAGGCAATCAGCTTCATTAATTGCTTCCCAAGGATTAGGCATCCAACCTTGCCAGTTAATGTTTTGTGAAATATGCAAATCATTTGCTAATGTTTTTGCTTTTGGAAGATCAGCTCCCTTGCCAAAGATGTCCAGTTTCCAAGGAATATTAAGCTGTGCCATTGATTCAAGAAGCATACGTACATTTTTTTGATCATCCAACAATATTCTTCCAATAAAAATTGCATGGAAAGGAGCGTTAGCTTTAGGTGTGCTGATTGTTTTCTTATTTACAGTGCGGATAGGATTATAGATCAGAAAGATTTTTTGGGCTGGGACCCCGAGTTTGATCAACTGTTTTTTTATCCCTGTACTAATTGCAAGATGATATTCTGAGAAAGCAAGTTCTTGACGAGCAAAAATGTTTGATTCAGCAATGGAGGTATGTCCCCAAGAAACAATTTTATAATGAAGGTCATATTTTTTCCTGATCTGATAGGCAGTTACACAAGCTCTGCCTTCGAGTCCCAAAACGATATCTGGTTCTGCTGCTAAAACATTTTTTTCAATAAACTCTTTTTGTGCTTGTGTATCTTGTGCATGGCAAATTTTAAGTTGGTAGCCGGTAGTACGTGTAATCCATTGGAGCCATTCAGGTTTTCCGCTTTTAGGGATCAAAACCTGATATTCATTTTTTAAATCTTCGTTGACCAAGTTCGAAATGACTCTTTCGGTACCGCCATGTCCCTCTAAATACTGTGTTATTAATGTTATTTTCACGATAATTCATCCTTTCATTTTATGAAGCCAACATTAATCTGATGTAATCTTAAATAAGTTGTATTAGTGAGTCAGTAATTGTTAATTAACTTAAAAATTCTAAAAATAGTTACACCGCATTTGTTAATTATAAAAAATTTAAAACACAATAATGCAGTTGTAACAAAAGTACAGACAGCTAAGGTATGTGATTTTGTTTCAAACAAATGCAGAACTCGATTTTAAAATTCACCCGGCTTTCATTTTATCAACAAAGAAAATAGTTTACTTATGGCTAGTTGGATACATAAGAATGGCATTATTTAAATAATAAAAAAATAAAGGTACAATAACCTTATCCAAATGGTTGTTGAACTGATATGACAATACAGAAACTAAAGAATCTATATTATACTTACCCCCATCTAAACTTTATTATAGATCTAATCAACAGAAAAACTCAAATAGTTGAATTTTGTAAACAAAAGAGAGCGTAAAATATCTTGTGTAAATGC
>NZ_AZDB01000078.1 GCF_001434585.1 Companilactobacillus crustorum JCM 15951
ATTCGGATTAAATTTGCAATCTACCAAATAATATTATTTTATGCTGTGTTATCCGCAATTCTAAATCTGGATCATAGTGATATTTGATAGCTTTGTAGCAGTATGTAAATAAAATTATTATTCTGATAAAAGCAAGCAACGATTGACAATTCTGAGCGTTATTTTTCGAATCATGGCGTTTTTATATTACAATGATCCTAGAAAAAGTAAAGTTATGGAGGCGATTAGATGAGTGATTTGGATCAGACAAACAGCTATCGATACGTCATTGTTGGTGGCGGAGTGGTTGCTGGCTATGCCATCAAGGGAATTCGACAGGAAGATTCAGAGGGTGAGATCTTAATTATTTCGCAAGAGGCGGATGTCCCATATGAACGACCGGCACTGAGTAAAAAACTATGGCTAGATGATGAATTTACTGAAGAGAACATTCAGATTGGTGCTGAAAATTATCCCAATGTGACTTTTAAGTTCAAGACAACGGTTACGGCTATTAATCGGCAAGATAAGGTCATTACATTGGCCGATAGTGAGCAAATCAAGTATGAACAGCTATTGCTAGCAACTGGCGGAGAACCTAGACAAATCCAGGGACCTTCTGATCCACATGTGCTAGTCTTTAGACAGTGGTCAGATTATCGCAAGTTACGTAAATTTAGTGGTCCGAACAAGCGAGTTGTGATCATTGGTGGTGGATATGTTGGTACAGAGCTCGCATCGTCACTGACCCAAAATGAGACTGAAGTTACGATGATTTTTCCAGAAAAAGCGCTGGGTGAGGGTAAATTTCCTGAGTCTATTCGGACTGAGTATGAAGCCACGTTCAAACGCAATGGTGTCACACTGATGAGTGGTCAGTTTGTCCAATCATATCAACGCCAAGGTGACCACTTGACTCTATTGACAAAGGATGGTACGGTGATCGCAGCCGATACGATCATTGTTGGGTTAGGCGTTACGCCGCGGATTAGTTTAGCTGAAGACAGTTGTTTGGATTTAGCTGATGGTGGTGTGAAAGTTAATGAGTATCTCAATACTAGTGACCCAGCCATCTGGTCTGCTGGAGATATTGCCTCTTATCCAGATCACATCTTGGGTCGGCAACGGATTGAGCACGTGGACCATGCCCGACTTTCTGGTGAATTAGTTGGCCGTAATATGGCAGGTGCTCACATGAGCTATCAGCATACCCCATACTTCTATTCCATGATTTTTGATATTTCCTGGCAAGCAATCGGTAATATTGATCCTAAATTGCAATTGATTTTTGATCGGCGAACGCATGGATCGCTTGTCTATTTCATAGATACCGATAAGTTAGTTGGTGTTTTAGTTTGGAATGTTAAGGTGAATCTTGATGATGTTCGCGCATTGCTTGCGAACGCTCCAGCTACAGATGATCTGGTGGGCTCCATTCGAGAGAAGAAGGCTTAGTATCTGGATGAGATATCGGTGAATCATTGCGTCATCACGAATGTACTTTAGAACAAAATGGCCATCATTAACGATGGCTCAGTAGCAAATAAAAACTAGCCTTGATTCATTTTAAAGTGCATGAAGTGCAACACAAAAGTTAGACAAAATTG
>NZ_AZDB01000079.1 GCF_001434585.1 Companilactobacillus crustorum JCM 15951
CATTTACACAAGATATTTTACGCTCTCCGAGATTCTAATTCGGATAATGACTCTGGAGGAATATAGGAGATCATTAATTTATTGAAATCCTGTTGTTGTTGAAATAGAAACTGAAATTTCAATATTTCAACTTTGTCTTTATCAACTTGTTCAATTAATCCATCTTTATTTTCTTTTAATCGTTTATTTTCAATTACTAATTTTTTTATTTTGTTTTCTTTTTTTTCAATATTGACATTAGATTTATATCTATCAACACAAGAATTGATGAATAGAGATACTAATAGTAATATTAGGGAGAGCTCAAAAATCTCGTATGTTAGGCTTTTACTGATCCAGTTGGAAAGGTCGTGAAAAGCTGTAACTACTGCGATACAAGTTAACCAAGCTCCAATAATACGTGTAGTTCTAGGAGGCAAAATATGTTTAAAAAAAATAATAATGTCGTGGACGTAGATGCTACCGGCTCCTTTATTGATTCTTTAACATACTGGCAAGCTATTAACTTATGGGCCACTTTATTGGTAGCTAAAAATAAATCCAAGAGTTTAAAGCAGGCCCGTAATGAAGCAGAAGTTAAATATTCCGATATTGATAAGTTGAAATATGAACTAAATGAAGCTCTGAATAGTCCTATATATAGTCAGTCGTAGCAATAAGCCATGGCTGACTATATACCCAAAATTATTGTCCGGAATAGTCCGGTCCAATGTAGTTACCATTTTCATCGGAATATCCTTTTTCAATACCTGTTTGTAACTGTTGTTCACCAAATGTTTTCATATCATCAGGCGTACTTTCCAATGCTTGAATAGTAGACATTCCGTGCTGTGTCTTATATAGGACAGGTGAGACACCATACTTGTTAAGAAATCCAGTCAAAGTATTCTCATCATAAGAAATACCACTAGATTGTTGCTGTGTATTTTGACCATTCTGAGCTTGCTGTTGCTGATTCTGTTGATTATTAATATTTGTACCTGAAGTCTGGCCTTGAGTCTGTTGATCGGTATTATTCTGGTCAGTTGCTTGCTGATTAGTTTCATCAGTATTTTTTTGATCATATTTCTTAGAGGATTTCTTCTTACCTGAAGGAGTCTTCTTCTTTGTTACTTTCTTTTTGGCAAAGGCAGTAGTTTTATCTTTCTTTTCAGCTGAAGAACTAGCTGTTTTATTATTTGAACATGCTGCTAGAGAAAGGGTAGTAGCAATTAGTAGTGCAGAAGTTAATAATTTTTTCATTTTGATATCCCCCATATCATGTATATATTAATCATTAAAATGTTGAATAACATGTTTTAACTAAAATAATGCTATATATAAGCCAAATAGTAATGCAATAATGTAAATTGAGAGCGTAAAATATCTTGTGTAAATG
>NZ_AZDB01000008.1 GCF_001434585.1 Companilactobacillus crustorum JCM 15951
AAATTCGGATTAAATTTGCAATCTACCTTGGCTTTGTCCCATATTATTTAGGAACATTGCAGGAAACAGAAGTCTTGCAGCCAGCAGGAGCTTTGTTTGGTGTTAATGAAACTATGACAGGAATTTTAAAACTATTAGGAAGGTAAAGATATTCAATTTTATTAGCTCTTTTTCACGTTAGGTTATAGCGTGAGTATACTAACTGATGTGATTGAAATATGCCATCGTCCGCAAAAAATCTGTGGGCCACTGGAACGTGGTGGACACGACTTAGAGCTAATAATTCCCCACTTCGTGCGTAATTATGGATCTCTAAGCTCGGTCTTCTACTAACCTTGCTTCGCAAGCTAAGTAGAATATCACCACTGAGGGCCCACAGATTTTTTACTACCGATTAAATCCTTGGTTCTAATATTATTGAACAAATTTGCAGTGTGTAGGGTTTTTTGTCTCTATATATTAAATAGAAATTTTAAATAAAAAAACTGTCGCTATTAGGTATTCCAGACATACGATTATGTTTGGATTCCTTAACAGCGGCAGTTTTTATCTGCTATCTGAATTTTATAATACTAATTGAACAAAGTAGGAGCCAGTCCGGAGCAAAAATTGGGAATGCGTTCAGCTATGAGACCATAGCGTTCCAACAGCATTCCCACTTTTTGTGGAGGACGGAAATTTAAACATGCTCACGCTATAACCTAACTTGAGAAAGAACCTTGTTAGCCAGATAGATCGAACTTTGTTTATTTTTTATTTTTAAAGATGAAGAACTTAGACAAAATATAATTGCCAACAATTGCCAAAATTTGACCAACTACTTTTGAACCAGTTCCGTTGGCACTTAATAAGGAAATACCTACCCAAAGAGTGGCACTTTCAATTAAAAACGTTAGAATTCTAGTTCCATAAAAAGCCAGCATTTCTTTAAAAGCAGTGTTAGATTTGTGACGAAAGACGATGATACGGTCAATCCAGAAACCGACTTGAACTCCTAGAAACCAAGCCACGATATTAGCAAATTGATAATTTAAATGCAGTGCATGATAGAGAATGAAAAAGGTACCAAAGTTAACAACGACTGAAAGGAGTCCCCAGAGCAAGTAACGGACAGCTTGCTTACCATTGCCTTCTTTTTCGGCAGGATCTTCCTCTATACTGAAAACTGTCCCTGCATCATTGATGCCTTCAGAAACATCATCGATAACCCTTGTTAATGGACTTTCATTAAGATCTGTTTTCTTGTTCATATTAAATCTCCCAATTTGAGCTTATATCATAATATTAAACCTTTTTAGTAGTCAGGAAACAATAAATATAAGCAAGTATTATGTAGCCAATATAGAAATACCATATATAGTGTTTGTTGATTTGACACTATACAATATGTTCCATGTGAAACAAATGCTAGCTTAAAAGTTAATTAGGGATCACTTACTTCAGAGAAGCAATGCTTCATTATAACAGAGTTTCTTTAGGATTTAGCGGATAACCTTTCGTTACCAATTTTAAATCTAAATATGCTATATTTAGTCTGCTAATTATAAGGATAGTTAATTTAAAGTGAGTAATATAAATTTGAAAATTCAATATTTAGGAGGTTAAAACTATGGGGATGATGGTGTCGTCGTTTATTTTGATTTTAGCGGCAGTTATTAGTATTTTTTTGTCGCAAGTCTTTACGAAAATTTCTGTCAGCTATATCAGTATGATAATAGGAGCAATTATCTTTTTGATTCCTAGCATAGGTAGAAATATTCAAAGTTTTAATTCTGATATTTTTATTGGCATAATTGTGGCACCATTGCTCTTTTTTGAAGGCCAAGCCACAAGATTAAATTCAGTTGGTAAAGAAATAAAGCATATTATTCAGATGACGGTAGTATTGGTTGTTTTATGTTTAATTTTTTCTGGATTTGGAATTTGGGCGGTTAGTCCGGTTATCTTGCCGTTGGCTTTCATTTTGGCAGCAATCAGTACGCCGACTGATGCTACTGCGATGGAATCTGTGACTAATGGTTTAAAGATGCCCAAAAGTGAAGGCGTCTATTTGAAAATGGAGTCGCTTTTCAATGATGCTTCAGGTATTATTTTGCTAAACATGGCAATCCTTTGGTATGTAAATGGTTATATTAATTATAGTGAAACGATTGTGGACTTTTTGATTTCTGCTGTAGGGGGAATGATTTTTGGCTTTTCTGCGGCTTGGGTTATGGTTCTTTTCAGACAAGTTCTTTTGCGAACCTCTTACAGTTCTTTAAATGCTCAGTTGCTTTTATATATTGTCACACCATTAATTTTGTATTATGCAGCGGAAGCTATACATGTTTCGGGAATCATAACAGTTGTTTGTGCAGGCTTGGTTCACAATGCTGAAGCTCAACGCAGTCGTTTTATCAATGCTCCACAGATTCACTTGGGCTTTGATTTAGTTTCAATGATTACAGAAATATTGAATAGTATTGTTTTTGTTATTTTAGGTTTTATGTTTTTACAGATCATTTCAAAGGAAAAACTTTCCTATAATTCACTGAACTGGATAATGATAGGGATAACGATGTATCTGATCAATATTGTGACCCGATACATTTATGGGAGATTGCGTTTAAAATTCAATAATCGTTCGGGATGGATTTTTTCTCTCGGAGGCGTTCATGGAGCGGTTACGTTGGCTTTAGCCTATACATTGGCTGAATATCACGTTAAGGCTGAAGATTTTAATTTGGTTTTATTTTCAGAGAGCATCTTAATTATTTTAAGTTTAATAGTACCAACGATTGTTTTCCGGTTTCTTTTGAAAAAAGATGTGGCTGAAAGTGAAATTGAGGTTGAGGTAGATAAAATTAGAATCAATATGGTTCACAAAGCCATAGATACGGTGGAAAAAATGTATCTGCCAGATAATGTTAAAAAATCAGTAATCTTTGATTTAATGTCGCAAAAACAAAAAACTAGAACAAGAGATTTTGTAAAAGCTTGGTTAGACGTTGTACGCCATCCAGAATTTACTGGCGCTGAAAAGGAACTGGAAATGCGTGCGTTCATGAATGCTTTGGCTCAAGAACGTGAATATTTGGATATGATCTCTCAAAGTGAAGTCAAATATCAGAGCTATGTATTTGATCTATATAATGAAGTTTTAATGGCGGAATCTCTGGTTATTGGTCCGACTGTTTTAGATGAGAATGATGATTGATTTAAAAATTAATAAGTCTCAAAAAAGCTGAGTGAGTTAACTATCTAGTTAATCACTTAGCTTTTTTTAAGTAGATATTTGCATTATGCACCTAACGGTGTTATTTTAAATACGTGCTAAATGCACATATATTATTAAAAATAAAAACTTAAATAAAGAAGGAATTTTATATGAAAGCTGCAATTGTTAAACAAGCTGGAACAAATCCAGTCTATGAAAGTTTTAAAGAACCAATTGCTCAAGCTGAAAATGTCAAAATTGACGTTACTGCAGCTGCTTTGAGCAATTTAACTAAGATGCAAGCAACTGGAAAGCATTATTCATCCAAGCAAGATTTTCCACTTGTCGCAGGAAATGACGGAGTAGGGATTTTAGATGGACAAAGAGTTTATTTTGCTTCGCCAACTATGCCTTATGGATCACTGTGCGAACGAACTTTAGTGAATAAAAAGCTAATTATTCCTTTGCCAGAAGGAATTGACGATATTACCGCAGCTGCTATTGCTAATCCTGGGATGTCGTCATGGGTTGCTTTAAACAGTCGAGCTCATTTTAAGGCTGGACAAACAGTATTGATAAATGGAGCTACAGGTAGTGCCGGTAGTTTAGCTGTCAAAATTGCTTATCATTTAGGAGCTAAAAAAGTAATTGTGACTGGTAGAAATGCTGATAAATTAAGCAAATTGGCCGCTGATGAAATGGTGCCCTTTGATATGACTGTACCTAACGGTTCAGAAGAATTTACTAATAAGTTGATCCCATACTTTTCTAATGGAATTGATGTGGTTTTAGATTATCTTTGGGGTGACAGTTCTTTAGCAATTATGAAGGCCGTTGCTGCCTCTGATGCTAAAAATGTTACTCGCTTCGTCAGTATTGGGGCAGCTAGTGGTCAACGAGAAATAACTTTGCCATCGGCAATCTTACGTTCTTCGAAAATTGAAATTCTTGGCAGTGGATTGAAGAGTGCCTCTATTTCAGAATTATTATCTGGAATTAAAGGGGTTTTCGATTGGGCAGCTAAGGAACACATTACAATTCCTACAGAGACTTTTGATTTAGAAAATATCGCTGCCGCTTGGCAAGCTCCATTAACGCCAAGAGCTGTCGTGAAGGTGCAATAATGGAAAATGAATTGATTAAAGCACTCGTGACGATTGTGGCATTTTTTAACCGTACAGATCGTGATAAAGCCTTTGTTAAAGATGCAAATATTGATCTGGAAGCAACATCTTTTCAATTATTTGTGACAATAGGTCGGATGCAGCCAACGAATGTGAGTGATTTAGCTAATATTCTTGGTAAAAGTCATTCAAGTATTAGTCGTCAAGTGGATAAACTGGAAAATCATGGTTTAATTTTGACAAAAGATGCTGATAAAGATGCCCGAATTCGAGTAATTGAATTATCGAAATTAGGAGAGGATATTACCAATACTATTAATGAGACTCGTTTGAAAAAAATTCAGACAGGATTAGACGATTGGACTGAAAATGAGAAACAACAATTATTGGAAAGCTTAAATCATTTGGCTAAAACTTTAAAACAAATGGATTAGTAAAAAGAGAGCGGAGTAAAATATGGTCAGCTTCCGAGTATTAAAGTGAAAAAAAGACGACAACTCGAGTTTGAGTTGCCGTCTTTTTGATGCAAATTTAGTAAATATGTCTCAAAATCTTTTATTTGCGGTAGTAATTTAAAATGATATTAGTTATTTCCTGGCTGTTGTCTAATGGTAAAACATGTTCGCCATCAATAATTTTATATTCAAAAGTATTATTCACATATTTAACTGATTGAGACATTTGAGACTCACTCAAGTAAGGATCATTTTTGCCATAAATACCTAATACAGGGATGTCAGTTTTAGGTAGTTTAGTTTTGTTAGCAAATTTAGGATTTAAATTAGCTCTATACAAATTCAAAGCGGCCGTAAAACGACCTGGACGACTTAAATCGGAAATATAGTGTTTATCTAATTCTGAATGGTTGCGGCAGAATAGTCTAAGTGTTGCCCAATCATTTTGTGAAAACATTTTTTCTGCAAAACCTTCGGTTTGAAAAGCCATAGTATACCAAGCCTTTTGCTTCTGCCCAAAGCCACCGTCGAGTGCATAGGCATAAGGATTTCCAACTGACAGAGCTACATAAGAAGAGAATTCTTTAGGGAAAAATGAGGCTAAAGTCCAGCCAATATTAGCACCCCAATCGTGGGCAATCAATTTCATGGGTTTTTCAATTCCTAGGGAATGCTTCAATTCTAAAATATCTTTAGCTAATTTGTCAGCACGATAATTTTCTACTCCTTCAGGGGCCTCAGATTGTCCAAAACCACGTAAATCTGGAGCAATAGTGCGATAACCATTCTTGTTGAGAATGGGGATAACTTTTCTCCAAACGTCGCCTGAATCGGGAAATCCATGCAATAACATAATTGACTCGCCTTGGCCCTCATCGTAATAGGCCATTTTAATTTCTGATAGTTGTATAATTTTTCTGTCCAATATGATCAACTCCTTATGCTAGGAGTATACGATGTCGTTGAGTTAGTTTTCATTACCCAAAAGTCTAGTTGTGGGTAAATTAGTCAAATAATTTTTGGTGAAACCAATCAGATCATAAAATTGATTTATTAAGTCACTTTCGTTAGTGGGACATCCTTTCAAAAGCCAATTTTTAATCAACCCGGTCCATCCGTTGGCGTAAAAACGAGCGTAAAAGTTCAGATCAACTTGAGATTTGTCAGTATTTAAATCAATAAAGAGTGTCGAAAAATGTCTTTGCATATGATCTGTAAAGATTTTTTCCCATAAACTATTGTCGTTATTGAGACAGTGCTGATAAAATCTGTTTTTATTTTTCAGGATAGTTAACATTTTTCGAGCATTATTGGGCCACGTGACTTGCACATTTTGAGAGACAGGAAAAGTGTTTTGTAAATCTCGTAGATAAATAAATTTCAATAATTCGTATTTATCATCAAAGTAATAATAGAATAGCTTTCTATTAATATTTAAATTATTGCAAATATTACTAATATGAATTTTTGAAAAATTTTCTTGATTGGTTAACCGGATAAATTCATTGATAATTCTATCCTTATTGTTAGTTTCCAAAGCAAAATCTCCTAATGAAGGATTCTTTAAACTGATGTTAAAATTAGTTTTTCAAGTTGCACCTATTTTAAAAGTGGCTTTTAATTATGGTAACAGAACAGAGAAAATGGGGTAACTAATTATAGATAAGAAGAGTTTACGTAAACAACAGATCAAACGATTAAGTAAGAACAAACAACAGACTGCTGAAGAGGGGAAAAAGTTGTTACACAACCTAATGCAAACAGTTGAATGGCAAAGTGCAAAAACGATTGCTACAACAGTTAGCAATTTGTTTGAAGTTCCTACTGAACCAATAATTCAAGCAGCTATAAAAGCGGACAAAACAGTTTATCTACCTAAAACAATGCCACATCGGCAAATGGCTTTTTTACCATTTACTAGTTATGAAGATTTAGTTATTAGTGATTTTGGTATTCCTGAACCAGTGTATGAGCTTCAATTGGTTAATCAACGGCCCGATTTAGTATTGGTTCCAGGACTGGCTTTTGCTGATGATACAAATTATCGAGTAGGATTTGGTGGCGGCTATTATGATCGTTTTTTGGCCGAGTATACAGGCAAAACGATTTCCTTAGTTCCAACAACCATGTATTTTGACCGTACTGATTGGGAAGTTGAAGAGTACGATATTAAAATAGACAAATTAATCTACGCTGAATAATTTGTCTACTTTTATAAAAGAATGCTACTTATAAAATATTTTAAAAGATTCGAATTGCTGTAAAAACTAAGGCAATGATGTTAGTATAAGCAATTGCAAAATAAAAAGACTGTTTATTGTTTTGAATAACAGTCTTTTTTCCAAGCATTGAGTGGTATTTCAATAATTTGTTGTAAATTAAAGCACTAAAAAACCGATTATGATTTAATCATAATCGGTTTAAGCGTGAATCGCTAATGGGTGGTTGGGGGATCGAACCCCAGACCCACGGATTAAGAGTCCGTTGCTCTGCCAGCTGAGCTAACCACCCATGTATCTTGCGTTGATTGCTTATCTCTCTCAACCAACGAGATATATAATACCATACGCTTAAAATTAATAGCAAGTACTTTTTTAAAAAAATACAAAAAAAGTTAAGGCAGCTTTATGCTGGTTTTGTTTTAATAAGTAATAACTTGTATAATATTCATGTCAAGGAGATAAATTATATGGCTAAAAAAATTCTAGTAGTAGATGATGAAAAACCAATTTCCGATATTGTTAAATATAATTTGGAAAATGAAGGCTACGAAGTCATAACTGCTTTTGATGGACAAGAGGCTTTGGATAAAGTAGAAGAAGATGATCCAGATCTAATTTTACTTGATTTAATGCTTCCAGTTATAGACGGTCTTGAAGTAGCAAGAACTATCAGAAAAACAAAAGACACTCCAATTATTATGTTGACGGCTAAAGATACTGAAATTGATAAGGTTATTGGCCTAGAACTTGGGGCAGACGATTACGTTACAAAGCCATTTTCTAATCGTGAACTGGTTGCTCGTGTCAAAGCTCGTTTAAGAACACAGACACATGCACACAGCGAAGACGCTAAAAGCAGCGAGATTAAAATTGGCGATTTAACGATTCTCCCCGATGCTTATACCGTAACGAAGAATGGTAAGGAAATTGAACTAACACATCGTGAGTTTGAATTATTGCATTACTTAGCTCAACATATCGGTCAAGTGATGAAACGTGAACATTTGCTTCAAACGGTCTGGGGTTATGATTACTTTGGTGATGTTAGAACGGTGGATGTTACTGTAAGACGTTTGCGTGAAAAAATCGAAAATAATCCTAGTCAGCCGGAATGGTTGATGACTCGTCGTGGAGTAGGGTATTATTTGAGAGATCCTGATGGCGAATAGCTTTGAGGTTATTGTCATAATTAAATAAAAAAATTAAAAAACTGGTTTGTTGATATGAAAAACAAGTCAGTTTTTTTGTTATCTTCATAGCTGTATAATAAAACTAAGTCTGTAATATTTAGGTGGAAATATTGTGAAAAATAGATTTGTCTTTTTACATTCGATTAATTTCAAAATCGGATTATCATTTATTTTAATTTTAATCGTTACAATTGAAATCATTGGGGCTTATTTTGTACGACAACTTGAGGATCAGAATGTTGCTAATTTTGAAACATCTGTGCAAGTGCCTGCATATACGATCAATCAAATTTCAGAAAATTTAACGGATAATGATCAACATACCCGGGAAAATATCGGTAACGCAATTCAGGATTATACTCGAGTCAGTACCGATATCACCGATGTACAGGTAATTGATCGAAGCGGGATCATTGTTGGGGCCAAGGATTCTGAGGGTACTAATATTATCGGAACGCAGACTTTGAAAGATAATATCAAACAAAGTATTAAAAATGATAAAAAAATTACCCAAATCTATTACGAGAAGGATAATGGTAGTTCTTATGAATCAATCGTGCCGGTTACTTCTCCAGACAACAGTACAGTTGTAGGGGCAATTTATGTTCGTGCCAGCATGGAATCGGTTTATACCGGCATTAATAATATTATTTTGATTTTCCTAACTGCGTCATTAGTGGCTGGTTTATTAGGTGCCGTTATTGCAATTTTCATTTCTCGAGCAATTACTCGACCAATTGATGAAATGAAGCAGCAGGCGGTTCGAATGGCTGAAGGTGACTATTCTGGTCAGGTTCGAGTTTATTCCCCTGATGAATTGGGACAATTGGCTATGGCAGTTAATGATTTATCGGTCAAGGTTGAAGAGGCTACAGAGAATTCAGAGTCCGAACGACGAAGGCTAGATAGCGTTCTAACCCAAATGTCTGATGGTGTTATTGCAACGAACCGTTTGGGTAATATCACAGTTATCAATGAAATGGCACAAGAATTTTTGAACACTGATGAAGATGAAGCTATCGGACAGCCATTAGTTGATATTTTGGGAATTCAGGATCGAATCAGTTTTGATGATTTGCTAGAGAGTCCTGATCCAATGGTCATTGAGACTAATGAAGATGATGAAGATTATGATGAGAACGATGATAATTCATTAATCTTGAATGCAGATTTCTCATTGATTCAACGTAATAGTGGCTTTATCAGTGGTATGGTTTGTGTTCTACATGATGTGACTGAACAACAAAAGATTGATGGTGAACGTCGCCAATTTGTTTCCAATGTTTCTCATGAATTGAGAACGCCGCTTACAAGTATCAGCAGTTACATTGATGCCTTGAATAACGGGGCTTGGAAAGATCCTAAATTAGCACCTCAATTCTTGGGTGTGACGGCAGAAGAAACTGATCGGATGATTCGTATGATCAAGGATCTTTTGAGCTTGTCGCGAATGGACCAAGGACGTTCTAAGCTGGATAAAGAATTAGTTAACTTTAACGAATTCTTCTCTTATATTTTGGATCGTTTCGATATGATGCTGAAAAAAGAGAAGGCTGATGCTAAAGAAGATGATACGAAGGTTGTAAAAAATTATCGTATCAAGCGTATCTTTACTAGCAAAGATCTATGGGTTGAAATCGATACCGATAAGATGACTCAAGTGATTGATAATATTATGAACAATGCTATTAAGTATTCACCTGATGGCGGTGTGATTACTTGTCGTTTGTTGGAGACTAATAAGCATATTATTATTAGTATTTCTGATGAAGGTCTAGGTATTCCACGAAAAGACATCAAGAAAGTCTTCGATCGTTTCTATCGTGTTGATAAGGCACGTTCTAGAAAACAGGGTGGTACTGGATTAGGTCTCTCTATTTCTAAAGAGATCGTAGAGCAACATAAAGGAAGAATTTGGGTCAATAGTGCTGAAGGTAAGGGATCAACGTTCTATATTTCCTTACCATTTGACCCTAATGAAACAGGAGGAGAATGGGATGAAGTTTAGTCGTTTAATCGTCCAGTTACTATTGGTTGTAGCTGTGATTACTAGTATTGTCCTATCCTTCTTTATTTGGACAAATACAGCTCGTTATCAACGGGGCCGAAATATTGATGTTACTTCGGCTGATTCGAATAAAAATGAAGTACCAATGAATCAAGTTATTAGTCCGACTTCAGTAATTTGGCATGATGAGACTGATCAACATTTAATTTATAACAGTAATGAAAATATTTCTTTGAGCGTTCAAAAAGTTATGCAAGATTGGAAGATTGCTACGCCTAAGTTAGTTTCTAAAAAAGACGGAGCTTATTATCAAAAGGTTATTCATGGCAAGAATATGCTGCAGTTAGTTTATCCAACATCTATAGCAACAAATGTCTTCGGGTATTTATTGAATAACGATAGTCTCAAAGGTGAAAAAGAAGACCAATTTAATCGAATCTTGATTAATTTGAAAGATAAAAAAGATCAGAACATTTATTTAGCTAACGATAGCAATTATGCTGTTTATAAGGCTAAAGTGAAAAATGCTTCTTCAGTTCCTTTAACCAAATTAGTAAAGAAAGCTAATATTAATCTAAAAGTACGATTGAATATTATGAAACATGGTGTCTTTACATTTTATGTCGATCCAATTAAATTAAAAGGATATTCTTATGTTATTAGTGGTAAACAAGACGGCGAATACACAACGGCCTTGTTTGATTCGAATACTAATGGATTAGTAACGTCAGAGGATAATGGTGTTTATTCGTACAATTATGGCGAATCCAAACGTTTGACCTCAGATCATAATACAGAGGAATTAACGTTCGAAGACTATACTGATACGTCAGTTCCTAAGACCCAGTTGGCTTTCTTGCAGCGAGGTTATCAAAAAATCATTAATTTACAGGATTCAATTACCAACCTGCGACTTTATAACGCTGATTGGAAAAATAAAGATTTGATTTTTAGAGAATACGTTGAAGGTTTCCCAATTTTTAAGAAGAGTCAATTTGGTTCAATTAGAATCAAATTCAGTCGTAAAGGGAGTACTGAGCATTTCTTGAATAAAGTTTTGGAAGTTCCAGTTCCTTCAAATCAAGCAGCAACTACTTTGAAATCAACTAATGAAATATTCAAGGGTTTGCAAAGAGTAGGATTTTCGCCAAATGATGTTCAGGCTGTCGAGGTTGGCTATCAATGGGAAGCTGAGTCGGACAATGAAAAGGTAGTTGATTTGAAACCTACTTATTACATTAAAATCGATGGACATTGGAAACCATATAACGAATGGACAAATGAATCTGCGGAGGAAGATTAAATGGATTTTAAAAGAATTGAAGTTATATTCTTAATAGTATTCTTCTCACTAGATATCTTTTTGTTCTTGTCTTTTCGCAATAGTCAGCAATTGGTTAGTAGCTCAAGTACTAATACATCAACGATTACCGAAATGAAGAAACGAAATATTACCTTTGGCAATCTCGATACTAAAAATGGCTATGCCTATTATTTAGGCTCACAGCCAGATGAAGCTTTAGCTCAAAATGTTGGTAAGCTACGTAATCAAAAAGTTTCCTATGAAGATACTAATCGCAGTATTTCTAGTACTTTAAGCAATCCGATTAAGATTACGTCAACTGACAAGGTAGCCACTATGAATAAGTTCATTAAAAAAGAGAGTAATGTCTTATTTGGGAAAGATTATAAGTATTCACCTCAATTATCGTCTGGTTCTCAAATGGTCTATGTGGCGGTAAGCGGATTAGGAGAAGTTTACGATAAAACAGCACAGCTTACCTTTTCCGTTTCCAATAATGAAGTGGTAGGTTATACTCAGACTTATGTAAAAACATTGATAATTTTGCATGAAAAGCAAGCTATCAAGAGTGAAAAAGATATCATTACTAATCTTTATGCTAATTCGGAAATTCCTAATAATTCTCGGATAGCTTATGCCAACTTAGCTTATACAAAATTGCTTGAAGCCAAGGATAGTACGATTTATATTCCAGTTTGGTTTGTTACAATTAAGAATAAAGATAGTAAAGTTGTCACTGTGAAAAAGGTTAATGCCTTTACTGGCAACATAATAAAGAGTTCAACAAATGGAGATAGTAGTTACAATGCCCAAGGATGATAGATTAAAGATCAGTGTGCTAGCAAGCAGCAGTTCCGGAAATGCTACTTATATTGAAACGCCCAAGCACCATGTCTTAGTAGATGCTGGGTTATCTGGTATCAAAATAAAACGAGCAATGGAAAGTATTGGCAAAGATATCAATACGGTCGATTCATTGTTTGTAACCCATGAACATACTGATCATATAAAGGGAGTCGGTGTTTTAGCACGACGCTACAATCTCAACGTTTATGCTAATGAAAAGACCTGGGAAGCAATGATGCCTAAGATTGGCAAGATTCCTGAAGATGAGATTCATATTTTTGATCACAATAAGGTTATGTCGTTAGATGATTTAGACATTGAAAGTTTTGCGGTTTCACACGATGCTGCTGACCCACAATTCTATAAGTTTTATCATAATGGCAAACAATTCGTTATCTTGACAGATACAGGGTATGTTTCTGAGCGCATCCAAAAAACAATTGAAAATGCAGATGGCTATTTGATGGAATGCAATCATGATATTGAAATGTTGCGGGATGGAATTTATCCATGGCCTTTAAAACAACGAATTTTAAGTGAAAAGGGTCATTTGTCTAATGAAGATGGTGCCCATACCTTAATGGACGTGATAGGTAATAATACAAAACAGATTTTTTTAGGACATCTTAGTCATGAAAATAATACTAAGGCTGTAGCTCGAAAAGAAGTTACTCAAGTATTGGAAGATCATGATTTTGGCGTAGGGAGCGATTTTAAAATCAACGATACTGACCCTGCTATAGCTGACCTGTTGATTGCTTTATAATTAAATCACAAGTCTTTCATAGTTTTTTCATAATTCAAAGGTATATTAGAATTAGTAAATGTGTGGGGAAGTGAAAATTGTATGAATAATGATAAGAATGACAATTCTGATTCAAGAGTTGAAGAAAAAAGGCGAGGTTCAAAAATGAATTCCGGAAATAATTCTTTGCTCAAGACCGGGATCGTAGCATTTATCTCGGCTGCTTTGGGTGTAGTAATTGCCTTTGCAGGCTTTACATACTTTAATAACAATGCATCTGATACTGCTTCAACAGGCAATACTGCCGGTACAACCCAAGTAAGCAATACCAAGGTTAATGCATCTAGTTCGATGTCCGGCGCTTATAAGAAGGTTAATGGTGCGGTTGTTTCCGTAATTAACTTGCAGAAACAAAAAGAGCAGAGTTCTAGTGACGGCAGTATATCATCGATTTTTGGCGATTTGTTTGGCGATAGTGGTTCATCAAGCAATTCACAAACACAAAATCAAGCTGATGAAAATGGAAGCGACAATAGTTCTAGTTCAGACTCGAATTCTAACTCGTCTAATTCCAATTCATCAAACAGCAACCTACAGGAATATAGCGAAGGTTCAGGTGTGATTTATGCCAAACAAAATGGTAAAGGTTATATCGTAACTAATAATCACGTAGTTGCAGGTTCTGATTCTTTGGAAATTATTCTTGAAGATGGAACTAAAGTTTCTGCCAAGTTAGTTGGGACTGATTCAACAACTGATCTAGCGGTTTTGGAAATTGCTGGTAATAAGGTTCCTGCTACAGCTTCATTTGGCAACTCGGATAATGTTTCTCCTGGTGATCCAGTAATTGCCATAGGATCTCCTTTAGGTAGTGAATATGCGACAACAGTTACCCAAGGTATTATTTCAGCTACTAATAGAACTGTAACGACTCAGGATCAAAGTACTGGACAAGCTACCGGAGAGGCAACTGTTATCCAAACCGATGCTGCTATTAATCCTGGTAACTCTGGTGGACCATTGGTTAATGCCGCTGGTCAAATTGTTGGTATTAATTCGATGAAGCTTTCTTCAGGTACTGATGGAACATCAGTTGAAGGAATGGGCTTTGCTATTCCAAGTAACGAAGTCGTTAAGATTATTAATCAATTAGTTGCTAACGGTAAAGTTGAAAGACCATCATTAGGAATCAAGGTCTTAGATCTTGATCAAATCACAGACGAATCACAATCAAGCTTGAAGTTACCAAGCAGCGTCACAAAAGGTGTAGTTGTTTACAGTACAACTTCAGGATCTGTTGCTAAAGCAGCTGGGATGAAGAAATATGATGTGATTGTTAAGTTAGGCAATAAGGATGTAACTTCTGTTGCAGACTTACACACAGCCTTATATTCACATTCAGTTGGCGATACAGTTAATGTTCAATATTATAGAAATGGTAAATTGAACACAGCTAAAGTTCATTTAAGCAAGGAATCAAATAATTAGATAAACTAAGAAAAAGGGCGTGAAACCAAGTAATCGTGGTTTCACGCCCTTTTTTGAACAATTTTCCTAATTATACGAATTTTTTTCGACTTTTCAGAAAACTAATTAACAGAAAATATCCACAGCTGTTTATAACTTGTGGATAAGTTCCGAAAATTTAGAAAAAACGCTGTAGAAAAGTTATCCACAGATTTACCCACAGCTGTGTATAAAGTTGAATGCTAATGGACGCAATAGGCTTAAATGCTTGCTATAACAATAAAAATGAATGTTACACAAAATCAAACAAACATTAATTTTCTTGTGCACAAGGAAATTAACCTAATAATTCGGATTTTAAAATTAATTTGGCAATTAAACAATAGTTTCGTATGATTAATATTGAGGAGAATTTTTATTATGAATATTAAATTTGTTACAGTTGGAAAGCTAAAAGAAAAATATTTTAAGGCCGGAATTGCTGAATATGCCAAGCGTTTGGGAGCTTTTTGTAAGTTTCAAATAATTGAATGCCAAGATGAAAAAGCACCAGAAAGTTTAAGTGAGGCTCAAGATATTAAAGTTAAACAAATTGAAGGGGAACGAATATTAAGTAAAATAAAGGACAAGGAATATGTGATTTTGCTTGATTTACGAGGCAAAGAACTTACTTCAGAAGAACTTGCTAAAAAAATCGATGACTTATCCACATATGGAACTTCTGATATTACTTTTGTAATCGGTGGATCGTTGGGAGTTAGTCCAGAAGTTACTAAACGAGCTGATTACAGTATTTGTTTTGGTAAATTTACTTTGCCTCATCAATTAATGAGATTAGTTTTAACAGAGCAAGTTTACCGTTCCTTTATGATTATCAATCATCGTACGTACCATAAATAAAATTACGAAAAGATTATTTCTAGGATTTAGATGTGTAAATGTAAAGGATTTCTTATGATTTGTTCGAATTTATTGTATAAATAGTTAATCATTATAAAATTAAGATGATTACAATTAGAAGGTATATGAGGATGAGAATTATAAGAAATAGAACAAGTAAAATTTTAGCAGCATCTGCAGTTGCTATTATGTTAGCACCTGCTGCTTTGAGTGCAATGCCACAACAAACAGTTAGTGCTAATGCTGTTGGAACTGTTTCGACAACTACACCTGTTTATGATTCAACTGGAAAGGCTAATGGCGTTACTTTACCAGGTGGCAGTCAATGGCAATTAGGTCAACAAATTACTTTAAACGGTGTAGCTCATTATCAAGTAGGTAACAATGAATATATTCCGGCATCAGTCGTAACAAATGTTACAGGACAATCAAATTCGGAAGATGATACTAACACAGTCGGTCGTTATGTTTCAGATAACCCTGATACTGGTAAGACAGCAGTTGCTAATACTACTCTTCACATTGTTGATGCATATGGCAATGATACAGGGGCTACTTTGCCAGCAGGTTCAGCCTGGAAAATCGGCTCAATACTACATGCTAACAAGATGACTTACTACCAAGTTGGAACTAATCAATTTATTTCTACTTCAGATGTAACGGTAGAAAATCCAACAACTACAATTAGTGATCCCTATATTTCAACCGATGCTAATTATGGTAAAACAGTCACTGTCAAAAGTGCAGCTAATGTTGTTAATGACAATGCAACCGCTACAGGAGTTGTTTTGCCAGTTGGCAGTCAATGGAGAATTGCCGATTTCTTATTTGTAAATGGCAAAACTTATTATAAGGTTGCTACTAATGAATGGATATCTGAGGATGATATAACTATTACTGGTCCAGCTACAGGCAGCAATGGTAGTTATATTACTAACGATAGTAGTAATGCCGGTCAAACAGCTACAACAACAGCTACACTTAAAGTTCTTAATGGATCAGGTGTTCCTACAGGAGCCACTTTACCAAGCGGTACAAGATGGGTTCTAGGTCCTGAAGTATTACATTATGATAAACAATTATTCTATCAAGTAGCTACAAATGAATTTGTTTCAGCTATGTATTTGAATAGTGATGCTGGTACAAGCACAAGCACAAGTACAAGTACTACAAATACTAATACAAGTGCCAATGCCAACAGTTCATTACCAACACCTGGCAATGGCTTAACAGCAACAATGACTAAAAATCAAAAAGTTTACAATACTTCAACTAACGCTTATGGACAAGTATTGCCAGCAGGCTCAACTTGGAAAATTGGTAGCTTAGTAGTTAATAAATATGGTTCATACTGGGGTCAAGTCTCAAGCAATGAATGGGTTTGGATCTCAGCAGTTCAATTGAATAGTGGTTTGAACTTGAAGAACAACTCTTACTACGAACCTGATTTTGCTACAAATGTAGTTGATCAATAATAAGTAATTTAATATTTAAACAAAATAAGACCCAAATGACTATCAGGTATAAGTCATTTGGGTCTTATTTATATATTTAAAAATTATTTGTCATAGCTAGAAAGTGAATCGAAAATAAATTTAACGAATGCTTCACGATCAACATCTTCAAGAACTTTGATATCATTTTTTTGATCGACCTTCATACGACGATCGGGATAAGTCATACCACGGAATTGGTCGTTAGTAAGGGAAACATCCATTGAATAATTTGTACTCTTAGTGAACAATTCTGGCGCAATCAGGCTTAGTACTGCGCAAGCATCATGAACCGGGATTTTTGTCATTCCAACTGAACGTTCATGAGCTGTATAGAATTCAAGAATTGAGTTAGCCATAACGCCGACATGTCCAAGATTTTTGATTTGATCAATTTCATCCATAGTTAAGTAAGCTTTATTTTCTGTTAAATTTAAGCCAGAAAGTGTGATTGGTAAACCAGAGTTAAAGACGATAGACATAGCCTCGGGATCAACGTAAGCATTGAATTCAGCAGCCAAGGTAATGTTACCTTGGAGAGTTGAGCCACCCATAATATAAATATGTTCAATATTTTCTTTAACGTCAGGGAAAGTTTTCAATAGTAAAGCCACATTAGTTAGTGGAGCTGTTGCTACAATATTAACTTTTTCATCACTTTTGGAAATACGGTCATACATGTATGTAACGGCGTTATGACTTACGACTGGATAGTCCAGGCTATTAGCTGGAAAATCATAGCCGTCCATTCCAGTTTTACCGTGAACTTCACTAGCTGTTTCTACTTCTTTAACTAGAGGAGTAGCTTGTCCAGAGGCCAATTCTGCGTCTGATCCTAAAAATGTTAGAAGCTTTTGAGCATTTTTGGTCACGTAGTCTAATTTAACATTGCCACCGACTGTTGTTACACCAATTAAATCGGCTTTTTCAGGGTGAGCTAGTAGTACTGTTAGAGCAATTGCATCATCAATACCAGGATCACAGTCCATAATTATTTTTGTCATGAAATCTTTACCTCACTTTTTTAATTTCTGGGGAATTTTTTTCAGAGCATGAATAAAACTACGGCGTTCGAGAGCACCTAATGCTGAAAGAATTTCCTGATCATTTTTATCCATAAAACGCTCAATATCATCCTGAATGTACTTAGATTTATCTGATAAGACGATTCTTTTTAGGCGTGAGTCGGAATCTACACTTCGACGTATTATCAGATCGTTTTTTTCCATTGTTTTTAGAATGTTAGTAGTTGTAGAACGTCGAATGTTAAATTCCTTTTCGATATCTTTTTGAAAAATATCTGTTTTAGATGAATTTACCAAATAATAGATTATTTGTACTTGCGTGCCGGTTAAACTATACTTTTGGGCAAAATCATTAATATTACGAGAAATTTCATTCGAAGCAACTTTGATCAGATGGGCCACATCGCTCGCCATAAAACATCCTCCTTAGAGCATTGTGTTACAAGGAGATTATAACATTTTGTACGTAATAGTTAGTAAGCATTTGTAAACAAATTCACAATAATAATTTTTATAAAATTTAGCTTTTTGTCAATTTAAAGCTATCATGGAGTTAGCGAGAAACATTCTTTGTATAAATTAAGAAACTCACTTATATTGGATTATAGAAACTACATAGGGGGAAAGATTAATGGCTAGAGTTTTGATTTTAGGTGCTAACGGAAAGATTGCCCGTTTAGCTGAACATATTTTTGCCGATACAACGGATTCAGATTTAAGATTATATCTTAGAAATGCTGAACGTTTACGAGATTTTGCTGATTCACATACATTAGTTGAAGCTGTTGAAGGCGATACAACAGATGTTCAAACTTTGATTGAATCCATGAAAGATGAAGATTTAGTTTATGCCAACTTGGCTGGTTCCAATATTGAAAGTCAAGCACGTGCTGTTGTTCAAGCAATGCATGCTGAAAAGAAAACACGTCTTGTTTGGATTTCAACTTTAGGTATTTATGATGAAGTACCCGGTAAGTTTGGCGAATGGAACAAGAAAGTTCTAGGAGACTATATTACAAATTATGCCGCAGCAGCCAAGGTTATCGAAGATTCAGATCTTGATTACACAATTATTCGTCCAGCTTGGTTAACAGATAAGCCGGAAGTTGATTATGAAGTTACAAAAAAGGGCGAAGACTTTAAGGGTACTGAAGTATCCAGAAGATCTATTGCACAAATTGTAGTTGATATTGCTCAAGATCCTGACAAGTACAGCCGTGAATCAATTGGCGTCAATAAACCTAATACTGACGGTGACAAACCAGCTTGGTATTAAAAATAATTTGAAAAAAGAAGCTCTGCATTGTAGCAAGGCTTCTTTTTTCATGCTATGGTATCCGTAATCGATTACAAAGTGGAGGAATGAAAAATGGTTAAGCGTTTAATCAGTGCCAATACTAGTGATATGTTGAAGATGAATGGAGCCGAATTGAAACAGAGTATTAAGGCTAGCGAAGGTCGGGTTATTTTGAGTGAGAATGTTGTGACCCATGAACCTTTGGATGGAATTACTACTTCCGAAATAGCTGCAGCTTTTGGTGCAGATTTGATATTGTTAAATGCATTAGATGTATTGAATCCCGTTATCTTGGGATTATATGATAATGAAGATAATTTGGCTAATGCTAAAGTTCACCAAGATGGCGAAATAATTCATCGTTTGCAAAAAATGATAGGACGTCCAGTTGGCGTTAATTTGGAGCCAGTAGATCCTAATGCAAAGATGGCCGAAGATCAATTAGTCATTCCTGAAGGCCGCAGAGCTAGTGAAAGAACTTTGACGAAAGTAGAAAAGTTGGGCTTTAATTTTGTTGTTTTGACAGGTAATCCTGGAACTGGTGTTACTAATCAACAAATTGCCAATAATATTAAAGTTGCTAAAAAAGTTTTTTCAGGATTAATAATCGCTGGGAAAATGCACGGTGCTGGAGTAGATGAGGCAGTAGTTTCTGAAGAGGCTGTCAGCGAGTTTTTAAAAGCAGGGGCCGACGTAATTTTAGTACCAGCTGTCGGAACTGTCCCAGGTTTTGATGATGCGGAATTAAAACAAATTGTAAAGCTAGCACATAGCAAAGGTGCATTAGTCATGAGTACCATTGGAACTAGTCAAGAAGGTTCTGGAAGCAGCTATATTCAAAATATAGCTATTAGAAATAAAGTAGCTGGAGTGGATATTCAGCATATTGGTGATGCCGCTTGGGGAATACAATCGCCATTTGAAAATATTTATCCATTAAGCAAGGCTTTGCGAGGCGAACGGCATACCATTGCAAGAATGGCTCGGTCGATTAATCGTTAGTTAGTATTATTAATTTTGAACTTGCAGCAAGGATAAAATTGAAATTCGGTTAAGCTATGGTAACGTTATAGCTTATAATTCTGAAAATGATTTGATTCACAGCGTTACAGAACTCGATTTGTATAACGATGATTTGCAAAGAAAAAATATTATTTTTGAAGAATAAATAATAAAAGTAAAAGGTCATAATAATAGGAAGACTTCCGATTATGATCTTTTTTAGTGTCAGATTACAGAAAAAATAAAAAATAATTTCAGAAAAAACTTACGAAAATTGTTTTTTTCTGGTATATTAATCCACTGTTGCAACAATTTGGAGGTAACTTATGAGTCAAGCTCAAAAGATTAATACAAAACCTCTTCACCCATTTCTGTCAATGATGGGTGTTCTTATAGGTGGATTTGTAGGTATGTTCAGTGAAACGTCGTTGAATATTGCATTGCCATCTATTATGAAGGCTTTTAATATTGAAACTAGTAGTGTTCAGTGGTTGGTTACAGGATATATGCTTGTAACTGCCATTGTTTTGCCACTATCAAGTTTGATGACAAAGCATTTTTCAACAAGAGGATTAGTTAGATTTGCTTTAATTGATTTTATCGTGGGTGCATTGATTGCCGCCTTGGCAATTAATTTCCCAATGCTTTTAGTTGGTAGAATGATTCAAGGTATTGCTAATGGTATCTTTCTACCGCTAATGTTTTCAATTGCTATGAAAATTTTCCCACCTAATAAATTAGGTACAGCTTTAGGTATGGCAGCGCTAGTGATTATGTTTGCTCCTGCCATTGGACCTACAATTGCCGGAATTATTTTAGGTGTATCTTCATGGAGAGTGATTTTTGGATTATTTGTAGTTTTCTTAGTAATCGGATTATTTTTCATGGAAAGATATTTAACCAATGTCTTTGAAGTTACTAAGCCTAAAGTTGATTGGTCTGCAATTTTGCTATCAACAGCTAGTTTTGGTTTGATTGTTTTTGGAACTAGTTACTTAAGCAAAAATATTGCTGTTGCCTTGATTACTTTAGTTATTGGTTTGGCTTTCTTAGCATTTTATATCAGACAACAGTTACATGCAGCGGCTCCAACATTGGATTTTGCGGTTTTGAAGAAACCTGAATTTTTTGTTGGTTCAGTTTTGGTTATGTTGAACTTTGCTATTACATTGTCGCTATGTATCTTCTGCCAATGTACTTACAAAATGGATTAGGCGTTGCTGTTGCTTTAACTGGTGTAGTAATGTTGCCAGGGGGTATTATTAACGCAATCGTTTCCTTTGGTGCTGGTCGAGCTTATGATAAAATTGGTGCTAAATGGTTAACTCGTTTAGGATTTCTTATTTCAATGTTTGGTGCAATTATGTTCTTATTGAGTAACTCGCACAGTTCTTTAGGATTTATAATTGCCGCTCATATTTTAATAATGATCGGTGTACCTTTAGCCATGTCACCATCACAAACTTATGGTTTAAATTCATTGGATGCATATCAATCAGCTGATGGTTCGGCTATTATAAATACTTTTGAACAAGTACTTGGTGCTGTCGCAACTGGTATTGCAACTATTCTATTGAGTACTGGTCAAGCCAATTATTTGGCAAATGGTGGGACTTCTCAAAAGTTAGCATTCACTAATGGTGCTCATTATGGATTTGTCTTTACATTGATATTAGCTGTCTTTGGATTTATTTTGGCAT
The DNA here is from genome assembly GCF_001434585.1 of Companilactobacillus crustorum JCM 15951. GTDB lineage: Bacteria > Bacillota > Bacilli > Lactobacillales > Lactobacillaceae > Companilactobacillus > Companilactobacillus crustorum. Next base: position 21,974 of record NZ_AZDB01000008.1, read on the forward strand.
TCCGTGTGCACAATAAGAGCAAAGAAACAGTTGATGTTAAAGAATCAAAACCTTTGGATAACAAGGGGAAAGAAAACGCAGTAACTGAATAAACTAGTCGCAAGTTTTTCAGTGAAAACAATTGATACGAAGAAAACTAATCAAGATGATAATTGATTAGTTTTTTTTATGAACAAACTAGGTTACAATTCCTAATTTAAGGTTGAAAATTAAGTGCAATTACTTTACAATAATAGGGTTAATAAAATAAGTTAAATTGCATAACGGGAAGGAGGGTTTTTTAGATGTCACAAAATACACATAAAGGTATGACTGGCCACCGCCGTCCTGTAAACCAAAAAAATGGTGCAGAAAAACGCGCTAAGACACAAGCTGTTCTTGATTTCTTGAGAAGCCGTGATACTAAAGAATCTAAATAATTAGATAATAATAAAGAGTCGACAGATTATGCTGTCGGCTCTTTTTATTTTATTTTGATAAATCTGGTCGATGTAATTTGTGAGTAGTTATTAGAGCAACAATTAGAAAGCCTAAGCAGGCTAAAAACCCTGCCTGGATACCAACTGCTTGGTTAGATGTACTACCAGTAATAATTTTATCGGCCATGGTAATGACAGCGATGATAATTGCAGTTCCAAAGGAGGCAGCAATTTGACGCAAAGTATTAAAAGTTGCTACGCCATCAGAAAGATATTTTTTAGGTAAAGCACTTAGGGCGTGAGTTTGAATCGGAATTAGGATCAAAACTAAACCTAATTGGCGAATCATTTGTCCCAGTGTCAACATCAGAACTGAAGCATTGACATCAATAACAGCTTGCATAAAAGTTCCAAAACAGTCGATCAACACACCAGTAACTACAATCCTTTTGATAGGATATTTATCGAACAGGCGGCCACTGATAGGTGACATAAAACCAGTTAATAAGGCTCCTGGTAAAAGTGCTAAACCTGATATTAAAGGACTTTTATGTAAGATCATTTGAATCATCAAGGGTAAAAGAATCGTATTGCCGTACATTGTTAGAACAATCAACATGTTAATAATTGTCGCAAAGGTAAATTGGGAATGCTGAAAAATTTCAAAATCAATAATAGGATGACCAGTTTTATTTTCCATAATTGAAAATATGACAATCAAGATCAAACCAATAATTGTAAAGCCTAAAACGTTGAATGAAATGAAATTGGCTTGACCAATATTGGAGAAACCAGTTAATAAGAAGAGCAATCCTAAACTGATTGTAATCAAACTAGGAACATCAAATTTGGGATTATCATGAGTTTCAACTTGTGGCAATTGAAAGATTGACAGTAAGACCACGGCAATAATAAATGGCAAGATTAAAATAAAAAGATACTGCCAAGGGAAGTACTGCAAAATGATTCCTGATAATGTGGGACCAATAATGGGCGAGAAATTGAACGCTAGACCAATAATTCCCATAACTGCCCCTTGTTTATCTCGGGAAGTGTACTGCATAGCTAAAACATTAACTAGAGGCATCATCATTCCAGTACCGATGGCTTGAATCATTCGGCCAATAATAACCATCATAAAGGTATTAGCAAATGCTCCTAAGATTGTACCGACTAAAAAAATCGAACTAAAGGTAATAAATAAATGTCTAAAAGAAAATTTCTTAATAAAATAGGCACTAGTTGGAATCATTAAAGCGTTAACTAACGTATAGCCATTAGTTAACCATTGAACGGTTGATGAATTGACTTTGAATACCCGCATAAAAGTAGGAAGGGCAGTATTCATTAAAGTAGAGCACAAAACACCAAAGAAGGTCCCAAAGACCATAATAAAAAGTGCTTTTTTAATTTGTTTCGACATATTGTTTAGTGCTCCTAATAAAGATATTGGTTGACTTTAGCAACTTTTTTTATTTTAATAATGATGGTTGCCAAAGTCAACTATCTGGAGGCTAAGTATTATATGAATATAGAAAATATCAGAGCCATTCGGGAATTTAATCGCTCGTATACAAAAATTTTGAAATTAACTGATAAATATCACTTGAATACTCATTTTACTTTATTGGAATCACGTATTCTTTTGGAAATTGATCGCGGCGTTAACAGTGCTAATCAATTAATGTTGTTGCTGCATTTAGATAAAGGGTATTTGAGTCGGGTTTTAAAAAAGTTAACTAAGGATGATTTGATCCAAGATGCTCGCGATAGCATTGATAAACGGATCAAAACTTTACAGTTAACCGATCAAGGGAAAAAAGCTCTTGAAATTATTAATCAACGAGCTAATCAGCAAGTTGAGAATCTTTTTGCTAATATTCCAGAAGAAAAGTTACAATCATTGATTAAAGATATGCAAGATATAACGGATACTGTAAAGAAATATTCCCAAGCAAAGGAATAAAAAGGTTAGAACATAATTTTTTAACATAAAAAAATTCAATATCAAGCTTGGTTATAGTATGAGTATCCTAACTGATGTGATTGAAGTATGCCATCGTCCGCAAAAAATCTGTGGGCCACTGGAACGTGGTGGACGCGACTTAGAGCTAATAATTCCACACTTCGTGCGTAATTATGGACCTCTAAGTTCGGTCTTGTACTAACCTTGCTACGCAAGCTAAGTACAATGTCACCACTGAGGGCCCACAGATTTTTTACTACCGATTAAGTCCTTGGTTCTAATATTATAGAAATTTCAAATTAAAAAAACTGCCACTATTAGATATTCCAGACATACATTTATGCTTGGATTTCTTAACAGTGGCAGTTTTTATCTGCTATTCAAATTTTACAGTAGTTAGTGAACAAAGTAGGAGTCAGTCCGGAACAAAAATTGGGAATGCGTTCAGCTATGAGATCATAGTTCCAATAGCATTCCCACTTTTTGTGGAGGACGGAAATTTAAATATACTCACACTATAACCAAACTTTAGAAAGATAGTTACCACACTGAACCTTTTTATTGCCTAGGGGTTAAACAGTATATATATTATATGGTTCCTTAGAGATTTAACTTTGTATAAACGTCACTAGGAATATCTTTTTGGAAAACTTCTTTATATGAATAAACATAGCTACCTTTGGTATCGAGCTCTAGGTAGTGACCTTGTTTCAACTTACCCATACCCATGAATTTTATAGGATGCTCATGACCATCAGCATCATAGCTTTTAAGATCATATGTGTAATTACCATAACCATCTTCGTCCTTAGCCTCTTTATTATCAATTTTAACGTACTTAGGTTCACGCTTAACTAGCACATTGTAGCCATTGAAGGCTTGAGCGGCCTGACCAGTATTGTCTTTAGCGTAAACACAAGCACCTAAATATCCAAGACCTAAAATTAAAATACCCACCAAAAAAACTCTTAAAAAACTTCTCATTTGAATTACCTCCTGACAAGTATATTAAGAGTTTTGATATTTTTTATACATTTGATCTACTTACATTACTCTTACAGATTTGTAAGCCATTTTACCACCAATCAAAATGAAGCGTGTAGTCTACAATTCTGTTGAATAAGTCTGCTACTAATTTCATCATAGTCAGCGCCTCCAACGTCTATAAACTTAATTTCTACTTATATTATAGTCTTTAATGAAAACGCTATCAATGATTATTAATCCCAAACCTCATCTTGAATAGATTTAACCAATTTTAATTTGTCCCACTCTTGCTTTTCGGTTAAAACGTTACCTTCTTCAGTCGAAGCAAAGCCACATTGAGTTGAAAGCCATAAACGATCAAGGGGAAGATATTGAGCTGCTTCTTTGATACGATTAATAATTTCTTGACGATCTTCCAATTCGCCCGATTTAGAAGTAAGTAAGCCAAGGACTACTTTTTTGTCGCCAGATACTTTGGCTAAGGGTTCAAAATTGCCAGCACGTTTAGAGTCATATTCAAGGAAATAAGTGTCGACGTTTTCTTTGGCAAAAAGGGTATCGGCAACAGGACCATAGCCGCCAGAGAATGCAAAATCGGAGTGATAGTTTCCACGACAGACATGGGTATTGATAGTTAGATCTGCGGGCAAGTTTTCAATAGACTTGTTATTCAATTCTAAGAGAATATCTTGGATACCTGATTCAGCATAAGCTTTGCCATCTGGTGTAGCCAAAAAATTGTCATCAAGGAATAGACCCCAAGAACAATCATCTAATTGAATAACCCTTGCTCCTTCATTGTAGAAAGCCAAAATAGCATCATGGTAGGCTTTTTCAATATCGTGATAGAGATCGTTAACGTTAGGATAAAATTCTTTGATCTTGCTGTCGTTAGTGCCTCGAATTAATTCGATATAAAGTTGTGAAGGTGCGGGGATAGTCTGTTTAGGATGAATATCTAAATTATCTGTTAGAGATTTTAGATATGCAAAATGATCTAAGAAGGGATGATTAGGGTTAAATTTAATCTTGCCAGAAAGAATGGCGGTATCATCACGAGTTTCTTCATGAGCAAAATGATAGCCTTCTCCGTAATGAATATGTTCAATGCCATCAAATCCCCAGAAAAAGTCTAAATGCCAGTATGAACGCCGAAATTCACCATCTGTGGCATAATCCAGGCCCACTTCGACTTCTTTGTTAACTAAATCTTTGATGGCCTCATTTTCTACAGCTGTTAGGTCTGCTTGAGTGATTGTCTTATCGGCAAAATCCTTACGAGCTTGTTTTAAAACGTTTGGTCTAAGAAAACTTCCTACATGTTGAAATCCAATCTTACTTGCTGTTTTTACTGTCATAATCAAAATTCCTCCTGTTTTATAACTTATTTTTTCTAATTATTTGTTGGGATAGAAGGGGTCGCTTGCTTTATATGATGTGGTAGGTTTAAAAAATATAAAACAAACGCTAGATTGCTCTAAATGTGCGGATAAAAGGATCTCAGGGAAAGTAAAGTTGTCACGAAAATAGGGATATCTGAACGGCAATCAGTCGTTCGGATAAGTTGCTCTAAGCGTTTACCCTTCTGCTGGTTATTCCAAAACCCTTAAAAGGACTCAAGGAGAATAGAGATATCGTAAAAAAGGGATATCTGAACGACAATCAGTCGTTCAGATAAGTTGCTCTAAGCGTAAACGCTAAGAGCAACTAAAAAATCGCCCCTACATGTACAGACTTTATCTGCAATGTAGGGACGATTACCGTGGTACCACCCTAATTTATACTTTGCTTGTACAAAGTACCTCAACGACACTAACATGTCCGGGATGATATCGCATCCTTGCGTACCTTTGGCTTTCACCTAGGTAAGACTCCAAGCTCATCTTCGGTCAACTTTTGCTCCACCTTTTCACTAGTTGGCGGTCACTCTACAAACTACTAATTGATCTACTCTTCTCTTCAACGTCTAATTAGATTAAATAAGTTTTAATTATTGATTGCTGATTAATTTACACCCTGAATTTTGCTTTGTCAAATAGAATTTTATTATTCAGCAACTTTGTTGGGATTTGTATCAACGATATTGTGAGGCTTTTCGCCTTGGTTAAGTGCTTTATTAGAATCGAAGGCTGTAGTTATCATATTGTAAATGGCCGTTTCAGTATAGAAAGCACTATGTGGTGTAATGATGACATTAGTTCTTTTTGCTAGATTTTTAATTTTAGCATCAGGAATGTTGTCAACGCTGCTCCAAACTTTACCAAAAACGGCATTTTCATTATCAAGAACATCCAAACCTGCACCGGCAATTTTACCGCTATCTAGTCCCTTGATAAGGGCATCAGTGTCGATCAATTCTCCACGAGCACAATTGATGATGTAGACGCCATTTTTCATTTGAGCGATGGCTTTATCATTAATCATATATTTATTGCTATCGAATAATGGCACGTGCAGAGTAATGATGTCAGCTTGTTTATATAATTCTTCGAGGCTATCGACATATAGACCCTGTTTTTCGATTTCAGGATTGTGGTAAACATCGTAAGCAACGACTTTAGCACCGAATCCTTGGAGTATCTGAATAACAACTCGACCGATATGACCAGTTCCAATTACACCAACGGTCTGTTCACGATATTCTTTACCGATTGTAGGAGCCCAAGTAAAGTCGCCATGATCAAATTTTTCGTCAAACTCAGGGACACGTCTTAAGAGGCGTCCCATTAGTAGAACTGTATGTTCAGCAATAGCGTTAGGGGAATATACAGGAACATTTGTCAAAGTAAATCCTAAATCGTTAAGATCTTTAAAATCAAAATTGTCGAAACCAACATTACGAATAGAAATGTTATGAACACCAAGTTTACTTAATACTTCTAAGGCTTCACGGGTATAGGGAGCAGTTTGTAAAGTAACTACTCCATCACAACCTTCAGCCAGGCGAGCAGAGTCAGCAGTTAAAATGTTGTCAGTATAGCCAACTTCTACATTAGGATTAGCGGCTTCCCATTTCTTTAAAGATGGTTTTTCGTCTTCACGAATTCCATAGGCAAAAATTTTCATTGAATCAAGTCCTCCTTTAATTTAGGTTCCACCTTAATATTAAATCAGAATTGATCGAATTAATTCAAAAATTTGATTTTAGAATATAAAAAAATCGCTTATAGCAACTATATTGGATAGTTAGCTATAAGCGATTTGTACAATACTAGTCTTTAACCAGCATCGTCATAACGATTTAGAACATAAATTGCTAAGACAACGATTACTGCACCAATAATTTCAGCAAAATTAACTACATAGTGTAAGAAAATAATACTTAAAACTAGGGTAGTAAAGGGTTGAACGGCATCAGTAATACTGATAATAGCTGCTGTCGTGTATTTGGTACTTATAACCATTAATAGAAAAGCCATAACGGTACCTATTAAAATGACAGTTCCAATACCTAGAATGCTTGAAGTGTTCATTTTAGGTGGATTTACCCAAATAGGACTAAAGAAATTAGATATTACTCCGGCAATTAACATACCCCAGCCGGTAATTAAAAGACCATGATATTTGGCAATTAAAGATTGAGGAATAGTTACGTATAACGCAGCTGTAACGCCACTTCCGATTCCCCAAAGAACTGAAACTAAGGGGATTGAAAGATGTCCAATATCACCACGGGTAATCATCAAAACTACACCGACAAGTGCAAGAACAAATGAGATTACATCGATACGAGATGTTTTCTTTTTAGTGAAGATGATGGTTCCAATCATAATAAAGAGTGGTGATAAATATTGCAAAATGGTAGCTGTTGATGAATTACCAGTTTTAATAGCATGGAAGAAAGTAAACATATTTGCTAGTAGACCAAAAACAGAAAAACTGAGTAGCGTGAGAAGATCCTTCCAATTTTTGAAGACGGCGAAGAATTCACCTTTTGGTAAAACAAACAAACTAACAACTAATAAGATAATTCCTGCAAATGTAGTTCTAGTGGCAATGAACCACATGGCGGGAATATTTAAATCTTTAGCAACAACTTGTAGAACAGTACCTGAGACTCCCCAGAGAGCTGAAGCACAAAATGCTAGCCAGAAACCACGGTTAAGAGTTTTCTTAGCCAACTGCTTACTTTCATTCATTTGAAAATCCTCCTAAAAACTAATAGGACTATTATACCTGTACCAATTTAGTTTTGACTATTATTTTTTTAATATCATGATGTTTAAATTTAAAGGTATACTATTTTGCTATTGATAATATTGAACTTTTGTAAAATGGTATATACCACATTTAAATAATCATATTGAAAATTTTCAATCAAAAAAACCATAAATCCAGTGAAATGGACTTATAGTTTTTATTGTTTGAATAATTACTTCAGACTGTTTTTTGAAACAAGCTACACAGAAGCAGCTCATTCCGCTCTCTTATTTGAAACAAGCTACACAGAAGCAACTCATTTGCTCTATAGATTTTCATCCATGTTGAATGTAAGTTTAGAAAGGTTAATTCCTTTAGTATAAAGTTCACCAAATAATTTGTGAGCTTTCTTTTGCATGTCGCGAACGACTTTTTGATTTCTATCAGTTAAGAATTCAACTAATTCTTCACCAGAGTAGTTTTCAGCAAGTTTATCAGTTTCAGCAACTGCCATACGAAGATCTTGACGAACTTCTGTTAGGTAGTCGATGTCATCTTGAATGAACTCTGTATAATTAGATTCAACAAGAACTGACAAAGCATTATACATCCAGTAGGCATCCTTGAAATTGAATTCAAGTGAAGCATCATTGTATGAAGGATCTGTCTCATTCATGTTTGTATAGAATGGAATGTATGGTGCAAATGTTGGGAAACCAATACATAGCCACATGATAGCAGCGTATTCTTCAGGAACGTCATTTCTGATTTGAAGCACATGTGAGTTTTGAGTTCTGTTCAAACCGATTGGACGATAACGGTGCTTGTCTTCATCAGAAGCATATGGGCTGTATGGATCATATGGTGTTTCATTGTAGTGAGAGCCAAGAACATATTCAATATCGTCAACTGAAATCTTGTGTTCTGTCTTCATGATGAATGGTAATTCACCATCTTCAGGATCTTGTTCAATTTCAGGGTTGAAGTATTTTTGACCAAACCAAACACGTGGAGTGTTGTAGTGACGATCTTTCAAATTATCAGTACCAAAGATATGTCTAAAGTTGAATCCATGTTGATCAGTATTTAAATGATTCTTTTCGACAAATTCTTGAATACCTTCAGACCACATGAATTCATCTTGGTTACTGAAGTCAACTTGTTGGATTGAAACACGGTTAGCACAAACAGCATAGCTGTCATCAGGAATTCTTTGAGCTACCCAATGATGACCAGTAACAATTTCCATGTACCAAACGTCATTCTTATCACTGAATAGAACTGAGTTACCAGCAGGTGAACCAAATTTTTTGATCAGTTCGCCAGTACGTTCAACGGCACCTTTAGCTGAATCAACGTAAGGAAGGACCATACGTACGATAACATCTTCATCCATACCATCTTTAACGAGTGGATCAAAAGCTAATGCGCGTTCGTTACCATATGTACTTTCTGTGGCTGACATAGCAACGTTCTTACCATTAATACCACTTTCGTCATAGTAACCGAACTTCTTGTAGTCTACATTAGGAACAGCAGGCCATTTATAGCCATTTTCGGGAACTTCTGATTCAAAGCCATTTAACCATGACTTAACCTTACGTCCCTTTTCACCTTTAACGGCAGGGTTTAATACAAAACTATGTGGGGCAACGGCAAAAAATGTATCGTCATTTCTGGCAATCATTGTTGATCCGTCCAAACTGGCGTTTTTACCAACTAAAATTGTTGTACAAGCGTCATCCAAATGATTTTTCTTCATCTTTCAGAATTCCTCCTATCTATATTGATTCCATTTTAGCATACCTAAACTTAAGATTTATCCAAACTTGTCCATTAATACTTTTCAGAAATAATGCTATAATTTTCTAAATAATAGGAGGGCAATAATGGATCTTGATACAAACAACAAAAGCGATTCTTTTTTAAAGAATTTGCTATTAGGATTTCAACATTTATTAGCCATGTATTCTGGGGATATTTTGATTCCAATTTTAATTGGGGCATCGTTAGGATTTACGGCTAAGGAAATGACATACTTAATCTCAGTAGATATTTTTATGTGTGGGGTAGCTACACTCCTACAGATTAAGCGTACACCGTTAACTGGGATAGGTTTGCCAGTTGTTTTAGGATCAGCCGTCGAATATGTAACGCCGTTACAAAATATAGGGCATCATTTTGGGATTGCTTATATGTATGGTGCTATTATCGTAGCGGGTATTTTTATAATGTTAATTTCTAAGGTTTTCGCTAAATTAAAAAGATTTTTTCCACCAGTTGTTACTGGTTCACTAATTACTTTGATTGGTTTTACTTTGATACCGGTCGCTTTCCAAAATATTGGAGGCGGCAATGTTGCTGCTAAGAGTTTTGGTAGTCCAACAAATTTAATTTTAGGTTTTGCTACAGCTCTAATTATTGTTGTCATCAGTATTTGGGGACGTGGTTTCGTTCAACAAATTGCTGTTTTAATAGGAATTGTGGCTGGATATCTATTAGGAATTGGAATGGGTAAAATTGGATTTGCCAGTGTCGGATCAGCTCATTGGTTCCAAATTCCGCAACCATTTTATTTTGCTACGCCAAAGTTTGAATGGTCTTCAATTTTGGTTATGTTGTTAGCTGCTTTAACATGTATGATTGAATCTACTGGTGTTTACTACGCTTTAGCAGATTTAACTAAACGTGATCTTGATGAGAATGATTTGCAACGGGGCTATGCTTCAGAAGGTTTAGCAGCCATTCTGGGTGGAATTTTTAATACTTTCCCATATTCAACTTTCTCTCAAAATGTTGCCGTGGTTCAATTATCAGGAATTAAGAAAAATAAGCCAGTTTATTTCTCAGCTTTTCTACTAATTATTTTAGGACTTATTCCTAAGGTTGGTGCAGTCGCTGAATTGATTCCTAATGCCGTTTTGGGTGGCGCTATGTTGATTATGTTTGGTACCGTTGGTATTGAAGGAATCAAGATGTTATCTAAGGTAGAAATGAATAATAATAATATTATGATTATGGCAGTTTCAATCAGTTTGGGCTTAGGTGTTACAGTTCAACCAACATTGTTGCACTTCTTGCCATCAACAATTCAAACTATTTTAAATAATGGTTTAGTTGTGGGAAGTTTTTCAGCAATCATCTTGAATTTATTATTAAATTCTAATAAAAAGACTGCTTAAAGACTATTTGGAAATTTTCAAAACAATCGCAAAGTTTGGTCATATTTTCATCACATTTAGTACGTATACTTATCGATAAATTAGATAAGCATACGTATTTTTTTTAGCTAAAGGAGTGAAAAATATGAACGAATATAAGTACATCAGCATTGTGATCAACAAGTTTGATCTGCCTCTGGAAATTAAGTTAGCTACGCCTGATTCTGACTTGATCGACCAGAAAAAAATTGATGAAGCAATAAAGCAGATTTCAGAAAAAGTTACAGAATATGAACAGATATTTTCATTAGAGAATAATAATTCATTGTTAGCTCGTTTCCAAAACGGCGATGAGTCTGGCTTGATGACTTCACCAGAATTTAGAGAAGTTTATGAACAAACAATTACAGCTGAACAAATGACTCATCACTACTTCAGCTCGTATTTTAATAGTCAATATGACCCAATTGGATTATTGAATGGTTGGATCATCGATAAAATATTTAATAAGTATCTTCTGTCAATGCTAAGCAATAATGGAATTGATGGCGTTTCATTACGATCTGGTGAAGATGTGCGATTAGCAAGTCGTCCTAATATAGATTTTAGGTGGAGAGTAGCCGTTAAAGATCCTCAGAATTTAGATATTCTTTTAGCTACCTACTTTCTCCAAAATGGGGCTATTTCAACTTCAAATAAACGCCGTGGTCTGAGAAATGAGAAGAGCAATATTGAACAAGTAACAATTGTCAGCAGCAATGCGTTGGATGCCAATATTTGGTCATCAGCGGGTATATCTGCCGGAACTAATAAGTTTCCAGAGTTTGTTTCTAAGTACCATTTAACAGGCATGATAGTGGATAGTAGTTCAGGAATGATGAACTTTCGAGATGGATATTCAGATAAAATTGCAGTCCAAAGATAAGATACATATACGTAAATGTCATGTACCTTATTTTTTTGTCCTTTTTTCTAAACTTATTCATACTTTATTCAAAGAATCTCATTATTATTTGGCTAATATATTAAATAATAATAAAATAAAATTTCCATATCATTTCAGTAGAATAATGAGGTAATTATATGCAACGAATAAAGTATTTTTTCCCAAGCAAAGTAATCAATCAAATGAATATTCCCTTTACAATAAAATTAGCAACCAATGATTTAGATGATATTATTTCTGAAAAATTAGAATTTGTTACCGAAAATATTAATGAAAGATTGCACCAAATTGATTTGATCTTTTCGCCATTTAGATATGATTCTTTAGTCTCTCGTTTTCAAAGAGGAGATAAACAAGTGATTTTAGAATCAGAGGATTTTCAGACAATTTATGGGCAAGCAACTTTGGCTGAACAAATGACTGATGGTATTTTTACATCACATTTTGCAGGACGTTATGATCCTACAAGATTGGTCAAAGGCTGGGCAATTGAACAAGTTTTTGATGAATATCTAAAGCCGCTGTTAAAAGATCCTAAAATAGATGGGGTTTATCTAAGTGGCGATGGAAATATTAAATTTGCTACGAGACAAGAATCTGATTTTAGTTGGGGTATAAATATTGAAGACGCAGATGATTCCCATAGCATTATCGCAACTTATCATCTTAATAACGGTGCCATAGCGACCTCTGAAAAGGGTGGACATGCTGCAAATATTATTAGGATGAAACAGAGCCAAGTTCAACAGGTAACTGTGATAAGCGATAATTTAGTTGATGCTGACGTTTGGGCTACGGTTGGAGTTTTGGCTGGTAGTGAAAAATTTGCAGAAATGAGAAATGAATACAATTTATCTGGCATTTTGATAAATAAAAATGAAGAGCCTCTGAGTTTTAGCGAAGGCACTATGATTAACAGTAAAGAAGCGACAGTATAAAAAAACTGAGAAATTTAGGGAATGATAATTCTTTCTACCTAAATTCTCAGTTTTTTATTAGTTCAGTGGAAATAGAACTTATTGTTTAATTAATCGTTCCAAGATTCAACTTCATCAACATAACCGTCGGGGTTGCCACTCCAGAAGAAGCCGCCATACCAGAGGCTTCGCTTGTCGTTATCAAAGCCATTGATTTCTTTCATGTCAGCATCGCTGATTTCAAAATCGTAAACATCAGAGTTTTGGACGATTCTTTCTTCGTGAACTGACTTAGGAATAGTAATAATTCCATTTTGAAGGTCCCAACGTAAAATAACTTGGGCAACTGACTTATGATATTTGTCAGCAATTTTCTTCAATCTAGAATCACCAAGAACACTACCACCGCCAAGTGGTGACCATGCTTCAAGATAAATGTTATTTTCATCACAGAAATTCTTGATATCAACTTCTTGGCAAAGAGGATGATATTCCATTTGATTAACAGCTGGTTTGATTGAGCCGTTTTTTAGGATATTTTTTAATCGCTCAATATTGAAGTTTGAAACACCGATGGCACGAGCTTTGCCTGCTTTATAAATTGTTTCAAGAGCACGCCAAGTATCAAGGTATGTTCCATCGACTGGCCAGTGAATCAATAGGAGATCTACGTAGTCTGTTTGCAATCTCTTTAATTGTCCCTCGAAATTATCAAGAACTGATTGATAACCTTGGTCGCCATTAAAGATCTTAGTTGTGAGGAAAATATCCTCACGTTTGAGACCATTGTCAGCAAATCCTTTTTGCAATCCTTCACCAACACCAGTTTCATTACCATATTGTTTAGCAGTATCAATAGCTTTGTAACCATGTTTTAAAGCCCATTGAACAGTTTGGGAAGCACCAGAATTGTTAACCTTCCAAACGCCCATACCTAATTGGGGCATTTTTACACCATTATTCAAAGTTACAGTAGAATCTAATTTTAAAGTCATATTAACCCTCCTATGACTATAATTTTAACTCAAATATAAATATGATACTTGGAAATAAACTTATCATTTGGTATAGTTCAATTGTATACGCTGTCATAGCGCTGTTCTTGTAGCTTTTTGGGGAAGGTATATCACAAATAATGGAAAATATTGAGAATGATGATATTAAAACAGAAATAGTTAATTTGTCGGCAACACTTAATTTGCCAAAAGGGACTGAAGCTTTTATTAGTGATATTCATGGTAATAATGATAAATATTTGAATATTATTCGAAGCGGAGCCGGAAACATTAGCCGCAAAGTGAGTGAACTATTCAATGGTCGTTTGACAACGTTAAATCAAAAGCGTTTGGTCTGTTTGATTTATTATCCAGAAGAAGTTTTGCAAGAAAATGAAAATATAGAAAACAAAGATGACATGCAGCAATGGTATATGGATACGATTAACAGCATGGTAGAGGTACTTAAATATGTTTCGAATAAGTATCCACGTGAGATTGTTGAACGTGCTTTAGATTGCAAATATCAAGGGATTGCAAAGGAATTATTGTTTGGAGACTTACAAGCCGAGGATAAAAAGGCATATTATCGAGAAATGGTCAAAAGTCTTGTTAATTTAAAAATGAGTGATGATTTTATTATTGTTCTTTGTCATGCAATTCAAAAGTTAGCAATTGAACGGATTCACATATTAGGCGATTTATATGATCGAGGATCCAGACCCGATTTAATTATTAAGCATTTAAACGAAAGCTGGCAGAATTTTGATTTTGAATGGGGCAACCATGATGTTTTGTGGATGGGAAGTTTAGCTGGATCTAAGCTTTGTATGTTAAATCTTATTCGTATCAGTGCTCGATATCATAATTTAAAGCTACTCAAAGATGCTTATGATATCGATTTAACATCTATGATCAAATTTGCCACGAATCGTTATGTTCCTTTGCCTAATTTTGAGGCAAAAATTGGAAGAAACGATCTAACCGATGAACAAAAAAATATTGATAATTGTGTTCAGCAGGCAGCGGCTATCATGCAGTTCAAACTGGAAGGTCAAGCTATTAAACGTCGACCTGAATTTAAGATGGATGATCAACTATTATTGGACAAGTTAAGTTTGGATAAAAATTCCATCACTATTAATGATAAAGTTTACAAAATTGAACATGGCTGCTTTCAATCAGTTAATCCTGCCAAACCATATCAAATTACGCACAGTGAGCAAGTAGTTATTATTGATTTAATTAATCAATTTACTCATTCAACTAAATTGAATGAACATATGTGGTTTATGTTGGATAATGGTTCCATGTATCTCAAACATAACGGAAACTTACTTTTTCATGGTTGTGTGCCAGTGGATGAAGCTGGAAACTTATTGAAGTTGAAAATTGACGGACAAGAATATGCTGGTAAGGATTTATTCGATTATTTTGAATTTATTTTAAAAGACGGGATGAGACATCCTACTACAGGAGATTGCTTTAACTCTGACTTGATCTGGTATCTCTGGGCAGGAAAAATTTCACCGCTATTTGGCAAAGATAAGATGGCTACATTTGAGCGTTACTTTATTAATGATTCGAAATTACAGGAAGAACATCTAAATCCATTTTTTAAGTTGTGTCGAAAAGAACAGTTTGCCGATAAGATGTTGAAAGAATTTGGACTAAACGGTCGCGGACATATCATTGTGGGACATACGCCATCTTCAAAGGTGGAACCAATTATGGCTGATAAAAAGGTTGTGTTAGTCAATGGGATGTCTGAACCTAAAAGCGATTCAAAAATAGGTGGATATACGTTGTTATTTGATTCTTATGGAATGCGCTTGGAAACCTTACGTCCCTTCACATCACGCAAGCAGTCAATTGCTGAGATGTCTGATGTGGTATTGGACAAGCAAATTATTGAACATTCTTCAGAAAGAAAGACAATTGCAGATACAGACTACGGGCGCAAAATAAAAGAGCAGATAGAAAAGCTATCTGCTCAATTGTAAATTCAATAATATGATGGTATACCCAAATCACTTGGATTGATTTTCAAGTGATTTTTATTATGTTAAAAATCATTTTCACTATAAAAATTATATATATATTTAATGTAATAAACACATATATAATATAGTGTATTGAAATGAAAGACACTATATGTATTGTAAAAATAATATAAAAAGTATAGTTAATTTGTAATTAAATATTGGAGGATATATATATGAACAGAAAAAAATTATCAGACGAATATTTGAAACATGTGAATGGTGGATGGCAAGCAAGAGGATATATTTATGCAATGCCAAGAGCTGAAAGACATGCGTTTGCTCAGGGATTTATTGATAGTTTTAGAACACTATTTTAATTTAAGGAGAATTCTTATGTATAAAACAGTTAAGTTTAACATTATTAAGAGAAACGAAATGGAAAAGATTGTCGGTGGTAGAAAATATAATAATGCCTATCAAGACGGTAGAGGATTTGGAAACATGGCTAAATGGTTAATAGAGGGTGCGGAATTCTTTTTGTAGTATAAATCTATAAGGTCTATTGATATTATAAATTTACCGAGGAAGATAATTGAAATTTAATACGCTTTTTTATAAGACAAATCAGTTTTGGATAGGTGTAGTACTTTTTCTTTGGAATTTAAAGATACCGACATTGTTTTTGAATAATGGATTCTATACGAAAATTATTCAAGAAGAACATTATTATATAGTTATTGATATATTGTTCTTTTTTTTAGGGGTTTATTTATTGTTAAAATCTCTTGTACAAAAGAATGACTAAAAGATTCATGATCTAAAATCTATCCAAAAGTTGGAATTTTTAAATAAAGCAGCATATTTTTCTTCGATGTTTGTGTTAGACTTGTCATTTGCATCCGATAATTGATACTAATCTTTCTTTCCCATATTTTATATATATTTTTCAATTTTTTAACAAAATGTCCAAAGATACATGAAATGTATCACTAATTTTTATTAAGGTCGTTACATCGGGAAAGCATCTTTCATTTTCCCAACCGGAGACTGTTTTTCTGGAAACAGCTAGTTTATTTCCAAATTCTTCTTGCGTAAGTTGGTTTTTAATTCGACATATTTTTATTTTTTGTGATAAATTCATTGTTCTCACCTAGATTAACTTTGATTACTAGTAAATATATAATTAACTTAATTCGGAGACTTAATAAACTTATTAAAGTCGTATTAATCCATATTATCGTTTTATCTGGAGAACAATATTTTGGCAATCTCTCACAATGAAAGAAATTGCAATTATTAAATATAATCAAGTAACTTCGAATAAATAAAATAGATATCAAAACAGGTTATACAGTTAAAATATCATTTAGCCGTATAACCTGCTTTTTTTTAAATTAAGATAATTATATTCAATGTTTTTTAACTTCTTGATCTTTTTTCCAATCATCTTTATTTTCGTCCCAATTTTCGGAGAGTGCATGCTTGGGAAGGATTAAATTCAAGATAATACCGATAACTGTGGCAACACCAACACCAGTAAATTGGAAAGTTCCAACTTGAAGGTAAGCATTACCAATACCGATAACTAGAATAACTGAGGCAATCATTAAATTACGTTTCTCGTTAAAATCAACTTTATTATCAACAAGAATTCTTAAGCCACTTGAAGAGATAACTCCAAATAGTACAAAACTGATACCACCAATAACTGGACCAGGTACTGTCTGAATCAAAGCACTTAGTTTACCGACAAAACCGAACAAAGCAGCGAAGACAGCAGCTCCAATAACGACGTAGACACTGAAGATTTTATTAACTGCCATAACGCCGATATTTTCGCCATAAGATGTAACAGGAGGGCCACCAAGAAAAGCAGCTACGATTGAAGCAGTACCATCACCGGCTAAGGTCTTATGAAGACCAGGATCTTTGAAGAAGTCACGGTGAGTCAATTCATCTAAAACCATGATATGGCCTAGATGTTCAGCCATTGTTACAAAGGCAATCGGAGCGAAACTAAGTATAGCGCCCCAATAAATTTGTTTAGGCATATAGTTGACGAACATCAAATCAAAGGCTGGTAATTTGAGCCAAGGGGTAGAGATAACTTTGGAAAAGTCGACAATCCCCAAAGCAACTGAGAGAACATAGCCACCAATAATACCGAGCAAGATAGCAATGTTGCTCCAAAAACCACGTAAATACATATTTAAAATAACGGTTAAAAATAGCGTGAACATAGCAACACCAAAGTATTTTAAATCATAGTGAGAACCATTCATCATGGCATTGTTAGCAGCACTTCCTGCTACTGACATACCGATAACGATGACGATTGGTCCCACGACAATAGGTGGTAAGGCCTTATCAATCCAATCGGAACCAACGAAACCAACGATTAAAGATACGATTAAGTAAACCAGACCTACAGCAATAGTACCTTGAGCAACTCCAGCATAACCGACTGTTTTCATCAGAGCCACCATCGGTACAATGAAAGAAAAACTGGAACTCATATAAGCCGGAATCTTTCGATGAGTAATTAAAATGTGAATAATGGTCCCAACGCCAGAACTGAATAGTGCGATACTAGGATCTAGACCAACTAGTAACGGTACTAAAACGGTGGCACCGAACATTGAGAATAAGTGCTGTAATGATAGGAAAGCCCAAGTACCTAGCGGTGGTTTTTCGTAGACATCTAAAACTGCATCTGGATTTCGATATTCTTTACTATTTGGATCCAAAGCAAACATCTCCCCTAAATTTTTTTTGCAAAAAAATAGTCCTTTATCCCGTGTATGCGAAATAAAAGACTGAACGTGTTTCCTTATTAGCCTCACGGGACCAAAATTTAAAGGACCATATTTGATTGCTTTCACTATAATTGAGTTGCAATGCAAAGTCAATAATGAAATACTAAAAGACGTAATAAAAGCGCTAACAAAGAGGAGAGTTTTATGGTCGAATTATATATTGTAAGACACGGTGAAACGGATACCAACTATGAGGGACGTATCAATGGTATGTCTACTGATAAACCGTTAAATGCCAATGGAATCAAACAAGTTGAAACATTAGAGAAACAGATTGATATCAATAAATTTGATGAAGTTTATTCCAGTCCCATGAAACGAGCTATGCAAACGGCTGAGATTTTAAACCAAGGCGTACATGAAATCCATCAAGATAAAAGACTTTATGAAGCTGACTATGGCTCTTGGGATGGACTTAAGGAAACTGATTTACGAGACAAGTATCCAGATGCTTTCGATGAGAATAATTTTTTGTTACCTACATATACTAAATATGCAAAAGATGGCGAAGAATATTCAGATGTTTACAGACGAGTTGAAGATTTTATGGATGATATGGGCAAAAAAGGCAATAAAAAAATCATGGTTGTCTGCCATGGTTTTGTCAGTCGTTCATTCTTAAAAGTTGTAACGGATGCCAAAAATATTTCTAATATTATTCAACCAGATAATGCTGGCGTATCTAAGTATGGTGTTTCAGATAGTGGTATTAAATATTTGTACTATTATGGACGTATAAATAATATCGATTAGAGGTAGTCTATGGGACTTACTAATAAGGTACCAGAAAAAGATGTTCAACAGACTTTCAATAAGATTGCTGGTAATTATGATAAGCTAAATTCAATTATGAGTTTAGGAACTCATCAAAAATGGCGTCAAAAGGCAACGGCTAAAATAGTTGTTAATCCTAGTAAAATTTTAGATCTCTGTTGTGGTACGGCGGATTGGACTATCATGTTAGCCCGTCGATATCAACATGCTGACATTATTGGAGCAGACTTTAGTTCTGAGATGTTAAAGATTGCTCAACAAAAAGTCGGAGCTTCGCAATTGACCAATATTACCTTAGAAAATGGCGATGCGATGAATCTTAGATATCCTGACAATTCTTTCGATGTAGTTACAATCGGTTTTGGTTTACGAAATGTTCCCGATGCCAACAAAGTTTTGCAAGAAATCTATCGGATTTTAAAGCCAGGTGGGCAGTTAATTTGCTTAGAGGCATTTAAAGTTGAGACACCGGTAATTAAATTAGGCTGGAAAGTGTATTTTAATCGTTTGATGCCCTTGATGGGAAAAGTTTTTGCTAAGAGTCCGTCAGAATATAAATATTTAGATGATTCAGTTAATAAATTTGTCAGTATCAAACAATTGGCCGAGATGATGAACGCAGCCGGTTTTAAAAATATCGAGGTAGATGATTTAATGTTCAAAGCTGCAGCTATCCATTCAGCTTTTAAATAACAAAAAAAGAACACCCGGGGAAGGTGTTCTTTTAGTTTTTAGGGGATTAAATATATATGTTATAGGGGGGATGAGATGAGATTTCTTATCTCTCATCTACAACTAATACTATACTTAATAAGTGTGAACCAATTATTTTGAAAATGTGAAGAAATTGTGAATTTTGATTCTTTTCATAAAAAAGTAAATATTTTTAAACGTAGCAAGCTAACAATTAAAATTAGGAGTGATATTTATGTCTAATATTAGAGATGTTGCTAGACTTTCTGGACATTCAGTTTCGACTGTTTCTCGAGTTATCAATAATCAAAGTTATGTTGCCAAGCAAACCAAACAGGATATTTTGGATGCAATGGAAGAGTTAGATTATCATCCTAACGATGTGGCGAGAGCTTTAAGTACAGGAAAAACCTATACTATCGGTGTCGTTCTACCTTATATCAATATTCCCTATTTTCAGAAGTTGGTTTCAGCAATTACTAAAGCTGCTTTTAAGGAAAATTATCAGGTGACCTTGTTACCATCTGATTATAATGAAGAAAGTGAAATTAAATATTTGGAAATGCTTAAGCATCGGGCTTTCGATGGTTTGATTTTTACTTCTCGAGCAATCTCATTTGAGAAAATCATGGAGTGTAGTCTGTATGGAACAATAACCTGTTGTGAAGATACCTTTGACTATCCAATCTCATGTGCATATACAGATCGCGAAGAATCATATAAAAAGGTTTTTGATTTGTTACGTCGATTAAAATTTCAGAATATCGGCGTTATATCAAGCCGTAGCGAAAAATACAGCCAATCGACTAAGAAAACTAAAGAGGCTTTCAAAGGCGTTTTTGGTTGCAAAGTACCTGAAAAAGATTCATATATGGGAGCCCAAGATTTTAACGGAGGCGTTATAGCGGCTAAAAAGTTATTAAGCAGTGATCCTGATATACAAGTGATCTTTGCTAATAGCGATCAAGTTGCTGCAGGTGTAATTCGCGAGCTAATGGTTTTAAATCGTGATGTTCCAGTAATTGGACAGGAAAATTTAGATTACAGCAAATTAATGAATTTCTCGACAATTGATCATAAATTAACGGAAATTGGCGAGTATGCATTTTGGTCTATTTTTGAAAAAGATATCGTAAAAAAAGAAATTCCTTCAGAATTTATTTTACGAGGAGTACTAATAAAAGATTAAAAAAAAAGACATCCTTGGGGAAGGATGTCTTTTTAAGGGGATTAAATATTGTTATAGGGGGGAGAGAAAAGAGAGAATACCTCTTTTCCACGGTTTATATAAGTGCAGGCTTATCATACAGTTAGTGCAGTTGATTCTTAGATATTAATTAGAATTTGGATAGCCCAATTTTGATAAGTCTTTTTATTATTTTATAAATTCTTTGTCCTTTTACGACAATAAAATTGCCACATCCCATGAGAGTAGAGAAATTCTACTCTGCAAGTATTAGTATAGCTTATTTTAAGTCTGACTACTACCGGCAGGTGTCTAAAAATACAGAAAAAAACACCTCGGGGAAAGGTGTTTTTTATTTAGGGGATTAAATATATATGTTATAGGGGGTGAGAAAAAGGATTGATTAGATCTTTCATCTACAATTTATATAATACTTAATTTTTATGAATTATATATTTATAAAATGTGAAGATTTTGTGAATTTTGAAATAGATTAGTTATTGAGGTTCTTTAGCAACTGTTTTAAGATGGCACCTTCCACAAAATTTGAAATATGGCTGGAACGCCGTGGGCACGACTGTGCCAATTTTAATTTTTGTTCCAGGCTAGTTTAACTGTTATATGATTTCTTATTTTAAAGGTATTATGCGCAAATTCCATTAAGTTCTTTAAGAATCGCATGCCTTTTCTGGGGGAGTCAAATTAAGGGAGAATATGATGGTTCATGAATTTTTTAGTGAAGTAGGATATTGGTTAGTATTTCTTTTAAGTAGAATGTTTTTGTTAGGAATGCTCGGTTTGTTTATTATGTTAGTGTTCGTATATCCATATCGGATAGCAATAATTTTGGGGATTATAGGGGTCCAACTTTAATCCGTTGTTTGTTTACGAAAAACTCGTTGGTTTGGGTTCGCATATCATCATTCATATTATGAAAAGCATAAAGATAAAATTGAACTGAATGAAAAATATGAAAAAATCCTAAGTAAATATTCTGCGGAGCATTAACATATTATCTTAAATAAAGTAAAGTTATGAAAAAGATTGTATTTGTGATATGTTGAGCATAAAAGGGGGCTTATCATGAAATCCACAATAATTAAAAGGATAATGGCTTTTTTGATATTGATTTTTTGTACAGTAGCTATTAGCGCGTGCTCAACACAATCTCAGAAGTTATCAAATACAAAAGAGGAGTTATCCCTAAAGGCTGAAATTAAGGCTAATAAAAAGAAATGGAATAATAAAGTAAAAAACGTGCCAATAATAAATTATCCTAAATTTGATTCAAGCAGTGAATCAATAGAAGATGATCATCTTAATTTTAGTTTACAGTTAATTAAGGGATTGAAAGATAGTAATCTGAATGAATCCACTTTTTTTAATAAAAATACTGTGATTAATGCAACGGTCATTAACTTTGAAGAAATGAAGGGTAAAGTTATAGGTCCCACCACTGAAGTAACTATACTTGTGAACAAGGTACTTAGTGGGGGAAAATCCCTAGAAGGACGCAGAATAAAAACTGAGTTTGGAGGCGGATTAACAAAAGTAAAATATGTATATTCTGATTTTGAAGGAAATTACCACGGTAACGATCATGGCTATAGTGACCCAAATACTCAAGTATTTGCTGCCACTCAGGCATTTCCTATGCCTAAAATCGGAGACAAAATAGTGACACAAGTTGTAAATTTTTCAACTATTAGTAAAGGTCAACGGGAAAACTATAAGACTATGTATAAATTAACGTCTAAAAACTTCTATCCCATAAGAGATCCTTATGTATTGTTTTGGATAAAAAAAGGGGATAAATACCAACCAAATAATCCAGGTTTTGCGCATATTCAGAATGACGAAATAAACAAAATAACAAATAGAATTAATACGATAATGTCAAAAAAGTAGGAAGACGAAAGATAAATATAAGTTAAGTCGCTGGAAAATTTATTCAATAAGTAAATTAGCGAAGAAAATACAAATAAATTTAAACTAAAAGAGCCGATGACTTTTTATACCATAGTCATCGGCTCTTCTTTGCAGATTTAAATTAATCAATATCGATATGATGTCCAGAGTCAACTTTATCTTCTAATTTAGGAAGAACAACTTTCAAAACACCATTGTCGTATGTAGCTTTAATATTATCAGTATTAACTGCTGGCAAGTGATATTGTCTCATGAAGCGACCGCTAGAACGTTCACTCATAATCATATCGCCATTCTTGTCATTATGATCGTTGAAACTATCACGATGACCACTAACTGTTAAAATATCATTTTCATAGTTGATGTCGATATCTTTCTTATCAAAAGCGGGCATATCAACATGTACTTCATAATTTTTATCAGTTTCCTTAATATCGGTTCTTAATGTGGAATCATCTGGGAAATTGTTGTCAAATATGGATGGGAAATTATTTGCCCAATTATCACTATTAAACCAATTTCTCATCAAATTATTACGATCCATAATTTCATTTGTCATACTATCTATACTTCCTTTCCCTTGATTACAAATACATTATAAGACCGGCCAGGATAAATTTTCAAGAAATTAGCATTCTTAATTGTTGAGTGCTAATTTTGTCTAAAAAGCTATAAAATTTAACTTAATTGATGTGATACAATAAAATTGATAAAAAAGAGGGTTAGCTAAATGACTAAACTGATTTTAAGACGTATTTATGACAAAGAGCTTCCAGAAGGATATCGAATATTAGTGGATCGACTTTGGCCTCGAGGAATGTCGAAAGTACGAGCTGATTTGGATTTGTGGGCAAAGGAAATTGCTCCTAGTGCCGAATTGAGAAAGTGGTTTGGACATGATCCAGAAAAGTACGCAGAATTTAAGAATAAGTATTTATCAGAAATTAAAAATAATGCTTATACTCCAGAATTCTTAACGGCAGTCAAAACAGCTTTGAAAAGTCAGGATGTTCTTATCTTATATAGTGCTAAAGATGAGGAACATAATGATGCGGTAGTCCTAATGGAATATCTAAATGCAAAAATTTAAATATTGTGGATTGGTTGGCTAGTAATTATGGAAGAATTTGATTTACAGTCTTTATTATCAAGCAATGAAAAATTGCTTATTTATCTTTTACAATCGTATGCTGAAACTAATGATATAGCCATTTTTATTTTGGGAAATGAGGACCATTTGCGAACTGGTATATTTGGCGATTTGTCCGCTAAAGACGAATTATTAAAGATTGATAAAACAGCCGATTTATCTAAGCTAAGTGTTAACAAGTTTAAGTATGATCTTGAATATTCAGATGCACCTTTAAAAGTGACGTTGCTCAGTCAACGAGTAGGGAAGGTTTGCGTTGCTAAAGATGTGGACAGTAAACCTGGACCTAAGAATTTATTAATTATGCAAATGTTGCAAAAACAAGTAGTCTACTTAAGACATGCAATTGAAAGTATTTCAAAGTTAATAATTGAAAACCGTGGATTAGACGACTTTATAATTAAATATCCGGCGGCTAATGATGAAACAATAGATGATTTAAGTGAGAATGAAGGTAAGGCATTGCAAAAGATCAAGACAATGTCGACTTCTAATAGCTCCATTATTTCTGCAATTGAATATATTGATGATAATTTAGATAAAAGATTAACTCTAGACAAAGTGTCTAGTAAGGTCTATCTTTCAGATTATTATTTTAGTAAACTTTTTAAACGTGAAACTGGACTAAGTTTTTCGGTATATTTGAATGCCCGTAAGATTCAAAAGGCTATGATTTTGTTAAAAGAAACTGAAAAAAATGTAAATGAAATTTCTGATTTGCTTGGTTTTACGAGGCTAAGCTACTTTAGTCAGACATTTAAAAAGTATACGGGATACGCTCCGACAAAATATCGGACAGAAGATGGAAATTAAATTTAAAAAACAGTGAGCCAAGACGTAGATGTTGCCGTTTTGGCTCTTTTTTTATAAAAAAAATTGTAGTAAACTTTAAACTTAGTTTAATTCGTTTTTTGAGCATTTTTAAGGAGAGATATTTATGAAAAATGTCTTTAAAAGGGAATCGGTTGATACCTATCTAAAAGCTGATTCTAGATTAACCAAGACCCTTGGAGCCAAGGATCTCTTATCATTAGGAATCGGAGCTGTTATCGGGACGGGTATTTTTATTCTTCCAGGACACGAAGCGGCGTTACATGCCGGCCCAGCCGTAACAATTGCCTTTTTGATTGCAGCGATTGTTTCTGGCTTTGTTGGTATGGCCTATGCTGAATTTTCTTCAGCTATGCCGGTAGCTGGTTCGGCCTATTCATTTGGAGCAGTAATTTATGGTGAAATTATTGGTTGGGTGCTCGGTTGGGCACTGATTTTGGAATATTTTTTGACTGTTTCAGCCGAGGCGGTTGGATTTGCTTCTTACTTTAATAACAATATTTTAGGAGCCTTTGGCGTACATATGCCTAAATTTTTAGCCGCGGGTCCACTAGAAGGTGGCGTTATTAACTTGTCAGCAACTTTGATCGTACTGTTAATTGCAGCTATTATTTTACAAGGTGCCAGTCTTTCTAAAAAAGTTGAGAACGTTGCAGTGTTAATTAAAGTAGCAATTATCATTTTATTCATTATAGTAGGGGCCTTTTATATTAAGACTAGCAATTATGTACCATTCTATCCTAAACAATTCCACACGGAACCATTTGGCATGGGAGGTATTTCTACCGCAACCGCAACTGTCTTCTTTGCTTTCGTTGGATTTGATGCTCTGGCCGCTAACTCAGCTGAGACAATCAATCCTAAACGAGACGTAGTTCGAGGAGTTTTGGGAACAGTAGTAGTTGCAGTGATCCTTTATGTTGGTTTTTCATTTGTTTTGACAGGAATCGTTAACTATAAAGATTTGAACGTTGATGATCCCGCAGCTTATGCTTTGAAAGTCGTTCACTTGGACACTTGGAATAAATTAATTACCATCGGTGCGTTGGTTGGTATTTTTACATCGTTATTAACCATGTTCTTTGGAGGTTCACGTTTAGTTTATGCTTTAGGACGTGATGGACTCTTGCCTAAGCAAATGGGTGAGGTTGATGAGAAATTCTCTGTACCAAAGAACGCTGTTTTATTGGCGATGGTAGTTCAGGCAATTTTTGCAGGTTTGGTACCATTAACAGAACTGACATCATTAATTAATGCCGGGACCTTACTAGCTTTCGTCTTCATTTCATTTGGAATTATTCCACTTCGTAGGAGAAAAGATATTCCTAATGATGGATTCAAAATGCCATGGTATCCATTCTTGCCGATATTAGCAGGAGTAGCTAGCTTATACTTCTTACTTATGTTGCCAACAATTTCCAAAATTAGCGTTGGCGTTTGGATAGTTATTGGTATTATTGTTTATTTTGCTTATGGATTGAAACATTCGAAACTACAAAATAAATAAGGCTTTCGTCCTCCGCAACAAATTGAAAGTTGACTGAAACGTCATACACTACTTGAAACTTGTTTTACGAAAAGGCTAATGACCTTTTGAAATATAATAAGAATAAAACCATATAAAAGACAGCCAAAATTGTAAATTAAACAATCTTGGCTGTCTTTATTCATATTCACCGTTTTATGGATTAGTTGAAATTTATATTTTTATCATTGTCAATGATCAGTTCTGTAAAAGTAATAAGAGGTAATTAACAAAGATAAAATAATTAGAAATAGGCCAAAAAATGATCCCTTAATTGAAAATTTGTTTTGAGTTTCTAAAGCAAAACTCAAATTTCCTATGTAAAGCAGAATTATTGACTGCAATATAAATTGAAAAGGATGCTTTTTCAAATACATAAATACAATATGCCTAAGGTTTAACATAATCACCCTGCCTTTTATATAATTATTTTAATTTATTTTACAAATATCATTGTATATCTTTTTTTTAAAACAGTACAATATAATCCTATTACAAAAAATAAATCAATATAGGGGGGAATTATGATTAAATCACTAAAGTAAGTCACATTTATTTCAATAACTGCACTTATGGGTTATGCAATTCCTTTAAATACTGTTTTTGCCTCGGAAGTTACAAATGATACCAAGATCTCGTTATTACACTATTCATCAGGATTTATCTAGAGCACAAGTAAAGAAGGCTGCTAATAGTGGAAACAAGATAACAACATTGGGCGGATTATTACCTGGTTCTATAGGAGTTTCTGCCGGATTAATACATAAAGGATTAGTTGTTAAGGCGTGGTCTATATATTCATATAAGTCATGTCTTTGTCTTTCTTAAGATTTGCTAGATTGCTAAACCAATTTACATAAATATTTGAGATCGCTTTAAATTCTCTAATATCCTTACAAATAGGAAATTTCTTCTTGAAGATATTCAGTTTCAATTTTGGACTGTATTTAATCATAAAAAAAGTACTTCATAACTGATCTAACAATTATGAAGTACTTTATTTTATATTATAGTTATTAGCAACGAAATAAAAAAATTGTTTAAAGGTTATGTTACCCCTCCTAAAAACAATAATTAAACTTATTTTTTACTTTTAGGAGCCTTATTGTTATTGATTTGGTGAATTATCAAGGTTACGATAATTGCTCCAATTAGAACACCAACGAAAACCAAATTAGGAATTTCAATGTCGATAGCGGGAATTGATAGGAACAGCTTTATGGAGATGAATAGAATCAAGAAGTAGGCCATACCATTCAATTCAGGAATCTTACTCATTAAGCCCATGATTAATTCAGCAATCCCTCGCATAGCTAGAATACCAATCATTCCACCGATTAAAACGATAACCGGATTGCTGGAAACTGCTAGGGAAGCAAGGACTGAATCAATTGAGAAGACAATGTCCATCAATTCAATTGAAATAACAACTTGCCAAAACCTAGAAATATGCAGACGTTTTTCGAGAGTATTTTCCTTCTTTCGTTCAGTTGGAACCTCGACTTTTTTCTTACCTCTTAAAAAGAAGTGATCTATGAATAGATAAAATAGATAACCCGCACCTAATACTTTGATCCACCAGAAGTCAATGAGATAAACTCCTAATCCAATAACGATGAATCTAAAAATATAAGCGCCAAAAAGTCCATAAAATAAAGACTTTTCCTGTTCAGCTTTGTTAGGTAAAGACTGTGTCTGTGCGGCTAAAACAACGGCATTGTCCACTGACAGCATACATTCCATAACTACCAAAGATAGAATAATTAACCAATCTTCCCCTGATTCTATAACGGTTGCCCAGTTATGAAGGTCAAAGAATGGACCATACATATTTACTAGTGCATTCAATCAATATTCCCTTGCTTTCTATTTAACTTGTTGGATAAATAATAACAATAGTAAGTGGTATTTACAATTGAATTTCCTCACTGAGAATGCACAGAAACAGATGCTACTCGCTACTAGGTTTTAATTTTAGTATTATTAATTAAATTTGTAGATATCTCAGTTACACGTATGAACTTTTATGTAAAAGAAAAAGCGGTATTCATCAGGGATTAAAGGTATGTGCAAGCCTACCTAAATTTCCAAATGAAAACTGCTTTTATTTTAATATCTAAATTTTAAAGTTAAATTACCAACCAAGTAACATACCAGCCCAATTTGCTTTGTTACGGAGGACGGCAAAATTATGCTGTAGGAACAAATGTCGTATAGATTAACCAAATATTTAGAATTGTTAAGACAATAGCAACAAAATATCCGATATACTCAACGACTTTATTATTAGCAAATTCTCCCATTAGTTTTTTATTACTGGAGAACTTGATCAGTGGAAAGATTGAGAATGGTAAAGCGACACTCAAGAACACTTGAGAAAGTGTCAAAAGCGATTCAATCTTAGCTTCGTTACCGTTATAAATAATTGCAAAGGCAACAACAGGAACAATGGACAATAGACGAGTAATAACACGTCTGACCCATAGTTTCATCTTCATATGGACGAAACCTTCCATAACAATCTGACCAGATAGAGTCCCTGTGATAGTTGAGTTTTGTCCAGATGCTAGTAAGGCAATAGCGAACAAAATACTCAAGACAGGACTGGCAACAGCTCCAGCCACCTTAGGATTTTGAAGAGCATTGAAAAGATCCACAAAACGTCCCAGATCACTCTTAGTTCCGAAGAACAAAGCAGCACCAAGAAGTAAAAGCAAAGTATTAACAATGAAAGCTAACGTTAATTGAATATTTGAATCCCAAGTAGAGAAACGTACGGCCTGACGCACACTCTTAGGATCTTGACGATCATATTTTCTAGCCTGTGAAATCGAAGAATGCAAGTAGAGATTATGAGGCATAACAGTCGCCCCGACAATACCTAATGAAAGGTAAAGCATGCTTTGATTTTGGAGAATTTTAGGATCAGGTACGAAACCAACTACCATTTGGCCCATATCGGGTCTAGCTAAAATAACTTCATATAAGAAAACAAAGAGAATAACCATAATCAAAGTTGCAACGATGGCTTCAATTTTTCTAAAACCTAATTTCATTAGAACTAATAATAGTAGAACATCAAACGCAGTAATGATAACACCCCAGAGTACGGGAATGTTGAACAGTAATTTTAAAGCAATTGCAGAACCAATAATTTCCGCAATATCAGTTGCCATAATGGCTAATTCAGTGACGATCCAAAGAATGAACCCTCCAACTTTAGATGTGCGGTCTCTAGTTAATTGTGCCAAATCCCTTCCGGTCACAATTCCTAGTTTAGCTGCCATGTATTGCAAAAGCATCGCAATCAAACTAGAAATCAAGATAACAGATAGTAATTTGTATTTGAATTGAGCACCACCAGCAATTGATGTTACCCAGTTACCTGGATCCATGTAACCCACGGCAACCAAAGCCCCTGGACCACTATATGCTAATAGGGTTTTAAAGAAACCGGCATCAGTAGGAACTTCAACGGTGTCATTAATTTCTTCCAAGGAAGGGCCATTAGCATAATGAATTAGGCTATCGTGTTTTTTGTTTTTTTCACTCAAGCTTATATCCCCCTTTTTTAATCTCAAGATATAATATCATGTTAGAGATGAACTTTAAACCCCCTTAAACAATAAAATTAAGTGTACCTAATAAAATGATATATTTATTGTTATTAAGGCTTTTTGAGGAATTGGTAGATATATTTTGTGATACTAAGTTATTATTGCTTAGATATTGAGTATAATTAATGGAAGATTCAGCATTGAGATAGTTCATCTTTATGTAATTAGGTCTGGTTTACGATACAATATAAGATATAGGTAAGTCTGAATAATAATTATACTTAAAAAATCTAATAGAAAAGGGATAGAGTTAAATGAGCATAATATTACTAATAGTTGATATTGTCTTCTTTATTGGTGCAGTCTTTAATGTTTATTGGCAATCTCAGATTGAAATAAGATCAATTTATAAGATATCATCATTGATTTTTGCAGCTTTCATTGGCGCTTGGTTGTTAGTTTCACCAACAGGTCAGTTGTCATATATCATTATGGTAGCTCTATTCATGTTGTTGAACATTATGAACGGCGTCGGTGGCGTCGGCGAAAAGAAAATCGTCTTAAATGGATTCTACTCAGGTGTTTTGGATTATGCCCAAGTAGTACATGTAACCTTGATTCCAATTGAAATTCAAGGCCGTAAGCCCAAGGTTGCTGTGATTTTTAATACAAAGAGACCGCAACAAGTAGAGATGAATTTTAATATCTCTTATAAAGAAATGGAAAAGTATTTACAAAAGAAATTGTCTAATGATGCTTCGGTTGAAGTTGGACAGATATAAAAAATAGACCTCACTTGAGGTCTATTTTTTTGAGCAGTTCTATTCAAATAATCACCTCATTTTGTAAATTTCAATCGAGATCTAATTTTTTGATCAAAGGATTATTTTTAAGATGATTTCTTAAAAGAAGCATACCGATGATGATATAAAAGGCCGCAACGATTAAAGCATCAATTAATAAAATTGCAAAACTTAGGTGAGAGCTTGCCGTTGATGTACTCGTTCCACTGACAAGCGTAACTCCGAAATTAATTGAAAAATGTAACAATATTGGTATCAAGATAGAGGCATAACGAACATATGCTGTGGCCAACAAGAATCCCATTCCAAATGTTTGAATCATTTGGAGAAATACGCTTTGAAATCCGTCATATCTTATATTTCCAAAGTGATATAAAGA
Organism: Companilactobacillus crustorum JCM 15951; assembly: GCF_001434585.1. GTDB lineage: Bacteria > Bacillota > Bacilli > Lactobacillales > Lactobacillaceae > Companilactobacillus > Companilactobacillus crustorum. Next base: position 53,133 of record NZ_AZDB01000008.1, read on the forward strand.
AAATAGTAAACTGGCAATAATAATAGAAACGATGATCCGACGAGATTGGTTCTTAAATTTGAGATTCTTTAATAAACTCCCTAGGACTATACCTCGAAACAGATATTCTTCAGGAATGCCGGCAATTATCCCGATAGTGAAAGCCTCAATAACTCGTTGAGAACTTTTGCCAATTAGGGATGATCCCACAATAAAGAGTACAAAACCGAAAAGAATAATATTGCTTTTCCAGTTGGTCTTATTGAATACTGTTTTAAAGTAAATTTTTTGTTTTAGAATACTGAAATTTAATATTAACAATAATACAAGGGAAATAACTTTATAGATTGTTTATCAGTTTAAAGAATTTGGCGAAGACGGACAAAGAGGGAACGACTGCTTTAGCATTATAATTATATTATTAGTGCTTTGTTAAAAATCTCTTATCTTTTCTCAATTAATTTGTTTTTGTCCAAGAAGGGATCAAAATAATGAATCCGATAAATGAGTAAAATATTGCTGGAGCTACTGCATTAATTAGAGGAACATTTAGTGTTTTGGGAATACCATTAAAAGATATAATTAAGAAATCGATTCCAAAATGACAAATCATTGGAAAAAGAATATTTTGAGTCCGTATGAATAAACTGGAAAACACGAAACCCATCGCAGTTGTAATAATAACTTGTACAAGGGTAGATACGAAATCTTGGGAATACAAATTTATAAAATGTTCCATGCCGAATAACATACAAGAAATTAACGATGGCACTAATAATCTAGAAACTGGATTGTTAAGTCTTTGAAAAATATCGAGTAATGAAATGAGGACAATTCCTCTCATGAGATATTCTTCAGTTATGCAAGCAACTGTCCCAACGACTAAAGCACTAATCAAATTTTGAGGATGTAATAGACCAATTAAGAATAATACTGCTGTAATACCAATTAGGTTCTTTCTTTTAATAGTATTTAAATGCAAAGAAAATGGTATTTCTATTTTTGTAAGCTTTGAATTTAGTATGAATACGAAAATAAAGAATAGGGATTTATTTAAGATCAAAGTTAAAAGATTATTCGAAATAGAAAAAAACTTCAAAAAATTAATATAAAGAATCTCAAATGAAACTTCTAAAATTATCAAAAGAAAAAGTTTTTTTAGTAATGAACTGATCTTAATTCTATTCATTTTATTAACATCTCGCTCTAGGATTACCCATTATTTTAGGGGGCCATGCATGCTCAAACTCAAAGTAAGATTAAATAAGCATATCGTCAAGCTTAGATATAAAGCATGTACTTAAATGAGTGAGAAATGTTATTTTATAACGGCGTTATAACAATTTACTTGGATTAAAAAACACAATTATTATTATACTTATCGTACTAATTAGGGCTTTTACAAGCCGTCCTATCAAAAATCCAAATTTAGTTAATGCATCGGAATTAAACATGTAATCAGATGAACCAAATATTTCATTAAGGATAAATGATAGTGTCAAAATAAAAGTGGCAGACAATAATAATTTATATATTTTACTTTTAAAACCTATCCATGATGGAAAATAATAGAAAAAAACGATCGTATTAATTATTAAGAAAATTGATACCAATGAACTAGAATGCCTCATGACCGTAAAAATATTAAGATTGACATTAATACAAAGTAATATATTTATATAGTAGAGCATCATGGATATCTTTTTTTTCATCTCTATTTGATTCCTTTGAGAGAAATTAGTATCTGACAATGAATTCTCTTTTAAAAGGGTATCTATTGAAACGTTATATATGTTACTTATTTTGACTAATGTATTTAAATCAGGAAAACTACGTGTATTTTCCCATCCAGAGATTGTCTTTCGTGATACACATAACTTTTTTGCAACTTGACTCTGAGTTAATGATTTTTTTGATCTATAGTATTTTAACTTATTAGATAAATTCATTAAGGGCCTCTTTTGTATAAAGATGAATATCAAATTTAGTATATCTTATTTTTCCGTCTACAGTAATTTTTAGAATTCTTTAGGTTACATTTATCTACAAGATTCTATTATTTTAAAAATTTACAATCTTGCACCCCAAAGATTATTGCCAAGTTCATTATAAGAAAATACTTTTCGCCACAAGGCTCTTTCTTGTTTATTTAATTTGATGTTTTCGGATAATTTAATTACAGGAGCTTTATTTATGAAATATTGTAAGGAACCAGTGAAGGCAACGCCTTCACTTTTTTGTAATTTTAGAAGAGTTTCGTTTACGAATTGAGATGTTAAAGAACCTTGGTGATTCTTATTTAATTCTGTATTTAATTGGCTCATTGAAGTAATAACATCGTTTTTATTTATCATCATTATTCGCTCCTTATTAGTTATGTATACCTAAAGCTTACCAACTTTGATCTTCAATTAGGAGTAAATATCGTAAATGACTGTCAAACATATCTTGAGTGCAGAACCATAGAATCTGAAAGGATTCTATTTTTTTTACCATTTTTACTTGTAATATATCGTTTCGATATATATACTTGGAAGCCGGTAAAGGTTAGGTGAGTTATTTAATGTATGAGTTATTCATTTTAGGTCAGTTAATGGATCATCCTATGACGGGTTATGCTTTGCGAAAAGCGTTCATTAATATCATGGGCGATGATCAGGCGATTAGTTTTGGTACGTTGTATCCATTGTTAGATAAACTAGAGAGTGGAAATTTTTTAGCTTTGAGTTTTAAAAACACCGAGAATAAACGGCCACAAAAATTAGCGACAATTACTGAAAAAGGTACGCAGCAGTTTTTTAAATTGCTGGCTGAACCAGTAACGATTAATAAACAGAGTCAATTGACTTTTTTGATGAAAATCCACTTTTTGCATCTGCTTGATTCTCAGCAGCAAGTAAAGATTCTGAAAGATTTTCAAGAATTTTCGCAACAAAAGTTAACACGTTTAGAAGAACTTCGAGAGGATTTGAAAGATAATCCCCGAATGATTCAAGTTGATATTGACGATGGTTTGTTAGTTAAACAGCTACAGATTTTACGTGCTCAAGCTCAGTATGATTGGGTTACGAAACTCTTACAGGAAAGAAAAGGGGAATAACAGATGGAAAGTTTTGCTAAAGACCCAGAGATTCAAAAGCATCGCTGGTTAATATTAATAGCGGTATGTTTATTCACGTTTATGTCAACGTTGGACGGTAGTATTGTAAATATTGCTTTGCCCGTAATGAGCAAGGATCTAAAGATTCCGATGAACCAGGCTGAATGGGTTGTTTCAATTTATTTAATTGTTATTTGTGCACTACTATTATTATTTGGAAAATTGGGGGATGCTTACGGGAAAATTCGTATCTTCAAGCTAGGATCAATTTTATTCACGATTGGTTCATTGCTCTGTGGTTTTAATTCTGGCTTGTTATTACTGTTGATTTCTCGTTCCATTCAAGCAATTGGTGCAGCAATGACCATGAGTACTAATAACGGTATTATTACGGAAGTTTTTCCTTTCAATGAACGTGGTCGGGCCTTGGGAATGATTGGTTCCTTTGTTGCTTTAGGAAGTATTGCTGGACCTGGAGTCGGTGGTTTGATTTTGGCACACATGAACTGGGGCTATATCTTCTTGATCAATGTGCCAGTTGGTATTATTGCTATTATTTTAGGAATGAAAATCTTACCCAAAGATATTACCGTGACAAAGCAGAAGATCGATAAGGTTGGAGCGACTCTCTTTGCTATCGTTATGGTAACTTTGTTCGCTGGTATTTTCTTAGGACAAGAGATTGGTTTTGTTAAACCAGTAGTTTTAGGACTTATTCTTATAGCTATTATTGCTTTTGTGATCTTTATTAGAATTGAATTACGGATTGAAAAACCAATTTTGGAATTGAAAATTTTTAAAAATGCTAATTTTTCAATCAGTATTTTCTGTGCTTTATTAATTTTTGTGGCAAACTTTTTCTTCAATGTTATTTCACCATTCTATTTGGAAAATGCACGTGGTTTAGCCGCTAATTATGCTGGCTATGCCTTGATGACTTTTCCAATCGTACAGGTAATTGTGGCGCCAATTTCCGGAGCTATTTCAGATAAAATTGGTCCGGAGCTGTTAACTTTTATTGGCTTGATTATGATTTCTATTAGTCAGGTCGGTTATATGTTTATGGGACTTGCAACGCCGTTATGGATTTTTATGTTCTTTGTTGGATTAGTTGGATTTGGTAATGGGGTCTTTCAAGCCCCTAATAATTCAATTGTTATGAATTCGGTTGATGTAAAAGATTTAGGGATTGCTGGAGGTATTAATGCCTTAGCCCGTGAATTTGGAATGATCATTGGTATTTCAGCCGCCACGACGGTCTTGTTCTCATCAATGAGTCATACCGCAGGACGGACGGTAACATCATATGAACCAGCTCATCCAGAACTATTTATCTCTGGTATGCGAGTTGCCTTTACAGTTTCTTTCGGAATTTGTTTGATTGCGACTGTTATTACAGGAATTAGAATGTTGCGAAGAAATAAATAGGAACGAAAAAAAGACCCTTATGATGGCCATCAAAGATGGTTGCCATAAAGGTCTTTTTAATCTCTAGACTAAAATTTAATAACCGTAGCGGATATTTGATAGTTTAGTTAAATGATTTATCTTTTCCGATTGGTCTTTAGATAAAACGATGCTATTTTTCAACGTAACATTTGAAATTGCAATATTCATTCGACTGAGAATATATGGAACTGAAGATTCTTTTAATTCTAGTTCATTCTTATAATCCTTTAATAGTCTTTGTAGTGGTTCACTTTTTGAATCGCCATTTAAGTCTGTTAATAATTCAGTGATAATTGTTATAGCCTGGTCAGCACGGTCATTTCCGCCAGAAAACCATTTTAATTTAATCATTTACTCTCTCCTTGAAATAATTTGTATTCTCATTATTACATATCATTTAATTGTTGGAATTGAAGTATCTTAAACAGTGTCATTTCTCATCTTTAATAGAAAATAATCACTTTGAGGATATCATTTATAGCCATTCGGGACATTGTTGTGATTAATGAATCATATTAGGCTATATTATAAGTTATAAATTGATGGGGGATTAATAATGACAAAAGAAGATAAAGGATTAGACGAACTTTTAGAAATAGTATATGACTTTGTGCTAAATCCAGATCTTTCTGATGATGAAAGAAAAATTGGACTATTAGCCAAAGCTGATTTGGAACGTGGCAGATATCAAATTGCAGTTCTGAATCAAATTATTGCTAGTTTTCAGATATTAGCTGTCGAAAAAAAGGGGTTAAGTTCTGAAGCTGATGAGTTTTACAAAAAGATATACGCACTTTTGATAAAAGATAAACCAATCGGTACGAATATTGGTTATATGGGAATTAATGGAAGTTATTTAAGCTAGAATAATAATGATATAATTATATGTAAGCGTTTTTATCTGAAGTGAGGGGGAAAGTATAATGGTAAAGTTAAGATCAATTTTTGAAATGGTTCCTAATACTTGGGGGATTAAGTTTGAAACTAGAGAAAAAGCTCATGACTTTTATCAGGAATCAATCAAATATTATGAAGAAACACTTGGTCCGATTACGGTAAATAATGATACTTGGTATATTGGTACCAAACTATCAGATGAGGAATTCAAAACAAAAATAATAGAATTGTTGGACAAATTGAATATCCCCAAAGATCAGTACACAATTTCTAAAACAGAGATTGGCAAGTTTTGGATGCCTGAAGCATAAAGTAGGTTAATTTATAAAAAATAGGAATTGAGATAGAACTCTGTTGTTGTTATTAAACTGGCAGTAAACGTCGAATAAAACATAATTTTTCCGTATAAAAAGCCCTATATGCAACCATTTTTGATGGTTAATCATATAGGGCCTCTTTAGTGCACGGGAATTGAATGATTTATTAGTCAATCAGACCTTCACGACGCTGTTCACGTTTACGTAACCATGGCATAACGAAGCCTAGACCGAATAATACGATAACAGTGATAAAGTTTAAGAGCAATTGATGATTAAAGGCACCAGTACCAACTTTAGCTTCTTGTGGGATAAACCCTAAAGTAGCACAGACGAAGGTAAAGGCTAAACACCAGCCTCCGACTAGAAGCGCACCAGTTTTACTCTTGATGAATGTATAGTCAGAATGATATTTTTCTTGATGCATTCTCATTGCTACAAAGGCAAAGAAGACCCAACAAGTTTTATATGGTGAAATGATTCCGTTAATATTTAAGAGCCAGTTATAAATGGTATTAATATTTGGTAGGGTACCAGTTAACAATAATAGGAACAAACTTAAACCGGTAGTCATTGTATAACTGTGAATTGGACGACCATTTTTGTTTTTCTTAGTTAGCCATTTAGGCATGAACTTGTCAGCAACATCACCCGCAAAGACACGACTTGAAGCATCCAATAAAACAGCCAATTGAGCCATCATAAAGATTGCTTGTACAACAGCAAAGATATACATCAATAATTTACCAACACCTAAACTAGTACCTAAGAGTTGGAAAGCATAATATGGACCGTTCATTTTGAAATCATGTGGAATATGGTTAGCATTAAAGAACATTGCTAAAGCTAATGTACCAAAGATAGTTAAGAAACCAGTCATGATAGCTAAGAGCCACATAGCCTTAGGGAATTCATGCTTAGGATCACGCATTTGTACGACGTATGGAGCAGCTAATTCAGCACCGGACATGGCGAAAATCAATAGTCCGGTAGTTGAGAAGTATTTCAGACTAAACGATGGTTTAAAGGCGCCCCAATTGAATGGCTGCGTGGCAATATGATGACCATGTAAAACGGCATAGCCAGCTAATAGGACGAATAGGAATGACATTACGAACATGGCACCCCCACCGATTAATGAAAGTATTTCTAATGAATTTTTGATAACATTTTCTAAAAGAATGAATAATAGAATAATGATGAAAGTTAGAATACCAAACCAGAAAGTCGACATTTTTTTATCTAAAGTGTTGTTACCCAAGAACATCCAACTGAATGAGACGATAACCGAGTTGGAAACGTCCACGATGTAAGGAACGCTTTGTACCCAATACATCCAAGAAGTCCAATAGCCAAGGGTATCGTTACTACTGTGGCGAACCCAGGATGCTAATCCCCCGGCTTGATTGTCGAAGGTTAAACTCATTTGACTAGAGATTAGTGCATAAGGAATAACGTACGAAAAAAGTAAGAAAATCCATGAGATAACCACAGATAATCCTTGATTTTGAAATGGATAAAAGATGTTTTCAAAACTGATAATAGTAACAAAGTCGATCAAGGCAATGACCGGCCAACTCATATAATGTTTTTTATTTGGTTCTAGTGTTTCCAATTTTATTTTCCCCCGAATTGTTTAAAAGTCTTGTTAGAGCAGGCTTTTGAACTTGGGAGGTTTTAATGTAAGCAGCGAACTATTTATTTTCACTTGTTTATGACCTCAATACGTATATATAATCAAAGCTGTAATATTTTTTGATAATTAATATTGCAAATTAATAAAAATATCCTTAAACAATTGTAGGGATTTATATACCATTTGCAATATCTTTTTGAAAAAAGTTTAAAAATAGGGGGAAATTATGAATTTTCTGAAAATTGCCGTAGGCAATGATGTAATTGTAAAAAATTCATCTGAATGGACAACAGTTCCATTTACAGAGCACAGCGATATAGCTGAATTAGCAGCGATTGTTCTAAATAAAAACGATGCAGCTAATTTAAAGGTCGCTCAAAACTTGCAACAAACGTCAGGTCTTGGCATCCCTATTCTTCAAACTGATTCTACTGCCGATTCGACTGTTGAAGCAATCGCTGCAGCTAATAAATATCAAAAAAAGATGGTTCCTGGTTTTTTAACAGATTTAGTTAATTTTGCTGAAGACCGACCAGTTAGTTTTACGACACCAGGACATCATAATGGTCAGTATTATGAAAAACATCCTGCTGGAGTAGTTTTTAACCGCTTCTTCGGTAAGAATTTGATGTTTGCGGATACGAGTGACACGGTTGACGAATTGGGCGATACGATGACCCACGGCGGAACACCGTTAACAGCTGAACAAAAGGCGGCCCAAACATACCACGCTGACAAAGTTTATTTTTGCACGAATGGAACTACTAGTGCCAATTCTATTTGTGCTAGTGCTTTGTTGTCAGAAGATGATCTAGTTTTATTTGATCGCAATAACCATAAGTCACTCTACAACAGTGCTCTTGTTATGAGTGGCGCTAAGCCAGTTTATATTCCAACCGATCGAAATCCTTTGGGTTTAATTGGCGAAATGAATCCTGAATCACTGGATGAGAAAAAAATCCGTCAAGAGATTGCTAAGGTTGATCCTAAAAAAGCTAAAGCTAAGCGTCCATTTAGACTAGTAATTTTGCAATTGGAAACTTACGACGGAGTCTTTTACGATGCACAGTGGATTATTGATAAAATTGGCAAGCTTTGTGATTATATTTTGTTTGACTGTGCTTGGGGCGGTTTTGAACAGTTTGTACCAATTATGAAGCATCTCTCGCCATTAGAACTTAATTATGGTCCAGATGATCCGGGAATCTTAGTTACACAGTCGTTGCATAAGCAGCAAGCCGGTTTAGCTCAGACTTCTCAAATTTTAAAAAAAGATGCCCATCTAAAAGGACAAGCACGCTATGTCGATCATAAACATTTCAACAATGCTTATCTGAAATTTGTTACTTCGAGTTATTCTTATCCAATTTATGCTTCGTTGACAGTTAACGCCTATGTAACTGCTGGTCAAGGCAATAAGAACTGGTGGGATGAAACGCTAAGAATGGGAATTGAATGGCGTAAGGAACTTTTGAAAAAATCAAAGCTGTTCAAACCCTTTGTACCCGATAACTTTGCTGAAATTAGTACAGATGAATTAGCTACTAACAGTAAATATTGGGAATTAAAAGCTGAAAATAATTGGCATGGTTTCAAAAAAATTGCTTCCGGACAAGCAATGATTGATCCACTAAAAATAACCGTTATAACGCCTGGAATTGATATTAAAAATGCACAATATCAGGATAATGGAATACCTGGTCCCGTAGTAGCAGAATTTTTGATGGAGAAGCGGATCATTCGTGCCAAAGATGATTTGAATTCACTCTTATTCTTACTAACACCGGGGGATTCGAAAGAAGAATTAGATCTTTTGCTTGATGCCTTCCTAGAGTTTGAACGTTTTTATTTGGCAGATGCACCTTTGGCAGAAGTCTTGCCTAAATTGGCAAAGCTTTATCCCAAACGTTATCAAGGTTATACTTTAAAGCAGCTTTGCCAAGAAATGCATGACTATTATCGTCAAAATAAAACTTTTGCGCTACAAAAAGAATTGTTCGCTAAGTCTGATATGCAAAGCTATACAATGACGCCGGCTCAAGCTGACCGATATTTTATGAAGAATCAGAGTGAACTAGTAAACTTGGATAATATCAAAGGTCGAATCGCTGTCGAAGGAGCTTTGCCATATCCTCCTGGTGTCTTTATCGTAGCGCCGGGCGAAAAATGGGCTGAAATCGATCAAAAGTATTTTGAAGTTTTAGTGGGAGCAATTGAAAGATTTCCAGGATTTGTACCAGAAATTCAGGGAGTCTATTGGGATAAACAAGCTAACGGAAAAATTTCTGTTCAAGCCGAAGTATTGAAAAAATAACTATTGAGGGAGTTTCTTATGTCATTATTATGGACTGATGATTTACCAGCAGATTTAAAAACAAAAGTAGCTAAAGTTGAAAAATTGATTCAACCACGTTTGGCTGAAATCGATCAGCAAGTTTTATATAATCAACAACGAGTTTTAAATTTATTTAGAAAACACCGTGTCGGTGAAGAGGACTTAGTTCCATCAACTGGTTATGGCTACGATGATATTGGCCGTGATAAGATCGAAGCTATCTACGCGGATTATTTCAAAGTTGATGACGCTTTGGTACGTCCACAATTTGCTTCAGGAACACACGCTATTTCAACGGCATTATTCAGTATGCTACGTCCAGGCAACACGCTTTATTACCTAACTGGTACGCCTTACGATACTATCCAAGAAGTTATCGGATTAGCCGGCAACAAGCGTGGCAATATGCAAGAGTACGGTATTAATTTCAAAACAACTGAACTGTTGGACGATGGTTCTGTTGATTATGAGAATGCTGAAAAAGCCTTGAAGGCCGATGACACAATTAAAGTAGTTGCCATCCAACGTTCTCGTGGCTACGCTGTCCGTGATAGTTTTACAGTTGAAAAAATCGCTAAGATGATTAAGTTTGTTAAAGATATTCGTCCTGATGTGAATGTCTTTATCGATAATTGTTATGGCGAGTTTTCTGAAATGGAAGAACCAACCTTTTATGGTGCTGATATTATGGCCGGCTCACTTTATAAAAATGCTGGTGCAGGATTAGTTAAGAGTGGTGCTTATATCGTTGGTCGTGAAGATTTAGTTGATGGTGCGGGTTCTCGTTTGACGGTTCCTGGTGCTGGTAAAGGCGAAGGCGCTACTTGGGGATACTTACGTGACTTTTATCAAGGCTTCTTCATGGCTGCTCACACAACAGGTGAAGCTTTGAAGGGTATGATTTTTACCTCAGCTTTATCTGAAGAAATGGGAATGAGCGTTTCACCTAAATGGGATGCACCTAGAACTGATATTGTTCAAACTGTTTCATTTGGCGATCCCGATCCAATGGTTAAATTCTGTGCCGCTATTCAACATTTCTCACCAATGAACTCGTTTGTTGATCCTATTCCAAGTCACCAAGATGGTTATGAAGATGATGTGGTAATGGCATCAGGAAGTTTCGTTGAAGGATCAACAATTGAGTTATCCTCAGACGGACCCATCCGACCTCCATATTCGCTTTATATTCAAGGCGGTTTGTCATATGCCCATGTTCAAATTGCAATCACTCAAGCAGTTAAAGAAACATTTTATAAATAGAGAGCGAAGCAAGGATGTTCAGCTTCCGAGGATTAAGGCCAACAAGCCCCAGTAATCGTATTTTGATTACTGAGGCTTGTTTGTTTTAGGCTGCAAATTTATATTATTTTCAGGTTATATCACAATCCTCTTTTTTATATGGTAAGTTCTTTTTTACCACGTTTGAAGAAGATAATTGATAAAGCCAAAATTACGATTGCTACTAAGTAGAGAATATTATAAGAACTGCGTTCAATAATAATACCTCCAACTAAGGGGCCGACCGCCTTAGCAAAGGTTGAAGACATATTGAGCAAACTTTGATATCTCCCGGCTTCTTTTGAAGGCGTAGCCTCACTAACAATTGCTGGAATACCAGGGTAGACTAACATTTCACCAATGGTTAAAAAGATCATTCCTAATACAAAGAATAAAAAATTGGTTTGATTAATAATAGCGATGAAAGAAATCATGAAGAAAATAACGCCTATGATGATTTGAATCTTTTTGAACCAGAGACGATTTTCAATTAAACGATTGATTAAAGGTAAAAATACGACGATTACGATCGCATTGATAGTCCACAATAAGCTGTAGCGACTAACTGGAATTCCTAAAGCAGTCAAATGAGCGGAAATATTGCTGCTCCACTGAGAATAAGCTAGCCATGATATTCCTAAAAATAAAGCTAGTAAACTGACTCCAGGTTGTAGTCTGGTTTTGACCTTTTTAATAGTCTTATCAGTTACAGGAGCCTTTTCTGTACGATCGTTATAACGGAAGATAGCTAACAGAAAGAAAATACTTAAAAAGAAAAAATTTGCTACGAAAACTAAGGTCATTTGTAGACTGGCTATGTAGCCGCCTAAAGCTGTTCCAATAGCATTGCCCAAATTAGTTCCGACATAGATTCCGTTGAATAATTTATAGCGGTCTACATTATCGATTTGAGATGCAAAAGAATTGATCACGATAAAGGTGCTCCCAACACCGAATCCTAATATCGGCAATAAAATCGGATATGCTGGCCAATCGTGGTTAATGATTAATCCAATTAATGCCAATAAGGCAATAGAAGTACTAATAATGGCAGTTTTGTGGCCACCAATTCGATCAAATAATTTTCCACCTGCATAACTGCCGCAGAAGGTAGCTAAAGAGTTGAAAAAGAGTACCATACCGGCTGTAGCAAGTGATTTGTGTAAATAATCATGAATAAAGATAGTGTTTATAGGCCAAATGAAACTGGACCCAATGGACTCAAGGAAGGCTCCTAGAATCAGCATTTTTGCAGTTATTTTTTGCATAAAATTGCCTCCTAAAAATAAAAAAAGACCGCTGGCTCAGCCAACGATCTCTTTGATCTGTCTTAACAGTATAGAATATTATCATTTTAAAGGCCGATGTCAAGCCGATCGGAAATCTAATTTATTAGTAAATCACGTCGACGATATCCTAAGTAACCAATTACAATCAGGATAATACCGATAGCAATTTGCCACCAAAAGGTTGAAACATCAAAATTTTTAACAGGAACTTGATTGATGAATCCGAACGGTGAAATCTTCTTTGACCAGTCTGGCAATTTAAGCAATTTGCCAAAATACTGAATAAAGAATGTCACTACAATATATCCATAATTGAGAACTACTAATTTAGGGAGCCAGCCAACTAAACATACTGAAATGCCTAACATAATTAGCATAGGAGAGAGATAGCCTGTATAACCACGCATAAAAATTGATAGGGCAATGGGATGTTTCATAACGGCTTTACCCCCAACGTATAAGCCTAAGATTCCAGCAAAAAAGATTGTGGCAGCGGCGACAATTGCTAAAGCTAAAATAGAATTAAATAACTTTAAACGACCAATTTGTTTGGAATGAATCAATTCTAAGTAGCCTTTTTCTTCACCCGTTTTGAGGTAATTGATCAACATAAGTCCTGGAACTAAAGCCAAAATGGCAAAAACAATCATTAAAATTGCTAGAAATTCCTTAATAATCAGAATATTAGCAGCATTAATAGCTTGGGTGTTAAGGAGTTGTTTTAAGAGTGGATTAGTCTTGAGAATATCGCCAATTGTATTGAAGACTGAGCCATAGGTAGCTCCAAGTATCATCAAACCAAATAGCCAAACGATTAAACTGACACGATTCAATCTCCAAAATAGAGATAATGGTCCACGCAAGAAGGGACTCGCATTAGATTTGCCAGAACGAGTAGCAATTATACCTGAACCAATGTCTCGGTGATTATTCAAAGTAAAAGCAATAAAAATCATTACGAATGATAAACAAAACATAAGAATAACTGGCAGCCAATTATTATCTTTATAAGTTGAGAATTTTTCTACCCAGCCCAAAGGAATATACCAAGTAGCTTGAGGATGAGAAATGTCAGTAACCATTCTAGCAAGATACATTATGCCAAAAATTATGTAGGAGAGAATTGTCGCTGATCGGGAATTGTCGGTCAATTGTGCTATAACGGCAGCAATAGTCGAGAACATGAAGCCAGCAAGTCCTAATCCAAGTCCTAAAAGGAAATTGCCGTTAGTGTTTGTTCCAGTAAGACCAGCAAATTCCAAACCGATAGCATAAATTAGGCCAATAACCAGATTTATTAAAAAGTTTTCTAGTAGGGCTGATGATAAATTAGACAGGCGACCAACTGAATGGGACTGAATAATTTCTAAAGTACCAGTTTCTTTTTCACCTCGAGTAGCGTGAATTATAAAGGAAAAGTTCATTATGACAGCTACGATAGTCATGAAGACGGTCATTTCAGAGGCGAAAACGTCAGCAGTCGTATAAGGACCTGATGGCATTTTTCCAAATAAAGAAATCATAGCTGGAGTTTTGAGGGTTTTGATAATTTGATCAATAGCAGTTTGAGTTCCATATAGGCCTGTGAATTTGGCGGCGACACCTACGAATAAAGCAATTAGAGCCACGGCCCAGATTATTATTTTTAACCAATCACGTTTGATATTAAAGCGAGTTAAGAAGAACGTTTTTTTAAATTGTTCATTTACCATCGTGACTCACCCCATTCGTAGAATCATAATAACGCATGAAAAGATCCTCAAGGGTTGGCGGAGTGGCTTGGAGAGAGACAATTTGCTTTTGAACTAAATAGTTCATAATAGTTTCCATTTGTTCAGAATCAACTGATAGGTTTAAAAAATTGCCTTTTTCGACAGTTAAATTGTGAACGCCAGGCAATGTTGATAACTCTGGAACAGGAAGTCTAGTTTGAACTTTGATCAAAGTTCTTGTTAAGTGACGCATTTGCTCTAGAGAACCTGTTTCGACAATTTTGCCGTCACGAATGATGCCAATGCGATCACACATCTTTTCAACTTCCGACAGAATATGGCTAGATAGAAGGACTGCTTTACCTGCAGCTTTTAATTTCAAAACTTCTTTTTGAAAAATTTCCTCATTCAATGGATCGAGTCCAGAAGTCGGTTCATCAAAAATATATAGGTCGGCGTCACTTGAAAAGGCAGCAATTAAGGCTACTTTTTGCCGATTGCCTTTGGAATAAGTTCGAGCTTTTTTAGTAGTATCTAATTGGAATTCCTTGATAAGCTGATAAGTTTTGACGGAATGTTGGTCATGAGAAAGTTTTAAGAGCAAATCAATAATTTCTCCGCCAGTCAAATTAGGCCACAGATAAACATCGCCAGGAACATAAGCAATTTTTTTGTGAATTTCAACGGCATTTTTAAAAACGTCTTTGCCAAAGATAGTGGCTTGACCGCCTGAAGCTCTTAAAATACCCAAGATAGTCCTGATAGTTGTAGATTTACCGGCACCGTTAGGGCCAATAAATCCAAAGACCTCTCCTGGATAAATATCGAAACTAATGTTTTTTAAGGCCTGAAATTTTCCAAATCTTTTTTGTAAATGATCAATATGAAGGATTGGAACTTTTTCATTTATCATAATATTTACCTCTAAGATGAAATATTTTTCTTGAATAGTTCACTATTTACCGAGTATATTAGAGCCGCCAGAAACCCCTGTCAATCAATCAAGAAGGTCTAATTGAACTATTTTAAAGTCTTGATTTAAGAATGTTTTGGTATAAGGGAGAAAACTGAAATATCAGATGAATTTTTTTTGAGGTATTTGTAATGGTTAATAATATAAAAAGAAAAACTAAGAAAAAAGAAGCTATTTTAGAAGCAGCTACGAAAATTTTTGTCAGAAAAGGGTATAAAAAGACCTCAATAGCACTAATTGCTAAAGAGGCGGAAGCATCGCAAGTGACGCTATATAAGTATTATCCCAGTAAAATTTCTTTGGCTAGAGCAGTAGTTATTAAACTGGTAATTGATGGTTATACTGAATATGGTCAAGCACTTAACAGTTCAAAAAAGACTTTCATCGAAAAGATGCAGGATATGATGAAGAGTGGCGTTGAGAAAGCTGACGAAATTAGTGATGATTTTGTAGTATTCATGTATTCAGAATTTAAAGGACAAAATGGAAACGATGAGGTTATGAAAACTTATAACGCCTATAAATATAATTTTTGGAAAAATTTACTTGATCAAGGTCGCCGAGAAGGAGTGATTAGCTCTAAGATATCTGATGAGGGAGCAATGCTTTATTTAGATATGTTTATCGGGTCTTTAATGAGTACTAATCCTATAGCAGAGCATGATCCCATTGAAATTAAAAAGCACGAGAGTGATCTGATGCAGCTATTTTTTTATGGTATTATTGGTCGTTAAATAAGGGATCTTTAGTTGATAATTGTTAAATTCGTCGCTATTAAGTTTTCCAAACTCATCAATTAGAGCGTGTAATTCTTCAGCCTGTTTGGCGGTAAACTTGAAATCATGCTCTACAGCAGTTTTTAAGCGCATATAAGTGGGCTTTTTGGTAAAAACATGTAGCTTAATAAATAATTTCATAGCATAATTATCGGCGACAAAGACGGGACGATGAAAATAATACAATAGTAAAACATCGGCTGTTTCGTTGCCAATGCCTTTCATTGCAATTAATTTTTTGCGTAACAAATTAGTTGGTAATTTTTCCCAGTTGTCGAAGTCATTTTTATAAGCGGTTAAGAGAGAACGGATATAGATTGCTTTATTATGAAAGAAACCACTGGGTTGAATCAATTCTTCTAGCTTTTTTGTAGGAAGTTTTAGAATAGTATCAGTCTCAAAGTTAGTGGCATTGCGTAGGTTTTTCAAAGACTGTTCCGTATTCTTAGAATTGGTATTTTGAATCAAGATCATTCCAATCAGCATTTCAGTTTTGCTTTCAGCAGGCCACCAATTTTGTGGACCGAGTTTTTTAGAGAGTATTTTGAGTAAATCATAGATTGTTATTTGGGTATACAAGATGAAAACCTCCTATATTAATTATCTAATGTAATAGGGAAAAAGTGGAGAATTATTACTTGGATACGTTTTCAAAAGTTTCTTTGCTTATTTCAGAAAATCATTTGTGATAACATAATATACTCTGAATTAATTATGGGGGTGTAATTATGTTAGGTATTATTTTTATTATAGGGTCGATTGCCTCCTTGATCATTGAAAAGTATGTTTTAGCAAATAATTCACACGTTTGGTTAGGGGCAATTATTCCATTGTTATCCATTGCTTTCATAATTTGGTTGATGGTAACTAATCTAATGCAGTTCGACGTTTTGGATGTTATATTAGCAATTGTTTATATTTCATTGAGCTTTATTTTCTGGGGACAAGGCAATGATCTATATCATCAAAAGGTAGTTAGTAAAATTAATGATTTGAATCAGAGTGTGGAACGTAGCCGTTCAGCTTCTGAGGATTAATAAATTAAAAATAGAAATTTATTCAATTTCTGGGCAAAGAAAAAGTCAGTCTAGTGACCATAAGAGATGGTTGCTGGACTGACTTTTTTAGTTTAATTAGTAGCGAGATGTTAGTGATGAAATAAATGTCATGATGAAGAAGCTATAAAGTACAAGAATTACGATAGACACAATAAATTGTACAAGTCCGGCACGATTCCAAGTAGCTTGAACGGCCTTGAAAGTTTCAATATCTTTATAATTACCCTTCTGCCATGCCCAAGTATTTCCCTTGAATCCGACAACAAAAATCCAAAAAATATTAAATATTGGGATTAAACAAAGTAGTGGCAAGTAGGTTTTATTTCCAATTCCCCAAAAAATATTGTATATAAAGGCACCCCAATTCCAACCTTTAATTTCCTTAGGTACCATCTTTCCGTTTTCATCCATAATGTGAAAATTCCCCCAAATAATTGTTTTATCAATATGACGCCAATTAAGTATATCGTAATATCGAATTATTGAGTAGTTAAAATAATGAAATGACGCTATTTTTTATAGTTTTATGATATAAAAATTAAACGAATGATTTAGTCATAAATTGAGAAAAGAACAATTATATACATTGTGGAAATTCTACAAAAAATAACGTTAAAGAATTTACATGATGCCTACTAGTTGCTACTATTCGTAATAATTAGGTTTCCATTTTAGGTAGGTGGTGTAATTATGGATATAACTTCGAGTTATCTTTTAAATAATGGCTATAGTATTCCTGTCGTGGGTTTTGGAACAATTTTAAAGAATGGAACGAAAACTATATCAGCGGTAGAGAATGCGATTAGTAGTGGCTATCGACTGATCGACAGTGCTGAAGCATATGGAAATGAGGTCGATGTAGGGGATGGAATTCAACGAGGCGTAATCGAAAATAGATTAGATCGATCAGATATCTTTGTTACTAGTAAAGTTTGGAACGATCATCATGGATATCGTAAGACTATTCAGGCTTTTGAGACCTCGTTGGCTAAATTAAGAGTTGGTTATTTAGATCTTTATTTAATTCATTGGCCGGCCAACAAAAAGTGGCATAAGGATTGGCGAGAATTAAATGACTCGACTTGGTTAGCGTTAGAAGATCTCTATAGGGCAGGCGAGGTTCGAGCTATTGGCGTTTCCAATTTTTCGAAAGAACAGTTGGCAGCTTTGATAGAAGATAATGATATTAAGCCAATGGTTAATCAATTAGAATATCATCCGGGATTTGCTCAAAAAGAAGCTGCAAAATATAGTCAAGATAATGATGTCTTAGTTGAGGCCTGGCGTCCCTTTGGAGGTCCTGACAGTGGAATTTTGAATAATCCAGTAATTACGCAACTAGCTGATAAATATGGTTGCAGCCCATCTCAAGTCGTTTTACGCTGGTTGTTGCAGCAGAAAATCTTGCCTTTGGCTAGATCAAGCAATCCTGAACATATGTTAGATAATTTGGATATATTTGACTTTGAATTAGATCGCGATGATATGTTGCAGATTTCGACATTGCCATCTGATGATGGAACTCACTTTGATCCGGAAACATATCATTCATAAATAATTCAAAAATACTCTTTCTGACAACAAATAACGCCTAGTTGGGGCTGTACGATAAATAGAGTTGATAGGC
>NZ_AZDB01000080.1 GCF_001434585.1 Companilactobacillus crustorum JCM 15951
CCCCAGTTTACAATTCAAGTGCAACACCTTAGCGACTAGACCAAAAAGGCCATGAAGACCTATTCTTGTTAGTGCAACCAGACAAGAAAGCAGGAATCTTCATGACCCACTCTCAGATTAACACTCACAAGCACTACCAACAACTCAGTCTTAGCGACCGTGCTACAATTCAGGCCCTTCGGGCTACTGGTGACACCGCGACCGTGATTGCACAGAAGCTTCATCGCAGTAAAGCGACAATCTCACGGGAAATCACGCGTGGATCTGTAACTCAGCTCGACTCGAAGCGTCACTCGCATCAAGTCTATCTTGCGGAAACTGCCCAAGCCATACACGACCGCAAACGCGACAGAACCGGACACCACGCCTTTCTCAAAACCGGCCGTGCGTTCTTCAAAGCTCTCACCAAGGAGCTTACCCGCAAGCCTCGCGTGCACAGCGTTGATAGTTTCGTACACTTCTATCGCGACCAGGGTAAGTCTTGCCCTTCAACGACTACCGTGTACCGCTACATCGATGCCGGGCTGCTTGAACTAGACAACATGACACTCCCCAAGAAGCTCCGACGCCGCGTCAAAGGCTATAAGAACGCCCACAAACGCAAGAACAAGAAGATATACGGCGACTCAATCGAGCTGCGTCCTGCGACCGTGAATGACCGTACAGGCGTGGGACATTGGGAAGGCGACTTGGTCAAAGGTATTCGTTCGGCTGATGAGCCAGCGCTGGTGACGCTCACAGAACGGTACAGCCGAACTGAAATCATCGTTAAGATACCTGACTATCATGCGGACACCTGCCTTAAAGCCTTGCAGGACACGATCAACGATTACGGTGCCAAGGAGTTTGAGAGTATCACGTTTGACAATGGTTCCGAGTTCGCCAAGCTGTCGGAGATCGTTGGAACCCAGATCTATTTTGCTCATCCATACTCGCCTTGGGAGCGCGGCACTAACGAGAACACCAACGGACTACTCAGGGAGTACTTCCCGAAGGGAAAGTCTCTCAGGGACGTTACGCTGGTTGAGATCCAAGCAGTCCAATCAGCACTGAACCATCGTCCCAGACGTATTCTGAACTATCTTCGACCATGCGATTACTACCGACGCATGGCTTAACAACCTAGACCACTATCAAGGATTCGTTATCATCGTTGCACTTGACTTGAAAATTGAGGGAAAATA
>NZ_AZDB01000081.1 GCF_001434585.1 Companilactobacillus crustorum JCM 15951
CATAACTGAATATACGTAAAAAGAACAGCATTTATTAAGAGATTTAGGTATTTTTTACATACCTCGAATATCCCTTAAAAATGCTGTTCTTTTTCATAACTAAAATTTTTTTACATAAATGGATCTTGACTTCCCATATAGTACCCTTCGTCAAAACCAGCATCATAATCTGAATTGCCTAACTCAGATCCACCGCTATTATGAGGATGGTTCTTATTTTGCCGATGAATAATAAACCAGATAACCAATCCAACGATTATCCCTAATACAAGCAAAACCCCATTAACAATATTTTTAATATCATAATAGCTTTTCGAGTATATAAACTCTTTATTATCAGCAACCTTTTGCAACTTTGGTTCTAATCTTTCTGCTAGATCAAATAAAGCTTCCATTCTCTGTGTGGTGGTTCCATCAGTTAAATTATTCATTCCAATCTTAATCTTCCAAAACATTAGGTCCGTAATATATGAACTTGATTGATCGCTAGGATCAAAATAAACCCGGTTATTCTTTAAATCGTAGACCAAATAATTGTTTTTCCAATCTGGTATACCATTTTCATCCGAATCAATATCGTAATAATGATTATGTCCATATAAAACTTCACCAGTTTTATTAACTATATCTTCTGGTATTCCTTTAGTTTTAGGATCATTATCAGTTAAATAATTAAAGCGTCTTATACTATCATTATCACTCAATACTAAAATATATAATCTTTGCGGATTAGGCCCCGTTTCAATTTGACCATTGATATCTTTCAGTTTTTCATACTGTTGATTAGTAACTACTTCTTGATCTTCATATATATAATTCCCGACATTAGGACCACCTAGTCCTGCAGCTTGTATAACAGTTACTGAACTGGCACATCCTAGCAAAACCGCTATCCCCAAAAGAAAAGCCTTAATTTTCAACATAATTCTCCCCCGAATCACTGTCTAACTGTCTAATTAAGACTTTAGCACTGTCATTCAACTAGTA
>NZ_AZDB01000082.1 GCF_001434585.1 Companilactobacillus crustorum JCM 15951
GATGGCGGTTCAAGTTAACAGTTAGACCATAAATGGTCTAGCTGTTTTTTTATTTGGCTGATGAGCTTGCTCGAAGCCAAAACATTTGAATATTTATACGTTCAGTAAAGTTGTTCCAACTACGATATCCATAGGCACTACTTTTTATCTTTTTTATTCTTCCAATGATTCCCTCTAAAAATCCGTTGGAATATTTAAGCTTCAGTGCATTTAATACTTGTTTACGATATTTTCTTAATGATGTCATTGTTTGATCCATAGCGGTATTGAGTGGATGATAATTGAGTAGTATCTGATTCATTGTATCAGTATCGCCTGTTCTAATAGCCTTTAAAATATCTTGATATACTTCGTAGGACTTGGCGAAACCTTCGTCCAAATCTAAACACTTTGTGATTAAATTTAGATCCGTTTCATAATAACCAACACTGTACTGATACTTAGGGTTTATCTTTTCGATGGAATCGAATGATTCCAAGAATTTTTTCCAATCTCTCTTCATGAACAAGTATTCTTTACTTCTTTTAGGCATTCGTTTCATTACCTGTATTCTAGTTGAATTGAGAGAACGATTCATCATCTGAACGATATGAAATCTATCAACAACGACTTTGGCCTTTGGAAACAACTTTGGTACTAAATTAATGTATCCGGCATTTAAATCCAAAGAAATAGTTTTTACCTGTCTTCTGACTTTCAAAGGAAATCGACTGAAGTATTTACTGATTTGATATGAAGTTCTTCTGGGCAAGATATCACCCGTACGATGATTATCGCTATCTAACCAAATAAAGCTCATCTTGTCAGTAGACATAAATTCATCAAATGCCATGTGCTTAGGAAGATGTTCAGGAAGTGATTTCTTGTGCATCTTGGCTTCTTCATCGATGATAC
>NZ_AZDB01000083.1 GCF_001434585.1 Companilactobacillus crustorum JCM 15951
AGTTCGAATCTCACCTGTGACATAATTATTCTTTGAATCCATTAGAGGTTAATCCTCTAGTGGATTTTTTAGTTCCTTTACCAATAGACGTGCAACTGCTGTAGCCGAAAATGGATTTTGACCAGTAATAAACTTGCCATCAATTAGAGCATACTCAGCATATGGTCTTTTTTTAGAAAATTCAGCTCCATGTAGACTAGCCACGTCTTCATTTAAAAATGGGACATATTTTTTCTTTCCACTAAGATTTTCTTCAGCATTAGTAAACCCTGTAATATGTTTTCGTTTAATCAAATACTGACCCAGATCATCTTTTAGAAACAACAATCCTGATATTCCGTGGCATACTGATGTTAAATAACCATCATTTTGATAAATCTGCCAACTAATCTTATGTAGATCTTCGTTATATGGAAAATCCCACATTACTCCATGACCGCCAGTAAAATAAATTGCACTATATTCCATCGGATCTAATCCTTCTGGAGATAAAGAATTAGCCAACGCCCTATCCTGAAAATCTCTGTCATGATACCATTTCATATCAGTAGCTGAAGCATACTTAAAGCTACGTGGATCGATTGGCACATAACCGCCTTTGGGACTGACGTAATCAATATCAAATCCCGCCTCTGTCATGACCTGAACAAATTCTGTAGCCTCTCCTAACCACAATCCCGTTGCTTCAGGATGGTAACCGTACTGAGACTCATTTGTTAGCACTACTAGGATCTTTTTCAACAATTTTTCCATCTTAATATACCTCGTATAATAAACATTGAAATATTTTTAATTATTCGTTGCAAGTTTTATTACTTTTATCTATAATAGTACGAGTGATGTCACAGTGGCTCAGTTGGATAG
>NZ_AZDB01000084.1 GCF_001434585.1 Companilactobacillus crustorum JCM 15951
TGAAGTGCAATAAAAAAGTTAGACATTTTTATAAGTTTTAAAAAATCATGGATTGTTCCCTGTATTCTACAGGGGACAATCCATTTTTCTTTAAAGAAATACGTTTATTGTTGTACCAATTGATATATTTAGCGACTAAGTTCTTTAATTCGGTTAGGTCATCGATATTATACCTATAAAGACATTCTCTTTTTAGCAGATTAAAGAAGCTCTCAATTGGGGCATTGTCGTGACAATTGCCTTTTCGAGACATACTTTGTTCAATACCCATTGTTTTTAGGGTATCTCGATAATATTTAAGTTGATAATGCCATCCTTGATCAGAGTGAAGGATTGGCTTTAAAGAGGGAACTATATTTTGCTTCAATTTTTCTAGAGTATCTAATATTAGTAATTTATTAGGGCTCAAACTTATTGAATAAGATAATATTTCGCCGCTGGCCTGGTCCAGCACGGCGGATATATAACCCCATTTGTCTTTACGCAAACGTATTTGAGTTACATCCGTATGTAGTACTTTTAATGGTTCTGTCTCAGTGAATTTCTGTTTGAGTGTATTAGGAGCTATTTTCCCAAGGTTACCTTTATAGGAACAGTAACCAGATGTATGTTTTGAAAAAATAACTACTTTTAGTTTAAGTTTGGTCATTAAATGCCGAATTGTTTCTGGAGAATTCTTGAATCCGACCTTGAGGGATTCTTTCCAGATTCGACGATAACCGTAGGTTGAGTTTGAATCGTGATATGTTTTAACAATGAACTCGTTTAATTG
>NZ_AZDB01000085.1 GCF_001434585.1 Companilactobacillus crustorum JCM 15951
GAGAGCGTAAAATATCTTGTGTAAATGCATAAAAGATTTCTGAATTGCATAGAAATAGGGAATGCCTTCCCTTATGATATTTAGTAACCACAGAAAACATCACAGGAGGCATTCCCCATGAATGAACTTACCACAGAAATTATCGCTGCACTAGCCCAAAAGCAAGATTTGGACGAAGTTTTTCGTCACCACCTCGAAATTGCGATTAACCAGCTGCTTCAAACCGAATTGGCAGAGTTTTTGGGTTACGAACGCTACTCATACGCTGGGATTAACACTGGTAATAACCGCAACGGCAGTTATGAGCGCTCGTTTGATACGAAGTACGGCCAACTTAACTTAACCATTCCTCGAGATCGCAATGGCCGGTTTGAAAATCATACCTTGCCAGCCTACGGTCGGCACAGTGATAATTTAGAAACAACGGTCATTCAGTTGTATACCAAGGGAATTACCACTGCTGAAATTGCCGAACTCATTGAGAAAATGTACGGTGCTCACTACTCCAAAGCCACGGTTTCCAACATGACTAAAGCCGTCAATGAACAGGTTCAAGCTTTCCAGCAACGTCGACTGGCTTCACAATATGTGGCCATCTTCTTAGATGCCACTTACTTGCCGTTAAAGCGGGATACCGTTCAAAAAGAAGCCGTTCATATTGCGATTGGCATTCGTCCAGATGGTACGAAAGAAGTGCTGAACTACCAAGTGGCGCCAAC
>NZ_AZDB01000086.1 GCF_001434585.1 Companilactobacillus crustorum JCM 15951
AAACTGGACAAGTTTAAATTTGTTAGTTTGCTTGTCTCGCAAAACATACCTGACATATCAGTAACTTTTCTGGTATCAAAACTAGATAAATCTAAATTTGTTAGCGACTTTGCTCTGAAAAACATAGATGACATGTTGGTAACTTTGCTAGTATTAATATTTTTTAAGCCATCGATTTCAGTTAAATAATAAAGATCTTGGAACATAGATGAGGAGTTCTCTGGAAATGTTAATGGTCCCGTGATATTAATTTTTTTAATATCTCGGCCATAATTTTCCCATCTTCCCCTAATCCTTTAGAACCTATGACTCCTTTGATAGGAGTTGTTTGTGTCGTATCATCTGAAGAATTTATTGCATCTGCTTTTATTATTTGATTTGTGCCAATTGTTAACACTATCAAAGCAATGGCACTGAATAAAGATATTTTAAATTTCATTATATCCCCCTTTATATAATAAATTTGATTATCTATTGATAAGTATAATAATTTTCCTAGATAATTACAGTGCCTTGAACAAACTATTTGAAATAGCCTAATTGCTAGGCACAGCACAATAAACAGATTTCTTTAAAGAAAAATGGATTGTCTCCCGTAGAATACGAGGAACAATCCATGATTTTTTAAAATTTAGAAAAATATAACTAATTATTATTGTAAAGG
>NZ_AZDB01000087.1 GCF_001434585.1 Companilactobacillus crustorum JCM 15951
TATGTTTTAACAATGAACTCGTTTAATTGAGCGTATTTATCTGTTTTATCAGTTTTACTAAGGCGTTCATAATAAGTTGATCTTGGCAGATTGACCTTAATTAATAACTCGTTCAACTTGTATTTTTTAAGTAATGATTTGACTAATTTTGCTTTTTCGAGTTGGGATCGTTTTCTCGCAAGGTCTTTAGTGCTTTTAAAATATCACGGTCCATTTCGGCATCATGTAGTTTAGCTTTTAGATCAAGAATTTCTTGTTTATATTTCTCTTCTTTTGTGGGATTTAAACGTGTTTGCTTCTTCTTTTTCTTGGCCATTAACGGTCGTCTCCCTCTGGGACGACGCCTTAATCCAATAACACCGTAGTGATTGTATCTATATATCCATGAATTAACCTGGCTAGGTGATATTTTGAAATAAATTGCAGTATCAAGGCGACTGATCTCATGTAGTTTATGATATTCTATCACGGATAATTTGAAATCTTGAGAATATTCTTTATGGGATTTTTTGGTTATCAAATAATTAAGTCCATTTGCTTCCGCTTCATGGACCCAGCGATAAATCGGTGATTTACTAGGCATTCCATATTTTTTCGATAATCCAAGTATAGAAATTTGTCCATCAAAATATTCATTTACTAATTTAACTTTGAATTCTGAAG
>NZ_AZDB01000088.1 GCF_001434585.1 Companilactobacillus crustorum JCM 15951
CAATAGCGTTCTGTTCGGTCGAGTACTCATTCAGGCCGAAGAGGTAGCGGCTCTTTTGTGCGTCAGGGTTGGCCTTGTGGAATAGGCACCATAGTGATTTCAGTACTTTATATTCCCGCGAATGCTTGTCGAGTTGCTTTAAACATTGAGTGCGAATGGTATCCATCGTCCGGCCCATTAATTGAATAATGTGGAACCGATCAATAATGAGTTCGGCGTTAGGGAATAGTTCGTGCACGAATGCCTGATAGGAGGCGTTCATGTCCATGATGACGCGTTGAACCGCGGCCCGTTCTGCGGTGCTGTACTGACTAAGAAAGAACTGTTTGATGGTTCTATTAAGGCGGTCGCTAAGTACTTTAACTGATTTGTGAGTGTCGGCGTCAATGCAAATAAACGACATGGAGCCGTGCGTGGAAAGGAATTCATCAAAGCATAGATTAATCGGTAACCGGCGGCTCGCGTGTGGATGAATATTAGCCGTCAAAATACGCTGAACTGAGTTTGTCGAAATACCGGTGAGACTGGCGATAGTCTTAGCCGGGAGTGATTTACTGGCTAGCTTCAGCACATGAGTCGCTAGTCCGTGACCGATGGCGTGGTTGGTTGATACCACTGGAGTGGTG
>NZ_AZDB01000089.1 GCF_001434585.1 Companilactobacillus crustorum JCM 15951
GGCTGTACGATAAATAGAGTTGATAGGCATTTTGCCATCAACTCTATTTTTGTATACCATTTATTAATAAAACTATTTTAGAACATCAAAAAGACACCATCCATACCTTTAGATGTTCTACCCTCTACAGCTTCACAATGAAAGGAATTTGAATGATGTCCCTAAGTAATAAGTCTATACGAAACGCTCTTGAAATGAAAGATGAGAATATTATCTTTACTGAAGACTCAAAATTTATGTTAGTTAATGGCATCAAGTCCTTAGTCTATTTTGCAATGCTAACTAAACAGATTGACCGTTGTCTTAACTGTGGCCTTGCAGGCCACTTAGTTAAGAATGGATTTAATAAAAATATGATAGTCGCTCCATCATTATCATTACGTCCAACGTATATAAGTCTGAAACGTCAAAAGTATAAATGTAAATCTTGTAACTCTATCTTTGTAGCCAAAACTAGTTATGTTTGGGAATATTGTCAAATCGCACAACCTGTTAGACAAATGATCTTATCAGAAACTGCTTTTAATACATCATTGAAGGATATCGGCAGACGTTTTAACGTCTCCGATAAGACCGTTCAACGTATCATCGATGAAGAAGCCAAGATGCAC
>NZ_AZDB01000009.1 GCF_001434585.1 Companilactobacillus crustorum JCM 15951
CGGATTAAATTTGCAATCTACCATTTAATATTACAGAGAAAAAATTCCTATACACTCTAAATTTGAGTGAGAACCTTTATATAGTTCATTGGATACCTTTTTGAACTATCATAACTTAACAATACCTACACCTATTAAACCTGGACCGGTATGAACACCCAAAGCAGGACCTACTTGTCCTAAAAATTCCTGTTGACCCTGAATTTGATTATCATGCAATAGATCTAGCATCTTTTGTCCACCTGCCTCATCAGCACCATGACCAACAGCCAGTAAATAGTTTTGATTATCACCCAAAAATTCTTGAGCAAAATTTAACATCATTTTTTGACCTTTTTTCATTCCACGAGCTTTTGCAGCTATTGTGTAAGAACCATCAGCCTTGCAAGTGATAATTGGGGCTAGTTTTAACATTCCTCCAACAGCAGCAGCTGTAGCACTGATACGACCTCCAGCTCGTAAATAAGTCAAAGTCGGAATACAGAAATAAACAACCGTATTTTCTATCATCTTTTGAACGTGAAGACTAACTTCCTCAAAAGATCCGCCTGCATCAATTTGATCTTTAGCACCCACAGCAATTAAACCAGCAGCAACAGCTACCTGTTTAGTATCAAAATAAACTGAAGTAAAGCGATCGTCATCTTCCAGAAAAACTTTTAAAAAGTTAAAAGTTCCACTTAATCCTGAAGAGACCGAAATAGAAATAACATGGGTATATCCGTCTTTAACAATTTGATTTAGTGTTTCTTGAATTGACTCGCCTGAAGGTAAAGAAGTCTTAGGTATTTCTACTGGCAATTTATCATAAACTTCTTGAGCAGAAATCTCTTTTCGATCCAAATAGGTTTTATCATGGTAGGTGATTTGCATTGGTAATTCATAAATACCAGCTTTTTTTAGATATTCTTGAGGCAAATCACAACAGGAATCTACCAATACAGCAATCTTTTCCATTATTATTAGCTCTTTTCGTCTGAATTATTAGTTTCAATCATCAAGATTTTTTTTGTAATTAGCTTGGTTGCAAAGGCAATTGTTACCATCTCAACTAATAAATAAGCTGCAGATTGATTTTTTTCCGACAGCACTTGGCCTTCTTCACGATGATTCAACATCTTCAACGCAATTTCTTGCTTATCACAGAAGAAATCATAAGCTTTGGCTATTCCACCATTCAATTTGGTCTGAACATCCAAACCTTCTTGAATTTCATTAATTGAAACAACTTGTTTCAAGAAAGTAATAGCAATCAAATAGGCTAAGTGTTCTCGATTATAACGTTTCTTTTCTGGATGTGGCATCAAACCGTTCTTAACATAGTTATTGACCATTGAAGTCGTTACTACAGGACTATCCTCTAACCAAATTGGCCCGATATATTTATCAACCAGAGTTAATAGTTGATCACGATATAGCTCCAATTCAGGAAGATCTTCAAATCTAGGTAGATGATAGTCTTCGATTTTATCTAGCCATTCTTGCAATTCATCCATAAAGAAACACTCCTTTTTTGTAATTACTGTTATAATTTACCATAGTTATTCAAACTATTCAATCTAGTTTTCAATACTAGATAAATTTTATTTTTATCAACTGGATATTGGTTCACATCATGTTAAGATTAAATTTTTCATGCATAAAAAAAGCTAATAGTTAAGACAAAATATTGTCTTAGTTATCAGCTTTTTATTTAACCTTCAAAACTTTCTTTAACATCATGCTCTCGCTAACCTAAAGCAATTACCATTGCTAAACCAGCTGCCGTTAACAAAATAATATAAACTAAATTACGACTAAAATTGGTATCACCCAAGTATAAATCTCCAAGCAATGTAACCAATACGGCTACCCAGATTCCTAAACGCTGTAGTTTAGTAAAAGCTGTTCCTGTCTGGCTTCTTCTCTCACGTTTAGTAATGTATGGCAATACAAATCCTAATCCAATCAAGACAATAATGGCAACAAAATTAATAACCAATTCATACCACCACATTGATGAACCAAAAGGTACATCCTGAGGTCCGATTGCGGCAATGGTAGCAATACCGGTCAAAATTAAGCACCACCAACCGACTGCTAAGGACATAGTCTTGTTCTTAATATAAACATAGCCAGAACTATACTTATCGTCATTCATTCTAACTTTTATAAAAGACCAGAAGATCCAACAAGTTACCCCTGGAGAAATAATTCCATTCAAATTCAATAGCCAATTAAAAATATCTTTCATATTTGGCAAAAGAATACCTAAGAACATAATAAAAGCACTTAAACTAACTGTCAGCAAGTAACCATTAATTGGCAAGCCAGCTGAATTAGTCTTTCGTAAAAACTTAGGCATATATTTATTGCCAGTATCAGAAATCAACATTCTTGTCATAGCATTTAATAATACGGCCAACAAAGCAGCCAAGTAAAAAATTTCAGTAAAAGCAAACAGATACATCAATGTATTTCCCATATGGAATCTTTGCCCTAAAGCTTGAAAAGCATAATATGAACCATTGATCTTCAAATCATCAGGTAGATGATAAGCATTGAAAAATACTCCTAATGAGAATGATCCAAAAATCGTTAAGAATCCAGTCATTACTGATAGCATAATCATTGCCTTAGGAAAATCTCGATTGGGATTACGCATCTTTGTAACAAAAGGAGCGATTCTTTCTGCACCATTAATCGCAAAAATCAAAAATCCTAATGTTGTCAGATAATGCAAATTGAAAGTTGGCACGATTGTATGAACAGTTAATGGCTTTGTGGCAATATGGCCACCCATTCCTAAGGCTGTTACAGTCATAATAACAAACAGAACCGTCATTCCAAACATGGCAATACCACCAATAGTACTTAGTATTTCCAAAGACCTTTCAAAACGAGATTGAATAATTATAAAGAAAATAAAAATCAACAACGTAAACAGAGCAAAATGACTGTTAGACATCTGTGTTTGTAATTTTGCATTACCATTAACTACCCAGCCCAAGGCCACTGCAATAGTATTAGCAGTATCAACTACATAAGGGATTGAAGCAGCCCAATATGTCCAGGCCGCAAAATACCCTAAGAATTCCCCACTAGTTTCTCTGACCCATGACGTTAAGCCGCCACCATCGTCGTCGAAAGTAGAACCTAGTTGTCCCACCATTAATGAGTACGGGATAACATACATAAGGATCATAATAATCCAGGACGTTATAACGCCCATCCCTTGGTTTTGGAAATTGTAAGTTAGATCATCAAATCCAACTACCGTTACAAAATCCATCAGGGCCAAAACTGGCCAGCTGATATATCTTTTCTTTGTATCTAATTCTGTCATGGCGTTTTCCTCAAGTGAAAATAAATCATTCTTTCTAATTTACTCACCTAACGGTTAATTCAAATATACAATATTTTTTGAAGAAAAGTAGAAAAATGATTTAAAAATATAAAAAAATTCAAGCGCTTACTTTCCCGACATGACCGCAATCCTGAGATTGACCTTTTGTGTACAATTTGGAAAGTTTTTTAGCAGCTCGAAATATTTTACCATAAAAAATCTTGCTATGATATAGAAAAATTTTTACTTAAGTAACTTATTTGTTCAACGATTTAAAAAAAGAACCAGAAAAACAATTATTAAGTCTAATTGCTTCACTGATTCTTTACGAGTTAGTTTTCTTTGAGATTATATTCTTTCCAGCCAAAAATAATTACTAATAAAATTCCCACAATACTAATTCCAACAATTCCAGCAATATTATGAGCTAACTTAGATCCACCCAAATATAAATCTCCGATAATTGTTAAGAGAATAACAGTTAAAATACCACTCCATTGCCAGCGGGTAAACGCTGAACCTGTAATGCTTCGTTCTTCACGACGTGTCACATAAGGTAGGATCAAACCTAATCCAATCAAAACAATGATAGATACAAAATTAATAATTAATTCGTACCACCAAGTTGAAGAAGCAAATTTAACATCTTGAGGTCCAATACCAAAAATTGTAGCTATCGCGGTAACTATCAAACACCACCAGCCAACTGTCAAAGCAGTTTTGTCATTCTTGATAAAGACATAATCTGATTGATATTTCTGACTATCCTGTCTAATTTTAATAAAAGCAAAGAAGACCCAACAAGTAACACCTGGCGAAATGATTCCGTTCAAGTTCAGAAGCCAGTTGAAAATATCGTTCATACTAGGTAAGAAAATACCCAATGACATAATGAATGCACTCAATCCACAAGTTAACAGATAACCATTAACAGGTAGCCCAACTGAATTTGTTTTCTTTAGAACCTTTGGCATATATCTATTTCCAGTATCAGAAATCAACATTCTTGTCATTGCATCCAACAAGACTGCCAACAAAGCTGCTAAATAGAAAACCTCAGCCAAAGCGTACACATATAACAATATATTTCCAAGATGATACTGTGCACCTAGTGCTTGAAACGCATAATAGGCACCATTCATCTTTAAATCTTTAGGTAAATGATAGGCATTGAAGAAAACACCTAATGAGAATGATCCAAAAATGGTTAAGAAAGCTGTCATTGCAGCTAACATAATCATAGCTTTAGGAAAATCGCTCTTTGGATGACGTAACTTAGTAACAAATGGTGCTATCAATTCTGCACCATTCATTGCATAGATCAAAAGTCCTAAAGTAGTTAGATAGTGTAAATTAAATTTCGGTATGATTGTATGAATCGTAAATGGTTGTGTTGCAATATGGCCTCCCATTGCCAATCCTGTAAAAGTCATAAGAACAAATAAGATTGTTAAACCAAAAATAGCAACTCCACCAATAGTACTCAAGATCTCCAATGATCTCTTAAAACGTGACTGTGTAAAAATAAAAACCACAAAAATAACTAATGTCCAAAAGGCAAACCAACCATTAGACATTTTATTTTGAAGCCCAGCATTTCCATTAAAAAGCCATCCCAAACCAACAACAAGCGAGTTGGCTGTATCAACGACATAAGGAATCGAAGCAGCCCAATATGTCCAAGCGGTGAAGTAACCTAAAAATTCACCATTGGTCCCTCTAATCCAAGATGTTAAACCACCGCCTTCTTTGTTAAAGACGGAACCTAATTGCCCCACCATCAAAGAATAAGGAATAACGTACAAGAATAGCATAATCGCCCAAGAGGTAATAACTCCCATTCCTTGACTTTGAAAATTATAGGCTAAATCATCAAACCCAATTACAGTAACAAAATCCATCAGCGCCAAGACTGGCCAACTAATGTATTTTTTATTTGGTTCTAGTTCTTCCATTAATAAACTCCCCGATAAATTTCTTTTAAGCACAATTTAAAAGTTTACAACTTATTAGGAATTTTAAATAGGACTTGAAAACGTTTAACTAAAATATAAGTATCCCGTCTTCCACAAAAAGTGGGAATGCTGTTGGAACGCTATGGGCTGGACTGAATCCTGTTTTGTTCACTAACTATTATAAAATTTAAATAGCAGATAAA
Source organism: Companilactobacillus crustorum JCM 15951 (assembly GCF_001434585.1). Lineage (GTDB taxonomy): Bacteria > Bacillota > Bacilli > Lactobacillales > Lactobacillaceae > Companilactobacillus > Companilactobacillus crustorum. The sequence goes on from NZ_AZDB01000009.1 coordinate 5,484, forward strand.
AACTGCCACTGTTAAGAAATCCAAACATAACTGTATGTCTGGAATACCTAATAGTGGCAGTTTTTTTAATTTACTATTTTGTTCAATAATATTAGAATCAAAGACCTAATCGGTAGTATACTCACATAATTCCTACTATTGGTCAATATCCTCAATACCTAAAGTAACATTTTCTTTAGCATTCTCAATTGCGTCAATCCCTGCCAAAACAACTAAACTAACTGGCAAAGCACGATGGGCTGCTTTGCTATCAATTACATTATCATCGTCACTAGTCATGTTCGCTGGTCTCATAATAACAGTTCTAAAATTACGTTTATTCAAATTGTTTTCAGCATCGCGTTTAGTACTAATATATCTCTTATTAGCTCCCGGGATATCATCAACTGACATGTAAAGAAAAACTGGTACTTTGTATTTTTTGGCAACATCAGCTATATTCAATGCACTTTGATAATTAACTTTCTCAAAAGTTAAATCTTCATTCTTATTTTCTCGATACTCACCAATCGTATCAACTACCACATCGGCGCCTTCGATATATTTTTCCCAGAATCCTTTAGACAAGGCATTACCGATCTTCCAATCGACTTTGTTGTACCATGATTCATTTCCTAATGGTTCACCAGTTCTAGAAATACTAGTAACTGTATCGCCATTTTCAATAAATTCTTTTGCAAATTCTCCACCAACAAAACCATTGGCACCTAAAATAACAACTTTTTTTGCCATACGAAAATCCCTCTTTCAATTAAATAATAGAACAAAAATTAGAATTTGAAACAAACAAATTAATAAATCTTTTTTATATTCTATGTTATAGCAAAAAAAATAAGCTTACGCTTCCACATAATCTTATTTTAAAATGACAACTTGTCATTAATCTTCTGAAGGCAACTCGTGCTCTTCACGTTTTTGTTCTAGTGAATCTCTAACTGCTGCTTCAGTTGCTTTTCGGCGTTTAGCAAGTTCACTATTTTCAATTTTATCTTTTACAACTTCTAGTTCATCAACTTCTTGATGCGCTTCAGGATTGTTACGTCTGAAAATAGCCATAACACCGTAAGCAATCTTTTCGCCCATAAGTGTAACTAATGATCCTAATAAGATAACCACAATACCAACAATTGTATTGGCTGTCATTGCTTCGCCTAATACTAACAAGGCTAGTACGGGAGCTAAAGCTGGTTTAACCAAGAAAATCAATGAAGCTTGTAAAATACCGACTTTTTCCATTGAAACAAAGTATAAACCAAAAGCCACACCAGTAACTAAGACTGAAATGTACAAAATCAATGGTAAAGTTTGTAAACTAATTCCCTTGAAAAAAGGAATATTAGCAAATTCAGCATAACCACTAGGAATTGCATTAGCTACAGCTGGCACATGAGTAATACCCATTAAAATACCTAATTCTCCGGAACCGAATAAGAAGGCTAAACAAGTCATCGAAAGGCCATTTAAACCAATCTTATTACCATTAACCCGGGACATAACACCATAAACGCCAAAAATAATTGATGATAATAAACCTAGAGTAATTCCCATAGCACCAGTTAAATGCAGTGGATTAATAATAATCAATAAACCAACTAACGTTAAAATCAAAGCCAAGACATTAGTCCTTGATAATTTTTCTTTGAGGAATACAAAACCAATAATCAAGCCAAAAATTGGGTTAGCACTCAACATGATAGCAATAACTGAAGCCTTTGCCATACCAATTGATAATTGATAAAGTGTCATACTTAAAACAACAATCACAAAACCGGTTAGAGCAATTCGGCCCCAATCTGATCCAGAAATCTTTACATTATTCTTCTTTAAATAAAGAATTGTGAATGGCAGTAAAGCCAGTCCACCGATCAAAAATCTAATAAAATTCAATTCAATCGGATTAAACTGTCCTCCAGCAATCTTCAACGCAATTTCCATTGAGCTGAACAAAAAAGTTGGTATCAAAATGTATAAAAAACCCTTTAAATTCAAAACTTAATTTCATCCCCATTTTTGTAAGTGAATATCTTTAGTTTACTCCTCATTTTGGGGTCACAAAAAATGAAAATGTTTCCAAATACAAAAAAGGCAACTCCAGACTCATTAAAATTACAATTTTTATCATTAAAAAAACCAGCATAATCACTATTCTATAGCGTTATACCGGTTTATTTACGATTATTATTTTTCATTAAAGCCATTTTTACTTATTAATAGTCGATTGACTATAACCTTTGCCAACCGTTAAGTCATATTGAACCAATTTATAATCATGCAATAATTGCTTTTGATTAGTTGAAAAATGCTTACTTGAAATCTGTTTACCATCAGCATCAACGTACAAACTTGCATTTTTACCAACACTGTTCTTAGCCATCGCAGGCAAATCCTCTTGTACCTTAGTTAGTAAGGCATAATACGGCGTTACTTTTTGGTTCATTTGCTTTAATGCTAGTGGAATAAAACCATTCGGATCAGTCACTTCCGTAGAATCTGTCAACTTCTTAGTTCCATAACCATGCTCCAAAGCGTACTTATTACTGTAAATAAAATAGTCAGTCTCATGCTGAACGACATTATATTTTCGCATAGAATTGTGACTGTACAAACCTGGTAAATGGTCGCCATACCAGACTATTGTAATCGGCTTTTGAATTGCATCAATCTTATCCAAAAACTCTTTTGTTGAATTATCAGTGAAGTTAATGCTCTTAGCATAGTTTTCAGCTTGCTGAGTAATCTCAGTGGCTGATCCCTTGACCGTAAAGGGATTATCCGGATACATCACATTATATGGCATATGATTTTGCATTGTGACCAGACTAATAAACTGACCGCTGTGTTCTTGATTAATTTGCCATAGCGTATCTTTATACGCTGATTCGTCGCTAACATATGGATTACCATCAATCGTATCCTTATACTTCAAAGCTAATGAACCAGTAGTATTTAAATTACGAAAAGACTGAAAACCAAACTTTGGATAAACCGTTTGACGATCATAGAAATTGCCATAATAAGGATGAATTGCGGCCGACTTCTTAAAGCTATTAACAATATTTGTAGGATGCTTTTGATTAACTACTAATTGCGTATAAGGCGATTGAACCGCTTTGGAAAACTGATTGAAAGCTAATCCGGTAAAAGTCATGTATTCCATGTTCGCCGTTCCGCCACCATAGCCTGAACTAAGCATTAACCCTGAAGTATTTTCATTTTTTATATTCATGATATTAGGAGCTGCTTCTTGATTAACCTTTAAATTAGGAACTCGGCTAGGATCAGAAAAGCTTTCACTCAAGACAAAAATTAAAGTTTGCTTATTTAAATTATTGTTAGAGCGATTTTTATTAATAACATCGGCTTCTTTTTGATACTTTTTAACGATCTTAGTCATTGATTCTTTACTATAACCTTCCGGCTCATCCATGATATCAATGTGCATATTGCCCAAGAACGTTAACAGCGGACCATTAGTATTCGCAGTCAAACTAATGTTAGGAGTGAAATTAGAATAACCTGCTTTGGTCATCACAAAATTAATCGGCGTTCCTTCCTTATTAACATCATAAAAACTGGCAATACTTAAAATTCCCAAAACCACAAAAATTATTCTCATCAGCGGACTAAATTTCATCAACTCATAAGTAAAAATATTTTCTAAAATCATACAAACGGTAATAATCAAAATAATAACTAAAACCACAACAATTATGACTTTAAAAGTTACCATTGATAAAATTTGTCTTATATTTGTCAAAAAATTTAAATCGTTGGGCATGATTGGTTCCATTCTATACAGCATCTTTAATTTATTAGCTACTGTATAAATTGCAAAGAAAATATAAAACGCTGCCGTAGCGTAAAAAAAGTGATTAAATAGCCCATAAAATGCCAAATAAATCAGCATTAAAATTAATCCCGTTATTACATACTGCGCAATATCGGTTTTAAAAAGTATGCCATTAGTCATCTTAAAAGAACCTGTTTGCGAGTAGTCCAACAGATATCCAACCAAAAATGCTGAACAGATCATAAAAATAAATTGACTATAGTATAAAGCTTTTGATTTTTTTCTATGCACGAATAAACACCCTTAACTAAATATATTCATAATATATATTAACTCTTTTAGGATCAAAAAAAACGTAAGAACAAATTGAAATAAGTCTATACTTATTTTCTCTGCTCTTACGTTTTATTTATTAATTAATTTTTTACTATAATTTTGACCTGCTGTTAAATCATATTGGACTAATTTATAATCAGCAATTAGATTTTTTTGTTCAGCCGTCAAATCTTTTTTAAATATCTCTTTACTATTTTCATCAACATATAAACCATCGCTATTTTCATCAATACTCTTGGCCATCGCCGGAACCTTTTGCTGAATTTCAGTTAACAGCGCATAATACGGTGTTACTTTTTGATTCATTTGTTCCAAAGCCAACGGTATAAAACCATTTGGATCTGTAACTTGAGTCGCGTTAGTTAATTTAGTTGTTCCATAATTATGATTACGAGCATACTTATTACTATAAATAAAATAGTCCGTTTGATGCTCTACAATATTATTCTCATAAAGGTTATTGCCATCATAAATACCAGGTAAATGATCGCCGTACCAAACAACCGTTATTGGTTTATCAATCTGATCCAGTTGATTCAAAAAGCTTAATGTTGACGTATCGGTATAACTCATTCCTTTAGCATAATTGTTAACTTGCTTCCGGTTATCATCAGACACACCAGTCCCAGTATTAGTAAATTGATTATTATCATAATCATTTGTATATGGCATATGATTTTGCATCGTGACTAAATTAATAAATTGTCCACCTGTAACCTGATTAACTTGCCAAACAGCATCATTATAAGCCGACTCATCACTAATATAATCCATACCTGGTAAGGTTTTGGAATATTTAAGAGCTGCATCCCCAGTTGTATCGATATTTTTAAATGATTTAATACCAAAGCTCTTATAAACCGAATTACGATTATAAAAATTGCCATGATACGGATGAATTGCGGCTGAAGTTTTAAAGCTATTTGCTATATTAATAGGACCGTCTTGTTTATTAACCACTTGAGTATATGGTGTCTGTAATGAATTTGAAAATTGGTTCATTGCCAACCCAGTTAAGGCCATATATTCCATATTAGCAGTGCTGCCGCCATAACCGGAACTCATCATTAAACCGGATGTGGTATTATTTTTCAAATTTCTTATATTTGACATTGGGTCTTGATTCAAACTAATATTGGGTACTCGTGTAGGATCAGAAAAGCTTTCACTCAAAACAAAAATTAAAGTTTGGTCCTGCAAATTATTGTTATCACGATGCTTATTAATACTCTTAGCTTCCGCCTGATATTTTTCAACAATCTGTAACATTTTAGCTTTGCTATAACCAGCTGGCTTATCCATAACATCAACATACATATTTCCTAAAAAAGTCAGCATTGGACCATTACTATTAGCTGAACGATTGATATTTGAATCGGAATTAGTGTAGCCAGATGCAGCTAATATTTTATAGGTCATTGAATCAGTGTTGTCAGCTGTATAGAAGATTCCAATGCTAAAAGCCATTAATCCAATTAAAATCAATCTCACCCAAGTTTTAAAATGAAGCATCTTTTGGCCATACTTTTTCTCTAAAAAAATAAATCCTCCAACCAGAACTATCAAGATCAACCCAACTTTAATGATTAATCCTGGTGTAAGCATGGACAACAACGAACGACTATTACGCAACATTAATAAGTCACTAGGTAAAATTGGCTCTGATCGATAAATCACTTTTAAACGATCAGCCACCGCATATATCATAAAAAACACAAAATATATTGCTGAAGTATAGAAAAATCGATTAACCACTCCGTATATTCCCAAATAAATTATGAATAAAATTAAAACAGTTAACAAATATGTATTGAAATTGGTTCCAAAAATAATCTGACTAGTAAAAATAAAATCATTAGTTTGAGCAAAATTCAAAATAGCCCCGACAACAAATGCCGAGACAACCATGAAGCATATCTGTAATCCCTCAATCTTGTGACTTTTTTTATGCATTAAAAACATCCTCATGTAATATTCGTATTATATATCATAATAAACTAAAAAAATTTTATATCCATACGAATGGCACAAAAACTTTTGAGACAAAAGACCATTATCTTCGCAAAAAAAAAACAAGAAAAATGAGTTTCACATCACTCATTTTTCTTGTTTTTTGACTTTTTATTAAAAATAATTTTATCTACTTTATAAATTGTTGCGCGTATAAACTAGGTAAATCATTCAAAAATTGTTCTCTATCTTCATCGGTAGTTGTATTAACTTTGCCGAAATGAATCCAATGAACCGTTTTTTGATCAATTCCTAAATCTACTAACGTCCGATCAATGAAAACATTTTGAATAGGATTACCGCAATTATTTTCCAAATGTTCTTTTGTGACAGTTGACGTCGTTATAACGGTGGCTCTCTTAATATAAGTTAATAATCCTTGCCAACCGTTGCTTTCATCATAAGCAAAGCCATTCAACATTGTCTTATCAAAAAAGCCCTTTAACATTGCTGGTAAATTATGCCACCAAATTGGAAAAATAAACACTAACTCATCAGAACAGGCAATCTTCCGCTGATATTTTTTAACCAACTTATCGTCAATTTTTCCTTGACTGTACGTGGCCAAATCTTTTTTAGAAAGAATTGGATCAAAACCATCCGAATAAAGATCAATTAGCTCAAATTCTTCATCATTTTTAGAGAAGGAATTAGACAATCTATTTAAAATCTCATGGTTAAAACTACCCGGAAACGGATGAGCATAAATAATTGTTTTCATATACAAAATCTCCTTATAACCCTTATGCTCCACATTATATTATGTTTAAAGAGATTTTCAGACCCAAAAAGTGGTGTTTTTTCTGGTCTATTTTGGAATTATGCTATTGGATCTTTTAACCTGTTTAATTATCATTGAATTTTCCAGCAATTGACATTGTTGGTTGAATGTTGATAAAAGCATTCTCATCAACATCTAAAATAATTTTCTTAGCAAAGAACAATTGATATTTAGTCAGTACCATTGTTATCGACCCAATCTCTTCACCAGAATAAGCACCCTTTAGATGGTAATCCAATGTCAAACCACGATTAAGCGACTTCAACAACTCCTGAGATATTTCATCAATTTTATGAGTATAAACTGTAACAGTAATTTTTTGTTGTTGAATATACATCCGATCAATAACCAAATTAGTTATATAAATTGAAATAATTGTATATAGTGCTAATTCCCAACCAAAAGCAAAACCTGCAATAATAATGATAATTGCATTGATGGCAAAACTAACTTGACCAACTGATCTTCCCGTACTTCTTTGAACAATCAAAGCAATAATATCAGTTCCTCCAGTGGAAAAACCATAACGGAAACAAATACCAATACCCGAGCCAGATAAAATTCCCCCGAATACTGATGACAACAATGGATCTTTAGTAATTGGATATAAAGGTACGATTAAAATAAATAATGATGCTGCTACAACTGAAATAATTGAAAGAATTGTAAATTTTTTGCCAAGTTTAAACCAAGCTAATATTATCAAAGGTAGATTTAGTAACGCATACCACAAGTAAACTGGTGTGTTTAAATGAGCAAATTGCTCTAAAAGATTAACGATTAACTGTGAGGCCCCCGTTACACCACTGGTATATAATTTTGCCGGCTGTAGTAGTAATTGAATACCTAAAGCCGAGGTTATCCCATAAAACAAAGCTGCCAAAATACTTTTGTAGTAATTTTTTATAAATGTCATGAAATCCCCTCCCTGTCTATTTATTTGAACGTATGTCACAAGAATTATAGCAAATAAGTCCCCTCAAAAAATACCTTACACAGATTATTATCAATAGTTTTTTTCATATAATATAATAAACGTATTGATTGGAGGAATTGTCATGCAAAAAATTGGTTTTATTGGAACAGGAGTCATGGGTAGCGGCATCATCAATAATCTTCTCAAAGCTAACTATGAAATCCACATTTATACACGAACCAAATCAAAAGCCGAACCATTGATTGCTAAAGGTGCGAAATGGTACGCCGATCCTAAAGACGTTGCAGAAGCTGCTGATATAACTTTTACCATGGTTGGTTTTCCTAAAGATGTAGAAGACGTTTATTTCAAAGACAATGGAATTTTCGCAGGATTAACCAAGGGTAAAATTATCGTTGATATGACTACAAGTACACCTACTTTAGCCAAAAAAATCGGTAAAAAAGCTGAAACTATTGGCGTAGAAGCTATTGATGCTCCTGTTTCTGGTGGCGATGTAGGTGCCCGCGACGGCAATTTAACTATTATGGTTGGTGGTTCTAAAAGTGCTTATGAATCACTAAAACCTATTTTTAAAATCATTGGCAAGTCTACTCACTATTTCGGTTCCTTTGGCGCCGGTCAACATGCTAAAATGGCTAATCAAATTATGATAGCCGGAACCATGACTGGATTAACCGAAATGTTTGCCTACGCTAAGGCAGCTGGATTAGATCTAAATGATGTCCTTCAAACTGTCGAAGGCGGTGGCGGCGATAACTGGAGTTTGGAAAACTATGGACCAAGAATTCTTCAAGAAGATTTTAAACCCGGTTTCTATTCCAAACATTTCTTAAAAGATCTTCGAATCGCTCTAGACGAAAGTGAAAAGATGAATTTGGAGCTGCCTGCTACCCAACAAGCTAAAAAACTTTACGAAACTTTAGTTGACGATAAAAATCTTGGCAATGACGGTACTCAGGCCCTAATTAAATTATGGTGGTAATTATTCAATAGAAAAGATCCCTTCCAAATTTGGTTCTTACTCAAGTTGGGTTATAGCGTGAGTATACTAACTGATGTGGTTGAAGTATGCCATCGTCCGCAAAAAATCTGTGGGCCACTGGAACGTGGTGGACACGACTTAGAGCTAATAATTCCACACTTTGTGCGTAATTATGGATCTCTAAGCTCGGTCTTCTACTAACCTTGCTTCGCAAGCTAAGTAGAATATCACCACTGAGGGCCCACAGATTTTTTACTACCGATTAAGTCTTTGGTCCTAATATTATTGAACAAAACATTAAATAGTAAATTAAAAAACGGTCACTATTAGATATTCCAGACATACAATTATGCTTGGATTTCTTAACAGTGACAGTTTTTATCTATTATTCAAAATTCATAAACAAAGTAGAAAACAGTCCGGAACAAAAATTGGGAATGCGTTCAGCTATGAGATCATTGTTAGCGGCTTTGCCGGTTACAATGAGGCCGAGTTTGGAAATCCATTATTTTACACAAAGTGTAAAATAATTAGTTTCAAATCGGCCCATAGCGTTCCAACAGCATTTCCAATTTTTGTGGAGGACGGAAATTTAAACATACTCACGCTATAACCCAATGCGAGAAAGAGTTCAGATTTAGGCTATTGGAGGACCCTTTTTAAATAGATTCCAATAGTCGCCCCATTAATTGAAAATGATGCATTAACGATAACTTTTTAACTACACCTAAACCAGGAAATTTATTTTGTTGCCCATATTCTAGCAGTTGTTTCAATGCTGGGGTCAAATTAAGACCATGAATATTTTTATCGCACCAATTATTCATTTTATAAAGTGCCTCAAAAAATTTTTCTCTTTGACCACTCATCTTCTCGTTGCTGTCTGAAACAAAGTGATGAATTCTTAAACTACCGTCTGCTGTCACATAAATTAAATGTAAAGCAATCGCACGAGCTGGCATTCCTTTATCAAAGTAAACATGTCCTACCATTGAATAATCGCCAAATCCATCATAATTATCCACTTGCCGATACCAATTGGCAGGTTCAAAAAACTCATCTTTCAAGTCAGCATAATCTTCAACATGCCTTACAAAGGTTAAGGGGTCACATAATAAACCTACCTTATCTTTTACTAAGCGATGCATTCGTGCTACCTCAGGAATTAACACTTTATCCACATTCTGTAAAACTTTGGTATTTTGATAAGCTTTTAATAACTGATAATTTTGAACAACTAGCAATGATTCTTGTTTTTTTTGTTTTTTCAAAAAATCACTACTGAAATCGGCCGCTAAAATTGCACTGGGAACAAAATAATTTAATTTATCCACATCAGGTAGTGGATAAATTTTAGTACCATTCAATCCATAAACGCTTACTTGGGGATTAGCGATAACACTAAACGGTTGTCGTTGCTCAATAAAGGTCATTACTGTCTGCTGTAATTCCTTGGAATCTCGTACTGGCTCAATAATAGGAATAATGTCATGACTAAGTTGGCCTTGCTCAGACAATTCCTTTAGAGCCAATAAATCATACATTCTTCCCCGTAAATAAGGATAATACGTCATATTTTATCCTCCAGATTAGGCTGTTTCAGTTCTTGCAATTGTAATTTCAAAGCTTGATACTCTTCATTTCGAGCATCCAATTCATCTTGAAGTGCCTCAATTGCCTCATCTCGTAACTCTTCTACAAACCGATCGTACAAATTATGATCGGGACTATAGACATCGTACCCTGACTTAGTTCTTTTCTTGAGCTCTTTAAATAATCTATCATCAGAATATAACTGTAATCCCTTTTCAACTTTTTTGGCTTTGTCTACTTCTCTAAAAAGCGAAGCCACAAAATGACTTGTTAACTTCTGTTCATCCACTTGTAGCTCCTGATATTGAGCTTTTTTGGCAATCGTTAAAAATCCAGGTGCACGTAGTGTTTGTGGAGAAGCCTCGATTGCTTTTTTATCAAACGCCCGATAAATTAGGACACCAATCTGACTAAGTATTTCGTCACTCACTTCTTGATACAATTTTTGCGGCAAAACAAAATAATTATAATTGCCAATAAAAGACAATTTTGCATGCGAATGAAAGTCAGCCTTAGTTACTTTTAATTCATAGCAACGCCATTCTACTTGATCATCAGTCAACTGTTGATAACTTAAAGTATCAACAATTCCTTTTTTATCAGGCATTGAAACTTCTTCTACCACGTACGATCCCTGCTCATAACAATATTGATAGAGCGTTTTTTCTAAATCCTTGGTTAACTTAGTTTTCATTTCGCCTTACCTTCCCAAAAGTTATTAACAGCAGCTGTTAATTGTTGCTGCGATTTAATTCGGAGATAGTTTTGCCAGTGCTGTGGAAAAAGTCTGGTATACCGGCTGCTTCCAAAACGTTGGTCCAACAATAGGATAATGCCACAATCATGGCTACCTCGAATCAATCGTCCCGCGGCTTGCAAAACGTTATTCATCCCTGGCATTTGATAAGCATATTCAAATCCATGACCATTTTTAGAATCATAATAGTCCCGAATCAAATTGTTCTCTGGGCTTAATCCTGGCAATCCTACACTAACAATCGCCACCCCAATCAAGCGATTGCCTCGAAGATCGATTCCTTCTGAAAAAATCCCTCCTAAAACACAAAAGCCAACTAAAGTTGTTTGAGGATCTTCTTGAAACTGATCTAAAAACTCTTGACGAGCTAAATTATCCATCTCGCCTTGTTGCGACACGACAATAACCTCTGGATATTCGTTTTCAAAAGCTGTCTTAATTTGTTTTAAATAACTGTATGATGGAAAAAAGAACAAATAGTTGCCCGTTTTAGCATCAATCATTGTCTTCAGACTTTTAACAATATCATTTTGGCTCAATTGCCGTTGCCGATAAGTCGTTTGAATATATTGAGTAATCAGGATATCTTGATTTTGAACTGGAAACGGTGATGGCAACTGATAAGCCAAGCTTTTGTCGACTCCTCCTAAAACGCTTTGATAATAATCCATTGGCGACAATGTGGCTGAAAACAATACAGCTCCTAGTCCTAGATCTAGCGATTGATCGATAAAATGACTGGAGTCAAGACAAAGTTGCTTTACCACTAAGTTTTTCTCGTCTAAAAAAATTCTGGTTTTATAGCTGTCATCAAATAATGCACCGATTTTCACAAAAGTTAAACAATCAAAGAAGAAATTTTTAGCATTATCTAAAAAATCAGAGGGTTTTTGATCCTGCATCCATTCCCCCATAAAATCATTAAACTTGCCCATAGCATCAATTAATTTGTCTGGAGCTGATGAAGTTATTTTTTCTTGACGATTTTCTTCTTTTAAAACTTTTTTCATCTGATTAAAGACACGTCGTACCTTCTTCAAATGCTTTTGAAAGTCCTCGCTGGCCTTATTTTTTATTGCTTTAGCTTCCTTCAACAAACCTGCAATGGCAGTGTCGCTGACTGTTGCCGAATACATTGAGCGGGAACGACTGACCAAATTATGAACTTCATCAATTAAAAAGAAATTATCAGTATCCTTTTCAATAAAAAATCTTTGAAGATAAACTAATGGATCAAAAAGATAATTGTAGTCGCAAATAATAACATCACAGAATAGCGAGATGTCTAATGAAAATTCAAAAGGATCAACAGTATGCTTTTTGGCATATGTTTCAATTACCTCTCGTGTAATAGCATCCTCATTCGTCAAAATATCAGCTAATGCGGGCTTTAAACGATCATAATAATCAATCATATATGGATCTTCCTCTGGCGGCACATCTTGCTCTGGGAAGCGAATTTTATCCTTGGCAGTTAAAGTAATACTCTTTAACTTCAATCCCTTCTCTGACATCAAATTAATTGCTTCTTCGGCAACTCGACGCGTACTCTGCTTAGCCGTTAAATAAAACAACCGTTGAATCTTTTCTTCGCCCATGGCTTTAATGGTCGGAAATAAAGTCGAGATTGTTTTTCCAGTCCCAGTTGGTGCCTCAACAAATAAACGTTTTTGATAAACAACCGTTTTATAAACTGCCGCTGCCAATTCATGTTGTCCGGCCCGAAATTTAGGAAATGGAAACGATAATTTTTTTATTGAGCCATTTCGGGTTTTACGTAATTTAGCTCTCAAGGTTAACCAATATTCATATTCATCAATTAAACCTTGGAAAAATTTTTGAAGCTCACTTCTGTCGAATGTTTTTTCAGTAGTAGTAATCTCTTCGGTACTTACTCGAAAATAAGTCAATTGCAGTGCTACATGATTTAGTTCCGGATGTTCCTGCAAGATAATGTAGCCATAAACTTTTACCTGTCCCCAATACAGCTCTAAAGTATTGGTACTCAAATCATCAAAAGTCTGATCCGAAGTCTTGATTTCTTCAATCGTAGTTTTTTTGTCATTTGAGGTTATTCCATCGGCTCTACCGGCTATTAGATACTGATTATCATTCATCGTAACTTCTGTTTTTAAATAAACTTCGCTGTCGTAATCCTGATTTTTTGAACGCTCTTTTTGTAGTCGACGATGAATTCGTGCCCCATTTTGAGCAGTATTTTGACTATTTTTAATCTCATTTAAATCCCCACTACGCAGCACAAATTCTACTAGTTGGCGAATTCCAATCTTAGTCGTCATAGACTACCTCCTTAATTGCTAAATAACATTGTAAAACATATGTTCGATTTTGTCTGTAACGAATAGTTTACTAATTAAGCATGACGTTTCTTCCAAAAGCATATATAATAATACGGATCGAAAAAATTGGGGGATTTTAATGCCAAACGATACTGAAAAAATACTTAGTTCGGCGTTATGCGTCGTTTTACACCATAAAAACATTGATAAAATCACCGTTAAGGATATTGTCACTGAATGCGATCTAACTCGACAAACTTTTTACAATCACTTTAACGACGTTTATGACCTAGTTGAATTCTCAGCTGGTAAAATTGCTAAAAAAGTTTTAGATAATACTGCTAATTATGATAACTGGCAAAAGGGATTCTATGACGTTATGATATTGATCAAGCATAATAAAAAATTGTCTAAAAATGTTTATGAATCAATCTATCGCGATGTTATGGGAAAGTATACCTATGAAGTAATTTATAACTATATAATTGCTATTGTTGATAAGCAGGCCCAGGACATGGATGTAGCTCAGAAGCACAAGGATTTCATTGCTCATTTTTACAGTTTAGCTTTTATTGCAATTATCCTGGAATGGGTTCATAACGACATGAAAGAAGATCCCCAAGAAATAGTTGCCCAAATTGGTGTTTTAGTAAAAGGCGATTTCCAAAAAGCTTTGAAAAAATATGCCAAATAAATAAGACCTAATGACTTTTTATACACAGTCATTAGGTCTTATTTATAGTTTTGTTTTTCCAACTAAAATAGTTGCTCCAACAGTTATCTCCTGAACCTTGTTCCAATCGATTAAACTGTTATCCACATTAAACAACAATGGCGTCATATTAATAAAAGCTTCTCTTTCTTCTGCTGAAACCTGATAAGTTTTAGTAGCATCAATTTCTTCAACTAATTGATAGTGTTCTTCAAAATAATCTAAAACTTTTTTATTAGAATATTTTTCCTGTTGAAGCTGATCCTTAGCTTGTTGACGCAGTTCCTGTACGTGATACTGATTGGGAATAACTTTGAAAATATAGCCAGTTGGCTTTAAAATTCGCTTAAACTCATCATAATTAGCTGACGAAAAAATATCAACGATTCCATCAATTGATTGATTCTGAATAGGCAAATGCGCTAAATCGCCAATAAACCATTTTACTGGTGTATTTGGACCCTTAGCAGCTAACTGAATCGAGTCTTTAGAAATGTCAAAAGCCAAAACGCTTTTGTCAGTTAAATCAGCAATTTTTTTAGAATAATATCCTTCGCCACAGCCAACATCTAAAATATTTTTTATATTTACGTCACTTAACAACATTAATAGCTTATTGGCAATGTGATCATACATTCCATGTTCCAAGATCAAATGACGATTTTCAAACGACGCCCGATCATAATTCTTTTGTTGACGATTGTTTAAAATAAAATCAACGTATCCCTTTTTAGAGATATCAAAGTTATGCCCTTGTGGACAAACCAAACTATTTTCTTGCATACTCAATTGTTTTCCACAAAGAGGACATTGAAAATATTCTTTACTATCACTAAATTTTTGAATCTTACTATTCATTACTATCCCTATTTTTCTTGCTGAGATATCAATTGAGGCATGGTACTTTGTAAAAACTCCGTAGCAAAATCATCGTCATATATCCAAGCATTAATTTGGTTCTTTCTTAATATCAAAGGCATCCGATCATGAACTGCAATCATTGACTCGTTTGGGGCAGTGGTGAATAAAATACTTTGTGGCTCCCCGTCAAAATAATTATAGCAACCAGCAATAAATAGCGTCTCAGGATCATTATTAAAATTAAATTTGTATTTTTCCTTAGCTTTATTCCATTCAAAAAATCCAGTTGTTGGATAAACACAGCGCCGTTTCATAAAAGAATCAGCAAACATTTTCTTCTGTCTAACTGTCTCGCTACGGGCATTAATAATTGATTGTCCATCTTTAAATCCGGGGAATCCCCACTTCATAGCCACTACTTTTACTTTATGATCTCCAGCTATAATTAAAGCCGTTTTATCGGTGGGAAAAACTTCTCCTGTTTTAGGTTGATACCCAGCGTCAACTGCTAATTGATAGATTCTACCTATTTCAGGATTCTGGTCTGGTTGAAACATATAACGTCCACACATAATTTTTCCCTCCTTCAATATAGTTAAACCGGGCTTAGTCTGAAAAAGACTCTAGTCCGGTTTTTCTTCTATATCTCTTTTTGCCACCGATTGCCAAAGTTTCTCTGTGGCAAACAAAGTAATACTAACAAGGCAATATTTCCGATGATTGGTATTATAGCAATCAAAATCCACCATCCATGCATTTTTCGATCATGCAATCGTCTAATCATAGCTGTGAATATAGAAATCCAATAATACCCACAGACAATTGCTAAAGCTACGCCCAAAATTGAGCTCCAGTAAAAATCATCCACTGGCATCTTAGTAATAACCCATGCTAGTACTGCCATAATAATTCCTGCAAAAATAGTCATTCCTAAATATCCCCACCAAAAATCCTTGCGGCTCATTCTTTTTGCACCAACAAATAAATCTTGAAAATATAATCTGGTTGAAGAAATTATTCCTGGACGAAAACTTTCATTCCAAACTTGTTCTTTCATTTGCATTGAACTTCTCCTAAATGTGAATACCGATAATGAATCCTAGGATACCAAAAATATAAGTCAAAATAAAATAAAGCAAGCAACTTCCTAAGCGATGTTGGAACCATAATTGACTTAATTCCATATTGAAAGTTCCAAAAGTAGTAAAGCCACCACAAAATCCAGTTCCTAGCAATAATAATATCGCACCGTTATGAATTTGTGCAGTAAAAATGCCCAAGAATAACGCTCCTATAATATTTATCAATAACGTAATAACGGGAAAATCCACTTTTATTTTTGCCTGCTGCAGGGTCAATTCGTTTCTTATAAAAGCACCTATCGTGGCGCCAAATCCTACAAGCATAATATTAATCATTCTTTTTACCTCTAGCATAATCATTAAAGGCGCTAGTAGCAGCCAGATAATTTCCTAACAGAGCCATCAAAAAGCCCCCAACCATGGTTAATGTTAAATAAATTATTAATCCAATCCACTGACCTGCAGAATATAAACGATAACTATCAGCCGTAAAAGTTGAAAAAGTCGTATATGAACCTAATAAACCAGTACTTAATGTTAAGACAATTTCTGAGGAAAGATGATATCGGTCTTGCAAATAATGAATCAAAAACGGCAAAAATAAAGCACCGCTTAGGTTTGCTACTACCGTTCCCCATGGGAAGCCACTGCTAGTTTTGAATAATAAACTTTCTCCATAACGTAAATTGCTGCCAATAAAAGCTCCAATAAATAAAAATAACAACACTTTAACTCGTTTTTGCATAGCTTTCGTTCCTCTCTAAAATAATAGTTTAAAACACAATCTATTGTTTGACTAAACTTATTGTAAAAGTCTAGTTTCTTTTGCAAAAAAATAGCGTGACAGCCATCAAAATAGCTATCACACTGATTTTTTATTATATCCCCAATTATTTCTTTGCGTCGACTGCATGACCGCCAAATTCATTACGTAAGGCCGCCACAACTTTTCCCGTAAAGGTATCATCTTCCAATGAACGGTAACGCATCATCAACGATGCTGCAATTACTGGTGTTGGAACTTGTAAACGTAAAGCTTCATCCAAAGTCCATTTTCCTTCTCCAGATGAATGCATGACACCTTTAATTTCTTCTAACTTAGGATCTTTTGAAAAGGCTGACTGAGTCAATTCCATCAACCAACCACGAATAACTGAACCATGTTCCCAAACTTTAGCAACAGCCTCGTTATCATAATCAAATTGACCATGTTCTAAAACATCAAAACCTTCAGCAATTGCTTGCATCATACCGTATTCGATTCCATTATGAACCATCTTTAGATAATGACCGCTCCCGGCTTTACCAGTATATAAATAGCCATCTTGTTGAGCAATACCTTTGAAAATAGGTTCAATATATTCAAAAGTTTTTTCATCATCGCCACCAATCATGAAATTACCATCACGATTAGCACCACTCATTCCGCCTGATGTACCAACATCGAAGAACTTAATATTCTTGCTAGTTAGGATTTCATTATGTTGCAATGAATCTTTGTAAAATGAATTACCGCCATCAATAACGATATCATTCGGATCAAGAATTTCACTCAAGGTATCAACTGTTTTATTTGTAGGATTACCAGCTGGCAACATTACCCACACAATACGTGGTTTTTCCAAAGCATCAATTGCTGCTTGTAAGCTTTCTTTTACTTGAGCACCAAGGGTTGAAGCATCATTTCTTGCGCCATCATTTAAATCAAAAGCCACTACTTCGTTACCATTACGAATCAAATTCTCGGTCAAGTTGATCCCCATCTTACCGAGCCCAATCATTGCTAATTTCAAAATTAATCCTCCTAAGTTATGTTCTCACAAGTTCTAATTATACATAAAAAAGCCGCACCAAAAATAACATTTTGGTACGACCCGATTGCTCAAGAGGTTGATATCATAAGGCTAATTGGCTGACTAGTTCATAAACTTGTTCCACCAGTGACCCTTTTTATCGTCAGTAACCTTTTCATTGATACGTGCTTTAATATTTTCATCTTTTTCAGCAACTTTGTTTTCAATCTTTTCTTCAGCTTGTTGCTTCAAAGTATCTAGTTCAACTTGTAGTTGTTCTTTTGATTTTTGAACGTCAGTTAACTCTTGCTTCAAATCGTTGATAGTTAACTCGCGTTTTTTATTTTCTGACTCTAACTTGGCAATAGTCGTT
The DNA here is from genome assembly GCF_001434585.1 of Companilactobacillus crustorum JCM 15951. Classification (GTDB taxonomy): domain Bacteria; phylum Bacillota; class Bacilli; order Lactobacillales; family Lactobacillaceae; genus Companilactobacillus; species Companilactobacillus crustorum. The sequence goes on from NZ_AZDB01000009.1 coordinate 23,794, forward strand.
TGTAAATTAGCAACTTCATCGTCTTGTTTAGTATCAGATTGCTTACCGCCGTCAGCAGCCGGAGCCGGATAAATTTGAGCAGCTGAAGTTTCCAAGGTCATCTTGGGACCATGGCTCAATTTAACCATTTCTTTAAAATCTTCAATATTTTTTTGAGTGTACAGACGATTGTTTTGACTGTTACGTTCAAAATATTTGCCATTCTTAGTCGTACGTTCGACGATCAAAGAATATTTGCGTAGCGTTGCAACGCTTATACCCAAGTCTTTTGCGGCTTGTGCAGGAGTTAATAAATTATTAGTTTTTACTTTACTCAAAAGGATTCCCCCAAGGTTGTTCATTCTCTTCATTATAAAAATAATAAATGTTAAGTTCAACTACAAAATTATAACTTAACCAAATTAAAACTGTCCTTAGTATATTTTGCACGCTAAATTAGCTATACTAAAGATGTAAAAATAAAATATTTACTCTTAGCCGACGCAGTCGGTTTTTCTTTGGTGTATAATTCGTTTTACAAGAATAAAAGGGGAAATCATATATTGTCTAGTTCTTCAATTACAACAAATTTTATTATTATCCTAATAACCTTTATTTTTGCTTTCTTCTTCGTGGCTGCTGAGTTTGCTTTAGTACAAACTAGATCCAGTCAACTAGAAGACGCAATTCAAAAAGGAAACGGTAATAAAAAGAAATTACAACGTGCTTTAATGATGGTCAACAATCTGAATGAATACTTATCAACCACTCAAGTAGGTACTAGTATTGCTGGTATTATTCTTGGTTGGATCGGTGAAAGTACCATTGAGTATTTATTAGTTGAAGTTATGGGTGTAGTTCATATTTCTGCTGGTGGTAGCAGTGGACTTCATGCTGTAAGTTCTATCGTTGGTGTGCTTTTGCTAACTTATTTGGAAGTTGTCCTTACAGAAATTGTTCCAAAGAATATTTCTATTGATATGCCAATGACTATGTTGATGTTAGTCGTTACGCCACTGAGATTCTTCCATTTAGCAGTTTATCCATTTGTTTGGTTATTGAATGTTTCTGCTTCAGGAATCGTTCGTCTCATGGGTATGAAACCTGCTGATACTGAAAATGAAGTCTTCTCACAATCTGAAATTCTCAGGTTATCTAAATCATCCATCAAGGGTGGCGATATGGAACCTGATGATGTTATCTTTATGCAACGTGCTTTTGAATTAAACGATAAAGTGGCTAAGGATATCATGGTCGATCGGACTAGTCTTTACGTTGTCGACATAACGGATAAAGTTAAAGATGTCATCAAAGATTATCTTCAACAAGGATTTTCAAGATTCCCTGTTGTCGCTGATAACGATAAGGATAAAGTTTTAGGTTACGTTTATGCCTATGATATTGTCCGTCAAAATCAAGTTGATGGCGATGTTGGCATCAGTCGCATTTTAAGATCTGTTAATACAGTTCCTGAAACAATGCCTATTCAAGATATTCTTTCTAAGATGATCAAGAAACAAACTCCTATCGTTATTGTTGTTGATGAATACGGTGGTACTAGCGGTATCGTAACCGATAAAGATATTTATGAGGAACTATTTGGTACCGTCAAAGATGAGATCGATGATGTTTCTGATGAATATATCGTTCAAAACGATGACGGCTCATATAATGTTTCTGGTAAAACAACTCTATATGACTTTGAGCGTTACTTTAGAACTGATGTTAAAGAGTTCCAAAGCTCAGACATTATTACTGTTGGTGGTTACCTAATTGAAAAATATCCTAATCTTCAAAAAGGCTCAACTTTGGAATTAGATAACTTTAAGTTCGAAGTTGCTGAATTCGATCACGGTTTCGTTAACTGGTTCAAAGTTACCGTTGATAAGACAGCCGTTACTAAACAAGATAATTTAGCATCATTAACTGACGTTGATGATTTAAAAGAATAGTTATTAATACTCAAAAATCCTAGTTACACCATTTTTAATGGTTATAACTAGGATTTTTTACTACAATTTGAAAAACAGTACTAGCGCTTTAGTACTTAAATCAATCTTTATTATTCCGTAACCCTTCGATTTTTTTAAAATCTACTAAATTTAATTTCTTAATAAATAATGCAGCCACAATAATTAATAAAGCTAAGAATGAAATCCGACGGCTAACTTTTTGCGTCATAGTTTCAAAGTAATCAACAGTAACTTTCCCTTTACCATTGATAGTAACCTGAGCTAAATTATTATTTTTCTTATCTACATGTAATTTGGAAACTTTACCAGTTGACTGAGTAGATTGAAAACCATAATAACCAATGATTGGCAAATCTACTTTGGCATTACGTGCATTTTTAAAGTCAAAGCTCAAGCGAGTACCATATTGTTTAAAGTTGCTAATCTTAGCCTTACCACTGCTTATTTTAGCTTTGTGAGACGTTCTTTCTAGAGTACTTAGATTTGTACCTTGAGGTAAATATTCTTGTCCTGCGCCAATACTGAACGGATATGGTTCATTATATGCAGCCTGAGTCACTAATTGTAAAGATGACTCGTTAACCAAACGATATTCTGCCGAAATAGTTAGTAGAAGTGCAAAACCGATTAAAATAAATTTAGAGACTTTGCCTGAAAAAATATTTAATGGATCAGAAGCCACAAATATTGCCAGCAGAATCGTGATGATCATGTCAAAGCGCCATGGATATTGCATCATCTTTAAAGGTGTCTTATTAAAAAGAACCCATGGGAAAACTTTAGAACTACAAATTAACAATATTACAGCAATAATTGAAAAGTGTCTTACCGCTGTATTTTTTACTTTAGTAAACGTAACTAAAACAATGATTGCCGCTAAAATTAGTACCAATCCGATATTAGGCTGTCCAATTGTGTTGTTCAAACTCCAACTTACTATATCGGATAAATCCGATGCACCTTTAGGCAACATACTTTGAGTTTCTGTCAAAACAAATTTGGTATGATGCAACTGCTCTATCATCGGTAAGAAGTACGCTATACTCAAAAAGCCTGATGATATTGCTGCCCAAAGCAACGAAAGCAATCGCTTAGGATGAACTTTTAATTCCTTAATTTGGAATAACGCTACCATAACGATTAGAATTGCTACCAAAATTGGTGCAATTGCGTGTGAATAAATTATAGCTGTCATTCCAAAGGTCAAGTAAAGCCAATGCTTACGGTTGCCATAAAAAATCTCATAGATACCTAACACTGCAATTGGTAAGAAAATCAAAGCACCCACTTCACCGATATCGCGTCGGAAAAGCATATCATGCAAGCGATAGGCCGACAATGTATAAATAAAACTAAAAACCAAGCTATTCATGTATCTTCGACTAACTTTGTAGAAGCATAAAAATGATACTCCCAAAGTCAAAAAATTAATCAATAGATAATATCCCATTAAAGTTTGGGCACTGGTAAAACCGATCAATCTTAAAAAAGCTGCCGGATATAACAAAAAGTCTGAGTAAAAAATATTAACAATATATCCAAAACCATTCATAAATGACATATTGATAATTGGAAAAAATTGATGTCGCTGTAGCGAATGATATAGTCCTTCAATTCGCATCATATGAAAACGATCATCACTAGTTCCAAGATAAGACCAAATTTTTCCTTGATAAACCTGTGTTTGATAAATTGCTAAAAAACTGACGACTAAAAATAAAATAATTGTCAAAACAATTATCATAAATTTTTTTGAATTTTTCTTCTTTAAAAAAGCAATTGGCATAAAATTTAATACCTTCCTTTAGTACACGCAATAATTTTATTATACTGACTGTTTACATTTTTAGGATACTCTATTTTCAATATTTTTTTGAAAAAATTACAAACAAAGGAATCTGAAGACAACAGTCTTCAAACTCCCCATAAATTATTTTAATATTTATATTTAGTAGTGCTTCCCCAATCAATCAAACTCACAATAAAGACCATAAAAATAATCGAAATGTAACTGAGCAAGATCCCATTGAGCACATTATAAAGAACATCCCTAACGTTGTAATCAATGTTTCCTACAATCAGATCCTGTAAGGGATAATAGGTTGCCCCTAACAATAATGCAAGTAAAATAGAAGTACAAATTCCTACAGTACCTAAATGATGGAAAAACAACATATTGGAGTGGACTTTAATTCGCAGACGAGTAGCCAGCAAGACAAAAAGGATCGCTGCGACAACCATTACAATTTTAATCAATTTTTTGATTGTTTGAACCTGCTCAATCACTTGCTCAATTGGTCCTAAATCATTATCAACAATTTGATTCATAATATCTTCATTGCTGCTGATAACCTCATCAATCTCGCTATCGATATTTAGACCGTACTGATTAGCTTCTTTCTTTAGTTTTGTACTGATTGTTGCTAAAATGGCGCTACCAATGGTTAATTTAGAGTCATCGCTATACACTTCGTCCACGGAGGTGTTGATAATTTTTCTAACATCGCTATTGGTCAGATTAACGGCAGAAAGATTTGCTGAAGCTGAGTAACTATTTACTAATCTTCCTAAACGTTGATTAGTATAATTTTTAATCAAAGTAACATTGTTTTCTCTACTAACGACCTTTTTTACATAATCACTATTTAAAATAGTTGATAAAGTAATTCCAAGAAAAACAATAATCATTAAACAAATTGACAACAAGGCTAAAGTAAAACCGTGTCTGTTGTATGACAATGACTCGTCCATAATTTTAATTCTCCATAGCTAGTTTAGCAATTTCTTGTGGTTCATTTACAATCCATTCAGAATTAGCTGCCTTCAATTCGGCATAATCACCAAATCCATAAGTAACTCCAATGGCTTTCAAATTATTCTTATGTGCCCCCACAATATCACTGCTACGATCCCCAACCATAACAAGATTCTTAGTATCTAGATCTACAGAAGTTTTATCAATGCCGTAAGAAATAACATCTTCCTTTAAAGAACGGACAGATTCATCTTCAGCAGCTCCAAATACATGTCTCACATATTGTTTCATATTTAACTGATCAATAATTTTTTTCGCAAAAATCTCTGGTTTTGAGGTAGCGATAAAAATCTCCTTATCAGCATTTTTCAAGGATTCCATCATATCATAAATACCATCAAAAACCGTATATTCTTCCCAGCCTTCATCTTGATAATATTCACGAAAGGCATTTATACTTTGGTTAATGAATGAATCATCTGCTGCTACATGATCGTACTTTTGCAAGGAATCACCAATAGTGGGTCCAATAAAAGCATGCAATGTAGCATCATCATGAGGAACATAACCCAAAGTATGCTTGTACATATACTTCAAGCTCTTCATAATTCCTATTTCAGAATTAATAATTGTTCCATCCAAATCAAAAAATAAATTGTTCAAATTAAATTCATCCTTTTATGTTAAATTTAAGTTATGTAAAGAGTATATAGCATTCATTCAAAAATAACTAACAGTCGCAGGTAGAGTATGGTAAAAATTAAGAAACCTCAAAAATATACCAGTCTCGAAACGGGATTAACTCATCTAGAAGTTGATTCACAGGTCAAACGGGGACTGACTAATGTTCAAATCAAGAAATTATCGCGACCTATACCTAAAATTTTAGCCGATAATTTATTCACGCTTTTTAATTTTCTAAATTTAATCATTGCTATTTTAATTTTTTGGACCGGTTCTTATCGAAATCTCTTCTTCTTAGGACCAGTTGTTGCCAATATTATTATTGGAAGCTATCAGGAAATCAGAGCCAAAATAACTGTAGATAAAATCAGTTTGGTCAATGTTGCTAGTTTTCATGTGACTAGAGACGGACACGATCAAAAAGTCGATATCAGTAACCTAGTTGAAGATGATATCGTTACGATTAAACGTGGCGATACTATCCCTGCTGATGGTATTGTCCGCTATTCTAATGGTTTACAAACCAATGAATCTAGTATTACTGGTGAAGCTGACACTATCAGTAAATCAATTGATGATGAAGTCTTCTCAGGTAGCTTTGCCATTGCTGGACAAGCTAAAATTCAACTAACTCAAGTTGGTAAAGAAAGTTTCGTCTCTAAAATTTCGTCAGCTGTCGGCAAGGAAAAACGCTCTGTTAGCGTCTTGATGAAAATCATAAATAATATCATTAAGATTCTAACATATACAATAATTCCTATTGGTCTTCTTTTATTTTTCCGTTCATTTTTAAAGAATGGCGATATTGCCAAATCTATTTTAGGAACTTCTGCCTCAGTGATTGGTATGATTCCTGAAGGATTAGTTCTTTTAACCTCTGTTGCTTTGGCTACTGGAGCATATAACCTTTCTAAACGGCGTATTTTAGTCCGTTCACTAAGTGCCATTGAAACCCTTGCTCGAGTTGATGTTCTCTGCTTAGATAAAACCGGAACTATCACTACCGGAAAATTAACGGTCAAGGATACTGTAACATATGGCGTCACTAAGGAGATAGTCCAGGGCATCGCGCAAAAAATCGTTGATGTTACCCAAGAAACCAACGCCACAGCAATGGCCGTAACAGCTTTAAATACTAAGGCGGCCGATTTAAAAATTGAAAAAACTATTCCTTTTTCATCCGAAACCAAATATTCAGGATTAGTAAGTTCTGATAATATCCGTTATTTAATGGGGGCCCCTGAATTCATTATTAAAGATATTGATCCAAGTGTAAAAGCAACCGTCCAGGAGGCTGCTGAAAAGGGCTTTCGAGTTATTGCTATTCTTAAAGAAAGCCCTCAACAAAAATTATTAGGCTTACTATTAATTTCCGACGAAGTTCGCAAACAAGCACCTGATACTTTCAGTTATTTAGCTAATCAAGGAATGGATCTCAAAATCATTTCTGGAGACAACCCTGTCACAGTCGCTAACGTAGCAGCTCAAGCAGGAATTGCTTCAGGACATGACTATATTGATATGAGTTCTTTACCAGAAGATACTGATTATCGTCAATTAGTTAAAAAGTACAAAATCTTTGGTCGTGTGCGTCCTAGTCAAAAGGCTGATTTAATCAAGGCCATGCAAGCTAATGGACTTACTGTTGGTATGACTGGCGATGGCGTCAACGATGTTTTAGCAATGCGCCAATCTGATTGCAGTATTGCTATTGCTGGTGAAAGCGATGCAGCTGAAGCTTCAGCTGACTTCGTCTTGTTGAATCGTAATTTTGATTCAATGATTTTCATGCTGAATGAAGGTCGACGCGTTATTAATAATGTTGAGCGAGTCGCATCTCTTTTCTTAATTAAAACAATCTATTCAGTTGTTTTATCAATTCTCTTCATTATTCTAGGTACTGGCTATCCCTTCCAACCATCTCAATTAACTCCAATTAATGCTTTGACGGTAGGAATACCCACCTTCTTATTGGCCTTAGAACCAAATTACACTCGACCAGCTGGACGATTCATGCACAACGTCATGGAAATTGCTTTACCAGCGGCTATCTGTAATATCTTATTCATTATTACCATCTCCATTCTGGGCAATCACTTAAACTTCAATTATGAAACCACCTCAACTCTGTCAGTTTTCACAATTGGTTTGATCGGATTCTGTGCTTTGATTTCTATCAGCAATCCACTATATGTTAGAAAAAAAGTCATGATTGCTATTGCCTTTGCTCTCTTCATCATTACCTTTATCTTCAGTGGCAATACTTTTGGATTACAAAGTATTCTTACTTGGAATTACACTTATCTATACGTTGCAATCTTTTTAACCGCATGGCCATTATTCATGTTTCTACGTGAAGTCTTAGGGCGACGTATCTTTTCAAAAATAAATTGGAAATAGCAAAAAAGCACTCAAGAATATACCTACTACTAAAACTCCACCAATCATAGTCTGACTAACCTTTAAAATACTTAAAACAAAGACTATTACAAAGGCAACGAACCCCATGATTAATCCACGTGTACTATTATCCATAAACTTAACCTCTATTTATCAACTCTCATAATTAAGGAGACAGCATAAACAACTAATCCAATTAAAACGACGTAGATTATACTTTGGATGATTCCATTTATTTTCAAAGTCGAAACTATTGCCACGACTAATCCTGCTATCACAGCAACCGCCAACATCTTAAGCATTTTACGCATGAAAAACTGCCTCCTTCTTTTATTGATATAAGTGTACCGCTTTATGAAAGCGTAGACAAAAAAATACACCAAACTTAATTGGTGTATTTAAAGTAATTATTTCAATGTTGAATCAGAAGCCTTGATCCATTCATCAGTAGCGACACGATACATCTTATCGCCCTTGATTGTAGCAATACGATCTGTATACCAAGGTGTATTTGTATCAAGTGCTTGATCAATAATCAATTGACCCTTTGAATTATAAACTGGTGTGACGTTCTTTCCATTTGTTGTGGCAACGGTTTGTTGAGGTGTGTACTTGTAAACATCACTAGCCTTAACATATTCGTCAGTAGCAACACGGTAATATTCAGAACCATCAATTGTTACAGTCTTATCGATAATCCAGCTTGAACCTTCTGAAAGGACAACATCCTTATTCAATTTACCTTTATTGTTATAAATCTTAATATAGCCATTCTTTGGATATCCAGAAACAATATTATCTACTGTTTGATTAGATTTTTGAACATAGATAGTTGATTTAGAAGTATCTTTATCAATCTTATAAGTTACATCATCTGCACTGACAAAAGCATATCCATCTGGAGCTTTAAGAGTAATCTTTGATCCATCGGCACCCTTACCAGTTTCTGTACCAACCTCTTTGCCACTATCTTGATCAACATAAGAAATATTGTATGGAGTATCAGCAGCTACAACATACTTAGTAACATTTTGATTATCTTTGAGAAGTAAGAAACCATTGTCAGCAATTGTAGCAAAAGCGTAGCCATCTGGAGCTGCCAAGCCAACATAATCACCTAAGGCACCTTCACTTTGTACCTTGCTGCCAACAACCTTGCCTGTACTCTTATCTCTAAATGTAACAGTGTATGAAAGATTCTTAACAACACTCTTTTGAGGCTTTACATAAACATCTTTGCTTGTTTGGTCAGCATTCAATGTTTGCATAAAGTCAGAAAGATCAACTAGTTGATAACCTGAAGGAATACTCTTTAAAATTGTTGTTGAGCCATTGTTGCCGGATAGTGTTTCTGTTCCAGCTGACTTACCAGTTGTATTATCAATGTAATTGATTGTTGTGTCAGCAGCTTGGGTAACCGTAAAATCAGTTTCGGTAGTATCAGCAGCAAGAGTATGCGATTCACTTCCAGTTAGAGTATATCCAGAATTAGCAAGTGCTGTAGTAGCTGCAGTTTTGTCTACAGTATCACCAACTTTTCCATTTTGATCAGAAGTGTAAACTACATTACCCGTCTTGGCATCTTTGAAGACCATAGTGTAATTTACAGGGTTTTCTGCATTAGCTGTATTAGTAACACTTCCCGTTAGACCTTTATAAGTAATAGCACTTCCTGTTGTTGAATCAGTTATTGTATTACCAGCGGAATCAATAGCTGTAACATCATACTTAACATTTGCTAAATCACTTGTATCTGTTGGTGTAGCTAAGAATCTTTGATTATTAGCAGTAAATATCATTGGATTCTTAGCCGTTGCTTCACTAGATACAGTTCTTGATGGAACTGTTGGTTTACTATAAATATTAACTTGAGCTTTTGCCTGAATACCACTGCCATAAATATCGCTTGGAGTAAATGTAACTAAAGTACTTGAAGTTACAGAACTAGGATTGGCACTTACTGTTGCTGAATTCTTATTGCCATTAGCATCATCGCCATTAGTTGTTTTAGCTGATACTAAGCTACCTAAAGCAGTATTAGCTTCAGTACTTGAGGTAAAGTTCATGACTTGACCCTTACTGAATGAAACGGTAGGTTGTGCCATATTATAATTAACATTTACAGTCTTAGTAGTTCCATCTAAGGTATAACTAACTTTAGTAACAAAGCCGGTCTTAGAATCAGTATCTACAGCTTTCATTGGTACTAATTGACCACTATCGTCAACAACGTTTAACTCACTTTGCAAAGTTGTAGTGAAATCAGATGCTGTTTTCTTCCCAAAGATTGGCGTTACACTTTGAGTTGAGCCATCTTCCAAATTTGAGAAGGTTGTTTGAGCATTCACTTTATTAGCAGTTGAACTTGATCCTAGTAAATCATTGATTACTTGGATCACATTTTGAATGCTACTTGTATCTACCTTAATTGGATTAGTATCGCTTGTACTTGCGGCCTTAACGACTGAAGTATTTGCCCCTAAAATTGTACTTGATAACAGAATACCTGTTAAAGCCATCATTTTAAATTTTTTCATAAACACATATCTCCCTGATAAATTAATATATATCTACACACACTTAGCATATCAGTTATGACAAAAAAAAGAAGGCATTTTATCTCTAAAATGTCTCCTTTTTGTATTTTTTTTAAATAAAATTTAATTTTTATAAACCGGTAACAATCTATAAAGAATCTTTTCGTCTGCGATGCCGCATAAATACTTCGTGATTTCGTTCCATCCCACCTAAATAAATTATAGATAGAACAATCACTGCAAATATCGCTAAAATTGCATTTGGTCGGTTGAAAAAGTAAAGAATGATTGTCGTTAAAATCAATAATAAAATCGATACTCTCAGCGTGACCCTAGGTACTTTATCTTTCATATGTTAATTACCTCTTTGCTTTGAGATTTTACTATATTATGGAAGATTTTTCCCTGCTACGCAATCAAGACGCCTTTAAAAATTATAATTCTTCACCATTTGATTCGATAACTTTTTTATACCAGTAATAACTCTTCTTAGGCTTACGACTGAAATCGCCCTTTTCATCATCATCACGATCTACATAGACAAAGCCATAACGTTTGGCCATTTGACCAGTTCCAGCAGAAACTAAATCGATACAGCCCCAAGGAGTATATCCGATAAGATCGACCCCATCTTTAATAGCTTCCTTCATTTGTTCAACGTGGCCTTTTAGATATTCGATCCGATAATCATCATTGATAGATCCATCGCTCTCTACTTCATCACGAGCGCCAAGTCCATTTTCAACTACCATAATAGGAATGCCGTAACGACCATAAACATCGTTTAGATACCAACGTAAACCTTTAGGGTCCATTGCCCAGCCCCATTCACTATATTTCAAGTAAGGATTCTTAACACCCGTCGAAAAGTTACCGGCGGCTTCTGATTTACTTGGGTCTGTTGTCAAAGCATTTGAAGAATAATAACTGAAACTGTAATAATCAACTGTTCCTTCTTTAAGAACTTCAGCATCTTCGGCGGTAATATTCAACTTAACATTATGATCAGCCCAGAAACGTTTTGCAAAGTGTGGATAAGCACCACGAACTTGAACGTCGCCACAATAATAGTTGTTAATTTCATTAGCAAATTGGGCCTTCAAAACATCATCTGGATTAGATGTTAAAGGATAGTTAACATTTCCCGCGATCATACAGCCAATCATATTGTCAGGATTGATTTTATGACCGATTTTTACTGCTAATGCACTAGCAACGAATTGATGATGCAAACCTTGTAAGTTATTTTGGATATCTTCATCAGACATTTCAGGATTAAAAGGTGCAGCACCATCTTTAATTGGCAATCCTAGCGACATATAACCGCCAAACATCATACCAATATTAATCTCATTGAAAGTCAACCAATATTTTACTAGTCCCTTGTATTCTTTAAACAAGGTTTCAGCATATTTAACGTAGAAATCAATCACCTTACGGCTACCCCAGCCACCATATGCTTCCGTCAAATGATAAGGCATTTCATAATGAGAAATTGTTACCAAAGGCTCAATACCATATTTGTGACATTCTTCAAAGACATCTCGGTAGAATTCCAAACCTTTTTGATTAGGTTCAGTCTCATCGCCATTAGGAAAAATTCTTGTCCAAGCGACTGATAAACGATAAGTTTTATAACCCATACCTGCTAAAAGATTTATATCTTCCTTATAGTGATGATAGAAATCGCTGCCCTGATGCGATGGATAATAAGCTCCTGGTTTAACCTCTTTAGTAAAAGTACGTGGTTTATCGTAAGTTCCACCTAGCAAAAGATCAGCTGTACTGACTCCTTTGCCATCAACATCCCAGGCACCTTCATATTGATTGGCTGCCGTAGCGCCACCCCACAAAAAGTTCTTTGGAAATACTGTCATCTTAATCTCTCCCTTTTTTCAACTATGTTCATTATATATGTTAGCGTTTTCTAAAACTAATCTAAATCAATTATTTCATCGCCATGATCAACTTTTTTATTAAAATTTATTTATCCTTTATTTAACCTTCCATTCAAATCGTCTATTAATCTGCCAATATTGAAATATCAGAATTTCAAGATATCTTTCACAAAAACTTCAAGCAAACTTTACAGACTCCCCACTTCTCTATGCTAAGATACGATAAAATCCGAAAGGAGTTTATAAACATGTCAAAAAAAATTATTGCAGTTGCTCTCGATATTAACAATATTCCTTTCGTTAGCGATGATGAACTCATTCTTACGTTGGAACAACAAAAAATTTGGTATACTACCAATACTCAGGCCATTGAAGTACCAGGATATATAAAATTCTTCGATAATTTAATTAATTCTTTCTTTAAGAAATTTTTCAAGAATAAAAAGCGACAGAATTCATTAAGATATAATTATTTCACTAAAAAAGTCTCTCATTATTTAAAAACTCACGATTATGATGAAATCATTTTTGAAAATCAAAAATTAAAGAGTAGTATTCTGCCCAATTTTAAAAATAAAAGCAAGTACGTTGCTAAGGATTCAAGTTCTATAGTATAAAAAAGACCAGCATAGTAATTAATTACCCTGCTGGTCTTTATAGATTTAGTTCCTATTTGATTGCTTCGACGATTGATTCGTCTCCTGCCACAAAATTATAATCTTTCTTAATTGAAGATGGGGTTTCAAGTGCCTAGGCAATAACTTTTGCAACATCGCCTCTAGCTACTGATCCGCCTTCATAATTACTTTGAATTTTGATCTGATTTGTTGCTTCATCGTCAGTCAAAGTACCGGGATGAACGATTGTATAATCTAAATTAGTTCCACGAAGGTATTTGTCAGCATAATGCTTGGCAATGTAATATGGTCTAATACCTGACTGTTCCCACTTGCTACGGTCATCGCTGTAAACTGCACTAACCATAACATAACGCTTAATGCCAAGTTCTGGAGCAAGGTCCATTGTTTTAATTGCACCATCTAAATCAATTTCCAATGTCTTATCATATCCGGCACCACCAGCACCAGCTGAAAAGACAATCGTATCAGCCCCTGATTGAGCAATTGAATCTTTAATTTCTTTAGGAGATGCTGTTAAATCAATATATTGTGTTGGAATGCCATCTGCTTGATAAGCCTTGATTTGTTCCTCTTTACGCAGTCCAGCCGCAAAATCAATCTTGCGAGCTTGCAATTCTTTAACCAACAAACGGCCCACTTTTCCATGAGCTCCAATAATAAGTACTTTCATAGTCTAAAACCTCCTCAAGTACTTTTACTGTATCAATTAATAATTATTTTCGCCATTATTATGTATTTGAACTAAGAAGTATTCAATTATATACAAAAAGAGCTAATGACTATAAATATCAAAAGTCATTAGCCCTTTTTGCATTTAAAATAGAAAATTGAGTAACGGTCACACTATTTTTGTAGAAAGCGTAATTTACTATTTAATTTCTGTGTAGCTGTCACGTACATTAAATAATGAGTCAATTGATTCATTAAGCTGTGACATGCGAATTGTATCGCCAACAAGATCTGTAACGGATAAAATCTTCAATTTATCAAATTGACATTCTTCAGGTACTACGATTGAATCAGAAACTAAAACTTGCATCAAGTCAGAAGCTTCCAATCTCTTAGCGGCATCTTTAGAGAAAATTGGATGCGTAGCCACTGCTGAGATTGTTTTAGCACCGGCAACTTTAACTGCTTCAGCACTATTGATCATTCTAGTACCTGTATCGATCAAATCATCAACGATAACACATTGTTTACCATCAACATCACCGATGATATCAGGTACAACGTTCTCGTCTTCGGTTGATCTTTGGTCAACAATAGCAATTTGTGAACCAAAAACTTCAGCAAGTGCACGAGCACGTTTTGTTGAATTATGATCTGGAGCTACGAAAACAAATTCATCTGGGTTCTTAATTCTTTTTTCAAAGTAGCTTGCAAAGATAGGCATAGCGCGCAAATGATCTACCGGAATATCAAAGAATCCCTGAATTTGGTCAGCATGCATATCAAGTGCAATTACACGGTCAACTGATCCCAATTCCAACATATTAGCAAATAACTTAGCTGAGATAGGTTCTCTAGAACGAGATTTTCTATCAGAACGAGTATAAGCAAAGTATGGCAATACACAAGTAATACTATTGGCACTGGCACGTCTCAAGGCGTCCACTGCAATCATCAATTCCATGAAGTTGTCATTAACAGGATCAGAAACTGAATGAATAATGTAAACGTCTTTACCACGGATACTTTCATTCATTTGGATGTTAATTTCACCGTCACTAAAGTGTGAAACAGTGGCATCCAACAATGGAATCCCCATATAGTCAGAAATTCTTTTTGCTAATGGTCGATTACCATTTAAAGAAAGTAAAGCAATTTTATCTAATGAACTATTAGACATATTTGTCCTCCAAAATTATATAAGCACTGGTTTATCAACAGGTTTACCCTCATTAGCAATAACCAATCCCATGTCATTATCGGTCAAAGCACGGTCTCGATTACGCATTCCTGATTGTGAAACTATTGTAAACTTATACTTTAATTTTACACTCAACTGTAGGTATTTATCCAGTATATATGAGTCTATTTTTCCATTTAAATAAAGATGGTATTGAGGATACTTTTTCATAACGCTTTCAACCGTTTGGATATTGTCCTCATTTTTCAATTGAGCAATTGTCAGAGCAATCGCTACTCTTTCCGCAAAATTACCTAAGAACTTATTCTTCTCATCAGGTTTCAATTGTGGCTTACCAAAAACATTTTGTTTAATATAATCTTCAACGTTAGTCATATTTTACCCTCCATATGCCATAGTATAGCTGAGATATCTACTTATTAAAAGAATGACAAGTTACGTTATTCTTACCTCTCCGGTCTCGTAACATTGTATAATATGGATAAAGAGAAAGGATGTGTTACTTATGGACGAGATGGTATTTTTTAACCCCGGCGATGCAATTGCCAATTCTAAAGATTATGGCGAAGCAGTCCGTGGAGCACAAATTTATAAAGCAAAAGATCCTTACGAATCATCCCTAATCATTGCTCAGGATATGACCGATAATAAGAGCTTTGCAGTTTATTTTGCTAAAGATGAAAAAAAGGGTGTTAAAGATATTAACGTGGATAACGAAAGCGTTATTCCCTATCATATTAAGAAAAAAATTTAGCCAACAGATACTTCAATTTTTAGATAATTCTAAAATTGGAGTATTTTTTTAGTCATTCTATTTAATGTCATATTATGTCCACCCCATTTACTAAAATATAGTTATTAAATGGATGGGGGAATTTATATGAAAACTATAACAATCAATAATCAATTCAATAAGGAAACTCAATTTTATTATGCCATTGAAAACTCGCATGATGGCGACACTATTGTTTTAACGCCTGGAACATATTTTGCTGACCATCCTTTTTCTATTACAATTAAACATAATTTAACCATTATTGGGTCCTCAACTAATCTCGATTCAGTAATCATGAATTGTGCATTTATCATCGGCGGAGGAAATACCGTTTTTATGAAAAATCTGACGCTTAACTTTACAGACGATAAATTCAACACTCTTGCAATTTACGATAAAGCTGAATTTTATGGCGAGAACGTCCATATCAATCACGATAACAAGTACGAATGGGACACAATTTATAGTAAAAATTCTACTATCTCTTTGACCAACTCGGTCATTTCCTCCCATCAAATACAAGGTGTCGCCTTGAATTTAGAAGATTCACAAATTATCCTTGATCACTCTAAAGTTGATACTTTATATTTGAAAAAATCCGAATGCAATTTGAACGGATCTACTATCAACGTAACTATGATATTAAGTAATAAATCTTCAGTTCATTTTTCTGATTTAACAATCAACTCTCCCATTAAACGCGATAGCAAAGACCTTTATGCTTACAATAATTCACATATTAGTGGAAGCAATCTTATTTTCACTAATAATTATCCAATTGTCGAAATACATGACAGTTCTGTCAAATTAAACCAAATCAAATCTAACATGTCTGCCATCTCGTGGCAGTATGAAGGACAATCTGATGTGACCGTCGATGATGTGCCTCCATTTAATGAGGGACCTGATATTTTTGAAGATTAAGAAAACTTAAGTCCAACTTTTAATCTTTGTGTATAGCAGTTTTTAAACAAACCTATATTTATTCTCGAATTTTTGATTCCATCCAATGATTCAAAAAATCCACTTGTTCCTTTGTATGGAACCAATGCTGACCATTTTTCATAATTGTCACGTGGGCATTATGAGATTGAATAAAACTATCTAATGTTTCTCTGGAAGTATGGTCATCATTTTGTCCGTACAAAATTTCTGTCGGTATCTGCCAATTAATTGGATTATCTTCAACAAATTGCAAATATTTCCACGATAAATTCTCACTACCGGGTACAACAATTTCGCCCTCATTTTCTAAATCAGCTGTTGTTAATCCTAATAATTGCAATTTATCATAAATAGATTTTTTCATATCCAATATAGGAGAAATAAATAGCGCTTTATTTATAGAACTATTTTGTAGTGCTAGCATGCTAAAATAAACTCCAATACTATTGGCTACTAAATCTATTTGATCATAATTAAATTTAATTTCATCATACTTAACTTGTATTTTTTCTCTTACGATCCAAGGTAAATATTCCTGATAGTCAATCCCTATCATATCAAAGCCCGGACAATTCTTCTTGAAATTCTCGGCCTCTAAAGCACTACCACCCTTACCGTGAACATAAATAATCGCTTTTTTCAAAATTTTAACTCCTATCAAAAAAGACAAATTTGATCTGCTCAAAAGCAAATCACGTTTGTCTTTATTTTAATTTGTAATGTAATTTAATAGTTTAAATAAAGTTGTTTTATTTTTGTAAGGAACTGCTTTAGTCAAAATATCAGCAGTTGATTGATTCAACACCGAACCCTTCAAGTATGGAAAATCATTTACAATCATTTCTCTGATATTATCGGCTGCGGGTTCTAAATGAAATTGTAAGCCTACAATTCGATGTCCCATAACAAAGCCCTGGTTTTCAACCTTATCGCTTGAGAACAGTAATTGAGCTTTTTCAGGTATTTCAAACATTTCTTCATGCCAATGTAATACATCCAGTTCTTCAGGAATATCCAATATCTTAGTATCTCGACGATAAACTGGAGCCCAACCAACTTCTTTAGCTGGCGCTTTGGTAACTGCATATCCTAAAGTTTTTACAATTTGTTGCGCACCATAACAGACGCCAAAAATCGGTTTATCTTGATCAATCAATGTTTGAATCAATTCCCGTTCCTGTTTAATCCAAGGTAAATCGTCATTGGGACTCATCGGACCTCCCAAAATAACCAATAAATCAGTCTCATCAGCCGTTGGCAAATAGCCAAATTGATAAGGATGATAGACATACATCTGATGCCCGTTTTCCTGTGACCAACTCTGAATCATCCCTGGTCCTTCGTTTGGAGTATGTTGTAAAACATTTATTCTCATAAAAGTTCCTTTCACATCAACGGCAATGTTGGTATGGGTATCGCCTGCAACTCCCCAAGATAAGGTAATTATAGCATTTTTGAGAAATTATATTCGTGAGAAATGTTCCTTAAAAAAATAATTATTCTTTTACCTAGAAAAAGTCATATTCTGGCCTGGTCTTGTGCTATCCTTACGATATTAAAGCATACGGAGGGTTTACATGGTAAAATTAGCATTCAATTCATTCGATAGCTGGGCACTTTGGCGCATTCCCACTGAGAATTTAAACGAAAAAACACCTAAGGAACGTGAACAGGCTTTTGGCAATTCATATCAGCCTAATATGTTTCCCACTGATCAATTATCAGATAACCTTGAGGCAAAGTTAAAGAATACTCAATATGTTCTTGTAGGTATGAATCCCGGTAATGGAGCAAAAAATCAATCTCAAGATGAACTATTTTTAAATTTCCATGACGCAAAAAAAAGTATGGATTACCGTTTAGCAGCTGCAACTTATAATACCGATCTATGGGGTGCCTTTATGTCTGACCTATCTCATACTATTGAAAGTGATAGTAAGAAAGTTAAATTGTCTAAAGAAGATGTTAATAATTTGAAGCTCATTTAGATGAACTTGGCATTCCAAATGATGCTACTTTAGTCGCTCTTGGGGGAACCGTTTTTAAAGCTTTACAAGATTTTTCTAATCATCCAGTCGCCCACATGTATCACTATTCAAATTCTAATAACGGTCATTGGACTGCTGAAGTAGCTCGAAAGCAAGTTTTGGATATTACTCAAAATAATTAAAAAGAAGGCCATCGTAACGAAAAAGTTCATTGCGATGGTCTTCCTTATTCATAAAACTCTAAAGTACTCTTTAATCGGTTCTTGACTTCATCAATTAAAGATTGTAGCTGTAAAACTTTAACTCGATTACCCTGACTCAAAATCCAGCGAATCGCCCCTTCTGAAAATAATTCACCAGTAATAATGACACTTTTATCATCTAATCGTTTTTCAATTTTTGATGATGGCAACTTATCTAAAGCTGCTTGGGGATAATCCAAATAAAGAATCCTAAAGTGTATATCATTTCCCATACTGAGCAATTGTGTTTTACCCAAAACTTCACCGGTATCTTTTCGTTTAGCGGCTGGCACTATTAGCGACTTATGAGTCATTTCTATCTTTTTAAATCTGTCGAGCCTAAACAAATAAGTTTTTTTCTTGTCCGACAAGTATATCATTGTATAAAAATATGATTCTCTAAAATAAATATTATAAGGTACACCGACGTAAGTTTTTTGAGAATCATTGTTTCGACCGCTATTATATGTAAATTCAATTACTTTCTTCTCAAGAATCCACATTGCAAATTCTCCAACCCTATAAGAAAGATCATCAACGGGTGTGGTTGCTCGATACTTATCCATTTCCGACATCATTAACTTTTTAATATCAGCTTTGCCTTTCTTGGAGGCTAGTTTCATTAATACCCCATCAATTTCTATCAACTCTTTTTTACTAAAAATTTTAGTTCCGACTAAAATCATTAATATCGTTAAAATTTGTGATGCTTTCATCATGCCGTTATCTTTAATACCATGTGCTTTTCTTATATGATCATAGTACATTTCATAATTAGGCATATATGTTTGTGAAGTGGATCTTATGATTTGAAAATCAACCTGAATCGGCTTGATTGAAGTATGGTAACGTTCCATCGCATCTTTATAATTGATTGTATCCCCTGATAACATACGCATAAGCTCTTCAAGAATTCGTTCTCGACTGCCAATTTTGATATTTTTATCTTGTGCTTGTGATTGCTCTATCTTTTTAACCATTAGTTTATCCTTTCCCCATTTATAAACTGGCGTTAGTAATAAATCACTTAACAAGATAAAAGATATCATTTACCCGTGTCACAATATGTCATTTGAAAAAGTCGAATTAATTTAACAAAAAAAGATCCCGTGTGGCAATACACAGGATCTCTTTTTGTTCTCTCCAAACTATTGTTTATAACTGTTTAAGGTTTTTTGCAAAGTTTCCTTTAAATCGCGAATCAATGTTTCTGGCTCTATTACTTTAACTTGTGTGCCCTGACTCAAAACCCAGAACAAGGCTCCCTGAGAAAACAAGTCTCCTTCAACGATAGCAACTTTAGAATTGTTTGGGTCATCATCTTTGGACAGATGCGAATTAGGAACGTTATTTAACGCCACTGCCTTGCTACTAAAATAACGGAACTTGTAGTGGATGTAATTTCCTCCACCTAACATATAAGTTTCATTGAGGACCCTGCCTTCATCGGGTTTCTTGTCCGCTGGAATATTCATAACTTGACCAACGTCAATTTTTTGAAAACGATCCAGACGGTAGACTAATGTTTTATCTTTTTCAATTAAATACATCATCACATAAAAGTGACGATTAGCGAAGTACATATTCACTGGCACACCCGAACGGACTTTACTATGATCAGTCGTTTCGATACTACTTGTATAGATAAAGGATAATTTTCTTCTTTCATTAATCCAATCAGCAAAACTGCCAATCAATGGCAAAATAGCCTTATTAACTGCTGGAACATAACTTTCCGTAGTAGTTGTTAATAATTTATTAATCTTAGCCTGTTCCTTAGAGTCAACTAAATTCAACAATTGCTTCTCCACAGTTTTTAATTCATCTTTATTTAGAGCATTACTGCCAATTAAAATTTTTAAAATTGCCAAAACCGTTGCAGCAGTTATTTTTCCCCTACTATTTATTCCATAATCTTTTTTAGTTGCATCATAATCAATATAATATTCATCAGCAAAGATGGAATTATTTCTAATGACACTTAAATCACGTTTAAATGTTCGCTCAGATACTCCATAATCTTCACTAACTATTTCAGCATCAAATCTTTTTCCCTGTAACATTTTCATTAAAATATCAATCGTTCTCTCATTGATATTCATTGGCTTCTTCATTTACCTGACCTCAATTCACATGGTTATCCCTAGAATATTTCTAGATTACCACGAAAAACGTCATAATGTGACATGAAGCTCAATTTACTTACCCTTTACCAAATATTCCAACCATAAATAATCAGAACCGCCTCGATTGGTTAACGCACTATTAGTATTCATTTGCCATAAGTCCGTTGCCAATACTAATTTCTTTTTATCAGCAAATTTTTTCAATTTATCTAGTCCACGATATACTCCCGCTGTACTATTTTCTACTTTAACAACTATATAATTTCCAGCTTGCTTTTCAATCTTAGGCATTACTTGGCCACTATTATTCGTAGAGGAACCTTTGATGACTCTAAATGATGCTTCTGGATAAGCTTTGGAATTTGCATTAGGAAGGTCTGTTAAGAATCCCGATTGACTGCCATCCATCAATGCAAGTTTATCTAACTGGGCGTAAAATTCAGCGAATAACTCAGCTATCTCTTCTTCAGTACAAGAAACAGACTTTCGTGAACACCAAAAAGTGGCTTTGGGACGTTTGATTATCATGGGCTGATAAGGTTTAGCCATTAATTCAGACCCCTCAGCGACCTTCTTTGATACGACTAATTGTATCTTGGATAATTCATCAATTTTAGAATCAATAGTCTCTTGAACATTAACGAGTTCCTCCACTATCTCTGAACTAGGTTTATTTTGAAGTTCCTTGATACGTTTTAAAGGCAAACCCAAATTTTTCATTCCTAAAATGAATAACAAATCATAAAGTTGGTCATAATCATAGTATCGGTAACCAGCTTCCGTGCGTTCTTTAGGCATAAAAATACCCTGTTCATCATAAAAGATCAGCGTTCTTCTAGTCGTATTGGCAAGTTTGGCCATCTCACTTATTTTTAATATCACTATTCCTCATAATTTGTAAACATGATACTCTCACGTATAACAATACTCTTTAGAGACAAAAAGTGCATGAGCTCTTCAGCACATACACTTTTTCATTTTTAATCTGTTGTAACAATAACTTGGCCCATAGGACGATCATGTTTCATGATATATTCTTGAGCTGTCTGAATATCATCAAGTTTAAATACTTTAGAAATAGGAATTGTTAAATGATTATCATTGATTAATTTAAACATTTCATTAATAATCGCATCACTAATATCCACGCCATCAAAAGCTGTGACATACTTTCCACCGATATTTTCAAAGGGATCAAAGTCTTCCCAAACCCATTTTCCGGAAAGTAAACCAACTGTCGTATAGTAACCGCCACGTTTAACATGAGCTAGTGAGTCACTAACGACAGAGGCTCCCACCATATCCAAAAAGCCATCATATGTCTTATCAGTTTGCAACTTGCCATCATTATCAATGACAACATCATCGGCACCCATATCAAGTAACATTTGCCGACGTTCTTCACGTCTGGTAGTAGAAGTAACCTTGATTCCCATAGCTTTAGCTAACACTAAAGCTGCCATACCAACACCTGTTGTACCGCCACGAACTAACAAAGTTTGTCCGGCTTGTAATTTTGTTGTCTTCAATGCCCCAAATGCTGTATAAAACGTTTCTGGATAGTTGGCAAATTCAGTCCATGAGCCGTCAAAATCAACAGGATGAATAATTTCATCAGGAACCAAAGCATATTCTTGTTCACTACCATCAAAGGCTCGACCAAAGCCACCATTAACTACTAGAGCTTTTTGCCCTTTAGTTAACTTACTATTCTTAGAAGTTTCAAAAACCTCACCCACAGCTTCCACACCAATAACTCTAGGAAACTTAATTGAAGGAGAACCGCCTTCACGAGTCAATACTTCATAACGATGAACAGCAAAAGCTTTGATATGAATTACGGTTTGATCTTCTGTAGCCTTAGGTATTGGACGATCTTCAATCTTTAAAACTTCTGGACCACCAGCTTGACTAATAACAACTGCTTTCATAATTTAAATCTCCCTTTATTTATAATATTTAATTTATTTCTCTCAACAATTAAATACTATAGACTGTCCCGTTACGTTACAGTCAATTGATAGTTTCAAATTTTTTCAAAATATTTTTGAAAGCATAAAATATATATAAAATGTATTCTTAAGTAGGTACTTTCTAGGCAGTCGCTCTTTGCGGTTACAGTGTAAACTTGCCGTCCTCCACAACAAAGGAAATCGGGTTATTACTTTGTTGATTAGTTATTTTTAAATTCAATATTAAACATATTTGTAGTCTTTATTCATTTATATGGCGTTAAAAAAGCTCCAGACACGGTAATTTTATTTAGTAATACTAGAAACAAAAAACTAGTCGGTAGTAAAATCTCTGTGGATGCTCAGTAGTGAAATTGTCCTTAGTAGGTTTCCCACTTAGGACAAGACCAGTATTTGAGACAATTGTGAACTTCAATTGGCTCAAATCTGTGTCCACTACGTTCCAGCGTCCACAGAGATTTCACGGACGACGGCATCTTTCAATCTGCTTAGTTAATATTAGACTTCTTTGATACTACAGATGGCACAAAAAAAGCCAAGCACTCTGCTTGACCTTACCCACTATTAATATATATTAAATCTGGTTTTTCTCATTTCGAGTGCTTTCTCGAATTGTCTTATAAACTTTCATTCTAGCAACGCCAACATCACGAACATTTTCCATAGCAAATTTTTGAGTAATACTGCCCTTTCGGGAAATATAATGATAAAGCGGTACATTATCAAAGTAAAACTTTCTAGCGAGAGTCGCATATTCTACATTAAAAACTTGATCTTCCATTAAATCTAGATCAGCTTGAAATGATAGGTTATTTTCTGCAATTATGGAACGAACATAAGCCTTGTTCCACGTGTAACCCATTACGGTCCCAGTCATCTTAATAATTTGTTTCACAGCCTCATCGCGACCGACAATAGAAGTTTGTCGTTTAGCAATTTTATTTTTAATTTTGCCGCTTTCAGTTTCGTTAAAAAAACCGCAAGTGACCATATCAACATCTTGGTCATCAAAAATTGAAATGAAATGTTCTACATAATTGGGCTCTACCCAATCATCGCCGTCGATAAAAGTTACTAATTCACCATTTGCTTTCGCTAAACCAGTATTTCTAGCTGTTGAAACGCCAGCATTATGAGCATGGCAAACAACAGAGATCCAATTATAGTTCTTTTCATAAGAACGAATTATCTTCTGAGTTTGATCTGTAGAGCAATCGTCCACAATAATTAGATTGAAATCCTGATTAGTTTGAGCAATCACTGAATCAATCGTGCTGGAAATATAATCAGCAACATTATATGCTGTCATAATAATTGAAAGTTTATTCTTCACCATAAATCACCTTAATATTATTTTACTTCTAATGACCTAAAATACGCAACGAATCGGGGAGGAGAAAAAAATGAAACGTATATTAAATCTCGAAGGTGCAATAAATTTACGTGAACTTGGCGGATATCCCACTAAGGATGGTACAACAATTAAATATAATAAGCTCTTGCGTTCTGGGGATATAAGTAATCTAACAGGAAAATCTTTAAGTTACCTTAAAAATTACGGATTACGATATGTCGTCGATTTTCGTTCCAACAGCGAGCAACAGACTTGGGCAGATAAAACTGCTGATTTTTACCAAATTTATTCAGATCCAGTTTACCCGCTTAAAGGCAATGGCGACAAGTTAGCCGGCATGCTTAATCAAGGAAATTATGGTTATTTAGGTATGATTTACCAAAGCGTCGTTCTCGACACTCATGGTCAACAAGCTTATAAACTTTTATTTGACCTTCTTTTAAAAAATGATCAGAAAAATCACGCTTTATTATTCCACTGTGCCGCTGGAAAAGATCGTACTGGAATCGGTGCACTCTTAATTCTGAAAGCATTGGGAGTCGATGACGAAACCATTACTAAAGATTATTTACTAACCAATCTTATGTATGAAAATACCGATACAATAGAAAAAACTTTAAATGATAAAAATGGCAATCAAGACATTAATCGTATGAATATGACTCAAGGTGACTTTGAAAGCATCACTTCTGTATTTAAAGCTATCGATCATTATTATGGTAGTTTTGAAAATTATTTAAAGACGGCTTTGGGTATCGATAAAGAAAAATTAGCTCAATTAAAGAAGATTTATACTGAATAATCAACTTTCTAATAAGCTTTTATATCAAACTAGGTTAGATAAATTGAATTAACTTTAGTTATAATTATTTTGTGGGAAGGGACATTCCTCACCTTTACTAACCAGCCTTTCACTTCTCACAACTATTAATTCGTAACATTTCCATACCTAAAAGTTTGACTAATACAAAACCAGCAATCGTTTTCCTCATTCATTTTCTAATGAATGAGGTTTTTTTGTTTACCAATCACTTATTTTTTAACCGTGCTTGTAAAATACTAATTTGTTGCTTCAATTGTCTACCTGTATCAGTTTCAGCAACAGTTTTTCTACTAACAGATTGTTCAATTACTCGTTTGGTCGAAACAACATCAGTCATCCCATCAATTGCTTTTTGTCTAGTGGTAAAAGGCTCATGGGTAACTAACTGTAAACCATAAGAATTGGATAGCAAAGTATATCCGCCTATTCCTGTGGTCTTGTGATAAGGTTTTGACATGCCGCCGTCAATTACAAATATTTTTCCATTTGCCATAATTGGAGAAGTTCCTGCTTTTACAGGCGTATGACCATTAATGATATGTCCAGTTTCATTCAATCCAAAATCTTTAAACAATTCGTCTGCAAACCACTCTTCTTTACGCAATGAATAATAAGGATTCAATTTTTCAACTTGCAACTCGTCATTATCTATAAAATATCTTTCGAATGTAGTCATTTTGTCCTTACCAAATAGTGGAGACATTTTTCCCGTCCATAAATACCAAATCACATCTGAATTGAAGCAATCTGAAGCTGTTGGATTGGATAAGGCATCTCTGATAATGCTGTCAAAATAATCAAACAATCGCTTGCCAGCGTATGCTTGCCCGTTAATTTTCCAACTTAACATTTTTCCAGTTGCATCTACCGGAATACAGCCATGAAATAATAGATTGCCATTATATTTTAAGTACATCGAACCATTATTAACTAAATAGAATATATGCTTCTTAAGTTTTTTTGAATTAATAAATTGTGTAATTAAATCTGCAATAATCTCATGTTCAGAATCAGTTAATTTATACGGATCATTTGAATCAACTAACTGAAAACAACCATCTTTAATAGGATAAGTAACTCCTTTTATAAGAATGTAATTATTATCAAGTTCCAATTTATCCAACAACAATCGATTTTCCATCTGAAATTCAGGTCGTCTGGCAATAGTTTGGCCTTCTAATTTAAACTGCATGATAGCAATAGCCTGTTGAACACAATTATGCGATTTTTGATCACATTCTGA
Source organism: Companilactobacillus crustorum JCM 15951 (assembly GCF_001434585.1). Lineage (GTDB taxonomy): Bacteria > Bacillota > Bacilli > Lactobacillales > Lactobacillaceae > Companilactobacillus > Companilactobacillus crustorum. The sequence continues at coordinate 50,000 of NZ_AZDB01000009.1, forward strand.
CATTTTTTCATCTGTATCAGACTTAGGATTAAAAGCCTTTTGGGGTTGATAATTTTTTTCAGCAAATTCTATTAATTTTGTCAGATCAATCCCGTAGGCATTTTTCAATAATTTAAGATTGTCATATCTAGCAGCAATCCTCAAAAGGTTGAGCATACATAATTTAGATCCGGCTACGCTACCCATCCATAAGATATCGTGATTTCCCCACTGAAAATCAAAGTTTTGCCAATGGTGAGCTAAATGATCAATGATGTAATCAGGATGCGGTCCACGGTCGTAAATATCGCCAATAATATGAACATGATCCACGACCAGTTTTTGAATAGAATGACAGGTAGCGACTATAAAGGCATCTGCCATCCCTAGCTTAATAATATTGTCCATAATTAATTGATATGACAATTGCTTTGTATCAGCATTTCGATCTGCATAAAGAAGTTCCTCAGTTATATAGACAAAATCTGGACTAATCGACTTTCTAACTTTCGACCTTGTATACTTATTTGCTGTATATCGGAGTAACTCAATTAAATGATTAAAGGAATCCATATACCATTGAATTAATTGGTCATGATTAGACATTTCCGTTTTGGTCTTTTGTAGAATTTCTGAAGGATAATAAACTAAAAAAGCCAATTTCTTTTGACTAGCTAAAGATAATCTGCCTGTGAATAGTTCTTCAATTTTTTGTTTAGTATTTCCAGATCCATTACGCATGATATGAGCAAATTCATCGTATTCACCGTGAACATCACTGATAAATGCTTCTGTTCCCTTTGGTAATCCTAGGATTGCGGATAAATTAATTATTTCCTCTTTAATCTCATTTGTAGTTGTCAGCTTTTTATCCATAAATTGTATATACCTCTCCATCGATAAATCGTTTATTACATTGACTATAAGCGTACATTCGTAACTATACCATTTATAAAAAGTGTTTCCAACATCATTTCTGAATGCGCTTAACTAATTTATTTCAGACGTCTTAAATTTTAAGATTCCTTCCCAGCCTTCTCAAAAAAATAGTGTTCTGTATTTACACAAAAAAAAGGAAAATAAAATGCATTTCAAAAAACATTTAGGTTTTTATCTCAGAATATTAACTTTACTGATAGTCATTTTAGAAATTGTAGTGACTAATCTTGCTTTTCAAAAGAAACTCATCTTACTCAGCTTACTAGCAATAGCTCTTGTTTTAGACATAGCCATTCATAATCCTTGGTACAGAATTAAAAATAACAAAATTTTCGAATGCCTTACCTATCTTATTTTTATTCTATTAGGACCAGTTCAACTATATGGTCCTCTTACAATTTTAGTTATTTATTATTACTTTATGGTCGTGGCAACCGCCGAATTTACTGTCAAACACCAGCCCAGGCTTAAACACTTTATTATTATTCAATTTATTATTTATTTCAGTTTTTTTACTATCCCAACAATCAAAAATTACGATTTTAGCTCTTGGAAAACCTACATTGCCTTAATCTTTTCGCCCTATACAATTCAATTTTGGAGTACTTATTTAATCTCATATTTATATCTCAATTTGTTAGAAAAGAACCGTGCTATTGATGGGCTTAACAAAGAATTAATGACTAAAGTTGAACAATTGCAAGATTATTCCAATCAAATTAAAGAATTAACCTTAATTGAAGAGCGACAACGTATTTCCCAAAATTTGCATGATATGCTAGGACATTCTTTAATTGTTTTACGATTGCACTTAGATGCCCTGAATCAATTTATTGATACCGATCCAAAAAAGTCACACCAAATCCTCGATAAATCAAAGGGTATCATTGACCATAGTCTTGTTGAGTTGCGAGAAACCGTTAATGAACTTAAGGAAACTAAAGAATTAGCCGATCTAAACAGTGCCCTCGAAGAATTAGGCAATTCTATTTCTGTTACGGATAAAGTTAAAGTCAATCTACAGAAATATTTTGATGTTAATAGGCTAGATATATCTGTTAAAGATTTAATTTATAAAACTAGTCAAGAATTCATTACTAATAGTATTAAACACGGTCAGAGCTCATTAATTACCATAAAATTACGACTTAAAAATCAAACTTTGATTTTTAATTTAAGCAATAATGGTTTAGATGCTAATAATATTGTTGCCTCTAATGGTCTTAAAGGGATTGAGCATCGTGTCAAAAACTTAAATGGAACTGTTAGTTTTTCTAGCAACCAACCTAGTGGTTTTAAAACTGACATTACAATTCCGATTGGAGTAAAAATTAATGATTAAAATGATTATCGCCGACGATCAAGCTATCGTTCGTGAGGGTTTAAATTTAGTTTTAGGTTTCGATGATGAAATTGAAATTGTTTTTCAAGCCAAGAATGGACAAGAAGTCATCGACTATTTAAAAAATAACAATTGCGATATCGTTCTAATGGATATAAAAATGCCTGTCCTTAATGGCGTTGAGACTACTAAAATAGTTCATCAAACTCATCCTGAAGTAAAAATCCTTATTCTAACAACCTTCAATGATTATGAATATATTTTTCAAGCACTTAAAAATGGTGCTAATGGCTATCTGCTCAAAGATACCGATGGAAAGGAATTAATTAGCGACGTCAAAAAAGTCTATCGCAATGAAGCCATTATCGGCAGTCAGATCAGTGATAGCTTAGTGGCTGGTCTCCAAAATAAAACTCAGCAAGACATGATTGCTAATTTAACAACCCGAGAATTACAAATTGCTCGAGCAATCGCCGATGGCAAGAGTAACAAAGAAATTAGTACAATTCTTTTCTTATCCGAAGGCACTGTCAAAAATTACATTACAAATATTTTTGAAAAACTGCAGCTTAACAATCGAACTGAAGTCGCTCTCTTTATGAAAAAATATGACTAAAGTCATATTAATCTTATGACCTATTTCAATATCTAAATATTTTAAATCAAGCTATACTTCTAATTGTCGATGAACGATTAGAAGTTTTTTTATTAATTCTATAATCTTCAAAAAGGAAAAATAATTTTAAACATACTATAATAGGGCCTACAACGTACGCCTAATTATAATGAAGAGGGGTAACTAAATGAGCTTACTTGAATTAAAGGACGTCAAAAAATCCTTTATGCTGAACAAACAAGAATTTCCAGTTTTAAAGGGAATTAATCTCAAACTAGATCGTGGAGAATTTGTTTCTATTCTTGGTGAATCTGGTGGTGGTAAAACTACCTTACTAAATACTATCGGTGGTCTTGATTCGCAATTTCAAGGCGATATCCTAGTCAATGGCAAGTCTTTAAAAAAGGGCTCCGACAAAGCCCTCGACAATTATCGTAGTCATACTGTCGGTTTTGTTTTTCAAAGTTTTCATTTAATCAGCCATCTGACTATTTTAGAAAATGTCATGGTGCCATTAGAAATGTCGGACCTCAATAAGGGGCAACGGATTGATCGTGCTAAGTCATTATTAGCTAAGGTTGGTTTATCAGAACATCTTGATAAACATCCTAGTCAATTATCTGGTGGTCAAAAGCAACGTGTGGCCATCGCCCGTGCTCTAGCTAACGATCCTGAAATAATTATTGCTGATGAACCTACCGGTGCTCTTGATTCCGAGAATACTGAAGAAGTCTTGAAGATTCTCGACGACATTGCTAAAGAAGGCAAACTGGTTATTGCCGTTACCCACTCTCAAATCGTAGCGGATTATGGTACTCGAGTTGTGCATCTCCAAGATGGAAAAGTTGATTCTGACAAAAAATTACGCAATTCCTATCCTATTCCCAATGAGATCAGCACTGACAAAAAAATCACTCATTTGAGTTTTGGCGATACTTTCCGTCTCGCATGGGAACATATGCGTTATACCAAGGGACGTAATATCTTAATCATCATTGGTGCCGCCATTGGTATCTTCTCAGTTATTTTTATGTTGGGCCTAGGTTCAGGGATTACCAACTATATTAATGGTGAAATGACTAAGCAGGTCAATCCTAATGCCATACAAGTAACCAAAACTGTTTCACGTGACAATACCGATCCAAATAGTATCAATATCAGCAACTCTGATGTAAATACATTTAAGAAAATCAAAAATGTTAAAAAAGTTGAAAAAGCTTATTTTGCACAATCGCCAAAGGTAAACTACGGAACTAAAAACACATCCATTCAATTTTTCCAAACTTGGAACGCAACTGAAAAGCCCGGTGATATTACCAAAGGTAAAAAGCCAGGAAATAATCAAATCATTCTATTAAAATCTGATGCTCAAAAGCTAGATAAAAATAATTACAAAAATATGGTTGGTAAAACAGTGAAGATGTATATCACTAGTTTGGATAAAAATAATCAACCTACTCAAGTAGCTATGAATTTAAAAGTTTCCGGCATCATTAAATCCGGTTCTTCTGCTGTTACTTATAACACACTTGAATCAGCTGCTAAGGACGCCAATGTTTCCATCAAACCAAATTTCGTCACTCTGTCAGTTAATAACACTTTGAACGTTAAAGGTGTTCAAGAAAAAGTTAAATCTTACAAGACGACAATTGATAAAAAGAAGCAAAATAAATACACCATTACTGGTGTCGGTGCCATCATCGATTCACTAAATACTTACTTGAAACTAGCCTTCGATGTTCTAGCTGGTATCGCTGGAATTTCTCTAATAGTTTCAGCAATCATGATTATTGTGGTTCTTTACATCAGTGTTTCCGAAAGAACTCAAGAAATTGGTATCTTACGTGCCATCGGTGCTAGAAAGAAAGATATCCGTAATATGTTCATCTCCGAATCATTCTTAATCGGACTATTATCAGGTGTCTTCGCTTCAATCATTGCCTGGCTCGCTCAAATGGGAGTCAATGCCGGAACCGAAAGTGCCTTCAAAGCCACTATTGTTTCCATCTCCCCAGGTAACTTTATCTTCGGTATCGTTATTAGTATAGTAATTAGTTTGTTAGCTGCACTTGCTCCTTCAAGACGTGCCGCTAAGTTGGACCCTCGTGATTCATTGACTGATGAATAAAACAAATAGTACTTTAAACTAATTAAAATAAAATACCTAATGACTTGTAAATTTACTGAGTCATTAGGTATTTTGTATATATAGCTGAGTTTTAAATAAAATTAAATCATCTTTTTAAGCAAAGTCTAAGAATATTTTGTATAATTGAGTTTCGGATATACAACATGTGACATTTCTGTGAACTTTCACTGAATGTCTTCCTATAGAATAGGTTCTCTTGTATACTTGTTTTGTCAACATAATGGAGGAATGCGAAAAATGTTTTGTCCAAATTGTGGCCATAAAGTTGATCCAGATCAGAGATTTTGTGATAACTGCGGTTGGGCCCTTAAAAAGAAAAATACCGAGGATACAAAAGAAACAAAAGATGATGATACCATTCGTTCATTGTCTGAAATCGAAAATGAATTAAATCAAGAGGAACCTTCTTCAGAAACTAAAACTGAAGAAAAGGCTTCTTTACAACAAGCACCTGCTCAAAAACAGGAATATGGATCTTTCGATCATCCTCATGTACAAAAAAAAGAAGAGCCAATTCGTCCAGATCCTGAACCAGAAATGAAAACTTATGGTGGGTCTTCTAACCGATCATCTTTCAGTAAAACGAGTGCCGATGAACCCATCGACGATAAAACTCAAGTTTACAGTAAGAATGATTTCAACCCTATTTCCCAAAAGCCTTATAAAAAGACTGAACCAAGTAAATACAATAAGACCTTTGAAGATCCTATCAAGGACCCTCTTAAAGATCCTTTTGAACCTACTGAAAGTGAGCGAAGAGCAGCTGCTGCTAAGCAAAAGGCAGAAGAAGTTGACCCTAATGATGGCTTTATTCACAACATGCTGAAGTTTACTAAAAACAACTCATATGTAAGTATCTTTGCTGTGATTATCGTTGCTATTCTGTTAGTTGTCAAAAGAAATTATGGCTTCATTGCCTTAGCAATCGTTATTATCTTATGGTTCTTACTTTCCCAATTACGACACGGGAACGAATTAGGAGCCAATAAAGCTCTTAAAAAAGAAACCTCTTTGAAAAAGAGCTCTGATAATACTGCTACTGATGCACCAACTGAAAACTACGAAGCTCGACCTACTAAAGCTGCCAAAAAGCAAAAATACCAAACGGCTGCCGATAGACTAAAACCTAATAGAAAGACTACTACGCAAAAAATAATTATTGTTTCATCAATTATTGGTTTCATCGCTTCTGTTAGTGGTCCTTTCCTAGATGGATTATCTCTATCAAGTACAATTGCAAATGCTGCAAGTTACACCGCCAATTTAGGGGCACAGCCTACTTGGATAACTAATGGATTTTCTGCTATTCGCTTAATCTGTTTCATGTCCCCTGTAATAGCCTTGATTGCCGGATGCTTTAGATCTCGTGGTAGTATTCGGTTGGTAAGAATTTTCACACTACTCCCTACCATACTTTATGCCGCCTTATACGGTATTTTATATGCTGGAGTGGTAAATTCCTCTGCTATCACTGGTCAAGTTGCTGTTACTACTAGTGGATCATTTGGAACAAGTTTCTATGTCTTGCTAATTACTTCAATCATTTCATTAGTAATGGCATATGCTCTACGCCCTAGAATAAGATAGATTCTTAATGTATAAATTATATTTTAAAAAAGCTATAAATCCCGTAGTCGGATTTATAGCTTTTTTGTTATCAAAATATTGAAAAATAAATTGCAATATTTGCTTTCTCTTATCACTATTATTTTATATACTAAGTACTGGTATAGACAACTAGTGAGGAGGAATTTTATGAATCTAATTTTTATTTTTAAAAATCTCAGATTTCTTATTTTACCTATTCTCACGCTCTCCTTATTATTCGTAGTAGGAGAGCAACCAGAAATAATTCAAGCCGCTAGCCGCGAAGATAATAATTACTATCGCAAACCTTCTAAGCGCCCCATCAGTATGGGTATGGGTATGGGTATAGGTATTTGGCTTTCTGGCGGCTTCAATATCAATCCCAAACCAGACTACTACATTACTTCTGGCAATGAGCTATCAATTGTAACTAACTCAGTAAGATCTACAGCAAGTTTCACAGAAAATCCTTTTGAACCTCTTACACATACTTGGTACCAAAGAAAAGAGGATGATCCGAGTTGGAGTCAAGTTCCTAACTCTAATAGCTCCTCTTTAAAGGTCAAAACTAACCAACTTGGGACCACCTACTATCAGCTTCATGACCACTATCGAGGAATTTTCACCTCCGAAAATTACTACTCAAATGTGGCCGCAGTTCATGTAACATCTCGCGATGTTCCCGCCAAATCCTTAACAGTAAATGTTGATACTAATTACATTTACAATTCAACTAACACTTTTAACAATGACACTGCTTTTGCGAACGCTACTCCTGACCCTCAAAACTCCACTGAAGAGGTCACTTGGTCTGTCAGTGATCCATCTCTAGCTACAATAGATTCCAACGGAAAAATTACGGCTGTCCCTGGTAAAGAAGGCAGTTTCTTTGTTAAAGGTACAATTATTAATAAGGATGGCACTGAAGCTAGTGACACTAAGTTAATGAATGTAGGTGGCGGACTTTTTGATCAAAAAGTTCGAGCTGGACAAAGAGTTACCTTTTCTATTCAAGGATTCGATAATGCAACTAGAGATAACGATTACAACAATATAAAAGTCCAATGGTATAAAAAAAGTAAAGATGATAAACAAACGACTGCTTTATCAACACCTACTAATCCTTTTGAATATACCACCGATATAACTTCCAGTAAGGATGATGGCGAAAAATATTACGCCATCATTAAGCTAAAGAACAAAGAATTAAGAACCAGTTACGGTCTATTAACTGTTTTACCAGCTCTGGATTCAAAAGTTGTGCTAACTGACAAACAGAAAAATACTTCCTTTAAAAATGAAACTGATACTGACAATTATCTCAACAATGTCGTGAATGGCGATATCATTGAATACACTATGAATTTAAATAATAATAGTAATCACAATCTTCTTAACACTCATTTAAAAACCTATCTTAGCTTAGGGACTGAAATAAACAGTATTACAATCGATGGAAAACTTACCACTGACTACGAATCGATATCTAATACTAACAACAGTAACAAATTAATAGATATTGACGTCAACGAACTTAAAATGGGTGCTCACCATCAAGTTGTAATCAATACCTTAACCCGAGGTATAAAAAAAGAAATGGAATTTGCTTCCACTCCTTCTTTTACAGGTACGGATTCCGAAAATAACAGCTATCAAGGTATTGGTTCAAAATTACATTTAAAATACATAACTAATCAAATCATTCCTCATATTAAAGACATTCAATTCGAGTCCATTTATTCTTTTGAAAATAAAGGTCTAAAATATCGGACAAGCGATACTAATTCCCCTAATAATGTCATTTCTATCGATGATGAAAGACGCAAAAAGAACCCTGTAAAATTTTACTTGAATCAACCTAAGCCATTTCTAAAAGATGGCAAAATCCCTTTAGCAGCCACTTTAGATTTTTGTCGTAACGGTATTATTTATCCTCTTACTAATAAATTTTTAATTGCCGATTCTAACGAAGATCAAACTTTTCAATCAATAAATTGGAATAAAGATGAAGGTCTGCTTTTACAACTTAATGGTACTAATTCAACTGCAGGGAAATATCAAACAACTCTAAGTTGGAATATTGAAGATACAATCTAACTGTACATAGAGTACGTTGTGGGGGTCTTTTATTGGTTATTACTCAAAATTGTTTATACTTGTCATCAAGAAGAATAGAAATGAAAGCGATGTAGTTCCTATTCTTCGAAGTCTCACACTGTGGGCAAGCATCTACCAAAATTTCACCGATTTAAAAAATCGTAATAGCGGTAGTTATTATGAATGGGAATAGTTTTAAATCTTAGATTGAATCAAGATGAGGCAAGATCTGAAAAATAGATTAGATTTTGCAGTATTGGTCAATTTAAATTCATAGATACTGTGTTTAACTTATTGGAGTCAGGCTTCTGCCCCTAAAAAAACAGCAAGCTAATAATTTTCAATATGAATCCTCCAATTTAGTCTAGACAAAAAGGCCTCGGAATACAGTTACTCGTTCAACTGATTCTGAGGTCATTTTGTATGCTTTTATTCTTCTAAAAAAGACATCCGATCGGCAATATTAGTGATTATTCCATCTACGCCCCAACTCAACAATTCTTGAGCACGATTGATATCATCAACCGTCCAAACATTGATTTCATAACCATAGTCTTTCATTTGTTTTACTTTATTTTCCGTTAAACCTGCACTATCAGGATGAACTATTTGAGCATGACATGCTTGCATAACTAAATTCCAATCATCACCTAATGTGGCACGACTAAATAATACCGCATATTTTAAATCAGGCTTTAACTTATACATTTTTTCTAGCATTATGGGATTGAAACTTGAAATAATCAATTCAACATGTTCATCCAAGCGTTCCAATGCTTTAGCAAATTTTTCAACTAACTTATCAGCCAAATAATTAGCATTGTCCCCAACAACACCTTTTAATTCTATATTGGCATTTATTTTGTGGATATTAAGAAAATCGATCAATTGATCCAAAGTTGGTACCTTTTCTCCACGAAACCTTTCTGCAAACCAATATCCTGCATCGGCACTCTCAACTACTGAACTATCAACTGTTTCGATTGAGCCTGATTGATTAGTTGTACGATTCAGCTTATCATCATGGATCACAAAAACACTTTCGTCTTTAGTAATACTTAGATCAGTTTCGATCCATTTAACATCATGATTAACAACTACATTAAAAGAAGCCATTGTATTCTCTGGTGCTAAAGTTGGTATTCCTCTATGAGCAATAATTTTTTTATCCATCATAAATCCTCCAATATGTAAATTATACATCAATGCCCAAAATACAAAAAACCGAGAGTACTTTAATATCCTCGGTTTTATTGCATTTTCATAATTAAATTATCGGTTTAGACAAACTAGGCTTGATATCTTGAAACACCATCAAGATATGTTTCTGACAATGTCATATCGTCATCAAGTACAATAAAGTCAGCATCTCTGCCATCAGCGATGATACCGCACTTATCAAGTACTTTAGAACTCTTAGCAGCTGTATAACTAGCCATCTCAACAGCTTCTTCATCTGTAGCAATATTCCAATCAACTACATTCTTGATAGCTTCATTTAACATCAAAATTGAACCAGCCAAATTGTGTGTTTCATCTTTTAATCTAGCTGTTCCGTCGGCAACGACAACTGGTAGTTCACCTAGTACGTAGTCACCATCTGGCATTAAACCAGCACGCATACAATCAGTAATTAGGGCAACGTGTTCGGCACCCTTCTTTTCAATTACGATACGAGCAGCAAATGGGTTAACGTGATGACCATCACAGATTAATTCATCATCAACTAAATGCATTGAAAGAGCAGCACCAACCATACCTGGCAATCTGTGATTTAATCCACTCATACCATTGTATGTATGTGTAAATCCTGTAGCACCTGCTTCAACACAAGCCTTGGCTTGTTCAAAGGTAGCATCACTATGACCAAGATATACAGCAACATCATCTGAAGCAACTGCTTTAACAAATTCTGGAGCGCCTTTTCTTTCAGGAGCAATAGAAATTTTCTTAATCATGCCATGGGCAGCATCTTGCCAATCTTCAAATTCTTCAGCATCTGGATCTCTGAAATATTTAGGATTTTGAGCACCTTTGTGTTTTTCTGTATAGAAAGGTCCTTCAAAGTGAATACCTTGAATCTTAGCACCAGTAGCTTTTTTGTAATTGTCACCGATTGTTTGACAAATATGTTTTAGTTGATCATGTGAAGCTGTCAAAGTTGTTGGCAACCATGAAGTAACACCAGCCTTCAAAAGACCTTCTGACATTTCATTTAACTTGTCGAAGTCGTCATCCATAACATCATGTCCAACCAAACCATGAATATGTGTATCTACAAGACCTGGGGCAATAAACTTGTCTGAATAATCAACAATCTTGCCTTCTGGTTTCTTATCATCAGTAGTATAGAATTTACCAAACTTACCGTCATCAGTGACTTCCAGGTAGCCACCATTTTCAGTAGTATTTTTTAAAAAGAATTTTTTAGCGTGAATGTAATATGACATTATCTATTCTCCTTCTAATTTTAACGGTTTCATTATACCATTTTCTACCGGTCTATACCACGACGACAATTAAATTTATTAACTATAAATTTTTTAAAATCCGATTCCTGGGAAAAGCTTATAGCCAATATCCTTATAAGAAGCTACTTCATGCCACAATTTATCTTCGGTCTCATTCAAAACGACACCTTCCGATCTTTTCAACATCGCGGTTTTTGTTAAAAAATACATAAAATTGCCGATAAAATCAACCGCTTTGCTTTTCTGTAATTCTATTAAAGTTTCTTGAACATAGTGTGCTGTCTCAGTATTACTGTGATATTTATTCAAAGCTGTACTTAAATTCTTCATACTTTCAATAATTTCTGTATTTTTATCCATCTCGCTTCACCGTCCTTATATATTAATTCAAGATTACCTTTCTTATTGCTTGTTTATGTCTTGAACCTCACAACAATATTTCTTGAATTAACAAATTTCAGATTTTAATAATAAAGAGACAGTACAATAACCCCTCTTGGTCATCGCACTGTCTCTTTATTTTCAAACTTTAAACAATATTTTTTAATGAATCAATGGGACGATAATATTAGTCCAGAGCCAGGATATGGGCATGATAACAACCATAATAGGAATCATATCAGCGGTAGGGAACATTTTAATCTTTGTGATACGAAAGCCACTGGCCAACATCAAGACTCCCCCGGCTGCCTTAAAATCTAAAATCATATCTGGCGTAGTCAGAGGGACAATAATATGTGCTAGAAAAAAAATTATCATTAGAATAATAAATTGTGGAACAGCAATGAGTGAAATAACTGCCCCTAAGTTGGCCCCAAAAATAACTGCGGCAAAAAAATCAAGAATCGACTTAGATATCAAAATAGTTGCATCACCATTAATACCTTCGGTCAAGGTACCATAAATACCCGTTCCACTAGCACAAAATAAAACAATCACAGTAACTAAAGTCGTTTCAAATGTTTTTTGATCCATTTGAGCGGGTGCCTTAACAAAACGTGAAATGAATCGTTCCATACCCTGAGCACCACGATTAACAGCTTTTCCCAAATGAAAAATAATACCTAAACTAGTTCCAATAATAACTGCAAAAATAACCGCAGCTAAATTCTTCAAAGGCGCAATTGCATAAATCCCCATGCAAATCGAGCAAATACTGAAGGTCATATTTAGACCTTCTTTAAAATTATCTGACATTAATTTGCCACCAAGTGTTCCAGCGATTCCACCAAAAAGAATAGCAAATATATTCGTTATAACGCCAACTGGCATAAAAAAGACTCCTTGTATTGATTAAAAATAACTACAAGTAATAGTCTAGTTGTCGCCAAATTGAAGAACAATTCCGATTTTATGTTAGACTATTCAAATTAAGAATAGTTAGAAGGTAAATGGTGGATACTAAAAAATTAGCCGTCTTTATTGATTTAGCGGAAACTCAAAATTACAGTCAAAGTGCTGAAAGATTATTTCTTTCACAATCGACAATTTCAAAATACATCATTGCTCTTGAGGATGAATGGAAAGTAAAACTCTTTATAAGGGCTCATCGCCAAGTTAAGCTGACAAAAACCGGCATGGCACTACTACCCAAGGCTAAAGAAATCTTGCAGCAAGAAAATAGTTTAAATCAATTAATCAATCATCAGGTTGGACTAAAGGGACGTCCTTTAGTAATTAAAGTTCTGCCATCTTTATCTCAGTATCAGGCAGCTCATATCATTACTAATTTTGCTAAAAATTATCCTGAGATTCGGCTTGAACTTACAGAAACTAACGCTGACAAATTAGAACACGCCTTAAATCATGAGAAAGCTGACATTATATTTACCAGAATTTTCAACACTATAATATCCCTTCGTGCAATATAATCACCAATGAAAAAGATCATCTCGTTGCGTTAGTTCCTAAAAATAGTAACTTGGCACAACACGACTACATAAATTACGACATGTTAAAAAACGAATCAATATTATTGATGAAAGATACCATTAGTAAATCTAATCCTGCATCGAAAATATTTCAGAATATGGCTTTAAAACCTAAAATTATCTACAAAGGCCAAAGAATGAATTTGATTCTGGACATGATTGATCAAGGCGTCGGAATATCAATCGCAATGAATAAATCGTTTAATCTCACTGACTTTAATAATATTAAAGTTTTGCCATTCATTCCCAAGGTCAATAGCCAACTAGCATTTCTCAAAAGAAAAGACAACACTTCAAATATGGTCGAATTATTTTGGAAATTTGCTCTCGAACAAACTGAGTTACTTACGAATGAGTAAATTATCAGCCCACAAAAAAAGATCTAATGACTAAATAAAAAGGCCATTAGGTCTTTTTAATTTTTATGCTTGATATCTTGAAACACCATCAAGATATGTTTCTGACAATGTCATATCATCATCAAGGACGATAAAGTCAGCATCTCTACCTGAAGCAATAATTCCACATTTATCAAGTACTTTAGAACTCTTAGCAGCGGTGTAACTAGCCATTTCAACGGCTTCTTCAGCTGTAGCAATGTTCCAGTCAACTACATTCTTGATAGCTTCATTTAACATCAAAATTGATCCTGCCAAACTATGTGGAGCTGCTTTCAATTTGGCTGTTCCATTAGCGACGACAACTGGCAATTCACCCAATACGTAGTCGCCATCTGGCATTAAACCAGCACGCATACAATCAGTAATCAAGGCAACATGTTCAGCACCTTTTTTCTCAACTACGATACGAGCTGCATATGGATTAACATGGTGACCATCACAGATCAATTCATCATCAACTAAGTGCATTGAAAGTGCGGCACCAACCATACCAGGTAATCTGTGGTTCAAACCACTCATACCGTTATAGGTATGTGTAAATCCTGTAGCACCTGCTTCAACACAGGCCTTAGCTTGTTCAAAAGTGGCATCACTGTGACCAAGGTATACAGCAACTTTATCAGAGGCAACCGCTTTGACAAACTCAGGTGCTCCCTTTCTTTCAGGGGCAATTGAAATCTTTCTGATCATGCCATGTGAAGCATCTTGCCAGTCTTTAAATTCTTCAGCATCTGGATCTCTAAAGTACTTAGGATTTTGAGCACCCTTGTGTTTTTCTGTATAGAAAGGTCCCTCAAAGTGGATTCCTTGAACTTTAGCACCGGTAACTTTCTTATAATTGTCACCAATTGTGTGGCAGATACTCAAGAGTTGTTCGTGTGAAGCTGTCAAAGTTGTTGGCAACCATGAAGTAACACCAGCTTTTAACAAGCCTTCTGACATTTCATTCAATTTGTCGAAATCATCATCCATAACATCATGACCAACTAAACCGTGGATATGAGTATCAACTAAACCTGGGGCAATGAATTTATCGTAATAATCAACAATTTTACCAGCTGGTTTTCCTTCTTCTTCAGTGAAGAAATCACCAAACTTACCGTCATCAGTAACTTCTAAGTAGCCACCATTTTCAGTAGTATTTTTTAAAAAGAATTTTTTAGCGTGAATATAATATGACATTAACTTTATTCTCCCTTAAATCTTTAACTATAAAAGGTTGAAACATAGTTGTTTCAACCTTTCTGAATTTTAAAACTTTTTATTCGTAATCGTGAATTGTAACACCCTTAACAACACGGTTAACTGTTCCACTAGCTGAAGGTGTATCTGGTATGTTATTTACTTTGATTGAATTCATCAAAGCAAATGTTTGTGCAAAGATTACATCTGGCAAAGCTTGATAAATTTCTGGAAGATCTTTATCTCCTGCTTCAATGAAGAAGTTCTTGCCTGAGAAATCATTATCATCAGAAGTACCGACACCCACAACTTCTTTACAGATTTCATCGCCTTTAATTTCTTCCAAGATATCTACATCATATTGACGAGTGTATTTATCGTTGCTCATGAAATCAAAGACAATTGTCTTGCCATTAACATATGACTTAGGACCATGACGGAATCCCATTGATGAATCAAAGATTGTTGTCAATGCCCCAGCAGTTAATTCAAGAACCTTCAATTGAGCTTCACGAGTTAGACCTGAAAGTGAACCACTGCCTAAGTATGTGATACGGTCATAATCTAGGTCAGCATAAGCTTGAATTTCATCTTCACGGCTAATTACTTCTTGGCCCATTTTAATCATTGTATCTACCCAAGCTGACTTTTTGTCTTCAGCACTTGTATCAAAGATCAATGCAGCTGTTAGGGTCATACAAGAGAAACTTCCAGTCATGGCGAATCCCTTATCGTTTGAAAGAGCTGGTTGAAGAAGTAACAAATTAGCATCTTCATTTTCAGCCTTTTTAGCTAAATGACCTTCTGGAGCACATGTAATAGTAATTTGATACAAATTCTTAACAATTTTTTCAGCTAGTTCTACAGTAGCTACACTTTCAGGACTATTACCACTTCTGGCAAAGGAAACCAAAATTGTAGGATCTTCACTTCTTAGATTATCTAAAGGAGCAGAAACAATATCAGTTGTAGGAATACTTTCAAAAACAAAACGTGAAGTATCGCCAGCACGATTTAAATATGGTCTAAGCGTATCTCCTACATAAGCTGAAGTACCAGCACCAGTAAAGATAACTCTTATTTTTTGATTTGGATATGTCGAAGTTACTTTTTCTAAAAAGTTATCGATTTCTGATTTTTTATTAGTGTAGTTTTGAAATGCTTCTTTCCATAAATCTGGTTGTTGTTGAATTTCACGGGTTGTAATCTTAGCCCCCATCTTTTCTAGTTCTTGATCTGTTTTAGTAAACACGATATTGATCCCTTCTCTAATTATTTTTAATCTAAGAATTGAATGTGAATAACTGCTAATTCCTTAACAGTGAAGTCAATGTGGTAGATTCCTTTTGAATCCAATGACACATCTAAGACTTCGTTTTGTAATTGATTGTTTTCATCACGATAAGTTATTGAGGCTTGCTTAACATGACGATCCTTTAAGAAGAAATTAATTCCGTTAATGTCATCAATCGACCAATTGCTAATAATCATCTTAGTTTGTTTTTCATCGATAACTAATTTGCAATTGTACATGTTGACTAAATATGGAACGCTTAACTGTTCTTTAAAGAAATGCTTCAAGTCGCCTTCACGAATATCAGTATATTGAGCTTGCCAACCGTACTTTGGAGAATCAGTCATTGGTAAAATATAGTACTTGTCATCACTGACAGTTACTGGACCTAGCTGATTTTCAAACCGATCATAAGCTGATGAATGAACTGATACTGGAGCCTTATAATTTATTTTTACGTAATCACCTGTATGAGTCAGCATTGTTATTCTAGGATCAGTAACCCCAGAAATTGTTGTCCCATCAAATTGTTCAAATGACTGCTGGCCTGATCGATTTTGCAATCGTTCGATACTTGTTGCATTAATTAGATTCAAAAGATGACGATTATTTAAAATAACTACGGCATCCCCGTCCAAAAGGGCAAAATTGCGAGTCAACAATTGTTCAATTTGTTCATCTGATAAAGTATTTAAAAAGTTTCCTGTTATTGCAACACACTTATTTTTGATTTCCTGACCAATATAATTAAGTGGTTTAGTAGCAATGCCCATTGTAGATAGCAGCTCTAACCATTGTGTTTGCGAAGCCATTAAACCTTCTAAAGTACCCTCAGCATCAATTTTTGTCTTAGCAACATCTTGATTCATTGGTACGATTACACCAGCTCGTTGTTCAAGATCTATTCCATTTTCAAATAAGAAATCCAAATATTTCTTATCATGATTTAAAAGATCATCGTAATGATAAGTTGGATTAATTCCATCACCCATCATACTGAACATATTGAGCAGTACGCCGTTTGCATGAACCAAACTGGTAGTATCTAATTGAAATTGCGTAAATTTATTTGATTTGGCATAAGGTGAATATAAGAAGCTTTCCATTTCAGGATAAATCTTATGTTCAGGACCTATTTCTGTTCTGGTAGCAACTGTATATTTTTCAAAATCGCGAGCATATTGTTGAGGGCTAACCTCGTTATATGCTGGTAAATGCGGTCTAGATACAGCTGGTGTATTTGCACCACTAAGCTCATCAAGCAGTCTTTGCCAATCACGACCTTCAAGCGCATGAACTTCAGGCCAAGAACTCATTAATCCTAATGTAGTAGTTGGCGAAACTTCATGGACTCTTTGTTCAATCATATGAGCCACATGTAAAATTTCAGCTCGTGCCACTTGTAAATAGGCATTACGATATTTATTCTCACCACCGGTAAACATCTTCTCAACAAATTCTTGTCGAGATAAATCTGTCCCTAAAATATCATTGTATTTTTTCATATGATCATCGCAAAAACAGCCTAACTTAAATGGCGCATTCTTGTAATGTCTGAAATCATCCTCAAGCCACAGTTCATTGGGATGAATACTTGCCCAAATACCATAGATTTCACTAATATAATCAGCCCATCCGGCATAACCTGGACAAGCCATAGAAATACTTTTGACACCTTGATAGTTAACCATTGGCTTAATATCAAGTTCTGGATTGATATTAATACCACGATCAGAATGATTCATAGTTGTCCATGGATTTAAACTGATCGTAATACCGAGCTCTTTCAATGGTTGACTAACTTCATCAACATTGGCGATTAATTCTTGAGCTTTTTTAGGAGTTATATGAGCATCTGATAATTCTTCTTGATTGATGAAAAAGGCAACATCTGCAATTTGAGCTTTTTTGACAAAATCAATCAATCGTTTTCTCTTATCAGCATCATATATATTCTTATCAATTGCTAATCTTAATGTATAGCGGTACGGATTATTCATCCTCTTCATCGTCCTCATCAGAGTCTGCATTCAAGAAGGCATTGACATCAACAATTCCGTCTTTAGCTTCCTTCATAAGATCTGCGACTTTAATGTCTGAGCCTACAAATTTTTGATTAGCGTAATTAATAACCATAGTCAAATTCAAACCAGAAATAACGTGCATTTCCGGATAAGTTTGTGTCAAATTGACTGCAACATTACCTGGAGTTCCGCCAAGTAAATCAACAATCAAATAAACAGGTTCTTTGCCGTAATACTTTTTGATTTCTGTTTCGGCCTTAGCCTTCAAGTCTTCAGGACCATCAGATTTTTGTAGTCCTAAAGCTGTTGTTTCAGGTAGTTCACCGATAATTAATTCTGCTGATTTTAATGTTTCAATTGCCATGTTTCCATGACTCATCAAGATTAATGCCATATTTAAATCCTCCTAACCAATTTTGCCAAGTACGCCGATTGCTGATAGAGCAATAGCAAAGATAATAACAATAAAGATAACTTTTGTTGATGTCATACCCTTCTTACCTAATAACCAGTAAACAAGACCTACGACACAGGCTGGAACAAGCTTTGGAAGAATCATATCAATGTTAGTTTGAACACTTAATGAAACTTTACCTAAGTGGGCAACAAATGGTACTTGAATATTGATCATACTTGCAATCAAAGCACCAACAATGAAGACACCAAGCAATGTAGCAGCATCTGTTAAAGCATTTAGTTGACCTTGCATTTCAGAAACAAGTTTTGTACCTGTCTTGTAAGCAAAGTGAAGTTGCTTGTAAGCAAAGTGAAGTTGTTTCCAACGGAATACCATGATGGCAATATTGACAGCTAACCAAAGGAACAATCCTAATGGATTACCTTGTGCAGCCATAGTAGCAGCAATAGCACCCATAATAGTTGGTACTAAAGCAGCGAAAAGTGAATCACCGATAGCGGCAAATGGTCCCATAAGACCTGTCTTAATACCAGCAACAGTATCAAGTGAGTCAGCACCTTCCTTACCTTCAATGGCAAGATCGATACCAGTAATAATTGTGTTAAAGAAATTACTTGTGTTGAAGAATTGGTTATGAGTCTTCATAGCTTCTTTTAGCTCTGGAGTACCATCACCATAAATTTTTCTTAGTTGTGGCAAGATCATGTACAAATAACCTGAACCTTGCATTCTTTCGTAATTCCAACCCATTTGGAAACCAAACAAACTACGTCTGTTAATTTGGGCAAAATCCTTTTTAGTTAATTGGTAGATTGCAAATTTAATCCGAAT
>NZ_AZDB01000090.1 GCF_001434585.1 Companilactobacillus crustorum JCM 15951
CAACTGATGACCAACTTGATTATTGAACTCTATAAGTATCAGGCCGAAAGTGAACGTAAGCGAATCATTGAGCGCCAGCAGCAAGGGATTGCCTTAGCTAAGCAGCAGGGTAAATATCATGGGCGTAAACCCCAATACACCCAAGACGATCCCCGCTTGCAACATGCTTTTAAACTTTATCAGGCAGGCATGAGTGATGTCGATGTTGCCCGTAATACAGGAATTAAACGGACAACCTTTATAAGGTATCGAAAGAAATTTAATGTTAAACCAGTTTTTAGTGCAAATAAAATTTGTTTTTGATATGGGTTCATTATTTTTCTAGTTGACAACGAATACATTAATAACCACAATAACTTTCAGTATCGCGTGTAATACATTTAGTAAGCATTAGCGATATAAAATAATAGGTATTATAAATAAGGTGTTATCGATTTAGGTAGCGTCAAGAATCTTGTGTAAA
>NZ_AZDB01000091.1 GCF_001434585.1 Companilactobacillus crustorum JCM 15951
CGTGGTTGGTTGATACCACTGGAGTGGTGGCCGTACAAGTGCTATGGCAGTTACTACAACGCCAGCGTTGCTTGTTTAGCTCTAGAATTACGGGCCGGTCCATGGGTCCTGCAATGTGGACATGAGTGAGCTTGTGTCCGTTAGGGTGCAACGTATTGTATCCACAGCTGGGACAGCGCCTGAGTGTGTAGGTAAGCTCTGCCTGGATGACCAAATACTTTTTGCGACCCGAGCCCCGACCATGAAATTCCTCACGAGTACCGAACACCTGAATGTTTGTGTCTGTAATTACCAGTAATTTAAGTGTATTATCTAGTTGAGACATCTATTCCTACCCCGCTTATCTTGAGTTTCGTCGCTTAAAGCATAGCACTAGGGAGGCTTAGATGCCTTTTTTTGTTATCAAAAAGGGCCTAGTACTTTTGGAATGGAAATAC
>NZ_AZDB01000092.1 GCF_001434585.1 Companilactobacillus crustorum JCM 15951
GTATCATCGATGAAGAAGCCAAGATGCACTAACCTCTATTAGTTTTATTTCCATATATCTGTTATTTCACTCCTATTTAAATTTTTTCTTCACTGCCCTGCTTATTTAATGAGAAATTTATCTATACACACTGAATTTCTTTCGATACCGAATAAAGGTTGTCCGCTTAATCCCAGTATTTCGAGCCACATCCACATCGCTCATACCATTTTGATAAAGTTTAAAGGCATGTAACAAACGGGGATCATCTTCAGCGTATTGAGGTTTGCGACCATGATATTTGCCCTGCTGTTTGGCTAGGGAAATCCCTTGTTGCTGACGCTCAATGATTCGCTTACGTTCACTTTCAGCTTGGTATTTATAAAGTTCAATAATCAAGTTGGTCATCAGTTG
>NZ_AZDB01000093.1 GCF_001434585.1 Companilactobacillus crustorum JCM 15951
CGCCAACCGTGAAGCAGCCGAACTGAAACTGAATGAGTTCGCCAACAACTGGCATCAGACCTATCCCAAATTAATCAAAGATCTGCTTAAAATGCCGAATTTACTCACTTTCATGGACTTTCCACCAGCTATCCGGCAATCACTATACTCCACTAACCTGATTGAGAACTTTAATAAGCATCTCAAGCGCATCACCCACCACAAAGAACAATTTCCAACGGAAGATTCACTGGATCGCTTCCTGGTTTCTCAGTTTAATGTTTATAACGAGAAGTCTCTGAAGCGGATCCACCGAGGGTTCAAAGGACTCCAGGACACCTTGGAAGCATCATTTATTTAAGTTAGATACATATTATATGTACGAAGGCATTTCATTTACACAAGATTCTTGA
>NZ_AZDB01000094.1 GCF_001434585.1 Companilactobacillus crustorum JCM 15951
AGTTCAATAATCAAGTTGGTCATCAGTTGACGTAAATTTGGGTCAGCAATCCCTGTCATGGACGGTAAATTTAACACATCTAGGGTGGCACCTTTATTTTGAATGGAGTTCATGATCTTAGTCAAATCATGGTTGTTTCTGCCTAAGCGATCTAATTCAGTGACCATTACAATATCACCCTCACGAATATAGGCCAGCATTTTTTGCAGTTCTGGCCGATTAGTGTTAGCCCCACTTAATTTATCCGTAAATAATTTATCAACGTCTTTTAAAGCCGCTAACTGTCGATCTAAATGTTGCTCCTT
>NZ_AZDB01000095.1 GCF_001434585.1 Companilactobacillus crustorum JCM 15951
GTTTCAGTTCGGCTGCTTCACGGTTGGCGGCCCGATGAACTTGTTTAAAGTCACTGATCACGGCCTTGCGGTCTTTTACGCGAACTTTGTTCATCAGATTCCGCCCAACATGAACCAGGCAACGTTGTCGTTTGGCTTTAGGGAAATGCCGATTCAAGCCTTCATCCAAACCAACTAACCCATCGGCCACAAACAACAGCACATCTTTAACGCCCTGCTTGATCAAGGTTCCCAGCAGTTCAGTCCAGATTCCAGTCGATTCCGTTGGCGCCACTTGGTAGTTCAGCACTTC
>NZ_AZDB01000096.1 GCF_001434585.1 Companilactobacillus crustorum JCM 15951
AAGTGCAACACAAAAGTTAGACAAAATTGAATATTTTTAAACTGCTAAGGCATGTTCCCTGTATTCGCAGGGAGTCATGCCTTTTGTTTTCTGTGATATTCGTCGATTGTTAAACCAATCGACGTAATTCTTTGTGATTTCCTTGAATTCTCCAATATCTTTACACTGTGGAAATCCATTAAGACATTCTGTTTTAAGAAGATGAAAGAAGCTTTCAATTGGCGCATTATCAAGACAGTTTCCCTTACGAGACATGCTTTGTATAAATTTTTTT
>NZ_AZDB01000097.1 GCF_001434585.1 Companilactobacillus crustorum JCM 15951
TTGACCGAAGATGAGCTTGGAGTCTTACCTAGGTGAAAGCCAAAGGTACGCAAGGATGCGATATCATCCCGGACATGTTAGTGTCGTTGAGGTACTTTGTACAAGCAAAGTATAAATTAGGGTGGTACCACGGTAATCGTCCCTACATTGCAGATAAAGTCTGTACATGTAGGGGCGATTTTTTAGTTGCTCTTAGCGTTTACGCTTAGAGCAACTTATCTGAACGACTGATTGTCGTTCAGATATCCCTTTTTTACGATATCT
>NZ_AZDB01000098.1 GCF_001434585.1 Companilactobacillus crustorum JCM 15951
TGTGCACCGGACCATTAAAAGTGGTTAGGAACTTAGTTAGTGCTTCATTAACAGTCACTGTCGTCCGATCTTTTAACCGGTATGCCCAAAGGAACCGTGATTTTCGATCGATTAAAGTTAATAAAACTGCCTTACTATGCCCACGAGGACCAACGACTGTATCTAGTTCAAAATCGCCGATGCGATTACGTTGATTAATCATCATGGGACGCTGTTCAATTGATCGCCC
>NZ_AZDB01000099.1 GCF_001434585.1 Companilactobacillus crustorum JCM 15951
AATCAGGCCAATATGTTCACACGCGTCTACCAGCTGATTGCCTAGATTATCTACCACAATAACGTCACGATGGTAGGCTTATTTGTTATGCCTTCAAGTACGATATTCAGACAACACACCAGATTAAACGCCGCAACTAATAAAACAACAAAAAAGATCTCCCACACGAGGAGATCTCCAAAGGATAGAAACTATCCTTCAACACCATTTGACAAACTTCC